>NZ_WOEZ01000289.1 GCF_013177735.1 Paraburkholderia elongata | reverse complement strand
ATTCCGTGCCAGTCAGCGCCAGCGGTCCTACATAGTCCACCATGCTGCTGTACTGGCGGCCGAACGTGACCGTACCGTAGTCAGTGCTTGACAGGCCGACGAAGGCCTGACGGCCAAACTCGCGGCCGCCCTGTCCGAAGGTTCCGTTGTTCACGTTAAAGCCGTTTTCCAACGTGAAGATTGCCTTCAGGCCACCACCCAGGTCTTCCGCTCCGCGCAAGCCCCAGCGACTGCCATCCACCGCGCCGCTCGTTTCCTGCACGTTGCTGTGACCGCCGTGGCTTGTAAGCTGACTGTTCGTGTAGGTGATGCCGACATCGATCAGGCCGTACAGCGTGACGCTGCTTTGTGCGTGTGCGGTATTCGCCAGCACGCCCAGGAGGGCTGCGGCCAGAATCTTCTTTTTCATGGCTTCACTCCAGTAATTAGCGGCGAATTTCATTCGCAAAGCACATAATCCACAGGCCCCGAAGCACAGAATGCGAAAATCCCGATCGATCAATCTCGTCGCGAATACAGGTCGTGACGGCAATTAATCAGTAATCCGTTACATCAATAAAGTTCTGGATCGGTAACTTCATTAAATACCGTTATGCGGCTGGGCGAAAGCGCGATGAACTGCATGTTGTAGTGAGCCAATAGATCGCTCTTCCAAAAAAGTAAAATGGATCAGGCAGATCGATTGTCATGATGGTGTGCTGCAGAGGCGTACCGTCGGCGACGGTCAGCACGCGGCCATGAGGTGTCGTTCGGTCGCTCCTCTACCGAGACGTTCGGACGTCCGGTGTACCCACAAAACCGCCGTTCGATTGGCGACTATGCACGTCGCTTCATCGGCTCGTCTCCCTCTCGCACAATGTCGAATTTCACGAGCTTGAACCGCTTTACCGCGACGAAATCGGTTTTGTTCTCGCTCCTGTCTGCAATACTTCAATTGCGAACTGTCCTCTCGAACACTTCGCGAAACTCGGGACTATCTTTCAAACCATCGCGGGATACACTATTCGCACGACGCGCAAGGGTCAACGCGAGCAGGTAACGCAGTGTGTGACGCGCGAGCAAACCAGCGCCCAAGTGTTAGTGCGTTGACGAACGGAGGGCCGCCGAGTGCCGCGATGCGAAGCGGACCGGCGACCCGTTGCGGGCGTTAGTGCAGCCGCGGCGCGCGTCGCAGAACGATCGATACCGGAACATGTGGTTCGTGGCGATGCACGACTACCGTGACGACGTCGCGCTCGCGCCACGCGCACCGGACCACGTCTTCGACGGCGTGCTCGTGGCTTCGGAACGTATGCTCGCAACCATCCTCGGCAAGTAGCCGGAAGCCATCGAAGTCTCCGAAGCGATCGTAGTCGAGTGAAGATACCTTGCCGGTAAATTCGCGAGCGTGCTCGATGTGGACGTGAGCCGGTTTGGGTGGCACGCCGAGCGGCGAAGGTTCGATTGAGCCTGCGTTCCCGCCCAGTCCGTTCACTCGTCCCGCCAGGTACGAGATATAGCGTTGCAGCACCGGGTACCACCGGTCGGATGGCGCAGTCTGGCTGAGGCGCCATTTCATGATCGCGAGCGAATTCTCTTCAGGTTCGAGCAGCACGTCGCGCGTCGAGACTGGGATCGTCACCTGGAAAGTGCCGACGACGAAGCGCCAATTGAGCATCGCGTGCCCCTTGCCGTCGCCGCGGACACCGACGCTCGCGCGGGTAGCCGCTGGTTGCGCGTTGACGGTCCGCTCGCCGACCCGCCGCGTGGACACGCGCCGAACCACGATCCTGAATGCCTGTCCCTTGACGACGGTCGGCGGTAGGTCGATCGTGAAGAGCCCCGCGAAGTTCTGCCCGGCAGCAGGCGGAATCGGCACATAGGTCGCGCCCGCCGTCACCGGACATTGCAGTGTGTGAGCGTCGCTCGTCGACAGTTGGTGCACGGGATACATCCGTGTCGCCAGCTTGAGTACCTGCGCCGCATCGACCTGTGGCCAGTAGATGCTGGCGGTGCTGCCGACGGGCGTATTGCCCCAGTCGATCATCAGCTCGTCGGGCAGATCGAGCAGTTGGCTCGCGCCCGCCAGCACGGGGCGACTCGGGCGCAGGTCGAATGTCTGCGGGATGCGATGCGTTGCGCTTGCGCCGGGATTGTCGGACGGCGTCACCTGCAGGTTGCGCTGAGCGAGCTTGTCGGAATTCTCGGGGCTCATCGTGACGCCGTTTGTATTGACGATCGGCGCGCCATCGTAGGCGATCTCGGCAACGATGCAATGGTGCGAGCCCATCAGCCGCGACGGAACGGACTTGTTGTTGACGACGTTGTTCGTGTCGTACACGTTCAGAAAGCAGCCGAAATAGGTCCATACGTGGCCACCCGCGCCGGCGCTCACCGGGCGGTTGTTGACGTTGAGGCCGGCATAGTCGTCAGTGGACGGATAGTTGCCGGTGGCGAAGAACGGAATCGTATCGGTCGCGGCGTCGAACACCGGCGACCCCGGATGGCCCTGCGTGTCCGGGTTGCTCGCGTAGGTGGTGGTCGGCTGGAAGTCGGTGTCGTTCGACTGGGTCAGGAACATCCGGAAGAACACCCGCACGTTGGGCGCGGTCGAGCCCGTCGGACCGCCGGAGAGGCGCACGCGTGCCACCGCGAAGTTGTAGTTGATATTGCCCGATCCATCGTGCGGCGTGACGGACGAGTCGCCCGTCAACGCACCGCTCTGGTTCGGCAGCACGGAGGCGAACGGATCCATGCCGCCAGGGTCGCTGTAGCCGGAGTTCAGGTTGGCCATGAGCTGCTGGATGAATGCGTATCCGGCGTTTGCGTCGAGCATCGTCGGGTTGGCGGTCGACAGCGTCGCACCGGCAACCGACGGTGGAACGGTTCCCGCGGTGACGGTAAACACGCGCAAATCTTGGCTGAGCCAGAAGACGTTGTCCTGCGCCGGATCGACGTTGTTGAAATACGGGTCGGCGCCCGGGACCAGTTCTATGTCGGCTTGCGCCGAATAGGGCGCGCCGCCAAGCACGATATTCGCTTGCAGCAATTCGAAGAACGGGCCAGCCGATCCGGTCGGGAACGCATTCAGCGCGGCAGCGGGAAACGTGATCGTGCACGGAATCAGGATACGTTGTGGCATCCACGGGGCGGCCGGGTTCTCCAGAACGGGCGTGCCGGGGACGATGCCGTTCGCGCCGACGATGCCTGCGAACGCGCCCGAAAAGCTCGGCATCGTGCTGCCCAGTTCGCTCGGCGAGAACCCGTCCAGCACGACCCAGAACGCGTTGCCGTAGGTCTTTGTTTCTTCGACTTCGTCGACGCCGAAGGTACTCTTGTCCACCCACAGCGAGCAGGTCCTGGCGAGGCGTGCGAGCCACGACACCGCGTTCACGTAGTACGCGAACATGCCGTTGAGCGCGTCAGGGGGCAGTCCCGCGTTCGAGTTTGTCGGGCCGACGCCAGCAGTCGTGCTCGCGCTCGTCGGGTCGCCGGTCAGGTTGATGTCCATGTAGTGATGGAAGGTGGAGCCGGTCAGCACGCGTCCGACTCCGCCGTTGTAGCCGTCGTAGGCGCTGATCGCGCCGGTCGTCTTGGGCGGATTGTCGGTGGCCACGTTCGTGTATGCACCGCCCGGGCCGATGGTCGTGTGGCCCGGAATTTCCGTGACCGTCGCGACGACGCGCGGCGTCTCCTGATGGCCGGCGACGCTCGGGTACTCCGTGAAGCTGCGGGTGCCGAGCGTCGCGCCGTTATACGTGATCTGCGGGCCGGTGAGGAATGCCGCCGGTGCTGCGATGGCTTCGCCTTCGTGCATGTGGTCGGGGAACTGGGTGATCGTGCCGACCGGCCCCTGCAAGACCGGATGCACGGGTGCAATCGCCATGATCGGTTGTGGGGTGGGGTCCGACTGATCGTAGAAATAGAACTGGCCGTCGGCGCTGTCCGGGCGCAGCGTATCGGTTCTCGGCAGGAGGCGCGTTTCGCTTCCGACAATGCTGCCCGTCGACCAATTGGAGGGAAAGCCCGCGCGTGGATGTTCCGCCTCGTACCACTTGCGCATGGTGCGCACGCGCGGGATGTCGCCGCACATGTACGCGCCGAGGCCGTCGTGGTCGCCGACTGCGAAAACCCCGCCGCCGCCTTCCATGAAATCAGCGATGGCAATCAGTTCGTCCGGCGTGAGAGGCGACGAGCCCGGCTCGAGTCCGCCGTCGTTGTAGCCTTCGTCGCCGAACAGGCACATCACGTCGTAGCTCGCGAGGTCCGCAGGCGTGAACGTGAAATCGCCGGGAATCGTGACGTGCTGCTCATGGTTGGTGGCGCCTCGGCGGTGCGCCTTGGCAACGGTGAAGACGGGATCGGTGCTCGCCTGAAGCGCACCAATGAACGCGTTGATCGTGAAGACGCCTTCAGTGGTGGTGCTGGCCGGATCGAAAGTAAAACGGTTGCCGTCGGCAACGATCAATACGTTGATGGCAGACATGTCGCCCCCTGGAAGCGGCCGCGTGATTTGACGGCCGAATGGTCGACCCCGGCGAGCCTTGCGCGACGCAACGCGGATCGCCTGACAGTGTCGGTCCGGGTAAGGCTCTTCGGGGTTATTCGTCTGATAGAACGAGGTGTCGCGGCGAATTTTTCAACTTCGGTTCGCGCGCTCGTTCAGGTTCGGGCGTGGAGAAGGGAAAGGAGCGGCGTCGGAAGTTCGCTGTAGGGCCGGGTCCGGCCACTTTCGGTCATTAGACGCTGGCTAACGGGTGACCGCTTGCCAGGGAGGAGCCGCCGTCCAGCACTTCTGGACCGACCAGTCGCGTGGTGAAACGGGAGATTGAGCATTCCGGGCAGTGGGAACACGGCAACGGTCGTTTCTTCCACGCTGGCCTGCGCTGGGGCGACAGTTTCACACATATCAAAGATCCAGATTTTTTTCCCAGACACTCGCTGAATCAAACGTGTTGCGTAAGCAGGTCAGCAGCGCCTGGACGCGGGCGAGGTGCGAGCGGCTGTGCGGAATCTGCGCGCGAATCCAGAACTGCGGGATGGGAAACGCATCCAGCAGGCGAACGAGTTGCCCGCGCGCAAGAGCGGCGCTCGCCATGTAGGACGAGACGATCGCGATGCCTACACCTGCGAGCGTTGATTCGAGCAGCATATGGCCGTCGTTCGTGGTCAGGTGCGGTTCCACGGTCACAGCGATCTGACCTTCCGGGCCTGTGAAAGGCCATGTTGGTCCGGTTGGTCCGAAGTTAAGCATGCGGTGCCTCGACAGGTCCGCTGGGTGCTGCGGGTAGCCGTTGACCGCCACATATTGCGGCGATGCGACCACGAACCTGTCGAGCGGACACAGTCCCACGTCGAGCACATCGTCGTAGCTCGCCGGCAGCATGCCCACCACGAGGTCGAATCCCTCCTGAACCGGATTGACGTTCCGGTCGATGACCACCACATCTAGCGACACATTCGGGTGAGCTTGCTGGAAACGCGCGAGCACCCTTGCGAGAAATACTGCCGTCAGAGTGGTGGGTACCTTGATCCGCAGAGGTCCTTCGAGGTCGTTCGCATTACCCGAGATGCTGCTGATCGCGTCGTCTACGTCATGGACGATGCGTTGAGCGACAGGCAGCAAACGTCGCCCCTGGTCGGTGAGCGAGAGCTTTCGCGTGCTTCGCTCGAACAACGAAGACCGCACCTTCCATTCGAGCTGCTCGATCCGGCTGGTCACCACCGACGTCGAAATATGCAATTTGCGCGACGCCGCCGAAAAGCTTCCGCACTGGACGACTTCGAGAAACGTTCTGAAATTGGTCACGATGTCCATTTTTCGCCTCGTCAGCAATGCCGCGCGTAGGGCCTTCCCCTAGGGTGGCTATCGTTCGGTAAAACAGAAAACTGTTCGCGGAAAACAGGCTATTCACCGTCTCCGAGCTCGCAATTATAGTAAGCCCATCGCTTATGGGTCTCAGCATGTCAATCACTCTCACCCCTCTACATCCGACCATCGGGGTCAAAATTGGCGGCTGCGATCTGAGCCAGCCTCTGAGCGATAAGGCCTTTCAGGCGCTGCTCGATGCCTACTACCGCTACTCGATGGTCCTCATCCGCGGGCAACAATTGACCGCGGAGGCGCAGCGGTTATTCCGAAGGTAAGAGTGCCGAACTGGCAGCCGCGCTGGTTGCGCACACGACCCGCCCTGAGTTCGTTCTGCGCCACGTCTGGCAGGTCGGTGACCTGGTGTTTTGGGACAACCGTGCGTCGTTGCATTCGGCCTCGCCCGCGAACTACGCGGGCGGTGAGCGTCTGATTCATCGCGGCTATGCGTATGTGCAGCCCCTCGCGTGGCCGGTAGATCACGAATTGTCGGCGGGAGGCGAGTAGTACGTACTGCAGCCGCGACCGGAGTGTTGGCGTGTCACAACGCCGCGTCGTCCGTCGCATCCACAGAGCGTCGGAAGGACGTCCGTCACGGCGACCCCAACGAGGGCCGCCATCAGGAGACACAATGAAAACTTTCATTATGGGTGCCCCGCTACAGGAGGGCACCGCGGCAGAAGCTTCAACGCCGCAGACCAGGTATCGCTGGGTCGTGTTGCTGTTTGCCTGGGGAGCGCTACTCCTGACCTTCGTGGACCGGCTGGCGTGGAGCAATCTCGGTCTTGCGGCGGCAACGTCCCTCGGCATGCCTATTGCCGCACTGGGTGTGTTCGTCACGGCCTTCTACGCAGGATACGTTCTGTCGAATGTGATCGGCGGCCTGGCAACCGATCTGCTTGGCGCCCGTGTGGTGCTGCCCCTTTCGCTAGTGCCGCTCGGCATCTGCACCGCGCTGTTCGGCTCCATCACATCTCTGTACACGGGATTACTGCTCCAGACACTCATGGGTCTTGCGGCAGGTTGCGACTATTCCGCTTGTATCAAGCTGACGACGTCGTGGTTCGATTTGAGGAGCCGCGGCCGCGCGCTCGGCCTGCTGCTCACGGCCACGTCGCTCGCTGTCGTGCTAACCAACGGGCTGGTTCCGGCGCTGCTGCATTTCTCAAGCTGGACTGGCATCTATAGGGGGCTGGGCATCGTGACCTGCGGGTTCGGGATCGCTTGCCTGTTCGTCCTGCGTGACGGGCCGCTGGCAGGTCGTCAGGGGGAGCGGCCGCAAAAGCGGCAAAGGGTCGATGTCCGGTTGCTGCTGGAAAACCGTGACCTGATGCTCGTCGCGCTGGCGGGACTCGGGGCAATGTGGGGCACCTGGGGCTTCGCTTTCTGGGCTAACGCGTTGATGGTCAAAGGCCACGGTCTTTCAACCAGTGTTGCCGGGTCGATCACGGTGATGTTTGGCGTGGGCGCGATCGTGTCGAAGCCGTGTATCGGGCTTCTGTCGGACTGGCTCGGCGGACGCAGAAAGGTGCTCGTCATGATCTGCGTAGGGGCATTCGCCGGTCTGTTACTGATGTTCGGCTCGCTCCACACGGTGTCGCAATTTCGCGTAGTTGCGCCGCTCCTCGGCGTAACCGCATTTGCATACAGTCCTTTGATGGCAGCCATGATCGCCGAGATAGCGGGCCGCTCACTCGCGGGATCGGCGACGGGGCTGACGAATGCGCTGTGGCAGCTTGGCAGTGTGATTGTGCCGGTCGCTGTCGGCGCCGTATTTCAGTGGTCGCATTCGTTTCTCGCCGCGTTCCTCACGCTCGCGCTGGGACCGCTGGTCGCGTTCATCAGCATGATGGCGGTGCGCGAGGCGCCATCCGCCTAGTGTCTAACGTGTGCCGCGCCAGCAAGCGATGCGGGTGACGGTAGAGCTTGTTGAAATCGATAGGGAGAACTGTGGCAATGATTCGCCAATATGATGTCGTGGTCGTGGGCGGGGGCTCCGCCGGAGTCGCAGCCGCCGTAGGCGCCGCGCAAGCGGGGGCAAGGGTTGCGTTGATCGAGTCGGCTGGCTGCCTGGGCGGTGCATCGACCACGCGCAGCGTGCTGACCTATTGCGGCATCTACACACTCGGGGAGGAACCACGGCAGGCCGTGCGCGGCGTAGCCGACAGCGTAATTACCATGCTCCGCACGATGGGGGCCATCACGCCGCCGCAACGGCATCGCGGCGTCTTTCTGATCTTCGATCCGGAGGCCGTCAAGCTGGTTCTCGACAAGGTCTGCCGGGACGCTGGTGTCGAAGTTCTTTTGCACGCGTTTGTGACGGGGGCGCAGCGCACAGACCGCAGGATTTCCCGGATTCGTTTTGCCGATCATTCAGGCGAACACTGGATCGAGGCGGACGCCTTTGTGGATGCCAGCGGCGATTGCGATCTCGCAGCGTTCAGCGGTGCCTCGACGCGCTACGGCAACGGCGGCGCGGTAAATCTTGGCACGCTCGGCACGCGCTTCGGAGGCGTCGCAGAAGATGCGGACATTTCGGCGGAAAGCGTGCACGCGGCAATTCGCGCAGCCAGGCGCGATAACGAACGCAGCGAGCGCCAACTGCTGACGAAGGACAAAAGCGTCATTGCGCGTCTGCCGCTTTCCGGGGACGTCGTCGCCTATCTGGCGTCCGCCGATTACGATCCGCGCGATGTCGTAAGCCTTTCCAAAGCGGAGGCAAGCGGCAGGGAACAGGCGTGGCGATACCTGGGGATACTGCGCGGGCTGCCTGGCTGGCAGCGCGCATATCTCGCCTGCACCGGTCCGGAGTTCGGGACGCGGGAAAGCCGCCATATCGACAGCGTCCGTCAGTTGACGTGGGAGGAGGTGATGGCCGGCGAGCGTGCGCCGGACACGATCGCGCTGGGCACCTGGGGCGTGGAATGGCACGATCGCGTTACCTACGAAAGCAGTTTCGAAGCGCCACCGGGTGATGGAACCTACGACATTCCTCTTTCGTGCCTGACGAGCGTCGATACGCCGAACCTGTTCGCTGCGGGCCGCACGGCTGACGGCGATCGACGGGCCGGCGCCAGCCTGCGTGTCATGGGGACTTCGTTCGCGACCGGGCAAGCCGCAGGTGTCGCAGCAGCATATTGCGCTCAAAAGAAGGGTGTGGATGTCGACCAGGTCCAAAGCAGCCTGCGCGAGCAGGGGGCGGTCGTCGCCTCAAGCGAGATTTGAAACCATGGCGAGGACATCTGTCGCCGAACGACTGGCAAAGACCCTGCAACTGGCCGGCGTCAAGCGTATCTGGGGAGCGACCGACGACAGTCTCAATCCGATCGTCGGGCGGGTCATAGGCATGATCGCTGGCGCTGCGGTCGCGGTTGACCAATACAACCAGACCATCGTCCACGCGCTGAAGGACAGCTCCGACCAGATCGTCACGTTCCAGTCATTCGACCCGCAGCGGGCTGCGACACAACGCTCGGTTACGGTCGCGCGAAAGAGTTACGATCTCGAGTCAACCGGTTTCAAAAGCGTCCTTGCCGACTACCTGTCGGTGCTGACCGCTGAAACGCAGTTGCCCCGTGCACAACACGACGCCGCAGCGAAAACCATACGGGAGGCGGCGCGATGAACGCGCGAGCCTCCCTCACCGCCAAGCTCATGTCGGCCTCCACGTGGCGCGATGCACTGCTCGACTGGTCACGCACCGACGGCCTCACATGGATCTATATCCTGAAAGCGGCCGGCGCGGCGCTGCTTTCGCTGGGCATCGCGATGAAGCTCGAGTTGCCACAGCCGCGCACCGCGATGATGACCGTCTTCCTCGTCATGCAGCCGCAAAGCGGGATAGTGCTCGCGAAAAGCTTCTACCGGATCGCCGGGACGCTGGTCGGCTCGCTCGTCACGATTGTGCTAATCGCGCTGTTCGCGCAGGAGCCGACACTGTTTCTGCTTTCCGTGTCGGTCTGGGTCGGCATCTGTACGTTCGGCGCCGCACGCAACCGCAATTTCCGCTCGTACGGCTTCGTACTCGCCGGTTATACGGCAGCACTGGTCGGTATCC
Source organism: Paraburkholderia elongata (assembly GCF_013177735.1). GTDB lineage: Bacteria > Pseudomonadota > Gammaproteobacteria > Burkholderiales > Burkholderiaceae > Paraburkholderia > Paraburkholderia elongata. The sequence continues at coordinate 25,741 of NZ_WOEZ01000289.1, read as the reverse complement.
CGGCCGCACAGCACCCAGATGGCGCGTTCATTGCGGCGGTCACCCGCGTGACCGAGGTCACGCTCGGCATTGTCTGTGCTGGCACGGTCAGCGCGCTGGTGTTCCCGCAATATACGGGCGACACACTCCGCACCGTGGTCCGCGCACGCTATGCGAGGTTTGCCAAATTCGTCGCCGACACGCTTGCCGGTCGCGCCGACCGCGCGGGTGCCGAGCAGACCCATACGCACTTCGTCGCCGACGTTGTGGGTCTCGAAGCCTTACGCAGCTTCGCGGTGTTTGAAGACCCGCGCACGCGGATGCGCAGTGGACGGCTTTCGCGCCTGAACACCGAATTCATGAACGCATCAACGCGCTTTCACTCGTTGCATCAGTTGATGAACCGAATTCGTGCAAATGGACAGCACGAGGTCATCGACGCGATCGCGCCGTATTTGCGCGAAGTCTCACCCCTGCTGCTGAAGAAGAATGGCGAGCCGGTGCGCAATGCGGCCGATGCCGAACATGCGGCCGCGCAGTTGCAGGCATTCAAGGAATCGCTGCCCCGGCGCATCGGCGAGACCCGGACGGCGCTCGAGAGTCATACCCGCGTCGCCCTGCTCGACTTCGACACGGCCGCTGAGATGCTCTATCGATTTGTCGCCGACATGCACACGTACGCCTTGACGTACGCATCGCTTTCGGCGGATCTGCATGAACGCGAACGCACCGAAGCGCGCTACGTGCCGAGAACCAACACGACTGCAGCAGGTGTCGCCGGTCTGCGTGCGACACTCGTGATGCTTGCGCTCGCGGCGTTCTGGATCTCGACCGCATGGACCAGCGGCGGCACTGCGGTACTCAATGCGGCACCGACGTGCGCACTGGTCGCATCGATGCCTCAGCCGGCGAAGACCGCCTCGCAGATGGCCGGCGGCACCGTGTTCGCGGCAGTGGCAGGGTTCATCGCGATGTTCTTCGTGTATCCGCGCATCGACGGTTACGTCATGCTTTGCGCCGCACTCGTGCCGTTCCTGCTGGTCGGCATGCTGATCGCGACGCGCCCGGGCTGGGCCGGGTACGGAATCGGCTACTGTCTCTTCTTCAGCTTTCTGGCCGGTCCGGATAACTTCATCCATTACGATCCGTCGTCGTTCATCAACGATGCGATTGCGCTGATTGTTTCGATGCTTGTCACCGCCGTCGCGTGCGCGGTGCTGTTGCCGCCAGCGAGCCCCTGGCAGCGCAATCGCCTATTGCGCAGCCTGCTGCGGCAAGTGGCGGCCGCATGCACGGAACGGCTCGGGCGCGCCCGTCGGTCGCTGGAAAGCGGCACGCGAGACCTGATGCATCAGGCCAATGCGCTCACCACGGACCGGCCCGACGTGCAAGCTCAGATGCTTGGGTGGATGTTCACCGTGCTTGAAGTGGGCCACGCTGCGATCGACCTGCGTACCGAACTGGCGAACTTGCCGGACAATGCATGCTACGCGCCTTCGGCTGCGTGGCGGCGCGAAATACAACGCATGCTGGAGGCCCTGGCTGCCTTGTTCGGTACACCGACACGCGAGCGGCTCGTCGCGTCGCGTGAAGCGACGTCGACCAGCATCGATGCCGCACTGCAAATGCTGGACGCCGCAGCCACACCACGCGAAGACCGGCACCAACTGCAGCGCACGCTTAGCTACCTGCATTTCATCCGCACCGCCTTGCTCGACCCGCGATCGCCGCTGAACATTTCAATGCCGGGCATGCCGGCGTCCCATCCGAAAGGAGCCAACACTGCCGCGTGATATCGCGTTGGTCGATCCTAAGCCGACGTTCGCGGTCAACCGATTGCGGCCGGCGCGATCGTCCGCTTAAGGTTTTCAGTCACGATCAGGACAAGGGACAATCGACGTCAATGCGTTCAGCACCAGTCCTTCGCGAACGAGGCCCGCTCCCACAACATCCAGGCCAGGATGTGGCTGTTGCGAACGGCGCTCGGGTCGGCTCAGAGCGGTTGTCAAGACAATCGGCTACACGTCTGGGCACACCGGGGTGAACCGGTCCGCTATGCGATTTTCACGTCACACGGACGCAATAGTGCTAGGGAACGACCCAACTGCCTTGCGGCGAAACCGCATCGGACGTACTCCCGGAAAGCTTGATGAAATAGCCACCTTTTGACGCGAAGCGCTGCGTTGGCGCGAGGCTCAAGCGAGGGAAATAACCGTTCACCAGCCGTCGGCTCAGCATATTTTCGAGCTGTTCGACCAGATAGTCGCGATGGAACAGATCGAGCATGCCGGACAACGTATCCGCCAGTATCTGGCATGCCAGGTACGTGTTTGCTTCCACGCGTTCATCCAGTATCGGTACGTGCCGTATATTGAACCAGGCGAGCGGAAAATTCATCGCGACCCGTCTCAGCACAGGAAGATCGAACGGATAGGTGACTAACGTCGATTCGCGCCAGGCCGATGGTAGCGGCGCATGCTCAAGGCCGCCCATCAATCCGGACACGTAGACGGTAGCCCTGGGCGCAGAGGAGGGTAATGTAGCAAGTGCGCCCGGCCGCAGCCACAGGATCAGCACATCGTCCTCTTTGATTCCAGTCAATGCCCGGTTGATCGCGCCTGGCGCGGCGTCGCTGTCGAGTGGCCGGTCGAGCGGCGGCGGTTTACCGGCCGCCGCAAGTTGGGCCGCAAGATGCGCTGCCGCCTCTTCGCCAGCATCGCCTCGCTGAAAGACTTGAATCACCCTTCGGTCGGCGGACGATTTCCCGTGCGCCAGTGCCGCGCTCTGCGGGAGCGACAGACGCGCCGAGATCAGCTCGGCCTCAAGCAGGACACCCTTGGAAAAGTAGACGTTGTAGAAGTCGTGCTCGGCGATAACGGGGACGTCGACATTCGGAAACAGACAGGGCAGTGCCTCGGATTCGCAGAATCGATGCACTGGCGCCCATGTGTTGCCGCCGATGCCTGAGATGACGGCGAACACCGGCTCGGTGGCGAGATGCTCATGGAGCTGACGCTCCCATGTCTCCGGTGGTCCACTCAGTTCCCACACGTGCAGCTGCCAGCGACGCTTCACCCGGTAGAACACGTTGCGGTCGCTTTGCATCGGCTTGACGCCGCCTCGCAGAAATTCGTTCTGGTCGGAAAAAAACTGTCGAATTACCGCTAGCATTCCGTCGCGGCTCGTGCGGTCCGAATCCGGAGTGGTAATCGTAGCGAAGTGAAGCGTGTCCTCAGTGACGCCGGGCGAAAGGGTGCTCGACAGTCCGCGCAGATAGTCGATCAACTGGGTCATCGTGTTGTCGTCGATATCGAAGCGCGGCATCAATTCGTTGAGCGGGCGGCCGTCCCGGCCCGTCCCATGACGGATGGCTTCCGCCAGCGTCTGATCGGTGTACGGCTGGCGTTTGAGATTGACGTATCCCGGCATGTACCGGTAGTCCATATCGTCGTTCGCACTGCTTGCTGGGCGGAACAGATAGTGTCCGGTGATGGGCGGGACGATGATTTGCCCTTCCGCGGTGCCGAAACCGCTGCGACGATGGCAATTGACGCACGCTGCATCGGCGCCTTTGACTGATGCGCCTGCGAGGCGCTGTCCGACAAGCGGGGCGCCCGACGGCAGGATGCCGTTGCGATACAGCGCCTCAGCGCTCGATGCGTCCGCTGCATATGCTAGGCGGCTTATCAGCAGGAACGCGAGCAAGCCTGAAGTCAGGAATCGCATATTGGCGCCCTTAAGTGGGCTCCTAAGCAGCCTAGGAAGCGGGACACTAAGCGGATCATTTTTACGCGCCTCCGCGCAAGACTAAATCGGCCCGCTTTTTCGGGGTTCCTCGAACTGGCCGATAACCCCGCTGCGCAGGAGCTGTCAGGTCTGCTGCGGCGTACTGGCTGGCCAGAATGATGATCCAGATTGAGTGATTTTCAATCTGGGTGTTTTCCCCATTTTGAAATCACCCGATTCCACGCATCGACCGTTCTTTCGCATTTTGCGAATCGGGTCGCGCAGGCACCGAGTCGGACATCTCCTACTGTGTTTTGCGGGTCTCTCTCCAATGACGCGTGCTCTCATTTCCAAGACACTAGCCCGGCAGTCTGATTTCAGGAATAACAGCTCGTAGACAGCATCATCCACCGCATGGCGACTTTCGAAGGTCGTGCGCAGATGTAGACATGTCGAACGTAAGCTGAACATATCGCCGCTCGTGCATACGCGAGCAGGCGGGCCAAGCGTGGATATCTGAAGGATCGGTGCTGGATGCCAGCGTATGTTGCGCAGGCAGTTCGTCCGTTCGCGGAGGGATCTATGTTTGGTACTCGCTTGTTTCGTATCGTGCTGCCCGCGTTTTTCTTTCTCGTCGTCTCGATACCGGCGTTCGCGCAGTCATTCCGCGTGCAGTGTCCGAACGGCACCACGCTGCACAAATCGCTCGACGGCAAAGTCGACTCGATGGTGCAGGGCGACCCGGCACGACCCACCGCAGCGAACGCGAATCCCCAGATCAAATGCCAGCACATCTCGGGCGGCGACGGTTACGCAACGATGGCCGATGGTCAGCAAATCTATCTGTTTGCGTTCGGCCCGCTCTCGGGCCTTGCGGATATTTCGATGGGTCTGCCGGGCACCCAGCCTGCGTCGGTATTCAACAGCACGTTCGTAGGCGCGACTTTCCCGGGCGACGGCATTGCGCCCAATAACGCTGCCATCAAGGAGCCCGCCTTGATGATGAACAACGGCGTGCTCGCGGGCCAGGCGCCCGCGCCTACGATGGCGCTAGACGAGGACGACGAGTTTTACCTCACGCTATCGAACGTCGGCATGATCATGCGCCCGGACCTGTTCGAGCAGCACACGGTGCATTTCCACGGCTATCCAAATGCGTCGTCTTTCTTTGACGGCGTACCCGATGCATCGGTGGCCATCAATATTGCGGGCAGCTTCACCTACTATTACACCGCACCCGACGCAGGAACCTATTTCTGGCATTGCCATATCACGCCGCCTGAGCATCTGCAAATGGGCATGGAAGGCCAACTCTACGTGCGTCCCCGTCAGAACCGCCTGAAGCCGGGCGCGAATCTCTATACCGCGTTACACGACTATGAATACCCGATGCAGCCGATCAGCACTGCGTCGAATGCGCACTATCTGAATGCATCGTTCCCGCCTGAAGACTGCCGGAAAGACGTTCTGTGTTCAACGCCGCTGCCGCGCAAGGATACGGGTGCAGTGCAGGCTCCGGGCGCGCTTTACGCCTATAACGACGGCGACGGTTCGACTCGCTACGATGTCGAGTATCCGATCCAGATGATGGGCTTTGATCCGAACTTCCACTTCATCGGCATGACCTTCAATCCCGAACCGTTTGCGGATATGAAGGACAAGTATTTCTTGCTGAGCGGTCGCAGCTATCCGGATACGATCGGCGTGCCAGGCTATGCGCAACTGCCAACCACTGCGACGAACCCGACCGCAAGCGGGGCTATTACGACACTCGATTCAGATGGCGTATCGCGTGTGTCGCAACCGATGCCGACCCTCATCACAATCAACAAGACCGCGGGACAGACGCGTGCGCTGCTGCGTGTGTCCAACCTGAGCGTCACCGAGTATCACACGCTGGCGACCGAAGGCGTGCCGATGCTCGTCATCGGCTTTCATGCGCGCCTGCTACGCGACATGGCCGGCGCAAACATGTACTACACGACGAACTCGCTGACCATAGGCGGCGGGGAATCCGCCGACGTGATCCTCGACGTGACGAACATTCCACAGGGTACGTACTTCCTCTACACCACACAGCTCGATCACCTGTCGAACGACGCCGAGAATTTCGGCGGAATGATGACTGAGATCCGGGTCTTATAGGAGCGGCCCGTCATGTACTCATTCAAGACCTGCGGTGGGGTCGTCGTCCGGTCGATGTCGATGCTGCTGATTCTGGCTGTCGTCACGAGCTTGTGTTGCGGACTGGCGCGTGCGGCTGTCCCGGGAATCACGGGTGGCGCAAAAACCCCGACATTCAATCTGGTCGCGAGCGCTGGGTCGACTTCGCAGCCGGATGGCGCATCGATCTATACGTGGGGCTTCGGCTGCGGCAAGGCCGGAAGCGCGGTTGGACTGACCGCTGCCGCGGCGCCCGCAGGTTACGCGCCTGCGGCGCTGACTGCCATCAGCACGTGTCCGGTCATGCAGTTGCCCGGTCCCACGCTGATTGTCACTGAAGGCGACACGGTGACGGTCAACCTCACGAATGAATTGCCGGTGGCCGCGGGCAATACGTCGATCATCTTCCCAGGCTTCAAGGTGTCGACGACCAACGGCGTAGCAGGCGTTCTTGCGCGCGAGGCTACACGTGGGACCACGGTAACGTATTCGTTCACGGCGACGAAGCCGGGCACGTACGTCTACCACAGCGGCACGCAACCTGAGTTGCAGATCGAGATGGGGCTCTACGGCGTCGTCATCGTCTTGCCGAAGACACCTCCCGCGGTCTGTCAGACGCCAGGCGCGCTTGGATCCCAGGCCGACTACCGGCTCTCCACGGCGGCCTACGACCATCCGCAAACCTGTTACGACCGGGAATATCTGTTCCAGCTCATGGAGATGGACTCAAACATTCACCTCGCGGCCCTCCAGCAGGTGACGGACTGCGATGCGACAGTCGCTGCCACTCCAACGGCGACGTGTGCGCCGATCGCCGTGCAAACCGAGCCGTACCACCCGAACTATTTTCTGATTAACGGCCGCTCGATGCCGGACGACATGGATGGCCCGTACTCGTCCGCTTATCCGAATCAACCGTACAACGGCAATCCGCACTTGCATCCCGGCGAAACCATGCTGATCCGTGCAGTGGGTCAAGGCCGCATACAGCATCCACTGCACATCCACGGCAATCACGCGCGTGTGCTTGCCCGTGACGGCAACCTTCTGCTGTCCTCTGTCGATCAGCTCAGCCTTGCAGGGCCTCTGATCTTTACGTTCCCGACAGTATCCGGGCAGACCGTCGACGCGCTGTTTCAATGGACCGGCAAGGGGCTGAACTGGGATGTCTATGGGCACACGTATGCCGGTGCGCCAGCAGGACCGAGCACCGCCGGCAATGGCGACCCGGCGCCGTGCTATCCGGACCTCAACGGCTACTACACCAACGCGAGCAATCCGGCCGCTATCCCGGGCGTCACTCCGAACTACGGCGAATGGAGTGCGGATCACAACAAGCCGATCCCGGTTACGCCGCCTGATCCGAATATCGTTGCCAACGGTCTGTGGTATGGCGGGACGCCTTATCTCGGTCTGCAAAGCATTCCGAGCGGAAGTGCGCAGTTCATCTCGACTCCGCTTCCGCCGGGTTTTGCAAGCCAGAACCCCAGTGCTGGTTACGCCTTCATGTGGCACTCGCACGACGAGCGCGAGATTACAACCAACGACGTCTTCCCGGGCGGCATGATGATGATGATGATCATCGATCCGCCGGCCGCGAAGATTGACGAGTCGCAGTGACACGAGTGCACCAAAGGAGTCGTAAGCATGAGATCCCTGATCGATCGACTGACATCGAAGTCAGCGTGTGTGTGCGCCGTGACGATGCTCCTGGCATCGCTCGCGTCCGCGCAAACGGTCACGACGGTCAATCTGACTGCGCAGCGTATGTCGACGACGCTCCCGGACGGAGCGATCGTTCCCATGTGGGGCTTCTGTACGAATGACCCGACGCAGGGTGCGGCACTCGGGGGCGGCACGCTGGACAACGCCAATGTCTGCTCGCGGACGTCCGCTGGATCGACCACGCCGGTGCCGAATAACGTCTGGGCGCCGGGGCCGACCATTGTGGTGCCGGTCGGCAACAAACTGCGTATCAATCTCACGAACAGTCTGCCTGCCGGAACCCCAACGTCACTGGTGATTCTCGGCCAGATTGGCGGCAGCGCCGGCAAGCCGACACGCGATGCAGCGCCGATTGTCCATCCGGCGGTGACCACGACGACGTGGCCAGCGAACGCGGCGGTGCCCGCTGGCTCGGCAGGATTTGTTCCGCCGCAGCAAGCCGCTCGTGCCCGCGCGTTTGCGCAGGAGGCAGCCCCGGGCGGAACGGTGTCTTACACATGGGATACCAACATCGCAGCGGCGGGTGCGAAAGCAACGTATCTCAAGCCGGGCACGTACCTCTATGAGACGGGCAGCCATCCGTCGATGCAGGCTCCGATGGGTTTGTACGGCGTGCTGGTCGTCACCTATGCGCCGTTGTACGAAGTCGAGGGCGCCGGCACCCAGGAAGCTGAGATCCATCTGTCGAACGACCCTCGAGCCGAGGGCAAGGCGTTTCCGGGCGCTTACCGGAACGCTGGGCCAGCGCTCGCTTCGCTCGCCGATGTGCCTTATGACATGGACGCGGTTCTGCTCTTATCGGAGATCGATGCCGTCCAGAATGCGGCGGTGGACGCAGCGGCTGTCGCGGGCACGCGCGAGACGATCCGCTGGAACGACCAGCAATGCGCGCAATCCCAGAAGGCCGCGCCGGTCGTCAACGGAGTCGCGCAAGCGCAAATTCCATGCTACCCCGCTGCGGTCAACTATGCGCCGACCTACTTCCTCGTCAACGGCAAGTCTTATGACCAGTCCAATCCCAGTGGCACCTCCGTGGCGATGCCGGACCTCAAGGGAAGTGACTACAACGCGCTAAGCGGGAATGTGCTGGTGCGGATGGTCAACGCTGGGTTGCGTACTCATGTGCCGTCCGTTGTCGGTCAGCCGTTGCAGCTCATCGCAGAGGACGGCAATGTCGCGCCAGGCATGCCGAAGATGCAGAACGAAGTGAACATGCCAGCGGGTAAGACCATCGATGCGCTGGTGCATCCGGCAAAGAATGCAACATCGTACGTCGACGCGGTATTCGCATTCTTCGACCGCGCCTTGGGTCTGACGACTGCCAATGAGACCGCGGGCGGGTTCGAGGGATACCTGGCCATTGCTAGCGCAACGACTGTCACGGCGGGTCCCGGCACATTTGCCGCGGCGCTGAACCGGACGATCGGCAGCAGTGCAAAGCCGGCGGTCGCGGCTCAGGCGAATCCGGACAATTACACGTTGGCCCCGAACGCCACGACGTTCAGCAACAACGTGTTGAGCAACGACATCGGCGTTTCCAACGTCGTCATCAAGGGCGTGACGCCGGCCGCTGGCGCTACGTCGACCACGATCACGCTGGCCCACGGCACGGTGACGCTTAACACGAACGGCACCTTCACCTATACGATCACGAGCGCGCCGACCCCGACCACCAGCCCGAGCAGCGATACGTTCACCTACTGCGGCAATGCGGGGACCGCTTGCGCGCTCGTCACGCTGGCGTTCGAGGCGACGGGCGCTGCGCCGACCGTGAGCGCACGCGTATACGACAACACGGCGGCAAGCGCCTATCCGAGCCGGGTGTCGTCACTCATCAAAGTGCCGCGCGGCGCCGGTCTGCTGGCAGGCGCTGCCGATCCCGGCAATTTCCCGCTTACCGCGCGACTCTCGGGCACGGCGCCCGCGTGGGTCACAGTGAATTCCGACGGCTCGTTCACTGCCACGCCGTGCTCGGCTGCGCCGGCGACCTGCACGTTCCAGTTTGTCGTCGTCAATTCGCAGGGCACGTCGAGCGCGGCGCAGACGGCCACGGTCGTCTTCCCCGCTGGCAGCGGCTTGCCGGTGAATCTGCTGGATGCGCAGAACGGGATGGCGTTACCGAACGATTACGGCTGGATCATCGAAGAGGACCAGACCTGGCATAACCCGACACCCGGCACGACGCCGCCGGTCGTCAACGGCACACCGCAGCCGAGTCTCGCGACCAGTTTCTTCCGCAGCCACATGCCTGTCGTGGCGGCCGGCTGCACGGGACCGCTGAGCTGTGGTGACGCGCAATCGAATGGCGGCACGGTCGCGAAAGCGAAACCACGGTCCATGCCGGGGGATGTCGCGCTTGATCCTGCCAAGTGGTATTTCATTTCGATCCTGCCGGGCGATTCAGCGAATCCGTTCATCGCCGGCTATGCCAACGATCCGCTCATCAACCCCGACTGCCTGACGCCGAGTTCGGCGACCGCCAACGACGCAAAATGCGGCCACACCATGAGCGGCATATCGGTCCCGCCGCCTGTCAACGGCGCGTATCAGACCGCAACGATCAAGGTTGAGCCCAATCCGCTCAAGCCGGCGCAGCTGTCGATCTTTATCTTCGAAGACAGCAATCCGACCAACGGCGATCCCGACGCCAATGAACATGGCCTCGGCGGCTTTGAGATCGCGATCTGGGACGTGGCCGGCCGCAGCGGCGACCCGATCGGCCAGGTGACGTACGATACTTTCAATCAACCGCTGACGAACGCGCTGCTAGGGACGCCAGGCTGTCCAAATGTCTACAGCCCGACCGCGTCGGCCACGCCATCGACTCACCCTAGCTATGCAGGCAAGGATTTGACCGGGGTAGTCATCACCTGCCCGAGTGATCCGAAGGACCCGGCCAATCCGTCCGCGGATTACGCGCTGCAGGGCCAGGCGCTGGTCAAGAATTTGATGCCGGGACGGTTCGACGTGATTGCGCACCCGGGTGCGGCGCGCGAAGGTGCAGGGGAGACCTGGTATCAGGTGTCCACGCTCGAAGGGACGCCCGGACAGGACGCGTTCACGAAATCGGGCGAACCGCCGTACTTCCAGGAGTTCGGGCCGCCAGGATTTCACACGTTCATCGGCTTCGTGAATCCCGCGCACATTGCGCAGCAGAACGTGATCGCAACACACGTGCCGGTGGGGGGGGGTGCCGCCCACGAATCCTAACGGCGATACGGAGGGGCCGCCCGTTACCGGGCCGATCCCGCTCGCGACGACGTCAGTGACCGGCCGCATCACGAGCCTCCACATGTCGCGCCCCGTCATGGAAACATTGTGGGATTCCGCCTCGCGTGCGCCGCTTGCATCGACCACCTGTTTCGTCGGCTTGAATCAGCAGGGCGAAACTGGCTTGAATATCGGCTTTGCAACCTGCGACCCGAACGGCAATTTCAAGCTGGACAATATCCCGGTCGGCAACTATATGCTGGTGGTCTGGGATCAATGGCTCGACCAGATCATTGCGTCCAAAGCGGTGCAGGTCACGGCAAAGCCGACCCCTGACACGAACGGAAATCTCGTTCCGACAGGGCCGGTCTCGATGGGCGATGTTCCGGTATTCAGCTGGTTCACGCGCCTCGAAGCCAGCACGTTCATCGACTCGAACGGCAACGGCGTACGGGACCCCGGCGAAGCGGGCGTTGCCCAGGTGCCGGTGCGAATCCGCTTCCGTGACGGCTCTGTGTCGAATACGTTGCTGACGAATTCCGACGGCAACGCGATCTTCAATGAACTGTTTCCGCTGTTCAACTGGTACGTCGTCGAATCCGACAGGACGCGTTTTGCCAGCACGGGCGTCAACGTGACGGTCGACGGCGGCGGTCTTGTCGACTGTGTCACGTATAACGCGGCGACCGGACAGGGAACGCTTGGCAGCAGCAACCAGAACAGTACGCAGCCGTGCTCGAAGACGGGCGGAATTCTGAACTCGTCGTATGCATGGACCGATCCTGTCTCGGGCAAGACGTACGGCGCGGTGCCGCCGGGCGTGTCGAACGTAACGAGCCGTGTCGATTCCGGCAAGGTGCTCTATGAGGGGCTGCAAGGCTTCATCAATCAGACCCAGATGATCGACTGGGGCAAGCGACCATTCGCCGTCGGCGAAAACGGCGGTATTCAAGGCATGGTCGTGTATGCGTCGACCCGCGGTTTCGACGACCCGAGCCTCGAGGTTCAGTTCATGTGGGAGCCGGGCGTGCCGCGGGTGCAGATCAATCTGTACCGCGAAACCCCGAATGCCGACGGCACTGTGGGTCTCACGCTCGTCAATTCGACCAGGACGACGAGCTGGGACGATTTTGCGAACGGCACGACGGCAGGCGGCGCCCCGAACATGATCTGTCCGGGGCAGGATCCGGCTGATCCGTTCCTGTCCTACACGCTTGGGACATCGAACCAGTTCAGGTGTTACGACGGCTTCCACTTGTGGAATCAGGTGCAGCCTGCTGTGTACGACGGCGCGTACACGTTCACGACCGATTCGGCCGGCCACGCGCTCACGCCGGGCAAGTACGTCGTGGAAATGATTGCGCCGCCGGGTTACGAGGTCGTCAAGGAGGAGGACAAGAACATCCTGATCGGCGACGCATGGGTGGCGCCGGCTGCACAGCAGTTCGCCTCGCTGTCGAATGTCTTCATCATCCCCGACCAGGCGCAGGTGGCCGCGTATTACAACCCGGGCAACCCCAACAACCCGACGACAACCCTCGGGTTCAAAGGCGCGAAGCAGCAGTTTCCAGCTTGCGTCGGCACGAAGCATACCGTTCCCGATTTCATGAGTCTCTTCCCGAACTCGGGCCAGGTAGCACCGTTTGCTGGCGCGACCAAGGCGCTGTGCGACCGCAAGGAAGTCACGCTGAGCGACCAGATGTCGGCGCCCGCGAACTTCTTCGTGTTCAGCAATACGCCTGTCGCGTCGCACTATACGGGGCTCATCCTTGACGACGCCGCCAGCGAGATCAACGCCGCATCGCCGGACTTCGGCGAGAAGTTTGCAGCGTCTTACGCACCGGTGTCGATTCGCGACATGAACGGCGTGGAAATCTCGCGCACCTACTCGGACCAGTGGGGCACCTACAACGGCATGACGCCGTCCACCTGGCAGGTGAATGTGCCGAATCCGGCGGGTTACTCGCCGAACATGCTCGTCACCTGTATGAACGATCCCGGTCCGGTGCTGGATACGCGTCCGGGTTCGGCGACTTACGGCCAGATGATTACTGACCCGCTCTTCAATCCGTCGTTCAGCAACTTTTGCTATACCAATCCGTTCATGCCGGGCGCGACGGTGTATCTCGATACGCCGGTTCTGCCCGTCGCGGCGTTCGCGGACGGCTACAGCCCGCCGGATTGCGATTACCCCGATAGCACGCCTGGGATCAAGCGGGTGGACGGCGACAAAGTGGGTCCGTGGGTGGCGGCAGCCGATGGCACACATACCTTGCGTATCACCGCGCTGGGCGATGTCGATGTGCCGAACCCGGTGTACCAGGGTCCGAGCGCGACCGCCGCGCCGTTCAACCAGCGCACGATCAAGCGCCACTACGGCTTTGGCGCCACGGCGGGCACGGTAAGTGTGAACGGCGTGCCGCTCACTAACCTGTCGTGGTCGGACGGTCTCATTACCGGGACCGTTGCCAGCGGCACGACCACGGGTGAACTCACCATCACGAATGCCACCGGCACGAATAGCGTGGATGCCGTGACGGTCGACATCGGCGGCGCGGCGCCGGTCGTGGTCAGCCCGGCTGCGGCCCCCACGGGGAGCGGCCATGCCGCAGGGTTCCCGCATCCTATCCAGGATGCGATCGACGCCGCGAAGCCTGGCGACCTGATCATCGTCGATGCGGGCGTCTATCCTGAACTCGTCATCATGTGGAAGCCGGTCAGGCTGCAGGGTGTCGGCGCGGCTTCGGTCACGATCAACGCGGCCAAGTATCCGACGCAGAAACTCGACGACTGGCGGCCGCGCATCAATCAGCTGTTCGGCCTCAACCCGACTGCGCCGAGCAGCAGCGGAGGGACCGCCGACACAGGCGGCGCGGGCGAACTGGTGACCAATCCGCAGGTTGATCCGTTGCCGACGCAAGCGCCGATTACCGGAGGTGTCATTCTTCTCGAGCCGACCATCCTCGCAACGGAGGAGGGCGCGGGCATAACGGTGCTTGCCAAGGGCGTCGGGCTCGATGGTTTGACGCCGCTGACGGCTAGCGACTGCAGTGCCAATTCAGCTTCTCCGATGAATGCGGCAAGCAGCTATTTCAAGGTGACGTCGTATAACAACGGGGTCCCGAGCGCGACCACCTTGACGCCGACTGGCTGGAAGATGTCCGACTCGAACTTCCTGTGTGCCCGTTCGCGCATCGACGGGTTGAGCATTACTGGCAGCGATGCGGGTGGCGGGATCTATGTCAACGGCTGGGCGCATGGACTCGAGATTGCCAACAACCGAATTTTCAGCAACGCCAGCGCGATGCACGGCGGCGTGCGGATCGGTAGCCCGTTTGAAGAGGAAACGCCACCGGCGGACGGCTATGGATACGACAACAACGTCCGCATCCATCACAACTCGATCACGAGGAACGGCACGGTTGAGGCGACGCCCGGTGCGGGCAGCGTGAACGTAACCGGCTCCGGCGCCGGAGTGTCGATCTGCACGGGTACCGACAATTACGCGGTCAACTACAACTTCATCTGTGGCAACTACAGCAACGGCAATGGTGGGGGCATTGGCGCGATCGGTGTCAACATGAACGGGACGATTGCGCACAACAAGATCCTGTTCAACCAGAGCTGGCAGCAGACGTCGGCCGTGCACGGTGGCGGTATCGACATCGAAGGCGATCTGACATCTGCCACCACGCTGTCGAACGGGACGGGCAACATCACGATCGACTCGAACCTGATTGTCGGAAACTTTGCGCAGGGCGGGCACGGCGGTGGTATCCGCCTGCAACAGGTGAACGGCAACGACGTTGTGACGAACCCGCGGAATCCGGCGAAATGGTACCGTGCCACGGTCACCAACAACATTATTGCCAACAACGTTGCGGGCTGGTCCGGCGGCGGCATCTCTCTCGTCGATGTGTTGAATGCGGCGATCCATGAGAATACGATCGCCAGCAACGACAGCGCCGCGATTGCCGGGTCGCTGTTCGGCACCGGTGGGCGTGGGCCGACCACGGCGTACCCGAGCCCGGCTGGCATCAGTACCGAGCTGACTTCATCTGCGTTGCTCGCAGCCTTGCCGGCAACCGCGTCGGCTGGCGTACCGGTCACGGCGACCAAGGCGCATAACAGCTACTCGAATCCGGTACTGTTTAACGACATCATCTGGCATAACCGGTCGTTCTTCGTCGACGCCAGCACGGGCGCGGCCAAAGTCTGCTCGAGCAACAACGTTGCCGATGCGGGGCAGAACTGCACCGTGTTGCCGGTGTCTCCCGCTGCGGGCGCCTGTACCGGGTCCCCCGCCTATTGGGATATCGGCACGGTTGGCGACAGTTCGGCCACTGCGTCCAGCTTCCGGCTGACCGATATCAACAATTCGGTGGTGTCACCCGGCGGTTCCGTATACGACAGCACGACGGGTGCTGGCGTCTCGACCAACGATCCGGGCCTCACGAAGATTTATTGCAATGGCCCGCGCGCCAACCCGGCCTTCAAGTTCGAACCCGGCCAGCCGTTCCTGCCGCCGTTCAGTCTCGCTGCGGGCGTGACGCTGGATGAGGCGGGCAACTTCGTCGACCTCAAATACGGTCCGCTGTCGCTGTCCGATCCGCTGCAACCTGGCTATGTCGCGTATGGCGACTACCACGTGATGGGTACGGGATCTGCGTACAACAACGGGGTGCTCGCCGACCCGCAGAGTCTTGTCGCTGCCACAAGGTTTGACTTTGGCGGCGCGGCAGGTCCGGCGCTGGGGCGCGTGTCAGGAGTCGACATCGGCGCCACCCAGGTGACTGTTCCAGGGGCGCTCGCGTTGACGCCGCAGTCGATGCTCGCTGCCGTCGCCAGGCAGGTGAAGGCGCTAACCGGGGCGACGATGCCGCTAACCGGGGCGACGATGCCGCAGTTAGCCATTCCGGGCATCACTCTGCCGGGGGCCCCATGATGCGTCCAGGCTTGCGTGCATTGACCGGGGTGTGCGTCTTGTTGGTACTGGCAGGGCAGGGCGCATGCGTCAGCCCCGCCACTACCAGCGCGGTGGATCCCCGCGATGCGGCGCACGCGTGGCGGGTCCGCCGGGCGCCTTATTTCGACAGCAACTGGGGCGTCGATATTGTCGGCGTGAAACTGGTGTCCTCGGGCTGGATGCTGCAGTTCAAGTATCGCGTGACCGATCCGGACAAAGCCAAGGCGCTGCTCGACAGTCATGCGAAACCGTATCTTATCGATGAAGCAAGCGGTGCCAAGCTGGCTGTTCCAGCGCTCGAAAACATCGGTGAGTTGCGGCAGACCGCGGCGCCGGAGCAAGGTCGGACGTACTACATGATTTTTGGAAATGCTAATCAGATTGTGAAGCGTGGAAATCGAATAAACATTGAGATTGGCCGGTTCGTCGCGGACGACCTGATCGTCGAATAGTCTGACCTGGCTCTTTGCAGAAGGGGTTCAAATGATGAAGCACGCAGACCTGAATTTTCGTGGCGCGAGCCTCATGCTCGTCGCCGGCATTGCGCTCGCCCTGTTGGCCCCGGTGCCGACCATGGCCGAGACAGCCACCATGAGCGCCGCGCAGGTGGTGGCGAAAAATGTCGCCGCGCGTGGCGGTCTTGAAGCGTGGCGTGCGGTGCATGCCGTGTCTTTCGCCGGCAAGATGGATGTGGGACGTACTCACCCTGAGCCGCAAGGAACAGTCGACAACCCGCCCAGTTCCTCGCCCAAGCGTCACATGCTCGAAAAGGCCATGACCAGCAAGGGCGGCGCGATGGAGGGCACCGTGATTGCATTGCCCTACCGTATCGAGATGAAGCGGCCGCGCAAGGTGCGCCTTGAAGTCGACTTTGCTGGAAAGACCGCGGTGCAGGTGTACGACGGCACTGCAGGGTGGTACTCGCGTCCGTATCTCGGCTATTCAACCGTGCAACCGTTCAACCCCACCGAATTGAAGCTCGCCGCCGACCAGCAGGATCTCGATGGCCTGCTGATCGACGCTGCTGCCAAAGGCAGCCAGATTGCGATGGAAGGCGTCGAACCCGTAGATGGGCGCCGTGCGTACAAGCTGAAGGTCACCCTGCAAAACGGCGACGTCCGCCACGTTTGGGTGGACGTAGGGAATTTTCTTGATGTCAAGGTCGATGGTACCCGGCAGGTCGGTACGCGCACGCGGACGATGGTCACGACGCTGCGCGACTACCGCAAGGTCAACGGTGTGATGATCCCGTTCGTGATGGAGACGGCCGGTGAGGGCATGAGGCAGCCGGAACGAATTGTGATCGAGCAGGCGACAGTTAATCCGGATCTGTCCGACACTCGCTTTGCTAAACCGCAGTTGAACTGATATGACTTTGATGGCGACGTCCGGGTTTGCTAAAGCTTTCGTGGTGTTCTGACGGACAGGATGGATTGCAGTTCTATTACACGGCCTCCGGTCCCAGGCTTCGCTTGTAAGCGGCCGCTCGTGCGCACGGGACACGACGGTTGCGGATGAGCGTAATGGCCGATGATTTGTCGTACCCGGTGCCCAACGGAACGGCCGTTGTGCCCCGGTTAGCTGTACTTCGACGGCGGACCGCGCGACAGGCGGCAGTGGGTCGACTACGGCCGAACGCGACGGGTGATCGTCGGCCCCATTCCGGCCGTTGATGCGCGCGGTTGGCATGACCAGCGTAATTTCCGGCCGCGGTTGATCAGTAAGCGCCGAACAGCCGATCGAGTGCGGCCAGAACCCGGCTCTGTTCGGATTTGAGCGTTCCGGTCGCAGGACCAAGCTCACTGGTTCTGATCGCGCCGAGGAATGGCGTTTCCAGTATGAACATTTCGCCACCGATCTCGATGATCGGCGCCAGATCCTGTGCGACTTTTCCGGATGTGTAATTGCCAGCCACGCGTGTCAGCGGAATAACGACCCGCGAGATCAGACTGCCCAGATGATCGCTCTGCACATCGAGGAGGTAAGGCGACTTCGCCCTGGATCTGGATGAAGGGTTGTTATACAGATCAAAACGGGCCATCAGAACATCCGGTGTTCGTCAAGCGGCAGGCCGTCGTGCTCGATGCGTGCGTTCAACTCGGCAATGAAGTCCGCGTGTTGGGCCGCCCACGCGCGCGCTTCAGCCTCGTGAACTTCCTCGCGCAGACCCCGTTCGCTTGCGCGCGAGATGTTGACGTCCAGCTGTTTCGCGCGATCAAGCAGGTCGGTTGGCAACGACACGTTGGTGGGTTTGCGCGTAGCTTTCCGCGCCGGTTGAGATATGGCCGGTTCTCCAGATTGCTGAATTTGTCTGGAAATCATGCGCAACTCCTATGCGCATAAACATGCGCATAGTATCGCACATCCGTACGTAGGCGGAGCGGCGGTCGAAACAGCTTGACGCCATCCCAACATACGACTTGCCATCAAAGAATGATCACTTTTCGCGTACCGCTTAAAAGAAAGCAGGTCGACACTACGTCTTGTCAACGACGCTCCGGCTTGCGTCGCGCACGCCTCCCGGTAAGCTGGTAAAATGTATCGCAAATGCAATACAGTGAGGTTTGCCATGAAGACTGCAACGATCCCTGCGCTGCGTGTAGAGCCGGAGCTGCGCAAGGCTGCAGAAGAAGTGCTTAACGAGAACGAGAGTCTGTCCTCCTTCATGGAGGCATCGCTCCGCGAAAGTATTGCGAAGCGCCGGCTCCAGCGGGAATTCGTTGCACGGGGGCTGGCCGCGCGCGACGAAGCCCATCGCACGGGTGAGTACTTCGACGCTGACGATGTGCATGCGGAACTGGCGAGCATGCTACAGGCGGCAAGGACGGCAGGAAAAGACCATTGACGTACCGTGTCCGCTATACCGCCGGCGCCCGTCGTGACGTGCTGCGCCTTTACAGATATCTGCTGGACCGCGATATAGCGGCCGCGGAGCGCGCGCTGGAGGCGTTGCGAAAATCTGCCGAAGTCCTGGAGCAATTCCCTTTCACGTGCAGGAAGGCGGATGAACACAACCCCTTTCTGCGCGAACTGATCGTGCCATTTGGCTCGGCAGGATATGTTGTTCTGTTCGAGGTTGAGGACGCGAGTACGGTGAGCATCCTCGCTGTCCGGCACCAGCGCGAGGATGACTATCACTAGGCAACCGCCTGCTGGCCCGTTGCGTCATTCAACAACCAGTCAAGGACAGCGATCGAGCGGCGAACCGTCGGACACTGTGAGCGACGGACATCCCGGTTGGGGTCCGTCTGCAGAGTTGGGCTGGACAGTATCTCCGGAATCACGCCTCGTCGCTCGGATCGAGCAGTTCGAGCCTGAACTGCCATCCTTCGAAGGCCATCAGGATTGCGCCGAAATCGTTCCATTCCACACGCTTGCCGTCGATGACGACACAGGGCAGGCGGCCGTCTTCAACTCCATCCCACTCGATACGGCCTCTTACCATCGTGCCAGCGACCTGTAGGCCGCTAGCGTCCTCGTGCAGGTGTTTCACTGACAATGCGCGCATCATCTTCTGCACGAGCTTTCCGAGCAGGACGAAGGGGTCCGATTGCGATTCGTCGAGGATCTGGAAGCGGTATCCTTCTGATTCGTCGTTGCCCGCAAGTTCGAACGCTTCAAGCGAAATCTGGTCCCCGAGCAGAAGGCTGCGGAAGTGGAATTCGTGCGAGTCGCCATCCGCGTCGAGCAGACGAACGGGTGTGAACTGCGGATGTTCGAAACCGACAATGTCCGCCCACTGCGCCATGTCCTCGTTGAAACACCCGCTACAGAGCAGGCGGTAGGTGCCGTCTGATGACGCGGCATTGACGATATCGTACGGAGGCGTTCTCGCGCCGCAACGGAAGCAGGTTTGCTCAGTCATCACTGCACCATCACGTGTAATCGCCTGGGCGGGACGTTGCGTGATTGTCGCATGTGCATCGGTCGTACTGTGCGGACGCAATGGGATTGGAACTGATCAAATGTCAGCGCTGAATCGAAAAGGTGCACTTTCTGCCACAGTCAAATGTCGAAATGTCGCGGCAGCGATCAACGGTCGGAGTGGGAACGGCTGGGTGCGGCCCAGACTTTATGCTTCCCGAAGTGCCACGACGCCGGTACAGAGCGTTTTTGGCGGGTCGACTTCTTCACTGAACGGCAGCGGTACACGTTTTGACCCAGTCTGGGCCAGTTGCGGCGTTGGTCTGAGCTTTCACGCTGACATTCGACGGTCGGTTTTGCAATTAGCTGACGGACTTTCGCGCGCCGATTCTGCCCAGCGCGTCGTCTCGAGGCCAATATAGCCGGCGTTCGTGCTGCTATCAAATGTGTGCCGGCGAAGGTCCGTGATCAGAAAAGTCGGACGCTCACTCCCGCCCCAGAGAGACCCTTAAGGTACATGGGCGTATCTCCTGCTGGCAGGGCGCGTTGGAGAATCTCGCCGAGCGTGGCGATCATCACCGTTAATGCAAGGGGCGGAAACCATGGGTTTTTCTTGCCGAACGTTTCTGGTCGCTCGTGACGATACCCTCTGGCGGCTGTCAAGCACCCGGTTCGACCGGATGCTGCGAGATCCGGCAAGCCACTGTCTGCCCGCTTTTGCGGGGCAACGAGTGCGAATGGCCAGCGTCGTGGTCGAGCTTGTGGCCAGAAACCCGGTGCGCGTCGTTCGGAACGCGTTTTCCATTCTCACCTTCGATGCTGAAGGCCGCATCGACCTGAGCAGATTCGAAAAGCAGCAATTTGCCCTCGTGGAGTTGGCCGTCGCACCTGTCTTTGCCGTATTCGATGATGGCAGCAACCAGACGGTCGTCGACGCAACCTCCCGATTCATTGCACAGGGAGGCCAATGGTTTCCGTCACGCGCCTTGGCGCGCGTCATAGATCAGACCGCATTGGGCCACCGACCGTGTCGGCGCCTGTAGGCGGCTCCTCAAAGGCTGCACTGGCCGTCAGGCGGGTAGGGCAGTGGCGGGTCGTATGCAGGACTTGGTCACTGACTTCGGCCAATTGCCCCGTGCCCGACGACACGCACAACCGGGCAGGTCGTCTTCGCTGTCGAGCGGTCGGCGCCTCACTCCTGACACAACCGGTTAGCGCCGGCCGCGACGCGGGTTTCATTAGCGTGTCATGGATCGGGTCGCGATTGTCGTCATCGGAAGTTCCCCACGGGGACACTCAACGCTGGCCCCACATGCGCGGCAGCTTCCGGTCCCGGCATGGTCGCCCTTACCCATAAGGAATGCCCGGAGATTTCGCTTCGAGACGTCCCTGGCAGAAATTCGCCTCGGGCTCCCGTAATGTCTCACCGTTCCCGGTCACCCGTGAAACTCAAAAACACAACTAACAGTCAAACGCCCTATTATCCGCCACACACGTCAAAACCGGGCCTTCAGGCGGCCGGGCAGCCCAAGCCTCCAGCATCCGCGTGCGCCGAAACCCGCGGTCTGCGCAGACCATCGCCCGGATACGCGTTCTGGTAAATTCGGACACAGGCAGGACAGTCAAAAGTTCGCCGATGAACTCACGAGGTGTGACATGGGTGTATTACGTCGCGTCAAATGGCCACGTTCGAGTTGGCAACAAGCGTCATGAGAAGTTGCCGTTTCGTACGACAATACGAAATCGCGAAGGACATGGAATCGCTGCAAGCAACCGGATTGCGCTATTCCAGCGTGTTTTCAACGACTAGAATAATTGGCGAGGGGGTGCTGGCAGCCATCGCCCGACAAGAACCGCCCATGGCGACAGGTGCCGGTTTCGTATGAGTGCGCGACGATTGAACAGGGGATGAAGATGAATTCGGCCCCCCGTGCTGGTGAGGCAGGGGAATCGATGGTCTACGTCCTGGACGACGACGAATCGGTACGGCTATCGCTGAGCAGCCTGCTGCGGTCAGTGGGACTGAATGTGGAAGTATTCGAATCGTCCCAGCAATTTCTCGCTTTTCCCAAGCGCGAGGTGCCCGGTTGCCTGATCCTTGACGTCAGGCTGCGCGGGGAGAGCGGGCTTACTTTTCAGGAAGAGCTGGCCAGGAGCGGCCTGCGCATGCCGATCGTGTTCATGACCGGACACGGAGACATCGCGATGACGGTGAAGGCCATGAAAGCGGGCGCACTCGACTTCTTTGCGAAGCCGTTTCGCGACCAGGACATGCTGGACGCCGTCACGCAAGCGCTGGCCCGCGATGCCGGGCGCCTTGCCGCCGAGCATTCGACAGACGCACTACGCACGTCCTACGCATCATTGACGCCACGCGAGCAGGAAGTCATGGCATTCGTCGTGGCCGGACTCATGAATAAGCAAATCGCCTCCGAGATGAATCTCAGCGAAATCACCGTGAAGATCCATCGCGGTCAGGCAATGAAGAAGATGGCAGCGCGTTCGGTGGCCGATCTGGTCCGCAAGGCGGAAGCCATCGGCATTTCCCCCCAGCATCGGAAGACGTGACAGGCGGGCCGATTCTGACGTGTGCCGATATGACGACGAGCTGGAACGCTACGGTTGACCTAAAACCTGTTTGAGGCAGGAAGCCACTGCCGTGGCATCGATCGGTTTATCGAGAAAGGCGAGTACTTCCTTCGCCTCAATGGTTGCCCGAAGCGCGGCGGTCGAATACGCGGTCATGAAGATGGTTGGAGGCGCACATCCGAGTTCGAGCAGGCGGTCATGGAGATCGATCCCCGACATGCCCTGCATCATGATGTCGGAAATCAGGCACAAAGTTTTCCCTGCACATCCGGACTGCAAGAATTCCTCGGCCGACGCGAAAGTGCGCGCCTGCCATCCGAGCGAGCGCACCAGGCTTGACGTCGCCAGGCGAACCGCCTCGTCGTCGTCGACGATGGAGACTATTTGATCGTTACTCAACAGATAGACCTCGGGTTGCGGTGCCAGAGCCCAGGGGTTGAAACCGCTTCATTCGTTGATTGAAAGCGTAGAACGTGAATCGCCGGAAGAAAATCATACGAACGTATAGGCGGATTGCCAGTTATCAGGAAACGTCATCATGACCTCGCTTTTCGAACCGCTGCAGGGAAGGAAACAATGGCCGGCATCGCCCGTGCAATGGATGGCGATGCATGGGGTCGACCGCATCCGGTACCTGATGTTGCTCTGGGTCGTCGGCTGCACTGCCCTGGGCGCGGTGACCTGGCTGTGCTTCCGGCTCCAGCTCAGCATTGCCACGACCGGGTTCATCTATCTGATCGTCATCGTCCTGCTGTCCAGCATGGACAGCTATGTTTCATCCATCATCTTCTCGATCGTCGCCGTCGTACTGCTCAACTACTTCTTTACGCCGCCGCTGTTCACCTTGCAGGTGTTTTACGGGGATGATCTCACCAAGCTGGTCGCGTTTCTGATCACCTCACTTGTCGTGACCGCACTGATCAGGCAGGTCCGCCGGCTCGACGAGATACAGCGTCGAAACCAGGCGGTCTTTCTGGCGGAAGCACAGAATCTGAGCCTCACCGGAAGTTTTGGCTGGAATGCGTCGAGTGGAGAGATTGTCTGGTCGGAGCCGACTTTCCGTATCTTCGGGTTCGAGCCGTCCGTGAATCCCTCCATCGAACTCGTGTTGCAACGCGTGCATCCTGACGATGTTTCGCGCGTCAGGCAGGTGATCGGGCAGGCCGCAACCACCAGACAGGATTTCGATTGCGAACATCGCTTGCTGATGCCGAACGGCTCGGTGAAGCACGTGCACGTGGTGGGGCATGTGGCGACGGATAAGCCAAATCAACTGCAATTCATGGGTGCCATCATGGACGTCACGGCTGGGAAAAGAGCCGAGGCGCAGCTTCAGGAGGCACAAGCCGAACTCGCGCATGTCACGCGGGTGACGACGCTTGGAGAGCTGAGCGCATCCATCGCACACGAACTGGGCCAACCGCTGGCGTCGATCGTGACTGACGGCGAGGCGAGTCTGCGATGGCTCGACCGACCGCAGCCGGATCTGGACGAGGTGCGCGCGTGTGTCAAGCGCATGATCGGCGACGGCAGGCGCGCGGCTGAGATCGTGCAGCGCATTCGCTCGCTCGCCAGGCGGGCCGGCCCGCAGAAGACGCAGTTGGAGATCAACGATGTCGTTCGCGATGTCGTATCCCTCATCAACCGCGAGGTGTCGGATCATCGCGTGGCGCTGCGCCTGGAACTCGGCTCAGGGCTTCCGCCGCTGCTGGGAGACCGGGTTCAGCTTCAGCAGGTATTGATCAATCTGGTGATCAACGGCATGCAGGCGATGGACGACGTCGGCGACAGACCGCGCGAACTGCTGATCGAATCGAGTCAGGACGGGCAGGGGCAACTGGTTGTCGCCGTACGGGACTCGGGCATGGGCATCGATGCCGACAATGCGGGGAGGGTGTTTGCCCCATTCTTCACGACCAAGTTGCAGGGAATGGGGATGGGGTTGCCGATTTGCCGCTCGATCATCGAAGCTCACGGAGGGGCAATCTCGGCATCCAACAACGCCACGCATGGCGCGACGTTTCGGTTCAGTCTGCCTTCAGCGGGAATGGGCGCGCCGGCTTGATGGTCGGCTGGAAAGACAACGGCATTCGACATGCAGACGCTATCGTGAGCCATTGTCTTCATGGCTCCATCTCCTGCTGCGACTGAAGGGGAGGGGGGCAAGGCGCCGGAGGCGTCGGCCATCAGTCATGCGTGAACGATGCAGGCTGCGGGAGCCCCCGGATGCAATCGCATTTTGCCGTGCGGCGCCTGTCGAATTTGCCGAAGCCCGGAACGCTGCGTGAGCGGGCATTCCGCTCATCCCGTCTGGTTCCGGCCCGGTCCGGGCTTTGCCGGCGGGGACCTCGTTCAACGTGATGTCTTCCGGACCGCACGGGATCGAAGGAAACGTCGGCACATCTATCTTTTTCACTTTGAGCGGCTCGTTGAGGGCATCAGGGATCGTGATTCGCCGGCACGCAGTGATGGCGTCAGCGCGAACGGATGACCTTGGCGTGGCGTTACAGGATACAGATCTGGCTCAGGTCCACGGTGCGCCGATATACGTTCCGGTTCAGCCAGGGCACGAACGTGTACTCGTCGTAGGCGTTGAATCCGATGAAGATCCAGTTGTGCAGCGTGTTCATGATGTGCTCCGCAGTGCTGTCCTTGTCCCCATGAGACAAGGGTAGGCGCTTGCGAGCGGCAAAGCTATTCTACGAACGGCTGGCGCGCCTCCTGCGAAGGAGTGGCGGGTTCATACCTTTGTATGAGGCGCGTGCGGCGCTGGGACGAGAGCGGGGGGAATCGGGGTGTAACGCTACTGGTTGCGGGTTTTGATGGAATCGCTGTGTTGTTGTCCAACAGGTCGGCGCGGAGCGCGCCGTGAAGCGCATGACCCAATGATTTACTCCGTCGCTGGCGTGTTTTGGCCGGTGTCACGTTGTTGCACGATCTGTGTCAACCTTCGTTGGCAGCTTCTACGAGTTCGGGGTGATCAACACAAAATGCAATAGCCGTTGCCCATTCGATGTCCACTTTCATGGTTTCTGATTGACCGCTCCGGATCAACCCTTCGATTCTGCGGGGCCGTTCGTTTTTGATCTTTTGCATTGTTTACGCCGACCGAAAATTGAGCCAGTTGGAACCTGTGTTTTGGCGGACGATCCGAGGGAACACTCATCGGATAAGCTTGCTAAGATTGGAACGCCGTTGGTGTCCGAAAACGCCTTTCGACAAAGCGCCTCTCCACGCCCGCGCTCGTTCGCCCCTATGAAGCCTCGCATTCCGCCACCAATCGTGATGCTGGCCGCGGCCGCCCTCATGTGGGCACTGCACCGCTGGATGCCGCTCGGTCACTGGATCGCCTCGCCATGGAACCGATTCGGCAGCCTCCCCGCTGCGATCGGGCTCGCCATCGCCGTGGCAGCCTTCGTCCGTTTTCGTCAGGCGCGAACGACCACCAATCCCATGGACCCAAGCAAGGCCTCGCGCCTTGTGACCGACGGGGTTTTTTGCGTTAGCCGCAACCCCATG
>NZ_WOEZ01000288.1 GCF_013177735.1 Paraburkholderia elongata | reverse complement strand
GCCGCATTCTGCCGCAACCAGCCCTGCAACAGCCTATTTACCCCACGCGCGTCAAGTGTTCGCTTCGCCGGGCTTGCGCCCGCACTTGACCCGGCAGCGCACCCACTCGAACTTCGAAAGAAGCGAAAATGAAATGGCGCCCACACCAGCCGGTTCTGATCATTATCCGTGTTGGTATAGTCGAATAGCTTGTGCGCGGTGGCGAAGCGCTCGAAAGTCTCACCGCCCGAAAAACGCAGTATTCCTGAAGTGGTCGCGTCGTCGACATACTGGCAGGCATGCGCCACCGTGAGTGCCTCGCCGGCCGGCATTCCGCCGATACGGGCAACGATATAGACCACACCGTAGTGAAAATCGATGTTCATGACGGGCGCTCCCGACGCGCGACGAATGAAGGCCAGAGATTCCGGAACGCGCAAAGCGGCTGTTGCAGCGCGGCGCAAGCGTAGAAGGTAAACGAGCGAATGCAACGGGACTTTAAAAAAACGACACCGTCTGAATAAGAGCAGAACTTCTCTTCTTTTAGAAAAGCCCGGCGATCGGATACATGCAGTACCCCGGAAAAGAAAAAACCCCGCTTCGATCTCCGGAGCGGGGTTCAGTTTCAGCGCGCTTTGCTCTGTCTCTGCGCCGTATTACTTGACGATACCGACGAGCTCGACTTCAAACGTCAGGTCGCTATTCGGCGGAATCGGGCCGACGCCGCGCTCGCCATAGGCAGTCGCCGCCGGGCAGGTCAGCTTGGCCTTACCGCCGACTTTCATCGTTTGCACGCCTTGCGTCCAGCACGGAATCACGCGATTGAGCGGGAAGGTTGCCGGGCCGCCATGCTTCGCCGAGCTATCGAACTCGGTGCCGTTAGCGAGCGTGCCGCGGTAGTTGACCTTCACGACGTCGTCAGCAGCCGGCTGGGCACCCGTGCCCTGCGTAAGATGTTCAACGACAACGCCAGAAGGCAGTTTTTCGGTGGTGGAAGCGGCCATTGCCGTGGAAGAAAGAACAGCCGCGGCGACCAAAGCAAGGATAGATTTCAAAGCGAGTCTCCAGGTGGGTAGTGCGCGTCATTGTAGCGGATGACAGGTTCTGTTAATCCAGACGATGCGCCACGTAAGCACTCGCCGCCTCATCGCCGTGCGCCATGAAGTCCGCGAGCACCATCTCGCGCTCACGGACATCGGCGAGCACGGCCGGATCGAGTAGCGCGGTAATCACTTCTTCCCGTTCGCGGCTCGCTTGCTCCACCACGTCGCCATACGGGCCCCAGATCGCGCTCGCACCACACGTTTCCCAGCCGCCTGTGGTGCCGACGTGATTCGACAACAGCACATACAGGGTATTGTCGAACGCACGCGCCGGAAACCAGATGCGTGACTGGTGGTAGCCAGTCTTCAGGCTAAAGAGAGCGCTCACCAGATAGGCGTGCGCGCCGTTCACCGCGGCGCTGCGCGCATGCTCCGGAAAGCCGGAGTCGTAGCACACGCCGAGTGCGAGCCGCCATCCGTCGATCTCCAGCATGCAGCCTTGCGTGCCCGGCCGGTAAATCTTCGTCTCGCTGCTATAGAGATGCTGCTTGTGATACGGCGCGATCAGTTCGCCGGAACGGCTGAACACCAGCGAAGAAATATGAAGGCCGCCTATGCCATGTGTTGCCGCTCCGACGATCACCGCAATCTCGCGCTGGCGGCAGACTTCCCGAATCGGCTCGAGCCGCGCATCGTGGTCGTCGAAGGCGTATTTTGCGGGGTCGCCGGCAATCAGCCCGGGTTCATAGCCGCTCAGGAATTTCTCGGGAAAAACCACCAGTTTCGCGCCGCGGTCAGCGGCAACGCCGGTCAGTCCGACGGTTTTTGCAATGTTTGCCGTGACGTCGCCGGAAACCGGTTGCGCTTGCGCTGCCGCAATTCGCAATGGCACTTGCGGTAACGAGGCCTGTTTGTTGTTCAACGCGAACTCCGTTATGAATGGACTGTTGCGTGTGCCCGCCGGGGTCTGGTTCAGCGTTTTAAGTGGCAGGCGATGCCTCGGTATTTAATCACGGACGGCACGCTTTCAGGCGGACGTCGTTGGTGTTTCCGTGGATCGCGTCGAGCGGACGTCGAGTGGATGTTTGTCGAACTTGAGAAGGCACGTGATTGAAGTGGCGCTGAGGGGCTTTGAGTAGCGGTTGGCTTTTTTTGGTTGGGAAGATGTGAGAGCTTGCCGCGAGTCATCCCATCGACGGGATTGCCTTTGGGTTGAAGGCGAATCTGTCGATGGGATTTTTTACTTTCCGGATTATCGTGCGTTGGTTTTTTTGTTTCTTTCTATTCTTCTTTTGCGCGGGATGGGCGGGCGTGAGAGTGAGCGGATGTTCGGTTGTCCGCTCGTGTGATCCCGGCCGGGACATCAGCGCGCGAAGCCGTTTGCCGGCTGCCGCGCGCTGAGGAGCGCTCGCTGCGTCAGTGGCCGTGGGCGCCGCCGTAACCGCCGCCTTGGCCGCTGCTGCCACCGCCATCGCCGTGACCCTGGCCGCTGCTGCCTTTGCCGCCATCGCCGTGGCCGCCAGCGCCGTGGCCACCGTCGCCATGGCCGCCGTCGCCGTGGCCGCTGTCGCCTTTGCCACCATCACCATGACCGCCAGTGCCATGGCCGCCGTCGCCATGGCCGCCGTCGCCGTGGCCGCTGTCGCCTTTGCCACCATCACCATGACCACCAGCGCCGTGGCCACCGTCACCATGACCACCAGCGCCGTGGCCACCGTCACCATGACCACCGTCGCCGTGGCCGCCAGCGCCGTGGCCACCGTCACCATGACCACCGTCGCCGTGGCCGCCATCGCCATGACCGCCATCGCCGTGGCCGCCGTCGCCATGGCCACCGTCACCATGACCGCCATCGCCGTGGCCGCCGTCGCCATGGCCACCGTCACCATGACCGCCATCGCCGTGGCCGCCGTCGCCATGGCCGCCGTCGCCATGGCCACCGTCACCATGACCGCCATCGCCGTGGCCGCCGTCGCCGCCGTCGCGCCCACCGTTACCACCGCCGTCACCATTGC
>NZ_WOEZ01000287.1 GCF_013177735.1 Paraburkholderia elongata | reverse complement strand
CGACCGGCGACGAAGGTACTAACCGGCCGCCCTTGCAGAGCAGACATTCAGGATGCACGCCGAACGGCTATATCACGCCCTGAGGTCGTCAGTCAAGGTTTTTCAGAGGGAAGAGTTGGTTTCCAGGACTCCGGTTCGTAAGGATCGGGCAGGCCTGCCCATGTCGAAGAAGACGTCATGCGCCCCGCCTGGCGAGTTGCCCACCGCCGGCCAGCGTCATGGTCATAACAGGAGACCCGCCGGCCAGCGGTGGACAACTCGCGAGCGTCAAACGGAGGAAAGCCACAGACCAGGAATCCAACTGCGTAACCGCGCCGATTGGAACGGGTTACCCTGGAAGCCCGAGGTTCCTGAGGAGTGGCGAACCGCGCTTCCTCAGGGCGTTGAGGTAGATGCTCTCGTCGTACCGCGTTCCGGTCTGCCAGCAGCGGTAGAGGATCCGTATCCACTTGAACGCCAATGCCCTGACGGCGGCCTGATACGAACTGCCCTTTGCTCGCTGTTGCCGGTAGTAGGCGCCCGCCCAGAACGATTTGTTGATGGTCTGGCCCGCCCATTCGACAAACGTCTGGCGCAGGAAGGTCGGGCATTGCCAGCGCCAGTGCACCCAGCACTTCTTGCCGCTGCGCTCGGTGACCGGCGCGATGCCGGAGTACTTCTGCAGTTCATCAGCGCCCCTGAAGCGGTCACGTTGCTCGCCAAACGCAGCCAGCAGGCGCGGTGTCAGATGCGGACCTGCGCCGGGCAAGCTGTCAAACAGGTCGAAGTCGGGCAGCGTGCGTGCGACTGCCGCGATTTCCTTGTCGAACACGTCGATCGCAGCCAGCGCTGTGCGCAGTTGCGCCACCAGCATTAGCGCGAGCAATCGGTGAGGTGCAACGATCCCGGGATCATCCGTGAGCGACACAGCGCAGCGGATCGACTCCAGACGTCCCTCAATCAGTTTGGCCCGGCGACAGTTGTGCACATGGAAGAACGTTTCAAGCGTCTTTCTGCCCGCGCGCCTGACTGCTGGCAGAGTTGGCCAGCGGGTCAGGAAATCACAAAACAGCACCGTGTCGATGTCGTCGAACCATTCCAAGGCTTGAGGATAATACTGCTTGAGTGCGTTGGTGAGCCGATTGGTGAACCGGGTCTTGTCGCCGACCAGTTCACGACGCTGTTCGATCAGGCTCAGCAAGGAACGCATGCCGACGCTCTGCGGCCTGAGCGGGCTGAACCGCTCAGGATGGCGCAGCAGCAGGTCGAGTGCCAGTTCGGCATCGGTGGGATCGTCCTTGGCCCGGCTCGGCTTGAACGCCTCACGGTACTTCGCGAGCATTGCAGGGTTGATCGGGAATAGAGTGACGAACACATGTTTCTGCAACACAGAGACGATCGGCCCTGTGGCCAGCTCAAGCGCGACCGCGATCGGACCACCAAAGCGCTGATGTAAAGCCTTTGCCCATTCATCAATGCGTGTAACCTGGTGAGGAATGCAGTCGAACTCGCGCCTGTCGTCGCCAGCCTGCTGCAGGCAAATGTCATGTTTGGTATCTGCCCAGTCGAGGCCGACGAAAGCCTTGAATTGCTGGTTCGATAGAGGTGCCATGTGAACCTCCGCAAGTGATAGATTACCCGGTAGGGACATGCATGCTTGCGTCCAGCGAAGGCAATATAGTGAGCCGGTGCGACGGCGAACCCTGAGTATTCGTTATCGGACGCAGGCGCACCCGTGGACTCGAAGCTAAAGCGGCAATCGTCCAGGCGTTTGGGTCGACTTATTCGTAGTCCACGGGTGCATGTCCCGCCTCGACTGGCAGCTCGCTGCCAGTCCCACCAGTATCGATGAAAGCGGGACGGACTATCTATACGGGGTCGACTGCTGCCTGATGCGGATCGATCAACTGACGGCCACGCCGCCTGATCAATGTCGGACTGGGTTCGGCCATGAAGCGTCATTCGCCTTCACCGACGCGTTGACGCTCGGGCGTCCGCTTCGCCTCGATAACAGTCCTTTGATCGGCGGCCAAGACGGTTGCATACTCGGACAACCCCTCAGGCGTGGCCCTCGCTCGCGGGCAAAAATGGCACTCCATCCTGTGTGCGCCGATCTATGCTGTTGCGAGTAGTGGGGCACGCGCTGGGCCGCGATGGGCTGGTCCGGCATGTGGTGGTCCTCATAACGTGTATGAACCACTTGCTCGGAAAATCATGAGACTAAGACGCCTTTTGACTGCCGAAGAGATTCGCTCGGCATGGCCCTCCCTTTTGGTTGGCGTCATAGGGGGGGGGCGCTTGTGGATTTCTCCTGGACGCGCCGGACTACTTGGACACCTCGAAAGTATGGGCTTTCTGGGGCGCCTTGATTGGTGTGTACATGGCAGCCTTTATCGCACCCATCGGGCTTCTGACTGTTCGGATAAACAGGTGGAGGAACGGTGCGGGGAAAAAACAGTGGGGTTTCGACTTGGCGGTAACGGTTGGCGTAATGGTTGCGTTGCCGTTCTTGGCGCTGGGTGTTTCGTACTGGTTGTTCACGTTTGTCGCTCTATATGACCTGGCAGCCAGCCCGGACGTTGAGGCAATCCGAACAGTTTCGGCTTTGTTGGGTGCAACGCTCTTAGTGAGTGCGTGCCTATTCTGGTTCAGGCTGAAGTGCCAGTTCCTGTATGGGTGCAGCGAGGCATGCGTTGGGGTCCTAGTGGCCCTGCTGCGTATCCTCTCCGACGCGGAAACCGCCCAGGTATCAACCCCGCAATTTCTGCTCCTGTTATTGACCGCAGGCGTCTATCTCATTGTCCAAGGATTCGACAACATGCACAAAGGTGCTACCAAGACTCCGGCAGACCCCGTCTGGTCCTATCTGATGGCTCGAAGCCGACAGAAGAGCTGAGGGAGTGTCACACCGCCCCGCTCAAGCCTGACGGACGCCTCCCCCGATACGGTTGAGTCGAGATTCTTTATCGCAGCGACCGTCCCGGCGTCACCGAGCGGGACATTCTCCGCGCCCAATACGGTACCGGTCACGTGGGACTTCCTGGCGCGGGGCGGACACGACGTGTACACGGAGGAAGACGACGCGCTCTTGCGGGCGTAATGGCGAAGTTCGGTGACCGTTGCATCTCGAGAGCGGTCGTTATGGTGACGCTGGTCCGAACGGCAGAGAAGGGTCGGGGGACGAGCAGCCGATGGCCGACAGGCAGCGACCGGCCAGGAAGCGCCGTTCGTCCTGGCGCTTGGTGTGACATTCGACAGTCGGCTCCGCCCTGTTAACCGGACCTTCGCGTGCCAATCGTGCCCGTCGCGTTGGTGAACGTAGAGTTCGTTTGCGAAAGCGCGCCGACCGCGATGCGATGCACGCACGCAGTTCTCCGCAGCGACTGGCAAAACCGTACAGAACATCGAAGCAGTGGCACATTCCGGGGCAAAGCGCCAGCCGACGCGGGACGCGTTTAAACAGAAGTCAACGCCAGAGCGATGGACCGCGGTGGACGTAATTGCACATCGTGGCCTTTGGATAGGCTCCACTTGCGCGGAATAGCTACTATTCATTTAACTAGTCGTCTGTGAACCGGCTCGCATCAATCGTGACGTTCAGCGTCGGGACGAGGTACGGGGATAGTCCACTCATCCACCGCTTCCCCCGCTTCAGGTTCGCGCTCTCGCCGAAGTTCCAGGATGCGCCCGTGAGCGACAACGACTTTCAGGTCGAATCTCACGCCTTTTCGGAAGTGGAACAAATAAGCCGTGAAGGAGGTAAGCAACTCGCGGAGGCCGTTGTGGACGGCGGATTGAGTGTTGGGTAATTTGGTATCCACCAAATTATGGTGGACACCAAAGTGGACAAGACAGCATCGAAAGCGCGCGTGGCTGGCGTTACGTATAAGCGGCCTAATTTTCCGTCGGCCTTCAAGCGGCGGCTGGTCGAAGAATCATTGGAACCAGGAGGAGCATCGGTGGCGCTGATCGCGCGCCGCAACGATATCAACGCAAACCTGTTGTTCAAGTGGCGACGGCAATATCTGAAGGCAGAGCACGGCCTTCCGACGTCGCCGGAGTGTGGCGCGCCGGAACCGGAGCGCGAGATGCCGCTATTGTTGCCGGTGAGCATCGTCTCGGAAACGCCAGCGACAACGGTCAATGCAGGCGAGCCGCTTGAGAACGTCTGCGAGGTGGAGTTCGACCGTGCATGTTTGCGGATTCGCGGCGATGTTTCGCCGGTCACACTGCGGCTGTTGATTCGTGAGCTATCCCGATGATCGGCCTGCCGGCGGGCACACGCATCTGGATCGCCGCTGGCGTGACCGATATGCGCTGCGGCTTCCAGGGCCTGGCTGCGAAGGTACAGACGGCGCTTCAGGAGAACCCCCTGTCTGGTCACGTCTTCGTCTTCCGCGGTCGTCGCGGTGACACCCTCAAGATTCTCTGGGCCACCGGCGACGGGCTGTGCCTGCTCGCCAAACGGCTTGAACGCGGGCACTTCGTATGGCCGCAGGCCGACAGCGGCAAGATCCACCTGACGCAGGCCCAGTTGTCGATGCTGCTTGAGGGCATCGACTGGAAGCAGCCACGGCGCACGAGCGAGACGCTGTCGATGTTGTAAACCGCGCAAGAGGTGCGTAAACTGCACCGCATGCTCAATGCCAGCGACCTTCCTGACGATATCGAGACGCTTCGAGCCATGGTGCTCGAGCAACGCGCATCGATTGCCGAGCGCGATCTGGAGATCGAGCGGCTCAAGGCCCAGATCGACAAACTGAAACGCATGCAGTTCGGCCGCAAGTCCGAGAAACTGGACCGGCAGATTGAGCGACTCGAGGCCGAACTGGAAGAGATGACCGCCAGCCGGGGAGCCGCCGAGGCGCGAAGTGCCCAGGCCGGGCGCAAGAGCACATCAGTGTCGACGCTTACAGAAAGCGAGCGGGCACCGCGCGAGGCCCTTCCGGAACACCTGCCGCGCGAAGAGCATGTGCTGGAACCCGGGCCGACCTGTCCTGAGTGCGGAGGTGAGATGCAGCCGCTGGGCGAGGACGTTTCCGAACAGCTCGGGCGCATCGAGGCGGCGTTCAAGGTCATCCGCACGATCCGGCGCAAGAAGGTCTGCGCCTGCTGTCATCGCATCGCTCAGCCGCCGGTGCCAGGCCTGCCGATCCAACGCAGCGTTGCGCACCCGAGCCTGCTTGCCGACATCTTCGTGTCCAAGTACGCCGATCATCAACCGCTCTACCGGCAGTCGCAAATCGCCGCGCGTGACAAGGTCACGCTGGACCCGGCGAGCATGGGTCGATGGGTTGGCGAATGCGAGGCGCTGGTTGATCCGCTGATTGCGGCACTGCGCTGCTATGCGATGGCCGGCTCAAAGATCCATGCGGACGATACGCCGATCCCCGTGCTTGCGCCCGGCAACGGGAAGACGAAGACTGGCCGGCTGTGGGTCTACGTGCGCGATGACAGTCGGTCCGGTTCGACGGAACCGGCCGCCGTGTGGTTCGCGTACTCGCCCAACCGGCAGGGCGTTCATCCCCAGCGCCATCTGGCCG
Source organism: Paraburkholderia elongata (assembly GCF_013177735.1). GTDB lineage: Bacteria > Pseudomonadota > Gammaproteobacteria > Burkholderiales > Burkholderiaceae > Paraburkholderia > Paraburkholderia elongata. The sequence goes on along the minus strand of NZ_WOEZ01000287.1, from coordinate 2,034 downwards.
GCTTCAGCGGCATCCTGCAGGCGGACGCCTACGCGGGCTATGTTGCGGCCAAATTTATGTGGCGGCGATGTCTTCGAGTCAGGGCTTATCCAATCCCCCCTGACTCGTGCCCGCACATAAAAAATGCCAGCGAACAACTAAAGTTGCTTCAGAAACGTCATCAGTGAAGGCAGCGTGGTCGCACGCCTTGATGCTGCGGGCAGGCCTGAGATGTCGACGCGAGCAAGCGCCTTTGCTTTCATTTCCAGGTCGACCTCGGCGTAGATGTGTGTCGTATCCAAAGAGACATGCCCTAACCAGGCTCGGATCGTGTTGATATCGACGCCGGCACGTAGCAGATGAACCGCGGTCGTGTGTCGAACCGAATGCGGACTGATACGTTTATCTTTCATCGCAGGATGTGACTTGGTCACGAGCTTGGCATATTGGGTGACGACACGATGTATGCCGAACCGTGTCATCGGCTGATTTGTCCGTCCAAGGAACACGGTGTCGTCTGCACTACGCCCGGTTACGAGTTGAGTCAAGACGGAGGACGTCGTCGGCCACAAGGGACACACACGCATCTTGTTTCCTTTGCCAAGTATGCGAACGGAGGACGGGTCGGTGAGCTGCAAGCGTCCGATGGTCAACTTCGCAGCTTCATCGGCGCGAGCTCCGCTGTTGTACAGGAACAGAAGCAATGCATAGTCGCGTGCCCCGATTGCCGTGCGGCGGTCTGGCGCTGCCAGCAAAGCATCCATCTCGGACTTCTCGAGATAACCGATCAATGTCCTGGCCGTTTTTTTGAATGGAATTGACCGTACCTCGCTACACCAAGACAAATGAACTGGTGAATGCATGCCGATGAAGCGCGCCAGAGAATGGAGCGCGCTCAGCCGCAGATTCCGGGTGGCGCCACCGCAATGCCGATCGCATTCGACGTGATCCAGAAACTGGCGCACGATGGTTGGCGAAAGGTTCTCAACGGTCATCCGGTCGATCGCAAAGCCGCCGAGTTTGGCCGCGAACGGTAACAATAAAGTCAATGTGTCGCGGTAACTGGCCTGCGTGTTGGGCGAGAAGTTCCGTTCCGCCACCATATGCTCAAGCATGAAGCGCCGGATCCAGGGGCCAAGCAGGTTCCTGTCATTCATGATCGTCTCCACACTGCGCGTACTGTGCGAAACGCCGGCTTGCTTCTGCGAGCAACTCCGGTGTCATGCGCAGATATCGCTGCGTCGATTTGATATCGACGTGCCCCAGGTAGGTCGCTAGTTGCGGGAGCAGGCGTTGCACATCCTTGCCATCGCGATACCATGCAAGAACCCGATGTACTGCCGCGGTATGCCTCAAATCGTGCAGGCGCGGCGGATGCAGCTCGCCCTCGGGGCACTCGATTTTAGCCATCTGACGCAGGCGCTGAAACAGCGTAATGACTTGCGAATACGGCCACCCGTGCCCAGTGCGCGAAGTGAACAGGCGCGAGTTATTGCCCTCCGGCATCGGCAGGCCCCGACGGCGCTCGATATGCGTGGCCAATTCCGTCGACAACCGTTGCCCAATCGGTACCAGACGAGTCTTGAAGAATTTCGTGTCGTGTACGGTGATGACACGGTCGATCAGGTCCGCATCCAGAATGGTCAACCGCAGCGCTTCGCCGATGCGCAAACCGCTGCCATACAGCAGGAGAATCAATGTCCTGTACATGGATGCCTGCTGTGGACTACGGTAGTTGTACAGCAGAGGCGTCGCGTCGATCAAGCGGTGGAGCTCTGCGGTCGAGTACACATAGGGGGTTTGGGGCGGCGGCAGCTTCGGCACGTTTGCGGGAAGCGGCCATGTCTCGCTGCATCCCCTGCTGATGGCAAACCGGTACAGGCCCGCAAGCACGTTGTATTTGAGCCGCCATGTAGCTGTGAGCGGCCCCGTTCCTTGTAGAAATTCCACGACGGCATCCGGCCGGACGTCGGCAATGCCGACATTCCCCATCTGATGGGCAAACTGCCGCAAGAGTCGGTCGGCAGCTTCAAATCGCAGGCCCAACGACCGTTG
>NZ_WOEZ01000029.1 GCF_013177735.1 Paraburkholderia elongata | reverse complement strand
GGCGCGTTGATTCCCAGGGCCGCCTCAAAGAGTTGGGTTTGATTCGTCATTGTTCGCATTGTCTTGCAGGGCTGGTTGCCGCATTCTGCCGCAACCAGCCCTGCAACAGCCTATTTACCCCACGCGCTTCAAGTGTTCGCTTCGCCGGGCTTGCGCCCGCACTTGACCCGGCAGCGCACCCACTCGAACTTCGAAAGAAGCTCAAATTCCTGCATGGCAACACCTCATGCGAGAGTCGGCAGCGTCAACTATCGTCAACGTTGTCCGCGTAATGGTCGATAGTCACCTTACACTCGTCCACAACGACTTGAAGGAAAGCGGGATCATTTCTCTCAACCCACCGCTCCACATGGAGAAAGCGTTCCGTCCCGAGATCGGCGATGCGCTCCGGGTCTGCGGTTGTGACATCGACTGTGGCGATCCCCCGGTTACCTTGCAGAGGTGAGATCGTTGCGGCGATCAGAAACCGCCGATATGAAAATTCATTTTGTGCCATGCGACCTCCCGCCAACCGAAAAGTTAGAGTCTCACGATTCCTTCGTACTCGAAGTCTATGAGCAAGTCATGTCTATGTGAACATCGGTTTCTCCGATGCCAGATATTGGCGAAATACGCCTACCGGTTTGCCATTTGACTTTAATAACCGCGTGTCGGACTGCTGGAGTTACGGCATGATGGCTCGTGGAGAGAAGCACGCACGCTGCACCGCGGGCGGATATCGATCATGAACGCGGCAAAGGGGAAAACGATGCCAATACGCACTGTTTCTTATGGCGAATTCGAGATCGCCGTGCGGCCTGAGCGTAACAAACTCGGCGCCTGGATCGCACGTGTCAGTGTGCGTCACGGCGACCGAACAGTCGTCGATATTCGTCCGATGACCGTTCAACCGGAGTGGCTAACCGAAGAAGAGGCGGTGAGAGACGGGGTCGAATGGGGACGCCGGTTCGTCGATCATGAGTTCAACACCCCGCAGGCTCGCTCCTGGGTGACCGAGCGGTCTCATGCGGAAATCTGGTTCCGCGATATCGAGGAATCGGGGAATTCAGAACCCAGCTCATAAGTCATGCATAAGCCCAGCGAGGCTAGGCTCCGTGGCAAGGCGGGATTCACTGCGTGAATTGCTATAGGCCACCGAAGGCAGCCAATCAGTGTCGCTGCAGGTGCGCCTCAATTTCCCGGGTATTGAGCGCCAACAGATCCTCGCTAATCTGCTCGAATATCATTCGACGGGTTTCCTCACTGAGATTCGCTTTGACCATGCCGAGAAAATTTGGCTCGATGGCGAGTCTCAGCCGATTGTAGAGCTGATGGAGCCGGCCTTCTTCCAGATACTCGGCAACGCGCTTTGCGAATTTCTCGCGGTCCTGCTCGCTGGCTAGAAGTTGAAGTTATCGATATTGCCGGCATCGAACGTGGTCGGCGGTCCGAGAATGATTTCGCCTTGCGGTCCAATCGTGCGCTTGCCTAGCTTGCCGGCATCAAACGATTCGCCTTCCTTGCCGGCAATCGTCCCCGAGGCCAGCGCCGCCGCCGCATAACCTGCCAGATAGCCAAGCTGATTCGGGTCCCACAGCTGGAACGCCTTGACCGTCCCGTTTTTCACGAATGCACGCATCTGGTTCGGCGTGCCTAGCCCGGTTACCTGCACCCGGCCCTTGCTCGACGACGACGAGATATAACGCGCCGCCGCCGCAATGCCCACCGTAGTCGGCGCGACGATCGCCTTCAGATTCGGATACGCCTGCAGCAAACCTTGCGTTTCGACGAACGACTTCTGATCGTCATCGTTGCCGTACGCGATCTTCACGAGCTTGATCTTCGCGTACTCGGGCTTTTTCAACTCCTCCTGCATCCACTTGATCCACGTGTTCTGATTGGTCGCGTTAGGCGCGGCCGACAGCACGGCGAACTCGCCCTCACCGCCCATCAGCTTCGCGACCAGCTGGATCTGGCCTCGACCGATGCCCTCCGCGTTCGCCTGATTGACAAAGAGTTGACGGCCTTCGGGAGCCGTGTCCGAATCGAAGGTCACGACCTTGATGCCTTGCGACATCGCTTTCTTCAGATACGGCACAACGGCATTCGCGTCATTGGCCGCGATCACGATCGCGTCCTGCCGCTGCGTGATCAAGGTGTTGATGTATTGCACTTGCGACGATGCGCCCGCATCCGACGGCCCCACTACCTTGCCTACGCCGTTGAACTCCTTGATCGCGGCCAAGCCGCCGTCGTCGGCAATCACTTCATAAGGGTTATTGATCTGCTTCGGCACGAAGGCAATCTTCAGACCGCTTTTCAGGCCCGCGGCGGACGCGGCACAACTTATCGCGACTAAAGCGATGCAGATCGCAGTCTTGCCGGTGTGATGTAGAGGATTGAACATGAGGCGTCTCCTGCTTTGTTGTTGGACGACATGCTGTCCGGGTTGTCGGTCTTTGGTATTGGGTATTTCGTCTGGAGCCGGTTTTAAGAGAACCGTTATAAAGAAGAAGCGGACTTCGCGATGAAACGCCGGTCACGCGCCGCACGCCAGCGGGCAACCAGATTGGGAATCAGCACCGATGCCAGCAGCAGAACGCCGGTGACGATCGTCAGCGTTTCGCTCGACACATCATCGAGCGTCAGCGCGTTTTTCAGCACGCCGATAATCAGCAGTGAGAGCACAACGCCGAACATCGAGCCGCGTCCGCCGAAAATACTCACGCCGCCGAACAGCACCGCCGCGATCACCGACAATTCGAAACCTTCGCCGTTGTCGCCCCGTGCGCTGGTGAACCGCAGCGTATAGACGACGCCTGCCAGCGCGCTCATCGCGCCGGACAGCACGAATAGACGCAGCCTGATCTTTGCGACTTCGATACCCGAGAAAGCCGCGGCGGTCGGATTGGCGCCGATTGCGTAGAGGCTGCGGCCGAACGCAGTGGACTGCAGCAGCACGGTAAACAGCACCGCGCCGACGATCACGATCGCAAAGGGCAACGGGATGAAGGTCGAGCCGACCGTATCCATGCCGAACGCCGTATAAGCCGCCGGAAAATCCGCAACCGCCTGATCGCCGAGCAACACGTATGCCAGGCCGCGAAACAGCGCCAGCGTGCCGATGGTGACCGCGAGCGAAGGCAGATTGAGCTTCACGATCACGAGGCCGTTCAGCAAGCCCGCCAGCGCACCGGCAATCAGTACCAGCACGATCACGAGCGGCATCGGCAAGCCCATATGCCACAGCACTCCCATCAGCGCACTGGAGGCGCCCAACACCGATGCCACCGAAAGATCGATTTCAGCGGCGACGATAATCAAGGTCATGGGCAGCGCCATCAACGCGATCTCGGTCAGGTCGGCGAGGATGTTGCTGACATTCGCACCGGTGAGAAACACCGGCGACAACCAGCGGCCGAGCGCGAGCGACAGAGCCAGCACGACGACCAGCAACACTTCCCATTGCAGCGGCGTTTCGCGCTTGCGCGTGAGCAGCGCGGAATCGGGTTTAGCCATGATCGCGTTTCCTCATCATGCGTTTGGCGACGGAGCGGGCCAGCAACGTATCTGCCGTAATCGCGGCGACGATCAGCGCACCCTGGATCGCCTGCTCCCAGAATGGAGAGACGTGCAGCACGACGAGCGCGATGCTGATCACACCCAGCACGAGCGCGCCGAGCGTGGCGCCGAGAATGGTGCCCACACCGCCGGTGATCGCGACGCTGCCCACCACGGCAGCGGCAACGACCTGCAATTCGATGCCCTTTGCGGTGCTTGCATCGACGGTGCCGAAGCGCGCGAGCCATAGCGCGCCCGCGAAACCGGCAATTGCGCCGGACAGCAGAAAGCCCGCCATGACATGACGCTCGACGTTCACGCCGGCGAGCCGCGCCGCCTCCGGATTCGAGCCGATCGCATAGTGTTCGCGTCCGCCGCGAAACTGCTTCAGATAGACAGCCAGACCGGCGAGCACGACGATCGCGATTAGCGCGAGCGTCGGTATGCCGAAGAATGTGCCGGTAGCGAGACGGGAAAACGCATCGGGCAAACTGGTCGCGTTGATCTGCCCGCCGTGTACCCACGCATAGTCCGCGCCGCGAAAGATGTAGAGCGTGGAGAGTGTCGCCACCAGCGACGGCACGCGCCCCACGGCAACGAGCAACGCATTGATACTGCCCGCCACCAGACCGATCGCGAGTCCGGCCAGCAACGCGACGAACACCGGCATATGCGGAAACGCAACGTACAGGCTGCCGACCGCATAGGCGCTGATGCCGACCGTCGACCCCACCGACAGATCGATATGCCGCATCAGAATCACCACCGTCATGCCGGCCGTCAGCAAGCTGATGATCGACACATTCAGCAGCACGTCACGCAGATTCTGCAGATTCAGAAACTGCGGTTTCGCGAGCCCCGTGCCCGCAATCAACAGAATCAGCACGACGAAGAGCGTCGTCTCGCGGCTCTTCGCGATGCCTGTGATGAAACCGCCCGGCGCGCTGCCTGAGCGCCTGGGGACCGGCGCCTGAACCGGCGCGGGATGGGTCGAAGAATGGCGCATCATGCGGCGTGCCCCAACGGTGGAATCGGCTGGCCGAGTGCGGCACCCATGATGCGCTCTTCGTCGGCTTCGGCGCGCGCTATATCGGCGCTGATACGGCCCTCGTGCATGACCAGTACACGATCGGCCATGCCGAGTACTTCCGGCAATTCGCTCGAAATCATCAGCACGGCCATGCCCTCTCGCACCAGTTCCGCCAGCGCGCTATACACCTCGGCCTTGGCGCCGACGTCGATGCCGCGTGTGGGTTCGTCGATGATGATGACCTTCGGGTGGGTGGCGAGCCACTTGCCCAGCACAACCTTTTGCTGATTGCCGCCGGACAGCGTGCCGACCGGCGCATTGGGGTCGCCCGCTTTGAGACGCAAGCGCGTGCCCCACTGATTGGCCAGCTGCGTTTCACTGCGAGTGGAAATCAGGCCATGCTTCACGAGACGTCCGAGCACCGTCATCGAGGCATTGCGCGCAATGCTCAATTCCAGTGCCAGCCCTTGCTGGCGACGGTCCTCCGGGACCAGCGCGAGGCCGGCACGCACTGCTGCAGCCGGACTGCCTGCGGCGAGACGCTTGCCGCCGATCGAAATTTCGCCTGAGTCGAGGGGATCGATGCCGAAGATCGCGCGCGCCACTTCGCTGCGGCCCGCGCCGACGAGACCCGCCAGCGCGACGATCTCGCCGGCGCGGACGTCGAAGGAAATGTCCTTGAAAACGCCCACGCGCGTGAGTCCACGCACTGACAAGCGCACTTCGCCCGGTGGCCGGTCGGCTTTCGGATAGAACGTCTCCAGATCGCGGCCCACCATCTTCGCGACGATGGATTCGGTGGTGAGATCGGCGGTGAGCCCGTCGAATACCTTCGCGCCGTCGCGCATGATCGTCACGCGTTGCGTCAGCGTGAACACTTCATCGAGCCTGTGCGTAATGAACAGAATCGCCACGTCGCGTTCGCGCAGCTTGCGCACAATCGCAAAGAACCGCTCCACTTCGGGCAGCGACAAGGCGGCGGTCGGCTCATCCATGATCAGCACGTTCGCGTTCAACGACAACGCTTTCGCAATTTCGATCACCTGCTGATCGGCAATCGACAGACCCCGCACCAGTCGATCCGCACGCAGATCGACCCCGAGCGAGGCCAGCAAGCCATCCACCTCGCGGCGCATGGCGTCGTACTGAATGCGGCCGATCCGGTCGACCGGCTGCCGTCCCATGAAGATGTTCTCCGCGATCGAAAGATCGAAGAACAGCGTCGGCTCCTGATAGATCACCGCCAGACCCGCGTCGCGCGCCTCGGCAGGCGTCGCGAAGCGGCGCGCCACGCCGTCGACCCGCAAGTCGCCGGTATCCGGCTGATACACGCCCGCGAGAATTTTTACGAGCGTCGATTTGCCCGCGCCGTTTTCGCCGAGCAACGCATGCACTTCGCCCGGCCACAACGCGAGATCGCCGTCGGATAACGCACGGACCCGGCCGAACGATTTGCTCGCGTGCCGTAGTTCGAGCCTGGGCACAGCGGATGGGGATTGCTGCACTACGTGTCTCCTTCTTCTTCGCTTTCGGGAATGCTTCAGATGCGGTACGTCAGATACGGTAAAAGCGCTCCGCGTTACGGCGAAACAGCGCTTCCTTCTCAGCTACGCTCGCGCCGCCGACGATCGACGCGTACGCGTGCCACAAATCCGCGTAAGAGCCGAACAAGCGATCGACCGGAAAGTTCGACGCGAACATCGCGCGCTCGACGCCGAACGTATCGATCGTTTCGAGCACATAAGGCCGCAGGCTTTCGACGGTCCACCGATGATCGAACATGGCGAGCCCGCTGATCTTCACCGCGACATTCCTGCAACCCGCGAGCATTCGCATACCGTCACGCCACGCGCGATAACCGGCGACGCTACTGCGATCCACGAACATACCCGCATGGTTGAGGACAAAAACCGTATCGCCATGCGCGCGCGCCAACTCGGCCGCCGCTTCCATTTGCGACGGATACAGTTGCAGATCGAACGACATGTCGTAACGGCGCAGCAAGGCAAAATGTTCGCGCCACTGCGGCTCGCGCATGAAATGACGGCCCACGTAATCGAACAGCTTGTTCTCGTGCACGTTCAGAATCTGCCTGATGCCACGCGTATTGGCGAACGACGCGTGCGCCTCGAGCAGTTCCGGCGCGTTCGCTGCGGACAGATCCACGGCGGCGACAATCGCATTCGGCATGCCGCGAGACGCCGGACGATCCGCAATGGATTGCAACCAGCGGGTTTCCTCGACCGGATCGGCGGGATCGTGATTCGCTTCCACGTGCACCAGTTTCAGCACCTCGATATCGCCCGCCTCGCCGAGCAAATCGTCGAGCAGATAGTCGTGCTTCAGGTCGCGCGCGTCACCCACGAACGACACGCCCGGGTTTTCCAGCCACGGATAGCGATGCGTCTTCAGATCCCACAAATGGATATGCGAATCGACAACCTGCATGCGACACCCTCCGCCTTTGGTCGGCAAAAAGTCAGCAACGTCAGCTAAGTGAACTCAGATGAAATACCGGCTCGAGCGGTTGCTGAAACGGCGTATGGTCAGGGGCCGTCTGCATGATGTCGGCCATGTAATCCCACCATTTGCGCATCACGTCGAGTTGCGGCAGCGCGTTCATGGTGTGATTCGTGGTGCGCGTCAGAATGGCGAAAAGATGGTGCGAGCCCGCGTCGAAGAAAATTCGATAGTCATGCACACCGGCGTTGTGCAATGCATCAACCAGCTCGGGCCAGATCTGCGCGTGACGTCGTTCGTATTCTTCGCGCATGCCGGGGTTGAGCACCATCCGGAAAGCGATTGTTTCCATTGCGGACTGTCTCCCGTCGTATCCGGGCGCTTTCCCTGAGAAGCGTAGAAGCGTCTGATACGACTATAATTCCTGCGTCGATAGCATCTCAATCCGTTGTTGGGATTGGGCGATCCACAAACCGAATCGCACCGGAACCATGAGCCAACACTCAGCTGCCATCGCACTCGTCAATCGGCTCAAGTTCAAGCACCTCGCGCTGCTCGTCGCGCTAGACGACGCGCGCAATCTCCATCAAGCCGCGGAGGCGATCAACGTCGCGCAACCCAGCGCGAGCCGCATGCTCGGCGACATCGAGGAAGCGTTCGGCTTCCTGCTGTTCGAACGCAACGCACGCGGCATGACACCCACGCCGCTCGGCGTGGTCACGCTGGCGTATGCGCGACGGGCACTCGCCGAGTTGACCCGTTTCGCCGAAGACCTCGAGGTCAAACGCCGCGGCGGGCATGGACAGTTGACCGTCGGCGCCATCATGGGCGCCGCGCCCGATCTGCTGGCCATGGCAGTCGCCGCGCTGAAAACCGAAAGCCCTTTGCTGAACGTGCGCATTCTTGGCGAAACCAGCGACCAGGTCGTGCAATTGCTGCATCGCCGCGAAATCGATCTGGCGCTTGGACGCCTGACCAGTCCGTTGCAACACAACGATTTCAGTTTCGAACCGCTCGCACGCGAGACTTTGCTGCTCGTGGTGCGTTCGGTGCATCCGCTGGCGCAGCGCTCGCGTATCACGTTGCGGGAGCTGATCGACTGGCCGTGGGTGGCGCAACCTGTTACCAGTCCGGCGCGCGTGCTGTTCGAAGAGGAACTCGCGCGTGCGGGCCTTGCGACGCCAGTCAATCTGACCGAGTGCGCGTCGATCTTCGCCACGCTGCAATTGCTCGAAAACTACGACGCCGTAGCCATGCTGCCCGAGTCGGTCGTGCGCGATCATGTGCGCGGCAAGCTGCTGGTCGCGCTGCCGCTCGAAATCGGCAAGAGTCTGGCCGGCTTCGGCATTCTCACGCGCAAGGAAGAAGCCCTCGCCGATCCGGCGCTGCGCTTTATCGATTTGCTGCGTGGCTTCTCGCGCAAGCTCGCACGCGACGAATCCGCCTCCGCGGTGACGGAGCCTGCGATCGTATCTACACCGGTGAATTGACTCACCATCGTGACGTCGCCATCGCGCATCACTGCAAGTTGACGAACAGGCCGCCATCCACCAGCAGCGCGGCGCCTGTTACATAACGCGCGCGGTCGGAAGCAAGGAACACCACGCAATCGGCGACATCCTCCGGGCGGCCCAGTCTGCCCAGCGGAATCCGCTTTTCGAAGTAGGCTTTCTTCGCTTCGTCGGCGAGATCTTCCGCGTTCAGGTCGGTCGCGATCGTGCCGGGCATCACCGAATTGCAGCGAATGCCGTACGGCCCCAACGCTACCGCGCATGACTGCATCAGCGAATGCACACCTGCTTTGGTCGGCGTGTAGTGCGTTTGCATGCCGCCGCCTACGAGAGCGCTGACCGAACTCGTCGCCACGATCGCGCCGCCCGTGCCCTGCGCTTTCATCTGCTGCGCAGCGGCCTGCGTGACGTAGAACGCCCCGGTCAGATTGACTGCCACCGTCGACTCCAATACTTCGGGCGGCATGTCGAGAAAAGCGTGGAATGGGCAGATGCCGGCATTGCTCGCGAGCACGTCGACCTTGCCGAACGCATCGACGGTCCGGCGAACAAGTTCATGACCGGTTTCGCGCGTGGCTACATTGCCTTCGATCGCGATCACGCGCCGCCCCAACGCTTCGATTTCACCGACCACTTCCGCGACGGCCGAACGGCGCCCATACGATGCGTCGTTATCCCCCCAGTAGTTGATCGCCACATCCGCGCCTTCGGTTGCACACGCAACCGCTATCGCGCGGCCGATGCCACGCGAGCCGCCGGTGACGATCACGACCTTGTCCTTGAGCAACACGTCATTCTCCTGTTGGCTGGATCAATACGATGTCTTGCGGGTTGAAATCGAGTCCACTCCACGTTCAAAGCGCATTCAACGCGGATAAGGCCGCAGCAGCGCGCATTCCGGATTGAGCCGCACACCGAAGCCCGGCGTGTCCGGCACTTTCATCCGTCCATTTACGGGGACCGGTTCATCGAGCAGCAGCGGCGTGAACATCGGCACCACTTCATCCGCTTTCGGCGCCATCATCAGAAACTCGGCGAATGGCGAGTTGTGCCGCGTGACGACGAAGTGATAGCTGTACACCGACGAACCATGCGGCACCACCATCACATTGTGGGCGTCGGCGAGCGCGGAGATCTTGATGAGTTCGGTAATGCCGCCGCACCAGCCCACATCCGGCTGAATCAGATCGCAGCACTGCATTTCCAGCAGCATGCGAAAACCCCAACGCGTAGCTTCATGCTCGCCGGTCGACACCATCATGCCGCGCGGCACGTTGCGGCGCAGTTCGGCGTAACCCCAGTAGTCGTCCGGCGGCAGGCACTCTTCGATCCATTTCAGACCGTATTCGTGTGCCGCCTGCGCGAGCCGCGTGGCATACGGTACGTCGAGGCTCATCCAGCAGTCGTACATCAGCCAGAAGTCATCGCCGACACGGCTGCGCATCTCCGCGAGCTTCTCCAGATTCTTCCGCAGCCCCGCTTCGCCCTCCGCAGGGCCATGCTGCAACGGCAATTTTCCGCCGATAAAACCCATCTCCTTCGCGAGGTCCGGACGCGCGCCGGTTGCATAAAAGACGAGTTCATCGCGCACCGGGCCGCCCAAGAGTTGGTACACCGGCTCCTTGCGGACTTTCGCGAGCAAATCCCACAACGCGAGATCGACGCCCGAGATCGTATTCAGCACCACGCCTTTGCGGCCGTAGTACAGCGTCGAGAAATACATCTGATCCCACATCTTCTCGATGTCGGTGACGAACTGGCCTTCGAGAAAGCGCGCGAGATGTTTTTCGACAATGAACGCGCCGATCTCGCCGCCTGTCGTCACCGCGAAACCGATCGTGCCGTCGCTCGCTTCGATCTCGACGACCAGCGTGCCGAGCACATTGATACCGAACGACTGGCGGCTCTGGCGGTACTCCGGATAACGCGCCATCGGCGTGGCAATGTGGTCGTCGATCCAGTGTCCGTCGGGTTGATCGTGATAATCCGCCCCGCCACCGCGGACGATGAAGGCACGCACGTGCCGGATAGTAGGCATAGCCATGAAAAGGGCTCCGTTGTTGGTGCGTCGAACGTGCAGCCGACAATGCGCCTGGCTGGCGCGGTGCATGACGACTCAATAAGTGGCGCGGCCGCCCGACAGGTCGAATACCGAGCCGGTGCTGAACGCGCAGTCTTCGGAAGAGAGCCAAAGAATCAGCGACGCCGCTTCTTCCGGCAACAGAAACCGGTTCATTGGAATCTTCGAGAGCATGTAATCGATATGCTGCTGCGACATCGAATCGAAGATCTCCGTTTTGGCCGCCGCGGGCGTGACCGCATTGACGAGGATGTTCTTCGTCGCAAGCTCTTTGCCGAGGGATTTGGTCAAGCCGATGAGCCCGGCTTTGGAGGCGCTGTAGTGCGAGGCGTTCGGATTGCCCTCTTTGCCGGCCACCGAGGCGATATTGACGATCCGGCCGTAGCCCCGTTCGAGCATGTGCGGCACGACCGCGCGGCAGGTGAGATACGGGCCGATCAGATTCACGTCGATCACGCGGCGCCAGACCTCGGGGTCCAGTTCCCACGTGGTGCCGTTGCCGCCGGTGATGCCGGCGCAGTTGATCAGCACGTCGATCGCGCCATGGGCGGCGATCGTTTGTGCCACTGCCTGAACAACCGAGGCTTCCTGGGTGAGCTCGACCGTGACGGCCGTTACCTTGCCCAGTTCACTGAGTTCGCGCTCGCTGCGCGCGAGGCGTTCGGCGTCGATGTCCCATAGGGCAACCGACGCGCCAGAGTTCAGCGCCCGTTGGGCCACCGCGTAGCCGATGCCGCGCGCGCCGCCGGTAATGGCGACAACACGCCCCTCCAGATCGATTCGATTCATCGCTGTACTCCTGTGACAGGCCTAGGTGGCCTGCCTTTCAGTTGTTGTATTTCTGCTGTTCGTGCTGTCTCTGCTTTCGTTCAGCAAATATACGAGCGGTGCGATGCGCTAACAATCCGCGTATTGGAGGGGGTGATAACAAAAGTGAATCGGTGAGCCTGGGGCTCGTATGTGGCAACCCGCGAACTGGTTCTTCGTAAATCAAACCTGTCTTGGGTAAATAAACTTGTCCTGAGATTTTCTCGTAATCGAAACTGGCCTAGGAGACCGTCGGAGTTGAGGTGAAGCGTAATTCAAAACACTTCAAGGTCCGACTGAGTTCGCGCCGGTTTGCGGACTCACTTCGTCGTCGACACGCAATGAAAGCAATTTGAAGGCTGAT
>NZ_WOEZ01000286.1 GCF_013177735.1 Paraburkholderia elongata | reverse complement strand
AAATTATGTTATGTCAAGTCGATCCTCTCCCGTTGGTTTGCATAGAACTGTTCCCGTCTCTTGCAGAATTTTGTTCCTAGCCTCTAGATCTGAACCAGGTGCCGCGTGATACCAAAGACCCAGCTTCTCGCACTGCGCCAGCAACCTCAGCGAGCGCTTTCATCGGTATTCAATTCGGCGGTGCACTTGGCAGCTACAAAATCGCCTCAAACGTTGGTGTGGGGAACAACTTTCTGTAAAACCTCTTGAAACAAACTTGTTCCCGACATCTCTGCCAGCCGCAATTCTACTAGCCACGCGCGGGAACAAAATTGTGCAAACCAACGACGGTCCAACTGCGGAACGGAGCGGTTCGTGAACGCCAGTTTCGCCGACTTGGATATCCCGCTGCGCGTCCTATACTAAAAGGGAGCCGCGCGGAAGCCGGCCCCTGAAGCAGAAACGGACGAGAAATCGTTCATTGGGGCGCGGTAGCGGGGCCACGGAAACGCCTGCGTGAATAGCGCGGGCGTTTTCTTTTGGGGGGCCTGATGAACGCCACGCCGCAAGTGTCGGCATGCTCACCAGCGCCGATCTTACGGGCCCCAGGCCATTCAGTGGCCCGGGGCCTCACTAATATGTGCGAAGTGTGGCTACGCCCGCATGAGCGGGTGCAAGGCAACTTGCCCCGGTCACGCACCGCGCAAGCGGGCAAATGTCCCGCTTTGTCATGCCCGTTGGTCAGCGGTCCTGCCTCGTGTCCCATACCCGGAGCACGAAGATTGTGGCGGGAGGATCGGCATATGCGGGTTTGATTTCGAGATGGATTTCGTATCGTCCGCCCAAGCACACCCACTTGTGAACCTCGCGGAGCGGCGGGCCGTCGTACCCGTCCAGTTCTTCCCCGAGCCGGTGGTGGTGATCCTCACCCAGCTTCTTCGCTTCGGCCAACAGTGCCTTAACTACCTTTCGCGCCACGGTGACGTCGTTGTAAAGCTTGACGTGGTCAGCGATTTGAGCGAGGTCGGACATGGCCTTGCTGGTCAGTGCAACAGGCACGGTCATGCGCGCGGCACCGGCCGTTCGTTTTGCGTCCCGAGGCTATCCGCCCACGCTTCGGCTTGCTCCATCGAAACCACACGGCCCGCGTCAACGTCGTCCAAGCCCTCCTGGATCAGGCGTCGCTTTTCCTTTTCACGCGCCAAATACGCGATCAAGGCTTTCTTAATGATCCATTGCTTCGGGCGTTCGATCTGCTCGGCCAGGGCGTCAACCTCCTCGGCCAACGCCACGGGTACCTGCGCAGTCAGGGTCCGGGTTGTTGCTGTTGCGGTCATTGATACCCCAATTATGAGTTTCCAATAGTTTTTATTGTAAAACAATAAATTGACTGTCGCGAATCGCCTGAAGGCCTGCGCCCTCCCGCAAACGCTGTCGCACAAGCGTATCGGAGATCTTTTGTGGCCACGCGGACCATCCGCCGGCGTGTGTCAACGTGGACCCGAAAATGCTCAGCCGTCTGGCCCACGCGCGGTCAATTCCGCCCTCTTAACGTCTGATGCAACGGCTTCAACATCCCGCGCTATTTTTCATGCTGACAAGTCGTACTCGACGGCCTGGTCCTATCAGCGAAAGGTCTTGCTCCCGGGCTGCGAGCTGTATATATTTACAGTACTGTATTTTTGTACAGCACCGGAGGGATGATGGAACATCTGGTCAGGGTCTACAACGAAAGTGACCGCCGAACGCTCGAATGGCTGCGTCGGCACGTCGGTGATTCCGCGATTGCTGTCACAGTCGAACGGTGTGCCGGATCCGGCAAACCTTATCTCTCCGCCGTTTGCAAACACCTGGGTGTCAAGACCCCGGTGTTTTCCGTTCCACACCGACAAACTCCCAGTCCGGTGGCCGAAGAGTCTCTTGCTGCGATCCGAAGCATTCTCGCCGCGCGTTCAGCGTCGATGGTTTCGAAACTCGGCGCTATGCGTTAGCGGTGGTTCCCGCTGGCTTGTATCAGCGTCAGGGAACAGAGCTGCTGCCCCAGTCTGGACCAGGACGATCCGCGAAATCATGTCGGTCACGGTATTAACCCGCCGTTGTCGATGGCTTGCTGTCCAGTTTGGGGCAAGCAGTGAACCTATCCAATATGCACTACTAAAAAACCGAGATTAGTCCGCTCAAGTCGAGCGTTGCGCATTGACGGGCGCGTCCCACCTGCCTGGCGCACGATGGACGCCGAGGGACACGCGTGGCCTTCGGTCGCGCATCCGCTTCAGTCCAGGTCTCACACAGAAAGGCACGGCGCCCTTTTCTCGATCGTATGATCCGCATCATGCGTCCCCTCGTATCGGCTTGCCACATCCGCCGTACACGTGACGGACCTGCGCTCACGACAACGTCGAAGGTTGTTGTAGGGAAATAAAATTATAATGGTGCGGCCCATTCACTTTCGGATCGGCCGCATGATGTGTCCCTCTCATGCCGCGCAAGAGCATTGGGCGTCCTGACTTTCTGGCATCAGACCCCCTGCTCCGCTCAAGCCGATCCATCGTATTCAGCCATGCATACTCAGTTCCGCTTTTCCTCCGCGGCTTTCGTGCTTGCGCTTGCAAGCGCACTGTCTGCGTGCTCGACGCCGAAGCCGCTTTACCAGCAAGAACAGTTCGACGCAGGCGATAGCCCCTATATGCACAGGTTCGCCGCGAAGGCGGAACCCGCTTGTGAAGCCGCCCGCCGTGCGTTGCTCAGCCAGGGATATATCGCCAGTTCGACGAGGCCCGATTCGGTCGATGGATCGAAAAATTTCCAGCCCACCAGCGATTCGCACGCGGTGATTGAAATCCACGTGGTCTGCACAACCGACGACCCCAAAAGCACCAGCGGTACGGCGTACGTCAACGCGGTGCAGGATCGCTATGCGCTGAAGAAGAGCAACACGTCGGCGAGCGTCGGACTGAGCGTATTCGGATCGCTGTCGCTGCCGATCGGCTCGAGCGATGACTCGATGGTGAAGGTTGCGAGCGAGACGATTCCTGCTGGCGTTTTCTATCAGCGTTTCTTCGCGCTAGTCGATCACTACCTGAAGGCCGACTCCGCCCAGCCTGCCGCTGTTGCCACCGCTGCAGCGCCAAAGGAGGCGCTGCCATCGATGAACGACGCCGTGCCGCCAATCGGAGCAGCCCAGACAGGTAGTGATCCGGAAAGGGCGACGAGCGGCAAGTAAGCGTCGCCGGTACCGGGCGCTCGAACCTGTGCTCGAGCCACGTTTCGTCCGCTCACTTTCCCGCCTTGCATCCAGCGACGAAGACGCGAACAGCCTGACGTGCGATGTTGCCGCGCTCGGACGCGCCGGGGCGCCGTTTCGTGACGCAAAGCAGCCGCGTACGGATCCCGCGCAGCATCAGGTGCAGGAATTGCCCGGTCGCGAGAACCACGTCATCGAGCTGCAGCGTCCCGTTGGGCCACCGCCGCGCGCAGATAGTCCGAAAACGGGCTCCGTGCCGCGCAG
>NZ_WOEZ01000285.1 GCF_013177735.1 Paraburkholderia elongata | reverse complement strand
GGCAGAAGCGATCGAACATCGTCTGGTTCATGATCAGTTCGACAGCGAGATCGGGGCCGCCGACCGAGAAATCGAATTCGACATAGCCGTCTTCTCGTTGCGCAGTTATCCGAACGAATCGTTGAGTCCGGTCGAACAGCGGTCGCGGATCTTGCATCGTTGCCTCCTCGCTTTTCTTCTCTATTGCACGAGCTGTGCCATGTGCGTTTTGCGCACTAAAAGCGAGGGTTTGCCCGGAGAAAAGCAGCGAAACAGGCGATATGGCGGCGTGAGGCGATGATCAAAGCATCAAGCGATGGCGGGCTGCTTGATCATTTGATGAAGAGCCAGCAAACGCGCGGTGATTAAGGCGATTGCTGGCGTGCCATGTGATTGCGACGGCATGCCCGATGACGTCTGGAGGTGACGAAACAGGCATGGCGGCGCGGTAGGTGAGTTGTGTGTGGTACGGGCCGCGCTAATGAACTGCCGAGGTGTTTGATCAATTGATCAAACACCTCGTGAACCACGCATCGCACAAAAAAAAAGCCGCCCAATGGGCGGCCGGCATCGTCAACCAGAGCAGCGCGATTATTTGTCCTCAGTCTGGGCGGACTTGTCGCGATTGCGCCAGCGATACGCCAGCTGCGGCCGCGTGATGCCGAGCATTCTCGCCGCCTGACTCAGATTGCCGCCCGCACGTTCAACAGCAGCTTCAATCAGCATGCTCTCAACCCGGTCGAGCGGCACGCCTTCGCGGATCATCTGATCGAACAGGGCATCGGCGGTGTCCGCGTTTTCGCGCAGCGGATGGCCGCGCTCGTCGAGCGACGCGGCGCTGTCGTCCGCGCACTCCGGGAGCGCCGTGAACAGATCACGTTCCGTGATCTGACCGCCTTGACGCGCAAGGATCACGCCGCGCTCCACCGCGTTTTCGAGCTCACGCACGTTGCCGGGCCATGCGTAGGCACGCAGTGTCGCTATCGCGCGATCGGTGAGGCCCAGCACGCGCTTGCTGTGCCGCACGCTGTACTTCGCGATGAATCGCTCGACAAGACGCGGGATATCGTCGGCACGTTCGCGCAGCGGCGGGATCGTGACTGGATAAACATTGAGCCGGTACAGCAGATCCTTGCGAAACGCGCCGCGTCGCACCGCTTCCGTCAAATCGACGTTGGTCGCGGCGACAACCCGCACGTCGACCTTGCGCACGCGGTCGTCGCCGACGCGCTCGAACTCGCATTCCTGGAGCACACGCAACAGCTTGACCTGCGCCGACGCCGAGAGTTCGCCCACTTCGTCGAGGAACAGCGTGCCGCTATCCGCCCGCTCAAAGCGGCCGATCCGCGTCTGATGCGCACCGGTAAACGCGCCGCGCTCAACGCCGAAAAGCTCGGCTTCGAGCAACTCCTCGGGCATCGCAGCGCAATTGATGGCGACGAACGGCTTATCACGCCGCGGGCTCACGCCGTGCAACGCGCGCGCGAAGCGCTCCTTGCCGACGCCCGTTTCGCCGAGCAATAGCACGGTCACGTCGCTCGACGCCGCGCGCTGCGCGAGCCCCCACGCGGCGAGAAAACCGGCGGACGCGCCGACCAGTTCTTCCGGCTGCGCCACTTCCTGCTGCAGCGAGCGCAGGTTTTGCACTTCGCTTTGCAGTTGTAGCAGCGTTTCGATGACCGGATCGGGCGTATAAAGCTTCAGCATCTCGTCGCCGTCCGCCCACTCTTCGACCGGCTTGCCGACGATGCGGCAATGCGGATCGCCGCAGCCCGAACACAGCGTCTCCTTGTAGAGGACCGTGCGGCCCATCAACGTGGACGTGTAGCCACCCGCGTAGCCGACCTGCATCCAGCAAACAGGATCACTGCTCAGTCCAAAGATTTTCTGGTGCACTTCGGCTTCGAACGAGTCTTCCCACAGATGGTCGCCGTAGTACTTGCCGTTAGCAATGTCGATGTCCACTTTGATGGGCGTCACCCGTACGTTGCCTTCGAGCACGTGCAGGCACGGCCCCAGTTCCAGCAGGCCGAAATCGCACGCCGTTGGGCGTAATGTGCGTGCGAGTTCTGCGTCGCGCATACCGGACTGAAAGCCCATTCTCGTGAACAGGCCTCGCGTGCGCTCGAGGCCGAGTGTGTCGACGAGTTCCTTGCGCAAGGCGCCCAGCGTGGCTGTGTGAAGGAGAATCATGCGATTCTCGCCGAGCCAGATGTGCCCCTCTTGTCTGACGAATTTCAGGCGGCGCGAGAGGTTCTCGATCCCCTCTCGCATGCTCGCCGAAAACCGCGCGGTGCTGTCTGTCACAGCGCCTCCTTTTATGTGTATGGGGGTGTCTCAGTCTCTATTCTAGGCAAAGTCCATGCCGGGAGGTCGGCTCGTCGTCATGGCTTAGGACCGCGATCATAAGGGGCTGACCCGCCGTCGACTTTTGGGGTTGGCTGTTCGCCTGCCGCCACTTGTGCGGCGAATCGCCATGACCAGGTCAGTACTTACACCAGCGCCAAATTGATCAAAAGGTCAAAACGACGCGGAATGGCCTGTCCATTTGATGAAGCGTCTTGCGCCGGTCGGCGCTCGCGGCCACGCCTGCGAGATCGCCGCGCACGCGCGTGCTTGTTCATTTGGTGTAAACGCGCAGGGGATGGCTCCGCCAGTACGCGGGCCGATCCGTGGAGACACGAATCGGTTTTGCGCGCACGAACTGTGTGAGTGTGTTGACCAGCGTGTGCAGGCAGCGGTGCGGCAAGGCGATCAGGGCGTCGATCTGATCGCTTCGGCTTTCGCCGCACAGACACCACGCGCAGAAATGCTCGCAGTTGTTCGTGGTCACCCGGTAGCAGTCTTCGCCGAGGCGCGAGTAGGCACGCCGAATCACTTCGTCACGCGAGTACCTTGTGTCGGGCATCCGCTCGACGCGGATCTCGTGGCCGTCGGCAAACTCTCTCAGAGAGGCCTCCTGCACGGGGGCGCGACGCAGCGAACGGGACCATCCTGCATAATGCAGGACCTTGCCATCGCCGACGTAGATGCCGTGATGCGTGTAGCCGAAGCGTCGCGTTACCAGGTGAGCCCCTATGGTCAAGGAAGCATCGCCGCGCTGGCACATTCCCTTTGCTGAGTCCGACATGTCGATCACCGCGTTCTGCTGGTCCTGCGGTAACCTAGGCATAGGACGTGCCGATACTCCAGGCGAGTGGTGCTTCCCCACACCCGGCGGCCGTGCCGACGACAAATGCAAACTGGGTCAGCCTGCAAATGCTGCGGCCGCGCTTCACCAATTGATGACGGTGCACGCACAGCCTTTGCGTGAAACTGCGCAAACCGCCACGGGTAACGCAAACAGCACTTCACCAAATTCGATGCCGCAAACCGCCTGCTTAACCATTTGATCAATCCTGCATCAGGATAAGTACGGCCTCTGTCGATATGCGGCCACACGTCGAGTCATCAAGGCAGCGGGGCGAAGCCTTCTTGGCCCGACTCGGGCAATGAACGGCCGATGACCAGCAGATTCTGTTTGCAAGGACTTCTGCCGAGTGTCAAAACCGGGCGTCACAAGCGGGTCAGCAAGACTCATTCGGTTTTCGGAAACCGGTCACTCGGGAGCAACCTACGGTAGGGTTCGGCGAAGGACCGTTATGGCCGAGGACACAACGAGAGTATTAACGCGGTGGTCGTCCGCTGTCTGATGCAGAACTGACACTCCAATGTGTTCGTTGCAGCGCTGGCCAACGACCGGAGATGGACCGGTTGCACCCGCTGAGATATGGCGTCACAAAGCTGCCGCTAGCGCAGGCCGAAGGTTTTCGACCGGCGGCTTACGGCGAAGGGAGTGAACGCGTACAGTCGGCCACAAGCGGCCGACCACGTTCGTGTAACGGTTGACCGTTGATTGCGGCAAACCGGCCATTCGGATTTTGCATCCTGATTCGAATGGTCGTCGGTACAGTCGGCGGTTGTTTCCACTGTCTAATGGTCGCGCGATGCTTACCTTCGTGCGGAATTTGTCGGCCCGACGCAGACTTTCGGTCGCCGAAAAAATGGGCGTACTACTACACGTCTGTCGCGGGCACGGTTGCTGACATTCCAATCGTCTCGGGGCTGGAATGCGCCAGCACGTAGTTCACCAGGGCCTTCAGCTTGGCAGGCTGCTGGCGTCTGCTCGGGTAGTACAGGTAGAACCCTGGGAAAGTCGGTGAGAAGCTGCTCAAGACTCGTTTCAACTTTCTGGCCCGGATGTGAGGAAGCGCGAGCTGCTCGAACGTGTACGCCAGTGCAATGCCATCCAGCGCAGCCTCAACCGAGAACAACGAGTCGCTAATCGTGAGGTTGCCGCTGATCTCGTATTCGACGATGCGGCCGTCGACCTCGAGCTCCCACTTGTGAATGGCCCCGCTGCCTGAAAACCTGAACCGAACGCAGTTGTGATGGATCAGATCGGACGGGTGGCGCGGCACGGGATGCTGCTTGAAGTAGTCAGGCGATCCAACGATGGATACGGCAACCGGGCCGCCGAGAGGCAGCGCGATCATATCCTTCTGAACACTCTCTCCCATTCGAATGCCGGCGTCGAACCCTCTTTCGACGATGTCCACGTAGCCCTCGTCATTCGTGAGCTCCACGTGGACGTCCGGATAGGCCTTCAGGAACCCGGCCAGCAGCGGCTGGAGGACCATGGCGGTCGAGATTCGCGCGGCGTTGATGCGCAGGACGCCCGATGGCCGGCCCTGAAGCTCATGAAGCTGCTCTCCGGCTTCCAGCACGTCGCTCAACGCCGGTCCAATCCGGGACAGGTATGCCTGTCCGGCTTCGGTGAGGCTGACGCCGCGCGTGTTCCGGTTGAGCAGCCTGACGCCGAGCCGGGCCTCCAGATGGCGGATCGCCTGGCTGAGCGCGGAAGGCGAAACCTCGAGCGCTGCCGCGGCGGCAGAGAACCCGTGGTGCTCCGCGACCTTCCAGAATGCGAGCAGTCCATCAAGCTGATTGAGTCTCATACTTTGAAGAATATCTTCAAAGCTTGTTCAGTACGAGGGTGTTTTTCTTCTCAGTCAATCTGCCTAGAGTGAAGGGCATTGAAAAGGACTGGGAGTCTGAGCATGAGTAAAGTGTGGTTTATCACAGGTGCCGGCAGTGGTATCGGCGCTGGTACGGCCAGGGCCGCATTGAAGGCAGGTGATCGGGTCGTTGCTACAGGCAGGAACCTGGCCAAAGTGGGCAATGCCCTGCGCGATCTGGCCGGCGAGAACCTGGAGGTCCTCCCGCTGGACGTCTCCGACGAGGCTCAGGCAACGGCCGCGGTCGAACAGGCGCAAAAAAAGTTCGGTCGTATCGATGTAGTCGTGAACAGTGCCGGATACAGCCTCTTAGGCAACTACGAGGAACTGGGAACGCAGGACATTCAACACCTGTTCGCGACGAACTTCTGGGGCGTGAGCAACGTGATGCGCGCAGCGCTGCCGATCATGCGCAGGCAGCGCTCCGGGAACATCATCAACGTCAGTTCCGTGGCAGGCGTTGTCGGCCTGATGCACTGCGGTGCCTACAGCGCGAGCAAGTTCGCCGTGGAGGGCCTTTCGCTCGCCGTGGCGGAGGAGGTCGGGAAGTTCGGCATCAAGATCACGGTGGTCGAGCCAGGATTCTTCCGCACGGATCTGCTGGACGCAGCCAACGCCAGGTGGCCGAGCAGGCGCATCGACGATTACGCAGCCGTCGAGGTCAGCGCCGAGGCAATGTGGTCTCCCTACGCAGGCAAGCAGCCGGGCGATCCGGACAAGCTCGGCCAGGTCCTGGTAAAGCTTGTGGGCATGGATACTCCGCCCAGCGTGTTCGTGGCCGGAAGCGATGCACTGGCGGTGGTCGGGCCGGCTGTAGAGGCTCGACTGAAGGCAGTGCACGCCTTCGAGGCGCTTTCCAGGTCGACGGACGGCAGCTTCTGATCGCGCGGTGAGTCGCACTTGCCACGACACACCTAACCTGCGAAGGACTGACCCATCATGAGCACGCTCCATGTCAACGGTGGTGAGCATACGATCGACGTCGCCCCGGACACGCCCATACTCTGGGCCTTGCGCGATACGCTGGGCATGACCGGCACCAAGTTCGGCTGCGGCGCCGCCCTGTGCGGCGCCTGCACCGTGCATCTGGATAGGCAGGCCATCCGCTCCTGCATTACGCCGATCTCGGCGGCCGAGGGAAAGCAGATCACCACCATCGAAGCCACCACCGACGGTAGCGACAGAGTCGGCGCCATCGTGCACGCGGCCTGGGTCAAGCACGACGTAGCCCAGTGTGGCTACTGCCAAAGCGGCCAGATCATGAGCGCCACGGCGTTCCTGAAGTCATTGCCCCGCGGCAAGCAGCCTACCGCCGTGGAGATCGACGCGGCCATGGCTGGCAATATTTGTCGGTGCGGCACCTACGCCCGCATCCGCGCCGCGGTGGCCGACGCCGCCAAGGCCCTGGTCTGAAGGAGCCACCATGTTGCCCGAATTCGACTACAGCGAAATGCCACGCGCCCTGCAGCACCTACTGACCAGGGGCCGGGCTGGGGAAGCGGCCACGCTGCCGCGCCGCAGCTTCCTGAAGCTGGCGGGCGCCGGCGGACTGGCGCTTGGCGTCTTTCCCTACCTCGCCATAGGGCAAACCAGCGGCACAGCCCAGGCGGCCAGCGCCCTCAAGCCAACGCAACAGCCGTCGGCCTTCGTGCAGATCGGCCCCAAGGGCGAGGTCACGGTAACCATCAACCGCCTGGAGTTCGGGCAAGGCGTGCAGACTGCGCTGCCGATGATTCTTGCCGAAGAGCTCGACGCGGATTGGAGCCTGGTGCGCAGTCAGCACGGCTCTGGCGACGCCGCCTACGTCGACCCGCTGTTCGGCATTCACCTCACCGGCGGTTCCCAGTCGGTCAAGAACAGCTTCACGCAGTACCGCGAGCTCGGCGCGCGTGCCCGGGCCATGCTGCTGTCCGCGGCGGCAGCGCGCTGGAACGTGGACGTGGCCACGCTACGCACGCAGGCCGGGACCGTGCTGGGCCCCGGTGGTCAGAAGCTGAGTTACGGCGAATTGGCCGAGGCCGCCATGGCCCTGCCCGTGCCCGAGAAGGTCACGCTGAAGAACCCCAAGGATTTCCGCATCATCGGCCACCCCACCACGCGCCTGGATGCGCGGGCCAAGAGCAGTGGACATCAGGACTTCGGCATCGACACGCACTTGTCCGGCCAGCTCACCGCCGTGGTGGCGCATCCGCCCGTATTCGGCGCGCGACTGACCACGGTAGACGACAGCGCCGCCCGCGCCATCAAGGGGGTTAAGGCCGTGCTGCGCGTGCCGCTGGATCGCGGTGGCGAAGGTGTGGCCGTGGTGGCCGACGGCTATTGGCCGGCGAAGCAGGGGCGCGATGCGCTGAAGCTGCAGTGGGACACGGCCTCGGTCGAGAAGGTGGACAGCGAACGGTTGCTGGCCCAGTACCGCGAGCAGGCTGGTCGCCCGGGCCCGCGCCAGTTCGACGCCGATATGGCACCGCTGGCCACTGCCCCGCACCAGTTGGAAGCCGAGTTCGTGTTCCCCTACCTGGTCCACGCGCCGATGGAGCCGCTGAACTGCACCGTCCAGCTGTCCGACGGGCGAGCCGAATTGTGGGTCGGCACTCAGTGCCCCGGTCTGGACGCTGTCACGGCCGCGCGCGTGCTGGGTCTCAAACCCGAGCAGGTGAAAATGCATGTGCAGATGGCAGGCGGCGGCTTTGGCCGGCGTTTCGTGGGCACGAGCGACTACGTGGTCGAGGCCTGCGAGGTCGCCAAGGCCGTCCGTTCCGCCGGCCTGAACGCGCCGGTGCGCACGCTCTGGAGCCGCGAGGACGACATCAAGGGCGGCTACTATCGCCCCATGCACCTGCACCACGCACGCATCGGCTTCGACGAGCGTGGCAAGGTGCTGGCCTGGGACCATGTCATTGTTGGCCAGTCGATTACCTCGGGCACCGTGTTCGAGGAATTCCAGGTGAAGAACGGCATCGACGCCACGGCCACCGAGGGCATGCGTGACCCCTATCCGCTGCCGATGCGCCTGACCGTGCATCACCCCAAGACCAACGTGCCCGTGCTGTGGTGGCGCAGCGTGGGTTCCACCCACACCGCCTACGTGATGCAGACCTTGCTCGACGATATCGCGCGCGCCACCAGGCAGGACCCGGTGGCATACCGCATGCGCCTGTTCGGCGACAAGCATCCGCGCCACCGCGCTGCGCTGCGCTGCAACTGGCGGTGGACAGGAGCGGCTATGGCAAGAAGCAGTTGCCTCGCGGCCGCGCCTGGGGCGTGGCCGTCCACGAGTCCTTCGACTCGGTGGTGGCCTATGTGGTGGAGGCCTCGGTGCAAGAGGGGCATCCGGTGCTGCATCGAGTCACCGGCGGGGTGCATTGCAACCTGGCCGTGAACCCGCGCGGTGTCGAGGCCCAGGTGCAGGGCGCGGCGGTCATGGGGCTGTCCATGTGTCTGCCTGGCGCCGCCATCACATTGAAGGACGGTGAAGTGCAGCAGAGCAACTTCGGCGACTTCACCGTGGCCCGCATCACCGACATACCGGAGTTCGATGTCCACATCGTGCCCAGCGCCGATGCACCCACCGGCATGGGTGAGCCCGGCCTGCCGCCGCTGGCGCCGGCGTTTGCCAACGCCATTGCGAGCCTCACCGGCAAGCCGCAGCGCCAGTTGCCGTTCAACCTGGCCTGACCCGACACAGTCAGCGGCGGATATCCGCCCAGATGGAAGCATGATTCACGATATGTATCTGATGCGGGTTAAAACGCCTGCCGGGCCACTATCCCTGGCGAGCAGGCCTTTACCACCAAGGCAGAGACGCGCTGCAAACTATGGAATTAATTTCTCGTATTTTGGGTCTTTAAAGGTACTAATTTGCAAGCAAAGCTCGGACTGTGATCGGGCAACATGATTGCACCTGCAGCCGATTCACGGAGTTCCTTTTTTACGGAACAATCGGCACCAAAGGCCGGGCGCCCGCATCGCCAATTCGGAGAGACGATATGAAGGACCGCGTAAATGAATCAGTCAGTGCCCGCTACCGTTCGGTGTTTCGACCGGGCCTATTTGATGGAAAAGTTGTGATGGTAACCGGTGCCGGAAGTGGCCTTGGTCGCTGCACGGCGCACGAGCTTACCTCGCTGGGCGCGACGCTGATCATGGTCGGACGGAATCCGGACAAATTGACTGCGGTTCGTGACGAGCTTAATGTGGACTATCCGGAAAGTGCGGACCGAATCGGCTTATATGCTTGCGATATTCGCGATGAAGCCAGCGTGAAACAGACGGTTGCGGCGGCTCTCGCGGACTTCGGTCACATCGATGGCCTGTTTAATTGTGCCGGTGGACAATTCCCAGCAAAGCTGGAAAAAATCTCACTGAATGGCTGGGACGCTGTAGTGCGTAACAATTTGCACGGGACATTCCTCATGTCGCGCGAGTGCTTTACCCAATGGATGGCGGGTCACGGTGGTGCGATCGTGAATATGCTCGCGGATATTTGGGGGGGCATGCCCGGCATGGGACATTCAGGAGCTGCGCGGGCAGGTGTCTGGAACTTGACCGAAACGGCTGCCTGTGAATGGGGGCATGCCGGCGTTCGGGTGAACGCCGTGGCGCCGGGGTGGATCGCCTCCGCAGGCATGGACAGCTATAACGAAGAATACCAGGCATTGCTTCGCCAACTGAAGCATAAAGTGCCGCTTCAACGTTTTGGTACCGAATCTGAGCTCGCGAGCGCCGCGATTTTCCTACTTTCGGAGGCATCGGCCTTCATTAACGGTACAGTGATCCGCGTGGACGGCGGGGTTCCCAACGCCCGACATTCCTGGCCGCTCGCCAACGCTGAGCGAATCACCGAATATAACGGGTTCTCTCGCTACGAACCGCCTAAAGGGCTCCAGGACTAGCACAGAGGTACTTTGATGGTTGGGGGCGGAGATGAAGCTAGAAGGACAGACGTACGAGAGTGTTACAGCGGACTTTGCTTGGAATATCCCTGTAAACTACAACATTGGTGTGGACACCTGCGACAAGTGGGCCGACGGTAGCGGGCGCGTTGCCCTCATTTATGAGGACCATGATGGGAAGGCGACGAAGTATTCGTTCGATCAGCTGAAATCGCTGTCGGACCGTTTTGCAAATTCGCTTTTGCGTCATGGTGCGCGCCGTGGTGACAGGGTCGCGATTTTCCTTCCTCAGTCTGCTGAAACGGCGATAGCGCATCTGGCTGTGTACAAAGCAGGCATGATTGCGGTTCCACTCTTTGCCTTGTTCGGCGTCGATGCTATTGAGCACCGCTTGGGCGACAGCGGCACAGTCGCGCTAATTACCGATCTTTCAGGCATCGAGAAATTACGGGAAATCCAACAGTCGCTGCCAGAACTGCAAAGCATTTATAACGTCGACGGTGGGGAGGCGGGAACTCAAGCAGGGATTTATTCGTTCTGGGGCGAGTTGCAAGCTGCGTCCAGTGATTTCACGCCCGTCGAAACGACGGCCGATGACCCCGCCGTCATTATTTATACGTCTGGAACTACCGGAAAATCTAAAGGGGCGCTTCATGCGCATCGGGTGCTGCTGGGACATCTTCCGGGCGTCGAGCTTTCACAGCAAGGATTTCCGACCGACGCAACCTTGATGTGGACCCCTGCTGATTGGGCCTGGATTGGGGGTCTCTTTGATGTCCTGCTTCCGGCGTGGCATCACGGCGTCCCGGTGCTCGCGAGGCGATTTGTGAAATTTGATGGGGAGGCGGCATTCGATCTGATGGAGCGTCACGGTGTATCGCATACGTTTCTTCCGCCGACAGCTTTGAAGATGATGCGTACTGTGGAGCGGCCGGAACGCTGGTCGTTGTCGCTTAAATCCGTTGCAAGTGGTGGTGAGACTTTAGGCGAGGAGCTGATCGAGTGGGGTAGGAACACGCTGGGTGTGACAATCAACGAGTTCTACGGTCAGACCGAGTGCAACGTCGTTCTCTCATCTTGCGCTGCCCTCTACGAGCCACACATTGGTGCAATCGGTCGGTGCGTGCCGGGGCATCGCGTTAAGATCGTTGATGATGCGGGACAGGAGCAGCCACCCGGAACGATCGGGAATATCGGCGTCGAGAGCCCTGACCCTGTCATGTTCCTGGGCTACTGGCAACATGAAGCAGCGACCCGCGAGAAGTATCGGGGCCGGTATCTCGTCACGGGAGATCTGGCGACCTGCGATCAGGATGGTTTCTTTCGCTTCGTCGGCCGCGACGACGACGTTATAACGAGCGCAGGATACCGCATCGGACCCGGAGCAATTGAGGACTCTTTACTGCGCCACCCTGCTGTCTATATGGCTGCGGTTATTGGGGCGCCCGATAGTGCGCGCACCGAGATCGTGATGGCGTTTATCGTCCTCAACCCAGGGTTTGTCGGTGATGAAAATCTGGCGCGTGATATCCAGCAACATGTGAAAACCCGGCTTGCTGCTCACGAGTATCCTCGCGAAATTCGCTTCGTTGAAACCTTGCCAATGACCGCCACCGGTAAGGTAATGCGGAAGGAATTGCGTCTGCAAGTTGTCAGCGAAAATGGGACTTAGTGGTCCAGCGTACTCTCTGTTCCGAGCAGTCGAAACATCTACGTACAGAGGAAATCACCGAGCTAAAAAGGCCGCCTACAAACGCTTTCCTCGCTCAGCGTTTTACTAGCGCTCAAAGATGTGATGGGAGACGTCATAGAGACCTGACCGCTCGCGCAGCTGTCACGCGGTAGCTCGGGGAGTGGTCCCCGGGCGCATCGCACACGTTGCAAACGCCTGTAGGCAACGCTCCTGTCGAGCGGATAAGCGCCTTGATTCCAACGGCCGGAGTCCGACCATCACCAGCCATTCGACGCGAGTATAGCCACCGGCTGCAAAGGGTCGGGAGCATGCATTCGCCGACCGTGAGACCAGACTCTCACGGTCATCGATGTGCGAACGGCAGGAAAGCAACCTACAGGCGCCCCACGGAAGTCGTTACCTGAACGTCGGCAATGGCCGACGACCTGCCAGCTATCGCGATGGGCTGAGTGACCGCTGTACCTTGCTGATTTTGACGTTGTGGTGCACATAAGCGGCACTGACAGTTAGTTGCATTGCTGAATTTGGTCAATTCCGTGTGAGCGGTGAGCTTTTACGGGATTGCAACGCTGCGCCGACGGGAACTGAGTCGGCGATCGTAATTTTCATTCGACAACTGACTGAGTTTTCGAGCGGCCACCGTCGAGCACACCTCTGACGAGCTTCAGGGATACCCATGGGCACAGCGCCGTCTCTGCCCCGCGCTTGGCTAGCTCCTCGACGAATGTTTCCTTCAACAGGCCGTACAGCGTTGTGTTCTGGCTTGACCGCCTCGTAGACCGAATTAAAAGTGTCACCGACCGGACCTTGAAGCATCGGGCCGACGCGCCGCTGAAGTGACACTTTTGCTTGCAGTCGGAACGAAATAAAACTGTCACTTCGCATAAGTCCGTATTAACTTTGTCACTTCGCATCGCGCTTAGTGACTTTTGTCGTAACCCTCTGATTTTGCGGGTGATTCTCGATGGCGGCCGGGGGTTGCTCGTCACCTGTACCTGCCGCATAGGCGCCGCGCTTGGGAGGCGCCATCAGCAGTTCTTGCTTAACCGCAGAGGGCCGGTGAGCAGCGTTGGGTGACCGCAACTAGATATATACAGTTAGGAATGCAGCATACATTCAATCTAATCTAGAGCGATGCCTTGCGTCAGATATCATTGAACCCGGAGCAGAGGGTTCTATTCGGTGACCGAGGTATATTCATCCTGTCAGTTCGGGCGCAGGGAGCGGATCGAAGATTGGAGCCGAACCGCTTACGCAGCAAGGGCTGCGGGCCGACGTGGAGGTTCTCGCGAGCGTTTCGGCCATGCCCTTCTGGGACGCCGATGGCAGTACAATTCACCGCATCCTTTCGTACCAGAGGCAGTGCGGCGTGCTATGCCGCCACACCGTTGCGCCACAGCCATAGATCAGGATGACGTATCATAAAATCATAAAGAAAGAGTGTGACCTTCAAGCTTTCCCCAGGCTAGCGTTTGCGCTCCGCAACGCAGGGAAGGCGACCCAAGCGGATTCCGCAGTGACACGTTCGCGGATCGGCGGCAGTGACGATTTTCCTTCGCTCGCGCCAAGTCATTGAACCGACGCGCTTTTTTCGCGACATTGACTGACCAACGCGCGAAGTGACAGTTTTATTGTCGAGGCTGTGACACTTTTAATGCGGTCTACGATTCCCGAAAACCCGCGGGGCCGCAAACTGCAGTTCAATCCGGCAATTTTTGAGGAGCGATTCAGGACCATCGAGCGGGTCTTCGCCTGGGAGGACATGTTCCGGCGCCTGCTGCTTCGCTTCGAGCGTCTGAGCCCGGTCCACTATGCATTCAAGACCCTTGCTTACACGATGATCAATCTGCGGCACTACGGCTGATCATCGACGCCAGTGCGAGAAACGTGGCGATGGCGCTCGGCGCCATGAAGTGTCACGTCAACTCCATCTGCAATCCTGACAAACTATCACTAAAAATAACATAAATGTCGACTTTTTCGCAACTTGAACCGCCCCGGCGCGCTCACGCCACATCACTTCACTGCCTCCAGTTCGCCCTGGAGTGAAACCCGCAACCAGTTGTAAACGAAATTCTCAAGCATGAGCGCCCATGCCGCGTCGCGCCATCAAGCTCAGGCATCTCGAGGAACCAGTGTGCTTCCTTCAAGATGAAATCAGGTTCGCCGTTGACCTCCACACGTCGATGTCGTTACACTCGATGTCTGGCCATCGCTCCCTCGCCTCCCGGCTCATGGATCTAAAGCAGATTCAGTATTTCATCGCGCTGTTCGAAGATGGCTCCGTAACGCGGGCCGCGAAGCGGCTCAATATCGTGCAGCCCGCGCTCAGCATGCAGATCTCCAAGCTTGAAACGGAACTGAACAGCCAGCTCTTTGAGCGCGGCCCGCATGGCATGACCCCCACCGACGCTGCACGGCAGATGTACCGCCTCTACATGCCGATCATGCGTGACATCGACCACGCGCGCGAGCAGCTCAGCCGGCACGATGTGATCGTCGCCGGGCGTATCTCGCTCGGGATGGTGGCGTCGGAAGCGCAGAGCGTCCTGCCGGAATCGCTCGCGCTATTCAACGCGCTCTATCCGCATGTCGAGGTGTCGGTGGCCGATGGTTTCAGCGCGCAACTGATCGACGCGGTGGAAGCGGGCCGGCTCGACGCGGCCATCATCAACCGGCCCCGCGGGCGCCTGTCGCTCGATACGTCTCCACTGGTAGTCGAAGAGATGGTGCTCGTCACGAGCGCGGAACACGGCCCTGCGCTGCCCGACACCATTACGGCATCCGCGCTGACGGAGCTCGAGCTCGTGCTGCCGACGCGCCGCAACGGCCTGCGCGGCGTGCTCGACGCCGCGCTGCTGAATGCCGACATCGTGATCAAGCCGCAGTTCGAGATCGACCTGCTGACCACGATCGTGCAATTTGTCGAACAAAGCAGCATCGCGACGATCATGCCGCGCGTGGTCGTGCAGCGGAAGGTCGACGACGGCCTGCTGCGCGCGACGCCGATCTCGGCGCCGCGCATCGTGCGTCACATCGTTTGCGTGAGCCATCCAAAGCGGCCGATCGGTCCTGCCACGACCGAGCTCATCGACATCATCGCCGATCAGATCCGCCGCGTCACCACGGGGATCGAGATCGCGGACCCCGATCCGGCCAACGGCAACCAGGCGTGAGCCGCTTCGCTGGCGCCGGCCTTCCGGCGGCTGGCGCGCGTCGCTAAGCGCATCGCTGCGGGTAGCGACTGGCGCGACGCAAGTCTGCCTATCGCGCGCGGTCGCGCGATCAGTACGGGTCGCGCACCGGCGTGTTGTCGAGCTTGCCGAGCGTCTCCGGCACGACGAACGCGCCGATGAGAAATATCACGCTGATCGCGCCGACGAACACGGCAAGCGTCATCGGCAGATCGAGTGGCGTCTTCGCGACCAGCGAGACGAGCGTGGGCATCATCCCGCCGATCGCAAAGCCGATATTCCACGACAGACCCGTGCCGGTCGCGCGGATCGCCGTCGGAAACCGCTCGTTCAGGAAGATCAGAATCGGCGCATAACCTGCGCTGCCGAGCGCACTCAGGATGACCGCGTAGACACCGACCATCGTGATGGTCTGCGCCGTCGGCAACAGCAGGAACAGTGCGGGCAATGCAAACAGACGGATTGCGCCGAGCAGGATGAAGGTCCGTTTGCGGCCGATGAACGTGCTCAGGTGACCGGCCGCGACCGATGCGATTACCACGGCCACGCTGCACAATATAAGGATCGCAGCAGCCGTCCCATTCGGTGCATGATTGACGACCTTGAGGAAGGTCGGCAGATAACCCGACGTCAGGTAATAGCCGCTGCCGCCGCCGATCGTCAGCAGCAGGTTGACGAACAGGATCGAACGATAGTCGCACGAGAACAGCGTGCGGATCGGCGAACGAACCACCTCGACCGGCGCGTTACGCGTCTTGTCGGCGGCGGCACGCGCGGCCTTTTCCGCGGCAAGCTTCTTCCACAGCGGCGATTCTTCGAGACTGTTGAAGACGAAGAGTCCGAGCACCGAGCTGATGATCCCGGTGAAGAACATGCAGCGCCAGCCCCACACGTCGAACAGGTCGCCGGGAAACAGCGACGACATCGCGAGATACGTCAGCGAAGCGAGCAGCGCACCAAGGCCTGCCCCGCCGCCGCCAATCAGCCCCGACACCGCGCCGCGATACTTCAGCGCAACGGATTCCGTGCCGATCGTGTGCGTCGACGCCACCACGCCGCCGACGAATACGCCCTGCACGAGACGCAGCAGCAGAAAGAGCACCGGCGCGATCACGCCCACCTGTGCAACGGTCGGCAGCAAACCGAACGCCGCCGTCGACAGACCGACACCGACCACCGCGAGAATCATCGCGCCCTTGCGGCCGCGCCGGTCCGCATACGAGCCGAACAACGCGGATCCGAGCGGCCGCATCAGCAGCGTGACGGCGAACGACGCATACACCGCGGCGAGCGACAGCATCGCGTGTTCGGAGGGGAAGAACAACCGGCCGACCACCGGTGCGACGAACAACAGGACGAACAGATCGAACAGATCGAGTGCCCATCCCAGACACGAGGCTACCACTGCGCCCATCACCTGCCGCCTGTTGATTGCGGGCACGGCGGCGCCACTTTGCGCTGCAACGGACATCATCATCTCCTAAGTTAATACCGGGCTGGCCCAGATGTGAACTCACCCGATGTGCGACGCGCTTCGGCCTCGTGAAAGGCACGGCGCGCTCTTGTTACGTTGACGAAAATCGTTATGACGTCAGGCGAGCCAGACCGCGCTGGTCTTGCGCCGCAAACTGCGTCTTGCCGAGCATCGCGTCGGCGATCTTCTCGGCGATCATGATGGTCGGAATGTTCGTGTTGGCTGACGGCAGACGCGGCATCAGCGAAGCATCGACCACCCGTAGCCCATGCGCGCCATGCATTCGCCCTTCGGTATCCGTCACGGCGCCGCGCTCGCGCGCGTCGCCCATCCGGCAAGTACCGCTCGCATGCCAGACGCCGAACACGTTCGCGCGAATGAAGTCGTTCAATGCGCGCTCGTTTGTGAGTACCGACGACATCTGCACGCCGCGCGTGAAGAAGCGTTCGATCAACGCCCGACGCATCGGTGCGGGTGTATCGAGCAGCAGCCCCAGCAGCGACGTGATCACCGCATTGGCTTTACTCACGCGGCTCAACGCCTTCACGCGCGGCGAAAAAGCGGCGGGGAAAAGGTCGCGCTGATCCTCGCTCAGGCCCGAGGCCGCGACCACACGCGCCAACATGCGCACGCCCGCGGCGAGCCGCGCGACATCGCGTTCGTCGTCGAGCAGATTTAGATCGACCTGCGGTGCGGCGACCGGATCGCTCGAAACGAGCTGCACGCGGCCGCGCGAATACGGACGGTTGCACCACAGGAAAAACAGGCCAAGCCGGCTACCGAGTGCATGCCACGCGGCGCGCGTCGGGCTCGACAGGTACAGATCGGACGCCTCGCAATCCGCGACGCCCGACGTGAATCGCGCTGCCGTCATGCTGGCGCGGCGCCGCGCGAGCGGCATGCGAAAGCGCGGCTCGAGAAAATGACAGAACGTCAGCGACGGATGGTCCTGCAGATTCCGCCCGACGCCCGGCAGATCGAGCACACACTCGATGCCGAGTGCGCGCAGTTCGCTCGCGTCGCCCACGCCCGCGCGCATCAGCAGTGCCGGCGACTGCAACGCGCCGGCGCACACGATCGTCTCCCGCGCCTTGAAGCGCAGTCGCTCGCCGTGCGGCGAAACGGCAAGCACGCCGCGTGCGGCCACCCCTTCCATCACGATGCGCTCGACGCGCAGGTTCGAAAAGATATGCAGATTCGGCCGCTTGCGTGTTTCTGCATCGAGATAGGCGACCGCGGTCGATACGCGCCGGTCGTCGCGATTCGAAAACGCGCCCGGAAAATAGCCGTCGTCGAACTGCGCGTTCTGGTCCTGCAACGCCGCGAAGCCGTTGCTGCGCAATCCGTGGGCGAACGCGTTGCAAAACGGCGGCCACTGCTGCGGCATGATGCGGCGGATCGGCACCGGCCCATCCGCGCCGTGCAGCGGACCATATGGAAAGTCGACGTCGCTCTCGAGCTTGCGAAAATACGGCAGCACGTCATCCCACGCCCAGCCTGCCGCACCGCTCGCGGCCCAGTCGTCGTAGTCCCGCGGCAGGCCGCGATTGGCCGACTGCACGTTGATGCTCGAACCGCCACCCATCACGCGGCCCTGCTCATAGACTTTAGCCGCCGACTTCCGCGTGGCCTTCGCCTTGAGCTCAGGCCAGATCCAGGTCTCCCCGCAGAAAACAGGCATCGGGTAGCTGTCGAGGATCGCCTCCGGCACCGCGCCCGGCGGCGTATCCGCGCCCGCCTCGATCAATGCGACGCTCACCGACGGCACGGCCGACAGCCGATGCGCGAGCACGCATCCTGCC
Source organism: Paraburkholderia elongata (assembly GCF_013177735.1). GTDB lineage: Bacteria > Pseudomonadota > Gammaproteobacteria > Burkholderiales > Burkholderiaceae > Paraburkholderia > Paraburkholderia elongata. The sequence continues at coordinate 6,541 of NZ_WOEZ01000285.1, read as the reverse complement.
GACCCACCGCCGACGATCACATAATCGAAACGCGCGCTTACCCGCTCCATGCCTGTCTCCTGAATTGCTCGATCTATGCGCTGCTATCAGCTACCGCGAAACACGGGCTTGCGTTTGCCATGAAACGCTTCGACGCCTTCACGGAAATCGTCCGAACTGCGCAGCCGGCTATAGCAATGTCCTTCCAGTTCGATCGCGATCGAAAGCGGCGCGTCTTCGGTGTCATTCAGCAGCTTCTTCGCAGTGCGCTGCGCGAGCGGCGAGAAGGCGCGCAACTCGTCGACGAGTGCATCGGTCGCGGCTTCGAGCTCCGCATCGGGCACGCAGTCGACCACGATGCCCCAGTCATACGCCTGCTTGCCCGGAATGCGGCGCGAGCGCATCACGATGTCCTTCGTGCGGCCGACGCCGACCATCTTCTGCAGACGCGCCGAGCCGCCCGAACCCGGAATCTGGCCGAGCTTCTGTTCCGGCAGTGCGTAGAAGCTGGTGTCGGTCGCGATGCGGAAATCACAGGCGAGCGACAGTTCGAAACCGACGCCGAAGCAGAAGCCGCGATTGGCCGCGATCACCGGCTTCGAGCACCGTGCGGGCGCGGCGACATTCCACGCCAGCTTCGACACGTGTTCCGGCGACGCTTCGAGAAAGCCCTTGATGTCGCCGCCGCTCGAGAAGTGCTCGCCTTTCGCACGCAGCACGATCACGCGGACGCGGTCGTCCTCGTCGAGTGCTTCGAATGCGGCGCGCAGTTGGTCGCGTGCATGCATCGAGATCACGTTGAACGGCGGGCGGTGCAGAATGATGTCGGCGCGTTCGCGCGCGGCGTCGATTTCGATCGAGAAGCCGTCGAGTTCCTGCAGCAGCGTCTGGCCGCGATGAGTCAGGTCAGTCATGTGTTACTCCTTTTGTGGTTCTGTCAGGTTGTGCGGCGCCGTGCTCCGGTTCGTACTCGCCCGCGGAAAGCTTGCGGCGCAGGATCTTGCCTACCGGCGATTTCGGAATGTCGTCGACAAACACGTATTCGCGCGGGCGCTTGAAGTTGACGAGATCGGAAGTCCGGCAAAAGTCATCGAGCGCCTGGGCTTCGACGTATTCGCTGCGCTTGATGAAGGCGACGACACGCTGCCCCCAGCGCTCGTCTTTCACGCCAGCGACGGCCACTTCGTCCACCGCCGGATGCAGCGACAACACCGATTCGATATCGACCGGCGAGATGTTCTCGCCGCCGCTGATGATCATGTCGTCGACGCGGCCCGACACGAAGAGATCGCCGTCGTTATCGAAGTAGCCGGTGTCGCCGGTGAAATACCAGCCGTCGCGCAACGACTTCGCGTTCGCGTCGGGCCGGTTCCAGTAGCCCTCGAAGGACTCGTCGCCGAGCAGATCCGCGATGATCTGGCCTTCTTCGCCGGTTTGCGCGAGTTCGTCGGGCGACGTCGCGTCGAGCTTCACGACGCGCAGCCGCGTATTGATGCCGGCGCGGCCCGCGCTGCCGGGTTTGAGCGTCGCCTCCTGATCGATACTGAACGTGTAGACCTCGGACGAGCCGTAGTGATTGACGAACAGTTCCGGCTTGAAAGCAGCCGAAAGACGCTTCAGCAGACCGTCGTTCATCGGCGCGCCGGCAAAGCCAAGTTTCGTCACCGAACTTTTGTCGGTGCGCGCGAACTCCGGCGCGGCGAGCAGATCGTGATAGAGCGTGGGCACCAGATACAGACACGTCAGCCGGTACGTGCAGATGGAATCGAGCGCAAGGGTCGCATTCCAGCGGCGAACGCAGACGAACAGCCCGTCGACGAGCGCCATCGACAACAGCGAGCGCACGCCCATCGTGTGATAGAGCGGCATCACGCCGAGCGTGCGTTCGCCGTGCCGATAGAGGTTCTGTGCGACGTGCGCGAGCGCGGCGGCGCGTTCGTGGCGATGCCGGCGCGGCACGCCCTTCGCCTTGCCCGTGGTGCCGGACGTGTAGAGGATCAGCGAGTAGTCTTCCGCGGTGGCCTGCGGGGTGGCCCCAACAGTAGCTGCGCCTTCGCGCCGACGCTCGCGCAGCAGTGCATCGAACGAAATCGACGCGCCCGCCGCATCGTCCAGCGCAATGCGCGCAACGGCCTTCGCGGCGGCGCTTTGCGTGACGGCTTCGGCGGAAACCGGCTCGTACATGATGGCTTTGACGCCCGCATCGGTCACGCAGTAATCGAGCTCGTCGGGTTTCGCCCGCCAGTTCAGCGGCACGATCGCCACGCCGGCGAACTGGCACGCCCAGTGCAGCGTCGCCATTTCCCAGCGGTTTTGCAGCACGACGAGCAGACGGTCGCCGTGTGCGAGACCAAGTTCGCGCAGACCGTCCGCAAGGTTCAGGATAATCCGGTGCCACTGCGCATACGTGAGCGTCAGTTCACCGTCGACGAGCGCCAGCGCGTTCGGGCTACGCTCCACGCTTTGCAGAAAGGTTCGGCCGAGATCAAGCATCGCTCGTCTCCTTCTGTTCCTGCGCGTCGCGCCGGCGCGCCGCCACATCGAGCACGGCGGCGACGATCGGCGTATAGCCGGTACAGCGGCACAGATGGCCCGACAGCATGTCGCGCACCTGCGCCTCGTTCGGATCAGGCACGCGCTTCAGATAGTCGGCGCACGACATCAGAATGCCGGCGGTGCAAAAGCCGCACTGCAGCGCGTGATGTCGCTGGAACGCCTGCTGAAGGTCGCCAAGCGTCTGGTCGGGGGCGAGGCCTTCTACCGTATCGATGCGGCGGCCGTCCGCCTGCACCGCGAGCATCAGGCACGAACGTCCCGCCACACCGTCGATGTGAACCGTGCAGGCGCCGCACACGCCGTGTTCGCATCCGACGTGCGTGCCGGTTGCGCCCAGTTCGTGCCGCAGAAGATCGGACAGCAGATCGCGTGGCTCGCAATAGCCACTGCGTTCGCGGCCGTTGAGCGTCACGGTGATTCGCCGCCGTTCGCCGCGCGGTTGTATGCCCTGCGGCATGGTATTAACAGGGGTCTTCGGGGTCTTGCTCACTTCGCCTCCTCTATCACGCGCCATCCCAGTTGCCGGACCAGATGCCGGCGAAACGTCGCACTGACATGCGCGTCGTCCTGCGCGCCCAGCTTCCAGCTCAAATCGTTCAATGCAGTACGCAGGTCGTCGCCCTGCAGACGCGGCCAGCGCTCCACCACCGGCCGGTCGGCGACGCCGCCCACTGCGAGCCGGATCGCGTTATCCGTGACCACCGCCGCGCACGACACGAGCGCGAAATCGCCATGACGTGCGGAGAATTCCGCGAAGCCGTAGCGCTCGCCCGGCTTTTTCAGCGGAAAACGCACCGCCTCGACGAGTTCGTCCGGCTCGCGCGCCGTCATCAACATCCCCTGAAAAAAGTCCTCGGCGGCGAGCACGCGCTTGCGCTTTGTCGAGCGCAGCAGCACATCGCCGCCCAGGGCTGCCAATGCGAGAGGCAACTCAGCGCTCGGATCCGCGTGAGCGATCGAGCCGCATACGGTGCCGCGATTGCGGATCTGAAAGTGGGAAATGTGCGGGAACGCGAGAGCGAGCAACGGCACTTCGTCGCGCAGCGACGGGCGCCACTCGACGCTGCCCTGCGTCGTCGCCGCACCGATAACGAGCTGCCCCGCCTCGTTGTCGAGACGCACCGTATTCAACTCGTCGGTGCGGGAAATATCGACGAGCCAGCGCGGTTGCGCGAGGCGCATGTTCAGCACCGCCATCAGCGACTGGCCGCCGGCCAGCACGCGTGCGTCTTCGCCGCCATGCGCGAGCGCTTCGAGCGCATGTTCCGTACTCGTCGCGCGCAGATAATCGAACGGCGCCGGTTTCATGTTCTGCTCCTGAAGAATGCGAGGAAGCGCGACAGCCACGAGCCTTGCGCGCGGCCTTGGTCGACGGGTTTGCCTGACGCTTGCCGGCCCAGCGATTCGAACAGTTGCCGCAGCACGACTTTCGCCGCGCCTTCGAGCATCCGTCCGCCGACTGCCGCAACCTTGCCGGACACCTGCGCTTCATAGTCGTACGACAGCCGCGTGCCCTGCTCCGTGGGCGTCAGTTCGACGAGCCCTTCGCCACGCGCGGTGCCAAGCGGCGAGCTGCCGGCGCCCGCCAGCCGCAGACGATGCGGTGCGTCGATATCCGACAATCCGATCCGCGCTTCGAAGCGCGCCTTGATCATGCCGACGCCGACCGTCACATCCGCGCGATACTGGTTCGGTCCGGTCGCTTCGAGCGCGTGGCAGCCTGGAATGACCTTCGCGAGCGCCTGCGGGTTCATCAACACCGCGAAGATCGCTTCGGGTGTGGCGTCGAGATCGACAGTGCCCCGCGCCGTCAGCGCCTTGCCGCCTGCAAGCGCCTTGTTCGGCGCGGAGGCAGCTGCCGCTTCAAGTAACTCGGGACGCGAAGGCGGTGGATCGTCGATGCCGATCAGGTGCATCACCTTCGCGGGCGTAAGCGGCAAGCGGATATCCTCGACGCCGAGTGCATCGGCCACTGCATTTGCGATGCACGGCGGCGTGCTCATGTTGTTGCCTTCGCCGAGCCCTTTCGCGCCGAGCGGCGTGAACGGCGACGGCGTTTCCAGATGCACGATCACCGGATCAGGCACTTCGCAGGTGGTCGGCATCAGGTAGTCGGCGAGCGTGCCCGACTGGAAACTGCCGTCTGCGCCGTAGCGGAACTCTTCCATCAGTGCCGCGCCCAGGCCCTGCGCGAACGCGCCGCGAATCTGGCCGTCGGCGAGTGCCGGATTGAGCAGCGTGCCGGCGTCGTGTGCGGTCACATAGCGGTCGATGCGCACGCGGCCGGTTGCGCGGTCCACTTCGACGGCGCACATGTCAAACGCGAAACCGTAGGCCGCTGAAGTGTTGATGCGATCCTGCTCGTCGGGCGCATCCATGTGCGGCGGCGTCCAGAACACCGTCTCGCGCAGGCCCGGCTCTTCGCCTTCGGGCAACAGCGCGGGCGCCCAGTGCGGCGCATTGCTCGCGACGCGGCCAAACGGCAGCGCGCGGTCTTCCTTGCCCTTCGCAAAGATGCGGCCGTCTTCGAAACAGATGTCCTCAGGCGCACAACCCGATTGCTTCGCGACGATGCGGGCCACCTTATCGCGCACACGCATCGCTGCCAGATGTACTGTGCCGGCCACCGCACCGGCAAAACGACTCGAATAGTTACCTGCCGCCACCGACCACGCGTCCTTGTGCGTGTCAAACTCGACATTGACGACAATGTCCCGCGGATTCAGACCAAGCACGTCGGCTACGACCTGCGCGCAGACCGTCGTATGCCCCTGCCCCGCCGGCGTCGATGCAATCGTCACGACCACGCCGCCGAGCAGATCGACGCTGACCGTCGCGCTCGCGATTGCGCCGCTCTTCGGGCCGGCTTTTTTGCGCGCCTCGGCGGGCATCACGGTCGTGATGTAGCCCATGTTCGACACGGAAGGCTCAACGATCGCCGCAAAGCCGATGCCGTACAGACGTCCTTCGCGACGCGCAGCATCGCGACGCGCGACGAGTTCGTCGTAGCCGCCTTCAGCGAGCGAGCGGCGCAGCGCTTCCTGATAGTTACCGGAATCGAGCAGCGCACCCGCTGCGGCGCGATACGGGAACGCATCGGCGGCGACGAAGTTGCGGCGATACACGTCGAGCACATCGAGCTTCCGTTCGATCGCGATGCGTTGCATCAGACGTTCAAGCGCGAAATACACCTGCGGTCCACCGAAACCGCGGACGAGGCCCGTCGGCGTTTTATTCGTGAGCGCCACGCGGTTGCGCACGACGAGATTCGGAATCGCGTACGCGCCCGTCAGGCAGCCGTGCATCCGGTAGAACGTTGCAGGTTCCGGCGCACGCAGATAGCCGCCGCAGTCCTCGATCTGGTCGTATGAGAGCGCGGTGATGCGGCCGTCGCCTTCGACGGCGGCTTCGAGCGTGGTCAGGCGCGCGGTGGCCGACGTGGCCGCGCTCAGATGTTCGAGCCGATCCTCGACCCATTTCACCGGTGCACCGGCCTTGCGCGACGCAAGGCACATCAGCACCACATACGGAAACACCGCCTGCTTCACGCCGAAGCTGCCACCCGAATCGCGCGGCGCCTTGTGCCGCAGACGATTTGCCGGCACGTTCAGCGCCATCGACATCACCGCATGCAGTGAGAACGGTCCCATGAAATTCGACGTGACGTCATAGCCTTCATCGCCGGACAGATACTCGGCGATCACCACGCCGCATTCGATCGGCGCACACGTGTTGCGCGGATAGTGCGCGTCGATTGTCACGCGATGCGGCGCGCGTTCGAATGCCTCTTCGGGCTCGCCATAGCGATAGTGACGATCGCTGATCACGTTCGTGCCGACCTTCGGATGCAGAACGGGCGCATCGTCGGCGATCGCCTTTTCGATCGACGTCACCGGCGGCAGCGTCTGGTAATCGACCTTGATCAGATCGAGCGCGTCTTCAGCGAGCGCACGCGATTCGGCCAGCACTACGGCAACCGGTTCGCCGACATAGCGCACGCGATCCA
>NZ_WOEZ01000284.1 GCF_013177735.1 Paraburkholderia elongata | reverse complement strand
CCTCTTTCCCGCTCCGCCCTTGCCGGTCGGAGATGTGTATAAGGGGATGGGAAAAAACCCATCGCACTTGCTAGCGCGCCAATGAATACCCAACTCCCAAGCGGCATATTGGCAACGGGCTGCACGGACAATCCCGCCACAAGCACTACCAATAGCATTACCACCTTGATCACAGGCCAGAACATGAATTTATTTGCCACGAGTATAGGTCACCTCAATGCCGACTGCTGCGCAAGCAGCCCCTCCAAAACCTGCGCTTGGAAAGCCGATCGCAATACCGCCGCCGGCTCCTCGATAGGGCCTTCCACCGAATCCCGGAAGGCCTGAAGAACCAGACTGGTTAAATTCCACTCCGTTGGAAACACCGATGCTTGTGTTAAAGGGACCTAAGCTAGCACCTGCCTCTGCAAAACCACCGATAGTTACCGATGAACCATCGCTACTTTTACTTGGTACTGCGCCGTTTGGATCGAAACTAAGCCCTATACCTGCGCCGCGCCCGCCGCGTATCCCCACTCCAGTAATGCTTGAAGCCGTTGGGACAGAACCGTCGCCGTAGACGGTGAACTGAAAGCCGAAACCTCCGTACATGCTGCCGCTGATGCTCCAGAACCCGAAAGGATCACTCATGGACACCGGATTCCCATTGACGTAGGCATACGCATTCGTCTGCCCACTCGCCCACCCAACCGGATCCTCACTGATGAATCGTGCTGTGCTCGGACTGTAATACCGGTTCCGGTAGTAATACAACCCCGTCCCGTCATTCTCCCGCCCCGTGTACTGCTGCGGGTTCACATCCGCCGCACCACTCTGTGTCGTCGTGCCGTACGGCTCGTACCGGTACTGCGTCACGATCTGCTGGTTCGCGTCCGTGAGCGCGATCACGTTGTTGTTCGCGTCGCGCAGGACGTAGCGGTCCTGACTTGCGTCGTCGCCGATGCGACGGAACATGAGTTCGTCCGGTGCGCCCTCACCAAACAGCGAGAACTGGCGCTGCCGGTGGGACCAGTCGTTGTCCGTGTTCGACAGACTCGGGTCGTCGCCCACGCCAAAGTAGTCCGTGCGTGAGCCGTTGATCTTCGCCCAATAGCGGCCGCCGAACATGTCATACACGTAGCTCGCATTCCACGACCCCGACGCCCTGCTCAATTGCGACAACTGGTCCTGGATGTCCCATCCGTACTGGTTCAGCCCGTCACTGGTCAGGTTTCCGTTCAGATCGTAAGTGAGGGTCCGACCGGCCCAGCGCGTGAGCTGGTTCGCCCCGTTGTACTGCGCGTCGCTCACTGCTTGTGGCAGGTCGGTTTTCGCGAGACTACCGCCCATGCTCGTGCGACGGCCAGCCAGGTCGTAGCCGTACGTCAGGTCACCCAGTACGCTACCGTCGGCGCGACTGTAGATTATGCCGGTTAGCTGGCTTGCCGCATCCCACGTATAGCTGATCGTGATTCCGTTGGCCAGCGTCGCCTTGCTGCGGCGTCCCAGTGCATCATAGGTGTAGCCGAAGGCTTTTGAGGTGTCGTCGTTGAGTTGGTACTCCACCTGCGTGACGCGGTGCTCCGCGTCACGCGTGTACTGCACCGTCACGCGGTCCAGCAGGAGACTGCTCAATTCGCGGCTATCCTGCGCGTACCTGTACTCGATGGTGTGCCCCGGCAAGATCGGCGCCTCGGCCTGTTTCGCCACATAGCCGGTCACGGCGTCGTAGTAGTAGACCCGGGTCAGGGTCTGCCCGACGGAAGGATCACGCACCGCATACTGCTGGATGCCCGTGAGCCGCCCATCACCATCCCACGAATAGCTCCACTGTCGCACGGCCCTCGTCTCGCCCGGAAGGGTGGCCATCCTGAACGCCTTGCGTCCGGCCGCGTCGTAGGTGTACTCGGTGACCTGTCCCTTGCGGTCGGTCGCTGTGGCCAGTTGCCCCGCGCTGTTCCACGTGTACATTTCGCTGCGACCCAGCGGGTCGGTTTTACTGACCGGGCGGCCGATCGCGTTATAGGTATAGCGCGTGGTCACGCCCATCGGATCGGCCCGGCTGAGCAGATGCCCGTTGCGATCCCAAGTGAAGCTGGTCACACCGTTCAGTGCATCGCTGATGCCGGTCGTGCGGTCCAACCCATCGAGCGTGCGCTTCGTCTTATTACCCAGTGGGTCCTGCACCGCCGTCACGCGACCTGCCGCGTCCGTTGTGTACTGCGTGGTGCGGTTCAGCGGATCGGTAACGCTGGTCAGATCCGCACCGGTCCAGGTGAACTTCGTCACGCCCTTCAGCGCATCGGTCACCGTGAGCGGACGGCCCTGGCCGTCGTTCGTGAACGCCGTGCGGTTGCCCACGCGGTCCGTGACCGTCAGCAGGTTGCCCTTCGGGTCGTACGTGTAGACGGTCGCCACGCCACGCTGCGGGTCGCCCGCCTGCGCGTCAGTCAGCAATTGGCTGTAGCTGTCAAACGTACGCGTGACTAGCGTGCCGGATTGATCGGCCTCGCTCGTGCGGTTGCCATTAGCGTCGTAGGTATAGGTGTACTGGCGATCGCCCGCAGTGAGGTTCGTCGCGCGGCCGTTGCCGTCGTATGTGTAGGTCTGCACCTGCTGGATCGACTGGCCCGCCGGATACGTGTTGCGCACCACCCGCCCGTTCGCATCGAACTCCAGGCGGCGGATGCTGCTGCGCCGGTCCGTCACTTCGGTTTGCGTGACCTTGCCGCCGCTCACCGTGTAGGCGATCGCGAAGGTGCTGCCGTCCGCGAGCTTCTGGGCAACCACCCGGTCGTTGTCGTCGTAGGTGCTGGTCACCTGGAGGTTGCCTTCCGGGTCGGTGACGCTCACCAGTCGTGACTTGCTGTCCCAGCCGTATTTCCAGATGCCGCCGGCGGCATCCGTTACCTGGACGAGGCGGTCCGCGCTGTCGTATTGGTAACTGACCTGACGGTTCAGCGGGTCGGTCATGCGCGAGATGAGCGGCGTGCCACGTGTGCCCACGATCGACGTGAACGCCAGCATGCGGCCGTTCGGGCTGCTCACGCTCGTGATCGCTCCGGTTTTGCTGTCGCGCGTAATCACGAGCGCATTACCGTTGCGGTCTTCAATACGGGTTAGCCGGTACACGCCGGCAATCGACGTGAAGCGCTGAACTCGCCCGTCGCGCATGCTGAGGGTCATGCCGGCGCTGCCTGCGGCGTCAATGCGGGCGCGGAAATACTCGCCGGGGCTCGTCAGGTCGTCCCAGCCCTTTCCGTTGCTGCCCGCGCGCGGTGTGAACGGCACACGGATACCTGTCGCCTGGCGCAATTCGAAGCGTTGGCGGTCGGTGCTCATCGCACGAATGGTGTCGAAAGTCAGTCCACCACCCACTCCGAATGCGCCAACCAGCGGCTTCCCGGTGTTGTCGTAAGCACCACTGCGGTAAGTGCGGGCGAGATCCAGCGGCAGCGTGTCGGCGACCGCCAGGTCGTGACGGAAGAAGTAGAACTGCCCCGTGTACAAGTTGACGGGCTCGGCGCCCGACGTGCTGTTACCGCAACCGGCGGTGGCGTCGGCGGTACAGTTGTCCTGGTCATCCGGCATGCTGCCCTCGGATGAATCCGGTTCGGTCGAGTCGGTGTCCGACGGGCCACTGCAGTAGCTCGCAATCCCGAAAGGATCGTTACACACGTAGCCACCAAAGCCGCCGAAGTCGGCTGCCGCGGCTTTCAGCCGACACATCGGATCACCAGGGGAAGCGCCAGAGGCCCCATAGAGGGTGGGACAATCGGCGGCGTTCGCGTGCGGCACGACAAACCATGACGCAAGCAGAAAGAACAACAGCAAAAACGGGCGCGACAACGCACGCCGCGCCGCAAGGGCGGATTCAGTTCGCATGGGCAGCCTGAAGGAAGAAAAGAGAAACTGAAGCGTCAATGCGCGTCAGTGACGATCATGCGTTTACTGTCAGCCAGTGGCAGGACACCAGCCACAGACGCCGCTACCTGCGTGCCGACTGCGGAAGAGGTGGGGTACACAGCGGTAGCAGAAGCCACACCCGAGCGTCGGATCGCCGTCATATTGCCGGCCGCATCGTAGTCGTAATAGGCAGTGGTGCCTGCGGCCGTTACCGACGTCAAACGCCCCAGTGCGTCGTATCCGTATGTAATGTCATCGGCATGGGCGGACATCACTGGCATCAGTAGACAAGCCAAAGCGCAAAAACCTGCTACGCGCGCCACTGGCACCCGGCGGGCTTCTCGCCGCTTTCCTGTGCGTCCAATTGAATCAATCATCAATACCCCCCTCTGTTTATAGGCCTACTAATTAACAGAAAGATATTGAAAATCAGATCCGATTTATAGAGGATTGTTCTGTAATTGAGTAGTAAATCCCCTACGCGAAGCAGGCACATTGAGGAACCTTGTGCGAGCGCAAGTGAGCCCAATTGAATAGACTTACCGCGCTTGACATTGAATTGTCAGAGTGCATCCATTGCTGTCCACAAATCGACATGGCGGCAGCGCTGAGGCTGCACCCCTGCCACATACGTAGACGATGGACGCCCCCGCTTTGCCACGCCTTCATGCATGACAGCCGAGATGGGATTGAGATTGCGGCCATACATTCGGACTTTTGCGAGGCAAACCACCTCAGTCCCTAATCGAATTTTCTGATCGGATTCTTAACACCACCTCGCGCTCGAAGCGCCTGTGCGGTATCGGGCTTTGACGATTATGGACACCCCACCCCGCTACGCCGCCTCGTATCCGCTTGCTGTTCGTCAGGCCAGCGCTTTGCCTTCGGCTTCCTCCAGATTCCCAGTCACCCGCGACATCCTAGCCGTTCGGCTAACACTTCCCGTTGCCGGGCGTGTAGAGGACTTTCACCTCCCAGTAGGTGCGGCCAAGCCGGGCGAACCCCAAAAAAGCCGACGTCGCGATGCAGACGTCGGCTTTTCCCCTTCTCTCTACGCGTAGCTCAGTTATTGCATCGCGCTTCGAGCGCATCGATAAACGCGCGGTTCCAGCGGCCCTCTTTCATCGCCCGCATGGTCTCGGCTTCGGCTTCCAGAACGGCTAGCGCTTTTTCGATGACATGCTCGGCATCGTCCTGCGGAATGGCCAGCAAGCCGTCCTGATCACCGACAACGATGTCCCCCGGATTGACCACCATTCCGCCGACCGACACCGGCACGTTGATTTCGCCTGGACCGTCCTTATACGGCCCCCGGTGCGTGACTCCGCGCGCGTAAACGGGAAAATCCCGATCGCGGATTTCAGCGACATCGCGGATCGCGCCATCCACCACCAAACCGACAACGCCAATGTTGGCGGCGTAGAAAGACAGAATCCCGCCGACCACGGCGTTGTTGAGATCGCCGCCCGCGTCCACGACCAGTACGTCGCCTGGACGGCAAAACTCCAAGGCGCGCAGGTAAGTCAGGTTATCCCCGCCTCGCGAGCGCACTGTGACCGCGGTGCCCGCCATCGTCTTTTTGCCAGGCCGTTGATAGGGATGGAGTCCCACGCTGCCGATGTTGCGATGCATGTTGTCGCTGAGCGCAGAGACGGGAATATCACGCAATGCGGTAAGGATCTTGTCGGCAGCTTGAGGCGCCGACGGGTTTTTCCTGATGGCTTTGTACATGGTCGATCTTCGCTTCCGGATGTAAGGGGAGCGGCTCATGCAGGTCAGGAACGAGTTGGCACGACGCCGCTGTAACACGGATATAACGGTATCTCGCCCCCGCAAATCGCGCCAAGACGGGTTCGTTCTTGCACGATAGGAAACGCTTATGTAACGCTCATAAAACGCAATTGCCGGAGGAGGCGGCGCTGAGACTCGTCGAGGTCGACTCTCGACAATCATTCATATGCAGATAAAGCAGACCCATTAGTTAACATCGCTCATCGCCATTGGGATTTCACGGTAATGCCCTCTTCCATCCGCAACTCGCTCGTCTGGATCTTCGACGCATTCGAGCGAGATTCAACCTATATCCGCCGGCGGATGTTCGGCTGCGATGCCGCCTATATCGACGGCCTGTTGTGTCTGGTTGCCGCCGATCGCGACAAGCCGTGGAATGGCTTGCTGGTGTGCACCTCGCAAGAGCGTCACGCCGCGCTCATTGAAGAAATGCCCGCTTTGCGGCCGCATCCGGTGCTTGGAAAATGGCTTTATGTGCCGCAAGACGATCCGGCGTTCGAAACCATCGCGGAAAGGATGACAGCGCTAGTGCTCTCGCGCGACGAACGCGTGGGTGTCGAGCCGAAGCCGCGCAAACGGGGCCGCAAGTCCACGTTGCCAAAGACATAAGGTTTCGCTGCCAGCCGCCCTTCTGCACACGACGCAAGAACTTCCGGCCGAGTGTGTTCGTCGGCGACCCGATCGACATGTAGCGTTCGTGGTCGAACCCGACGCGCTCAACGTGCAGCCCGAAGCTCGGATGGCTCGAGATAGAAATCCTTGTTCCCAGCGAGGCGCGCGATCATGAAGTCGATAAACGTCCTCACTCGCAGCGGCTGCTCGGTTCGGTGGCGATAGTAAATGTAGATGGCTTCACGCTGAGTGACATGCCTAACAAGCAGCGGAACGAGTTGGCCACGCCTGATAGGCAAGGCCGCCGAAAAGCTGCCGAGTTGACCGATTGCGAGTCCAGCCAGCACGGCTTGGGTCTCCGCGTCCGTGTCATTGACGCACAAGGTCGTCGCGACGTCACGATAGACGATCTCGTCACCTATCAGGAATTCCCACGGCGCCTGCTTGCCCGTATTCGCTCGTCGATAGCCGGTGCAATGGTGCCCGTCGAGTTCGTCAATGGTTCGCGGCGCGCCATGACGCTCAATATAGGCAGGTGATGCGCAGACGATCAGTTGAATCGGCAAGAGCTGGCGCGCGATCGTGCCGCCCGACGGCGGAGAGCCACCACGAAAGCCTACGTCGGCGCGATCGCTGACGAGGTCGGTGAAGTGATCGTCGAACTGCACGTCCAGTTGCACATTCGGGTGCAACTCGGCGAATTCCAGGAAACATGGCCACAGCACAGTCTGCCCGACTGCTCTTGGCGCGCTCACCCGCAGCGGTCCCGCAATCTCGTCTTTCGATCGCCGCGCGTCGTCGAGTGCCGACGACAGTACGGCCAACGCAGGTCTCACGCTGTCCAGAAGCCCCTGCCCCTCCTCGGTCAAGCTCAACTTGCGCGTGGTTCGATGGAAAAGCCGAACCCCCAGCTCCCTTTCCAGTTGCATCACCGCGTGGCTCGCGGCCTGCGGCGAGATGCCCTGATCCACGGCTGCCTTGCGCAGGCTTCCTAGCGCCGCGGCCCGGACGAATATCGTGATCGCGCGAACTTCGTTCATGGCAGCTCTGATTAGCAAATAAAAGTTGATTATCAGTCTACCAATCTACGGCTAGTTTGTGCCAATCGCCCCTCCTACTATTCGTTCACTTTCACTCGAAACGTAGGACAAACATCATGGTCAACAACACAAACAACGGCTTCAAGCGCGTCTGGTTCATCACCGGCGCGTCGCGCGGCCTCGGCGCCCTGATCGCTCAGGCGGCCCTGGCTGACGGCAATGCGGTCGTTGCCACCGGTCGCCATGTCGCAGCGATTGCCGATCGCCTGGGTCACTCGCCGGCACTCCTCCCCGTGGCGCTGGACGTGACAAACGAAGCCCAGGCGAAGGCTGCGGTTCAAGCCGCGATGGAACGATTCGGCCGTATCGACGTTCTGGTCAACAACGCGGGCTTCGGTTTGCTTGGCGCCATCGAGGAGTCCGGCGACGCCGACGTGCGTCGCATGTACGACACGAACGTGTTCGGCTTGTTGAATGTCACGCGCGCCGTTCTGCCGGTGATGCGCGCGCAGCGGGCGGGCCACGTCATCAATATGTCGTCGATCGGCGGCTATCGGTCAGTCGCCGGATTCGGCGCCTACTGTTCGACCAAGTTCGCAGTCGAAGGCTTGACCGAGGCGCTGCACGCCGAGCTGAAACCGCTCGGCATTCACGCAACGGTCGTGGAGCCTGGATATTTCCGTACGGACTTCCTCGACGCGTCGTCGCTTGCGGTTGCCGGGAACGTGATCGCAGACTATGACGAGACGTCGGGAAACGTTCGCCGGATCGCTCCCGGCCTGAACCACAAGCAGCCGGGCAATCCGGAGAAGCTCGCGGCAGCCATGGTCGAACTGGTCGACGCACAAGCGCCGCCGCTGCGGCTGGCGCTTGGCACCGACACGCTGAAGGCCATCGCTGAGAAGAATGCCTATGTCACGCAGGAAACCGAAACCTGGAAGGCGTTGTCCGCATCGACTGACTTTCCCGCTTGATACCTTTTAGATCCGATCGGCGCGCGCCGCGTCTAAGCACCGGCCAGCGCCGGCAGTTCGACCTCGTACGACGCCCACACGCGCCAGCTGTTTGTCTGTGGCTGATGTGCCGCGTCGCTCAGATGCGCCGCGCTGTCGGCGCGCCTCGGCATGCACGCCGGGCAGCGAGCATTTTTCCTCTCGAGAATGGCCTGGCTCAGAAACCCGGCGCTATACGCTTTCAGCAAGTGCGGATGGTGCGCTTCGATATACGCAGCAATCCGCGCCTCCTCGCCGTCGATCGTGACTAGCAATGCCAGCGTGCTCGCATCCCAACGGAAGCGCAGGCCGAGTTCATCGAATACGCTGTTGTAGGCGCACAATTGCGCCTCGACTTCCGCATCATGCGCGCTGTCGCAAGCGTCAAACTGGGACGTGTTCATGGTCGTCTCCTTCAGGCAAATGGCATGATCAAGAATAGGAGGACGCACAAATAAACAATAGTTAAAGTTTTTTCGAAAAACGATAGTGTTTTGTTTATACATTCACTCCCCTCCAGGTGTGCCTGCGACCCAATCTGGATTTCTGTACAGCCGCATTGCGCTTCTCACAACCCCACAGTCAGAAGCGGCAAACCCATCCATTAGGTATGCCTAATACAAACCATAAAATGTTTTAACTTTCGCTTATCGCTGTTCGCGCGCAGCATCTCCTCAGACGCGCTCCACGCCAAACGCCTTTACGCAGCTGTCGTGCGATCGACGGGTAAGGGTTTTCGTTAGTGCAATTCCCTCTGGCCGACCACTGGCGCGTCATTGCCCGCAAACAAACCGGCAATGAAGCGATTCGATCACGTAAGTCCAACGCGCCACTCGAGCGCGACGGAATCTACAGGAGACGAAAGACATGGGACATTCCAACGTATCCCAGCGAGGCAGTACGGCGTTCAGGCATCACCGCTGGGTGCAACTGGCGATCGGCATCGTGTGCATGGGGCTCGTCGCGAATCTGCAATATGCGTGGACGCTGTTCGTCGTACCTATGGACCATGCCCACCATTGGGGCCAGGCGGCAATCCAGACCGCGTTCACCATCTTCATCGTCACCGAAACCTGGCTCGTACCCGTTGAAGGCTGGCTCGTCGACAAGTTCGGGCCGCGCCCGGTTGTAATCGGCGGTTCGCTGTGCGTGGCGCTCGGCTGGATCATCGACGCGCATGCGAGCAGTCTCGCGGAGCTATACGTTGCGGCAGTCATCGCTGGTGTCGGCGCGGGTTGCGTGTACGGCACCTGTGTCGGCACGGCGCTCAAATGGTTTCCGGACAAGCGCGGTCTCGCGGCCGGTTTGACCGCGGCAGGTTTCGGCGCCGGCGCGGCCGTCACCGTGATCCCGATCGCCAACATGATTCAGCGCTCAGGCTACGAGCACACGTTCATGTTCTTCGGCATTTTCCAGGGCGTCTCTATTCTGCTGCTCGCCACCATGCTGATACGGCCGAAGCCGCCCGTAACCGCGGTCGCGGCCAAACGCGTGGTCGCAAGCAAGATCGACTACACGCCCGGCCAGATGATCCGCTCGCCGCTCTTCTGGGTGCTGTATCTGATGTTCGTATTCGTCGCGGCCGGCGGCATCATTGCGACCGCGCAGCTAGGGCCGATCGCGAAGGAATACGGCTTTGCCAAACTGCCGGTGAATCTGCTGGGCGTCACGCTGCCGCTGCTCACGATGACGCTGTCGATCGACAATCTGTGCAACGGCTTCACGCGTCCGCTATGCGGCTTTCTGTCGGACCGCATTGGCCGCGAAAACACCATGTTCATGATCTTTCTCGGCGAAGGCGTCGCGCTGCTGGGACTCATGCAGTTCGGCCACAACCCATACGCGTTCATGTTCTTCGCAGCCACCGTGTTCCTGTGCTGGGGCGAGATCTTCTCGATCTTCCCGGCGACCTGCGCGGACACGTTCGGCAGCAAATACGCCGCGGCCAATGCAGGGACGCTTTATACCGCGAAGGGTACCGCGTCGATGCTGGTGCCGATCGCCTCGGTGCTGTCGGCGAACGGCGGGTGGAGCACCGTGTTCATCTCGGCTGCGGTGATATCGATCGCGGCAGCCGTGTCCGCGAAGTTCATCCTCGCACCCATGAGAAAGCGCTGGATCGAAAATTCGAGCGCGCCAGCTGACGTGGTCATCGCTGAAGCGCGGCTGCAGCCGTCGTCCGGCGGCTCGCCTGAATGAATAACAACGTGAGCGCGCAACTCACGACGAATCCCACAACGCCCCCTGACCAAGGAGAAACATCATGGCAGAAGCCGATAGGCCCACACAAGACGCTACCTCGAAGCAACAGGCAACCGAGACGACCGACGGATTTCATCTCGTCATCGACGCGCTGAAACTGAACGACATCCACACCATCTTTGGTCTTGTCGGCATTCCGATCACGGACCTCGCGCGGCTCGCACAAGCGGAAGGGATGCGTTTCATCGGTTTTCGTCATGAACAGCACGCGGGCAACGCGGCGGCGATTGCCGGCTTCATGACGCAGAAGCCCGGCATCTGCATGACCGTGTCCGCGCCCGGCTTCCTGAACGGCCTGACGGCGCTTGCGAACGCGACCACCAACTGCTTTCCGATGATCCTGATCAGCGGATCCAGTGAGCGTGAAATCGTCGATCTGCAGCAGGGCGATTACGAAGAAATGGATCAGTTGAATGCGGCGAAGCCTTATGCGAAGGCTGCGTATCGCGTGCTGCATGCGGAAGACATCGGCATCGGCGTGGCGCGTGCGATTCGTGCCGCGGTGTCGGGCCGCCCGGGTGGCGTGTATCTGGACTTGCCGGCCAAGCTGCTCGCGCAAACGCTCGACGCTGTGAAGGCGCAGCAGTCGCTGGTCAAAGTGGTCGACGCCGCGCCGCGTCAGTTGCCCGCGCCCGAATCGGTCAAGCGTGCGATCGATGTGCTGAAGAGCGCGAAGCGTCCGCTGATTTTGCTCGGCAAGGGCGCGGCGTACGCGCAGGCGGATGCGGAGATCCGCGCGTTCGTCGAACAAAGCGGCATTCCGTACCTGCCGATGTCGATGGCTAAGGGTCTGCTGCCCGATACGCACGAGCAATCGGCGTCGGCTGCCCGCTCGTTCGTTTTGCAGGAAGCCGACGTCGTGGTGCTGATCGGCGCGCGTCTGAACTGGCTGCTCTCGCATGGCAAGGGCAAGACGTGGGGCGCGGAGCCGAAGAAATTTGTCCAGGTCGATATTTCGCCGACCGAAATCGACAGCAACGTCGCGATTGCCGCGCCGGTGATCGGCGATATCGGCTCGTGCGTGGCGGCATTGCGCGCTGGCCTCGATGCGGGATTTGCGAAGCCGAGCGCCGAGTGGACTGGCGCGATCGCCGAGCGCAAGAGCAAGAACCTCGCAAAGATGGCCGCCACGCTCGACAAGAACCCGTCGCCGATGAATTTCCACAGCGCGTTGCGCGCGATCCGGGACGTGCTGAAGACGCGCCCGGACATCAACGTCGTCAACGAAGGCGCGAACACCCTCGATTACGCCCGCAGCATCATCGACATGTACGAACCGCGCAAGCGCTTCGACTCCGGCACGTGGGGAATCATGGGCATCGGCATGGGCTTCGCGATTGGCGCGGCGGTGACAAGCGGCAAACCGGTTGTCGCGATCGAAGGTGACAGCGCGTTCGGCTTCAGCGGCATGGAACTCGAAACCATCTGCCGTTACGACCTGCCGGTTTGCACGATCGTATTCAACAACAACGGCGTGTATCGCGGCACCGACGTGAACCCAACCGGCGGCAAGGACGTCGCGCCGACCGTGTTCGTGAAGGGTGCGCGTTACGACAAGATGATCGAGGCGTTCGGCGGTGTCGGCTACAACGCGACCACACCGGAAGAACTGACGACGGCACTGCTCGAAGCGATCGCATCGGGCAAGCCGACCTTGATCAATGCCGTCATCGATGAAGCGGCCGGCACCGAAAGCGGCCGCCTGACCAATCTGAATCCGCAAAGCGCGGCGATGAAAAAGTAATCCTGAGCAAACACGGAGATAGCAAAGTGAGCAAACCTCTCGAAGGCATCAAGATCATCGACTTCACCCACGTTCAGGCCGGCCCCGCGTGCACCCAGTTGCTCGCCTGGTTCGGCGCCGATGTGATCAAGGTTGAACGACCGGGTTCGGGCGACGTCACGCGCAACCAGTTGCGCGACATCCCTGACGCCGACGCGCTGTACTTCACCATGCTTAACAGCAACAAGAAGTCGCTGACGTTGGACACGAAAAAACCCGAAGGCAAGGAAGTACTCGAAAAGCTGATCCGCGAATCTGACGTGCTGGTCGAAAATTTTGGCCCGGGCGCGTTGGACCGGATGGGCTTTTCATGGGAGCGTCTGAACGAACTCAACCCGAAGATGATCGTCGCTTCGGTGAAGGGCTTCAGCGACGGCCATCACTACGACGACCTGAAGGTCTACGAAAACGTCGCGCAATGCGCGGGCGGCGCGGCGTCCACCACCGGCTTCTGGGACGGTCCGCCGACCATCAGCGCCGCGGCGCTCGGCGACAGCAACACCGGCATGCATCTGGCAATCGGCATTCTGACCGCGCTGCTGGGGCGCGACAAAACCGGCAAAGGCCAGAAGGTCGCAGTGTCGATGCAGGACAGCGTGCTGAACCTGTGCCGCGTGAAGCTGCGTGACCAGCAGCGGCTGGAGCGCGTGGGTTATCTCGAGGAATATCCGCAGTACCCACACGGCGAATTCAGCGATGTGGTGCCGCGCGGCGGCAATGCGGGCGGCGGCGGTCAGCCGGGCTGGGTGCTCAAGTGCAAGGGCTGGGAAACGGATCCGAACGCGTACATCTACTTCACGATCCAGGGCCATGCATGGGAGCCGATCTGCAAGGCGCTCGGCAAACCCGAGTGGATCGACGACCCGGCCTACAAGACTGCCGAAGCGCGTCAGCCGCACATCTTCGACATCTTCAACACCATCGAAGCGTGGCTCGCCGACAAGACCAAATTCGAAGCGGTGGATATCCTGCGCAAGTTCGACATTCCGTGCGCGCCGGTGCTGACGATGAAGGAGCTCGCGAACGATCCGTCGTTGCGCGCGAGCGGCACCATCGTCGAAGTGCCGCACAAGAAGCGCGGCTCGTATCTGACGGTCGGCAGTCCGATCAAGTTCTCGGACATGAAGCCGGAAGTCACCGCGTCGCCGCTGCTCGGCGAGCACACTGACGAAGTGCTGGCGAGCCTTGGCTACAGCAAGCAGGACATCTTCAACCTGCGCGAAGTCAAAGCGGTTTAACGGTTTAACGGTGCCGCGCCGCGGGCCCGTGTGTATGCTCGGGTCCGCGGATATGGCATCCTTCGCTGGCGCTGTATCTAATTCAAGGATCCGCGTTTTCACATTCGGGGAGCACCATGCAAAGCGCTATCGACTTCGAGCAACTCGTCAACGCGATCGGCGACGCGATCATCATCTCCGATGCCGGCGGCAGCATCACATTGTGGAACCCCGGGGCCGAACGCATGTTCGGCTTTACGCAAAGCGAGGCACTGGGTAAGTCGCTGGATCTGATCATTCCCGAACGTTTGCGCGGCCGTCATTGGGACGGCTATCACAAGACCATGGCAACGGGCGAAACCCGCTATGGCAACGACGTGCTGCGTGTCCCCGCCGTGCATAAGGACGGGCGGTCGCTATCGATTGCCTTTACGGTTGCGTTGCTGCGTTCGCCGCAAAACGAACTCACCGGCATCGTCGCCGTGATCCGCGACGAGACCAGCCGCTTCCAGGAAGATCGCTTGCTGCGCAAGCGTCTTGCAGAACTGGAAGCGTCCGCAGGCGCGTAAGCGCGCCATTTCTGCGCCAGACGCGGAATTAGTCTGCCCCCTTGATCAGCGCTTTTCTGTCAGATCGCGACGAGCCGGACCGTATTTTTATATCACAATGAAATATAATCATGACGACATGTTCTTTCGCTTCGTGAGGATTTGCCCATAAGGTGTGGGGCCGTCCTACGTGATACACCCCACTTTCCTATCAGAACCTTGTCCCGCCACGCTCTCATCCGCTGGTTTTCCAGCTTTGCCCCCCATCCCATTGCCGTCCGGTGGCCAGAACGCTTCAGATCGTGTCTCGGCGCATTGCTTGGGATTGCGTTCACCGGCGGGACAATGCACGTCCTTCTCGGACCGGCAGCAAACATTCCGCTCCTCGTGGCTCCTATGGGCGCTTCGGCCGTGCTGCTGTTCGCGGTGCCTGCCAGTCCGCTTGCGCAACCGTGGTCCATCATCGGCGGCAATATCGTCTCCGCGACGGTCGGCGTTGCCTGTGCAAGCTGGATCGCCGATCCGGTGGGCGCCGCCGCCTTGGCTGTCGCGCTGGCGATTTGTGCGATGTTTGCGCTGCGGTGTGTTCACCCCCCGTCGGGCGCGGTCGCCCTGACCGCGGTCCTTGGCGGTCCAGCAGTGCACGCTCTGGGCTACCGCTTTGTGGCCGAACCCATCGCGATCCAGTCAGTGGCGCTGTTGTGCGCGGCCATCGCCTACCACGCTGCTACCGGGCATCGATACCCTCACGTCGCCCAGAGTTCGGGCAAAGGCACGGCAGCCCCGGCAGCGGCGAACGAAGGTTTCACACGCGCGGACCTCGAGTCGGTGCTGAGCCGGCGTGGGGAATTGCTCGATATCGACACGGACGATCTGGAATCCCTGTTGCGCGATGTTCAGTTGCAGGCCTACGCCCGCACGTTCAATGAACTGACCTGCGCGGACATCATGTCGCGCTCGCTGGTCGCGGTGTCGGCAACCACGAGAGCTTCCGCCGCATGGAGTCTGCTGAAACAGCGCCGTATCAAGGCACTCCCGGTCACGGACGAGAGGCAGCACGTTATCGGCATCGTGACCCGCGCCGACCTTGTCGACAAACGGGCGCTCACCAAAGGAGCCGGTCTGTCGTCCCCCGTGCAACGCTGGTTCCGGCGCAGTATCACCCCGGCGCCGCTGGTCGGCGCCCTGATGAACGTCGACGTTCATACGGTCGGCGCGACGACGCCGATCGTCGAATTGGTGCCGGTGTTCGCGAACTACGGCCACCACCATATCCCGGTTCTGGACTCGAATCAGCGGCTCGCCGGAATGATCACGCAGGCCGATCTCATCGCTGGGCTGTATCGCCAGGCTTACGCCCAGCAACGACGCGCGGCATAACCACTGTCCCCGTCACCGGGGTTGAATACAGGCACAAATATCACGACATGATATAATTTGCACCTTACCCATTTCGCCACTGAACTCCGATGAAAACACTCGCGCGCGGCTTGACCAAGGCGGACTTCGAGCAACTGTCCGAGTTTCGCTACCAGATGCGGCGCTTCGAGCGTTTTTCTGAGCAGGCCGCCCAGGGCGAGGGCATTACACCCTTGCAGTATCTGCTGCTCCTGCATATCAAGGGTTATCCGGAGCGCGACTGGGCAACCGTCGGCGAGCTTGCGGAACGGCTCCAGGCGCAGCATCACGGTGTGGTCGCGCTCGTGTCCCGCTGTGAGGCGCTTGATCTGGTCCGCAGAAAGGTCAGCGAGACCGACCGCCGCCAGGTCGAGGTTCATTTGTTGAAAGCAGGCGAACAGGTGCTTGCCCGTCTTGCTGAGATGCACCGTGCCGAACTGAAGTCGCTCAAGGGCACCTTTAACGTCCCCCAGATTGATTTTTGAGTCACCATGAGTCTCGATACCCATAAGCGCGATTTTTCCATCAACGCGCGGCTTCCAGGCATTTCCGCACTCGCTGCGGGGATCGGAGTCCTCAGCACGCTCGCGGCGTTCGTGCTGCTGAGCCTGATTCATCTGTTCACCAATCTGTTTTTCTTCCAGCAATTTTCGTTTGCGGACCGCTCACCGGCCCTCAACACATTGGGTATCTGGGTGGTGGTCATCCCTGCGATCGGCGGCCTTATCGTCGGTTTCATGGCCCGCTACGGTTCGGAGAAGATTCGTGGGCATGGCATTCCCGAGGCGATTGAAGCCATCCTGTTCGGCAAGAGCCGCATGTCGCCGAAAGTGGCGATTCTCAAACCCCTGTCGTCCGGCATTGTGATCGGCAGTGGCGGGCCGTTCGGCGCAGAAGGTCCGATCATCATGACAGGCGGCGCACTGGGATCGCTGATCGCGCAGTGCGTGAAGGTCACTTCAGCTGAACGCAAGACGTTGCTGGTTGCCGGCGCAGCGGCGGGCATGACCGCCGTCTTTGGCACGCCGGTGGCGGCCGTATTGCTGGCGGTCGAACTGCTGCTGTTCGAATGGCGCCCGCGCAGTTTTCTGCCGGTCGCCCTCGCGTGCGCAGTCGCGGGATTTGCGCGCGCGGCATTCTTCGGCACGGGGCCGCTGTTTCCGCTTGAGACCGCGCCTCCCGGTGCGATGTCTCCCGGTGCGATGTCGTTGCTGTCCTGCGTTATCGCGGGCCTAATGTCCGGCGCGCTCGCATCGGGCCTGTCAGCCGCACTGTACAAGACCGAAGACCTATTCGGCAAGCTGCCCATCCACTGGATGTGGTGGCCCGCGCTCGGCGGCCTCGTCGTCGGCATCGGCGGCTTTTTCGAACCTCGCGCGCTAGGTGTCGGCTACGACGTGATCGGCG
Source organism: Paraburkholderia elongata (assembly GCF_013177735.1). Classification (GTDB taxonomy): domain Bacteria; phylum Pseudomonadota; class Gammaproteobacteria; order Burkholderiales; family Burkholderiaceae; genus Paraburkholderia; species Paraburkholderia elongata. The sequence continues at coordinate 66,895 of NZ_WOEZ01000284.1, read as the reverse complement.
ATCTGTTGCACCAGCACATTGCAATCCAGATCGCGCTGTCGATCCTGGTCGTGAAGGCGATCATCTGGGTCGTGGCACTGGGCTCGGGCACCTCGGGCGGTGTCCTTGCTCCGTTGCTCATGCTGGGCGCGGGGCTCGGCGTCGTGTTCGGCCACGTGCTGCCGGGCGGCGAACCTGCCCTGTGGCCGCTCGTCTGCATGGCGGCCACGCTCGGCGCCACGTTAGGCGCGCCCTTGACCGCAATCGTGTTCGCCTTCGGCCTGACGCACGACAGCAACGCATTGCTGCCGCTGCTCGCCGCGACGCTGGTCGCGCACGGGTTTGCAACGGTCGTCATGAAGCGCTCCATCATGACCGAGAAAATTGCCCGGCGCGGTTATCACATCTATCGGGAATACGGAGTCGATCCGCTTGAGCGCCACCACGTCGACGAGGTGATGTCGCGTACGGTCGAAACGATCGATGGCGATATGTCCGTGGGCGAAGCGCTGGCAACGTACTTTGGCACGACGCAGACACATCGCGCCTATCCGGTCGTGCGTGAAGGCGTGCTGATGGGCGTCGTCGATCGCGCGGTGCTGGAAAAAATTCGCGATGGTGAGGATAAGGCAGAGGATGCGCTCGACTCGCGCCTCGCCGACGTGTTGCGCCACCGCTCCCCCACCTTTGCATTGCCCAGTGAAACCTGCCGGCTCGTCGCAACGCGGCTGGCGGTGCACGGTCTCGAACGCTTGCCCGTGGTCGCGGACGCCGAAACGTTGCAGCTGGTCGGCATTGTGTCGCGCAGCGATCTGGTCAAGCCGTCTCTTGCCCACTTCGACGAAGAGCACAAGAAAGAACGCTTCCGGCGCTTGCGGGTCCACACCGGCAAGCGGCACTTCCCACCGGTTCCTTAAGTCAACGGCCCGTCAGCGGCCTGTCAACGACCGGAATCGATACGCGCTTTTTCCGTGCCCTTTCGGGGGCACGCCCCTCCTGCCTTTCCCGTTGATTCCACCAGCCTTTCCCGCGGATCCAGCACCCATTCCCTGGACAATATCGTCCCCACGCTGCGCAGCCATGTCGCGCTCCTCATGGCTGTTCCGCCAGCGTGCCAAAGAAACGCGTATCGCAGGCCGTGCCCGGGAACGAAAACGGGAACAGGACTCGCACACGTGACATCCAACACCCTATCCAAGATCGAATCGGCCCAGATCGTGTGTGGACCGGGTCGGACTTGCCATCACTATTCAGGAGACGCGACATGAAGAAGATCACCGCAGCACTGTTCGGCACACTCACCGCACTCACATTGACCAGCCTCTCGTGCTGGGCACAGAGCGCGGGGCCCACCGACCCTCAGATCGCGGCCATCGTCGTGACCGCCAATCAGGTGGATATCGACGCGGGCAAACTCGCGGAATCAAAAACGAAGTCGAAGGATGTCAAAGCGTTCGCGCAACGCATGGTCACCGATCACAGCGGCGTCAACAAGGCCGCCACCGACCTTGTGCACAAGCTGGGTGTGACGCCGGAAGATAATCCGACGAGCCAGAGTCTCCAGCAGGGCGGCGACGCCAACCTCGCCAACCTGAAAACGCTCAAGGGCGCGCAGTTCGACCGTGCGTATATCGACCACGAGGTGACCTATCACGAGAGCGTTCTCGACGCGCTGGACAAGACATTGATTCCGAGTGCGCAGAACGCCGAACTAAAGGCGCTTCTCGTCAAGGTGCGTCCGGCCTTTGTCGCGCATCTCGAGCACGCGAAGCATCTGCAGGCGGAGCTGGGCAAGAGCGGTGCGTGATCGCGCACTTCGCGCGGCCGGACAGCGCCGCGGCACGCTACGTAGCACAGGCTTTTTCCTCGCCTATGCTTTCGTTGCGATCGTAGCGATGTCGCTGGCCGGCGTTTCCGAGGCGGCGGCCAAAACGTACGTGATCGTCATCGAGCAGATGCGCTTCAATCCGCCGGCGCTCACGGTGCACCGTGGAGATCGCGTGGTGTGGGTGAACAAGGATCTGTTTCCCCATACGGCGACGGCAATGTCGAAAACGTTCGATTCGCACGAAATCTCGCCAAATGCATCGTGGAGTTATGTGGCGCGCCAGAGCGGTAGTTACCCGTACCTGTGCACCCTCCACACCACGATGCGTGGCACACTGATCGTGCAATGAGGAATGGACAATGAGTGAGTGCGACCTGGCGAGGCAGTCATGACGGACATCGCTGAAGCACATTCAACGTTTGCCGCGGACGACGAACGCGAGACGGTCCGCCGCATCGTGGCGGGAGATCGATCAGCGTTCGAATGGCTGATGCGCCGGCACAATAAGCCGCTGTATCGTCTGGCGCGTTCAACGTTGCGTGACGGAACGGAAGCGGAAGACGCGCTGCAGGCAGCGTATCTGTCAGCCTACAGATCGATCGCCAAGTTTCGTGGCGATGCCACGCTCCTCACCTGGCTATCCCGTCTGGTACTCAACGAATGCTATGGACGCCTGCGCCGGGAAGCACGCCGTCAGAACGTGATTCCGATGGTAGACGCGAACACTCATGTCGATATCGATGCCATGACCGCGCAAGATTCCGATTCCCCAGACAAGGCGGTAGCGCGCGCCGAGCTGCGAGCCCTGCTCGAGCGCAAGCTGGATGCACTGCCGGAAGTCTTTCGCGTTGTGTTTGTGCTGCGTTCGGTCGAGGAATTGAGCGTCGAGGAGACGGCACAATGTCTCGACATCCCGGAAGCGACCGTGCGCAGCCGGCATTTCCGCGCCAAGAGCTTGCTGCGCGAATCATTGGCGCACGAGATCGATCTCGCCGAGCGCGACGTATTCGAATTTGGCGGCGCCCACTGCGACCGGGTGGTCGCCAACGTACTATCGCGGATAGCCGGCGAGGATGACGAGGGCAGTTGCACACCGGCGAGTTAAACCGCCCCTCCTCGTCCATGCTCACATAACGGCGCGATTCGCGATGAGGCATCAATGGCCTCATTCAACAGCCGCTCGATAACCTCGGCGGCGCTCGCAACCTGATCGACGAGCGCGGCCGATTCGCCAGCAAAGAGCGCCATCTGCTCAAGATCGCCCACCGTGCTGCGAAGTGGTGAATCGGTGCTGAACCGGTAGATCGGCCGCCCTTCGTCGTAGGCAATCACATCGCGTGGCAGCCTGTCCGGGTGGTGTCCGAACAGGTGACTTCCGGCTTTCCCGGTCACGCTGTTTGCCAGGACGCGTACGGGAGAGTGAGGTGGCCAGTTGATCGCGAACAGATCGGTATAGACCGTATCACCCGCCTGCGCAGCGAGAATGCGTTGCTTGTGATAGTCATGCGCGAAAGACTCGTGGGTGGCGAGAAAAAGCGTACCGCAGTGAACTCCCGCCGCGCCGAGCGCGAGAGCCGCAACCAGGCCTGCGCCTGTCGCGAACCCGCCCGATGCGACAACCGGGACGCGTACATGCCAGACGATCTCGGGAAGTAACGTCAGGATTCCTGTACGCCCCCGCACATGGCCACCCGCCTCAATACCCTGGGCAATCACGACATCGGCCCCCGCCTTTTCAGCGGCGAGCGCGTCCGCGAGCGAACCGACCTGATAGAGCACCAGCACGCCAGCATCTTTCGCTCGTGCGACCACGTCGGGTACGACTTCCCAGAAGAAACATATCGCAGGAACCCGGGCGGCCAGACAGACATCGAGTTCTGCCGCCAGGAGGGTCGGTTCCGTGGCCGACGGAATCAGATTGACGCCGAACGGCTGATCCGTGGCGGCCCGCACTGCAGCAATCTCGCGGGAGATCAACTCAGGCGGCTCGCGCACCATGCCCAGCAGGCCAAATCCGCCGGCATGGGAAACGGCCGCTGCAAGCTCGGCGCGCGCCGGGCCGCCCATTCCCGCCGAGATGACGGGATACCGGCAGCCCAGCAGCCGGGTCAGTGGCGTAGCAAACGACGTCATATCGATAGCCATCGGATTACCTCTTCGATCGGGGATGGGACCGCTTATACATCACAAGATGATATATACTAATTTCGATGCGATGTGGTCTGCATCGTTGTGCTGCCGCGCTCATGAGCGACGGCCATTCGAACAGTTTCGCATCCGCCACCCGCTGCTCGATAGCGGGGTTCTTGAATCGGAGCGAATGACGATATGTCTGCATTCAGTCGCATCCTGTTGTGTTATGACGCAACCCGGGAAGGGCGGCGGGCGTTGCGTCACGGCGCCTCGTTGGCGGAGCAGATGAAGGCGGAAACGCACCTGCTTGCCGTTCTGAATAGTCTGGCGTGGTCGCAGGGGGCCGAGATTGCGTCTGCCGTGCCGTTCGATGCGCTGGAGCAGTCCGCGAGGGAAATACTCCGCGATGGAATCGAGAAACTCGCTGCGCGTGGCGTCATCGCAACGCCCCATTTCGCGATTGGCGACCCTCTGGACCATATCCCGTTTTTTGCCCGTGAGTTGAAAGTCGATCTGATTGTCGTGGGGCATCGCCGAAGCGGCCCCATCCGGCGATGGTGGAGCGGCAAGAACGATGGATTGCTGCTGGACAGGGTTTCCTGCGCAGTACTGGTCGCTATGGACCCGGAAGACGCGGATACTCACAAGCCGGTAGAAACATTCTCAGCACATGCATAAGGGTGGCGGGAAAAGCTCGTCGCCAAGCGATCCGGCAGCCGTGGTTTTCGCACCGCACCAATACTCTGGAACATGACCTACAGAATCATTGAAGCCGTGATTGGCAATACCTCGTTCGTCTTCCAGATGAAGCGATCCGGGCGCAGCGACGCCACCGGAATACCGCCACACTTGTTACTCCCAACGTTCGATTTCCAGTGCCAAGCTATCTCATAGCCGACAACGAGCGATGAGCCCCGAGTGGAATCGCGCCTCAGCCGCGCGGTGCGGGAACTCGCCCAAACCAGGAGATAGCAAAAGCCATGACTACATCAGCCAAGAACGGACAGAAGGATGGACTGCCTGCCATGCACACACCACCGGTCGTGTCGGCGCAGGCGTGGGAGGCGGCCCGCGAGCAGCTGCTCGTGAAGGAAAAAGCCCAGACCCGCGCCCGTGACGCTCTCGCCGCCGAGCGCCGGCGAATGCCGTGGATGGCCGTAGAGACGACGTATGCGTTCGAGGGGCCTGCGGGCAAAGCCAGCCTGCTCGACCTGTTCGACGGTCGGCGTCAGCTGATCGTCTACCGCGCCTTCTTCGAGCCGGGCGTGTTCGGCTGGCCCGAGCACGCCTGCCGGGGCTGCTCCATGGTGGCCGACCAGGTCGCCCACCTTGCCCACCTGAACGCTCGTGACACCACGCTCGCCTTCGTCTCGCGTGCGCCTCAGGCGGACATCGTGCGGCTGAAGGCGCAGATGGGCTGGGAGATGCCCTGGTTCACCCTCACAGACAGCTTCGACTCCGATTTCGGCGTCAGCGAGTGGCACGGCACAAACGTGTTCTACCGCGACGGCGACCAGGTGTTCCGCACCTACTTCATCAACAACCGCGGCGACGAGCAGATGGGTGGCACCTGGAACTACCTCGACATCACGCCGCTGGGCCGGCAGGAGGTCTGGGAGAACTCGCCCGAGGGCTATCCTCAGACTCCCACCTACAAGTGGTGGAACTGGCACGACAGCTACGTCGCAGACGCAGCGCCAGACAAGAAGTGGGTCGAGGTGTCGGACGCCGGAGAAGCGGCGTTCCGGAACCAGGACACGAGCGCGAAGCCATGAATTAGGGGTGGTTGTACATCGCGTTCCAATCGGACTTCGATACGGCCGGGCGTCCCGCGTCCGACGAACCATTCACCACGCCGCCAAAACCTGTCGCACCGTGCTGCGCAGCGACCTTGGCTTCAGCGGCCTGAATGTCTTCCGGGTAATGCGGGTCTTCGCCATGGGCGAGGTTATAGCCGGCGTTTTCGAGCTCGACCATTTCAGCGCGCACTTGTGCACGCGTGATCGGTTGGTTCGATTGAGCGAACACGGCAACCGGTGCTGCAAGAGCAGCGGCAACGACAACGGCTTGAATAAGGGACTTCATGATAACGACCTCCAGACTTTCCTTTGTCCTGTTACGAACAGCCCTGTTCGTAAATCAGTGACCACAGTCTAGATAGAGGGTCGCTTGAGAATAAGCGTCGTCCATGGAGAGGATTGTTGTTGAATGTGGAAAATCGGCGTGCGCCGCGATTCACGACAACTTGCCCAACGTCCGCATTCGAGGCAACATCGCCTGCTTGATGGCACGGTGATCGAACAAGACCGGCCACCGACATTCACGGAATGAATGCAGGCGAACCACGGCCGTTCAATGAAACGCTTCGAATTGCTGGCCAACACCATGGCCAACGAGATCCGCTCGGGCAGCCGCCCTGCCGGCTCCCGCATGCCCTCGCTGAGACAGCTCACCACGCAGCACGGTGTCAGCCAGTCCACCGTGTTTCGAGCCTACTATCTCCTCGAAGAGTGGGGATTGATTCGAGCACGTGAGCGCTCGGGCTACTACGTCGCGCCGGGCGCAGCGCTCGAGCAACAGAAGACATCACGCCCTTCGCCGGCCCTGGAGTCGGCCAAGGTCGAAATCACTGACCTCGTCTTCTCGGTGCTTGAAGCGGCCAAGCATCCCGATATCGTTCCCTTGGGCTCGGCGTTCCCGTCTCCGCAGCTTTTCCCCCTTCAGCGCCTCGCGAAATCGCTCGGACACGCAAGCCGGTTGATCAGTCCCTGGAGCACCGTCGTCGACCTCCCGCCGGGCAATGAGCCACTGCGTCGCCAGATTTCGCTGCGGTACATGGCGATGGATATTGCCCAGCCGATGGAGGAAATCGTCGTCACGAATGGCGCGCTGGAAGCACTCAATCTTTGCCTGATGGCAGTGACTCGACCGGGAGACGTCGTGGCAGTGGAGTCGCCCGGTTTCTATGCGGCACTGCAAGCCATTGAGCGCCTCGACCTGCGGGCGGTGGAGATTCCCGTCGACCCTGTTGAGGGCATCGATTTGCAGGCGCTCTCCGATGCTCTCGACAAACACCCCATTCGAGCGTGCTGGTTCATGACCAACTTTCAGAATCCGACTGGCGCGGCAATGTCGCTGGAAAAGAAGAAAGCACTGGTCAACCTTCTTGCCCAGCACGACGTGCCGCTCATCGAGGACGATGTCTACGGCGAACTGCACCACGCACCGACGTACCCGCTGCCCGCCATAGCCTATGACAAGCAAGGCCTCGTGATGCATTGCAGCTCGTTTTCAAAGACACTTGCACCGGGATACCGCATTGGATGGGTCGCGGCGGGCCGTTTCGCCGACAAGGTCCAGCGCCTGAAGTTGATGACCACTCTATCGGCCAGCATTCCGGCCCAGGCGGGCATAGCGGACTATCTTCAGCACGGCGGGTACGACAAGCATCTGCGGAAACTGCGCGGCTCGTTCCGTAGTCAACTGATCGAAATGGATACCGCGCTGCACCGCTGGATGCCGGACGATACGCACTGGACGCGGCCATCCGGAGGCTATTTTTTGTGGGTTCGGCTTCCACCGCGTGTCGACGCCATGCAATTGCACCGGCTCGCGATAGAGAACGGTATCAGCATCGCGCCGGGACCGATCTTCTCCGCACGGCACGCGTTCCGAGATCACGTTCGATTGAATTTCGGCCACCCGTGGAGCGACAAGATGGAGAATGCCATCAAAACGCTGGGCTCGCTGCTCGAACGCGCCAGCGAATGAGCAGCGCATCACCTCTTCACACTGCCGGCGCGTTCGCGTTCGCGCTTGTCTGCCGAATCCTCGGCCTTCGTCAATGCGCCACGTTGATCGCAAGCTTCGCGAGCGCGAACAGCGTCGCGCCGAAACCGGCAGCGAGCGCCACTGCGACGAACGGCAACAGCGGCAGCTTGACGTCAGTAATATCGGCTTGATGCGAGGCGCCGCGGCGGACGCCGAAAAAACTCCACAGCACGATTCGCGTCATCTTCAACAGGTTCATGGCATCACCCTCTCAAGGCAGAATTGTCTCATCTCACGCGATAGTTTGAGCCGGGTGGTCCGCGCAAAACAGCAGCAGTTGCAAACAATTCCAGCGCAGCAGTTTGCCCTCCCACTCCCGCCCGGCTACTTCCCCGCGGCCCAAGCCGCCATCTGCTAGCGCATTTTTCTCGGCATCTGCTACTTTTCGGCGACCGCCGTTGCCTCTATCGTTCGCGAATGACGGCCCTTGGCCTTCTCCCCCGAACCGACGCCCCAACAAGCTACGTCTTGTGTGGCCGCAGAAGCACCGGACCATGTACCAATACACCGAGTTTGACCAATCATTCGTGCGCAGCCGCGCGGCGCAGTTTCGCGACCAGATCGAGCGCTGGCAGTCCGGAAAACTCAGCGAAGACGACTTTCGCCCACTGCGTCTGCAGAATGGATGGTATGTGCAACGACACGCGCCGATGCTGCGTGTCGCCGTCCCATACGGTGAGCTATCGAGCGCGCAATTGCGCATGCTCGCCCGCATCGCTCGCGAGTACGATGAACCCGAGGCCGAGGTCTACCGGCTTGCGTGCGAGGCACAGCGGCGGCTCGGCACCACGCATTTGCCCACCCACTATGCGCATTTCACCACGCGCACCAACGTGCAGTTCAACTGGATTCCCCTCTCGAAAGCCGCGGATGTGATGGACCTGCTCGCGAGCGTCGACATGCACGGCATTCAGACCAGCGGCAACTGCATTCGCAACATTTCCTGCGACGAACGCGCGGGCGTTGCACCAGACGAGATCGCCGACCCACGGCCGTTCGCTGAAATCATGCGTCAGTGGACAACACTGCATCCCGAGTTCGCGTTTCTTCCGCGCAAGTTCAAGATTGCAATTACTGGCGCGAGCGAAGACCGGGCCGCAACAGATTGGCATGACGTCGGTCTGCGGCTCCTGAAAAATGACGCAGGCGAGCTTGGTTTTCGAGTGACAGTCGGCGGAGGGATGGGGCGCACGCCGATGATCGGTACGGTGCTGCGTGACTTTCTGCCGTGGCGGCAGATCATGAACTACATCGAAGCGGTGGTGCGGGTCTATAACCGCTACGGCCGGCGCGACAACAAATACAAGGCGCGCATCAAGATTCTGGTCAAGGCTGAGGGCCAACAATATATCGACGAGGTGGACGAGGAGTTCCGTCAGATAGTCGAACTCGACGGCGGTCCGCACACCATCCCTCAAACCGAGTTCGACCGTGTGAGTGCGTCGTTCGTCCCGCCTGCCCTGAACAGCACGACACGCGAGAGTGACGGGAGCATTCGTTCGGACCTGCGCGTGCAGGCGGAAATCCATCCTCGTTTTGGCCGTTGGCTGCAGCGCAACGTGGCGCCGCACAAGGACCCGACGCTGCGCGTCGTCACGTTGTCGTTCAAGCGCCTCATGCAGGCACCTGGAGATGCGTCAGCCGACCAGCTCGATACTGTCGCCGACCTGGCCGACCGCTTTTCCGCGGGCGAAGCGCGAGTGACGCATACGCAGAACCTCGTGTTGCCATGGGTTCATGTCGATGACCTGTTCATGCTTTGGCAATCCGCGTGCGACGCCGATCTGGCAAGCGCAAACGTCCATCTGCTCACTGACATGATTTCGTGCCCGGGTGGCGATTTTTGCGCGCTTGCCAACGCACGCTCGATTCCCATCGCGCAAGCGATTACCGAACGCTACCAGGACCTGGACGAACTCGACGACATTGGCGAAGTCGACCTGCACATCAGCGGCTGCATCAACTCGTGCGGCCATCACCATAGCGGTCACATCGGCATTCTCGGCGTCGACAAGGACGGTGAGGAGTGGTACCAGGTCACGCTCGGCGGAGCGGACGGCAAGCAGTCGAGTGGCGCTGCGCAGCCGGGGAAGGTGATCGGCCCATCGTTCTCCGCACCCGAGATTCCTGACGTGATCGAGGCGATTCTTGCGACTTACCGCGATCTCCGCAGCACCGGTGGAACGCGGGAGACGTTTATTCAAACGCTAAGGCGCGTCGGACTGGAACCGTTCAAGACCGCAGCCAACGGCGCCCGCTGGAAAGCGGAGGTCTCACTGTGAAAAACGGCACCCGCCTGAGAATTTTGACGACGTCAGAGCATCTCACTGACGATATCGCGAATCCCGTTCAGCTCGCCAATGACGCTGACCCGGCGGCACTCGGCGATCAGCTTGGAAGCATCGAGCGCATCGACCTTCACTTTCCTCATTTCACGGACGGGCGCGCGTACAGTCAAGCCTATCTCCTGCGCCGCAGACTTGGATTCAAGGGCGATCTTCGCGCGACGGGCGACGTTCTGTTGGACCAGCTCGTACAGATGGAAAGAACAGGCTTTTCCAGCGCGGTGCTGAAAGAGGGCGTCGACCCGGCCGACGCGAAACGGCAGTTCGAGCGCTTCCCCGGGTTCTACCAATAACCGCGAGTAACCGCGCGACGTCCCAGCCTTTATCATGAGCGAAATCGCGGCAGTGCCAGACGGGCATCCTCGTCAGGCCCAATGCGGGTATGCACCGAAGTCGCCGCCACTAATCCTTCATCAAACGTTGTTACGGTAACCGGGTTGTACGTGCTAGTCCGTCTGAAAAGAACGTCCACCTCCCCGCCCGGAATCTACAGATGAAAACGACTCCCGTCTGCAACGCGACACGCCGCCTGTCATTCCCCCGACCGGCTTCCACGGTAGCACTGGTGCTCTGCGCCGCCGCCCTCAACGCACATGCCGAGCAGCCCGAGTTCCGCGGCGACAGCCGCTTCGAGCCAGGCTTACTGGTTGTAAGTCGAAGCGTGTATGACAACCAGTCAAGCAACGTTCAGATTGGCGCGGTCTTACCGCCGAATTGCGCGGCCACTCAGGGCGGCTGTGGCGCGGCCACCGGAGCGCCGAACGACGGCACCTATCCGTATGTATGGAACAACAACCGCTATGACGGCAGCTTCGGCATCACTTCGCGGATCATTCTCGATCAGCTTACGCCGTCAGGCGAGTGGGTAAGCTCGCTCGAAGTGCCCAACAGCTTGCAGAAAACCTCGCGACGCGACCAGCTCGTGACCAGCTTCAGCTCCAAATCGGAACTCGGCCTGAACCTTTCGCTCGACGGCCAGTACCTGACCTTTATGGGTTATGTGGCGCCGGTCAATACGTTGGACGTTTCCAATTCGAACACGCCAGGCGTAGTCGATCCCACTAATCCGGTGGGGCATGGCTACTATCGGGCAGTCGCTCGCATGGACCGCGATGGGCACTTGCGCGTCACCGAGACGAACGCCTATAGCGGAAACAACGGACGTTCGGCGATTCTGAATAACCGCGATGGCCAGGATTTTTTCTACACGGCCGGCAACGCGGGTAACGGCGCCAACCCCCAACCGGCCGGCGTAATCCTCGGCGCAGGCGCACAATTCATCGACTCGACGAAAAAGCATGAGGCGCAGCAGGACCCGGGAACGCCGACGCCGCTCGCCAGCTTTTCGGTCACTGAACTTGGCGGGCCAGCGGACAAGATCGGCAAGGACGATAACTTCCGGGGCATGACAATATTCAACAACGTCCTCTACTTTACGAAGGGCAGTGGCAGCAACGGCGTGAACACGGTGTACTTCGTGGATACCACTGGAAAAGCCTGCCCGTCTGGTACGGGTGTGCCCGCCGCCAATGCAGCGTTGCCCAGCACGCCGCTTTCTTACGACCCCGCCACGGTCCAAACCAACGGACTGCCAAACAATATGTGCGTGCTGGCCGGCTTCCCGTCGACGCCCAACAAGACCGCGACCACGCTCTCCTATCCGTTTGGCCTCTGGTTCGCCAACGCGACGACGCTCTATGTCGCGGACGAGGGCGATGGCTACACGGGTGGCCCCGATCTTTACACGCACGCAGCCCTGCAGACTGGCGCCGGTCTGCAGAAGTGGGTGTACAACGCCGGTGCGAAAAAGTGGACGGTCGCCTACACCTTGCAGGCTGGCCTGAACCTGGGCCAGCAATACGTGGTGCCCGGATACCCGACCGGCTCCAATACGGCAACCGGACTGCCATGGGTGCCGGCAACGGATGGGCTGCGCAACCTGACCGGCCGCGTCGAACATGACGGCACAGTGACGCTCTGGGCAATCACGTCGACCGTCAGCGGCAACGGTGATATTGGCGCGGATCCGAACGAGCTCGTGGCCATTCGCGACCTGCTCGCGAATACGAGTGCGTCTGGCGCCTCCCGCGAGAAATTCGTCGCGTTGCGAAGCGCGGGATCTGGTGAGGTATTGCGTGGTGTCTCGTTCACGCCGGGTACTGACCGGGATCACCGTTTCTGACGCGCTGACTACGGGGTGAAAATCGGGCTGAAAACGGAGTAAAAGCAGGGTGAAGCCACGCCGCAGCGTATTCAACAGCGCGAGGCTCACCCGGTTTGCACGACCTGTCAATGCAGCGACGCGTCACGCAGTGTGGCCGTCACTACCCTGTTCGCTGTCGAGATGCGCCATCTGCGCCGCGGCGTAACGTTCACCTGCGGCAGCTCCAGGCGGTACTGCCAGTGCGATCGCAGTCAGATCGTCTGCGGTGAGCGTCACATCAACCGCCCCGAGCGCTTCGGCAAGACGATCGCGCCGGCGCGCGCCAACGAGCGGCACGATATCGCTGCCCTGGGCTGCAACCCACGCAATCGCGATCTGCGCAACCGAGACACCTTTTGCATCAGCCACCTTGCGCAGCGCATCCACGAGCGCGAGATTGTGATCGACATTGTCTCCCTGAAAGCGCGGACTCATGGCGCGAAAATCGCCCTTCCCCGCGGAATCCTTGCTCCAGTGGCCGCTTATCAAACCGCGGGATAACACGCCGTACGCCGTCACGCCAATCCCCAACTCGCGGCACGTCGGCAGGATCTCGTCTTCAATGCCGCGCGAAATCAGCGAGTACTCGATCTGCAGGTCGCTCACCGGGTGCACCGCTGCGGCACGGCGGATGGTCGTCGCGCCCACTTCGGACAAGCCGACGTGCCGCACATAGCCGGCTTTGATCATGTCAGCAATTGCTCCGACCGTGTCTTCGACAGGCACGTTGGGATCGAGCCGTGCAGAACGATAGATGTCGATGTGATCGACGCCCAGCCGCTGCAGCGAATAGGCGAGAAAGTTTTTGACCGCTGCGGGACGTGCATCGTAGAGCGACCAGCCACCTGCCGGATCGCGCATTGCACCGAATTTCACGCTGATGATCGCCGCGTCGCGACGTGACGGCGGCGCACTTTTCAGGGCCTCGCCGATCAGGATTTCGTTGTGGCCGGAGCCGTAGAAATCGCCTGTATCGAGCAACGTGACGCCGGCTTCGAGCGCGGCGTGGATCGTGGCAATGCTTTCGGCGCGGTCGGAGGGACCGTACATGCCTGACATGCCCATGCAGCCAAGACCAATGGCAGAGCTTTGCGGACCCGTCTTACCCAGTTGAAGCTGTTTCATGATGTTCCTCGGTAGTTGCGCCGCAAGAAAGGCGCTTGACCTGAAGTATCGGCCGATTTCCGGCGTGCGATAATCCACCTCAATCTGGATAACCCGTGCGGAAAAGCGAACAATGCAGGAACCCGATCTTTCCGATTTGAAAGCATTCGTCGCCGTCACACGGGCACGCGGATTCCGCCCCGCGGCGCTGACGAGCGACCTGTCGGCCTCATCGCTTAGCGAAGCGGTTCGGAGGCTCGAACAGCAACTCGGCGTCAGGCTGCTCAACCGCACGACGCGCAGCGTCACGCCAACGGAAGCAGGGCAGCGTCTTTTCGAGCGGCTCGCGCCGGCGTTCGGGGAAATCGCCATCGCGCTGGATGCGGTGAACCTCTTTCGTGAGAGCGCTACTGGAACGCTGAGGTTGAACGTTCCATCGATCGCGGCAAGAGAAATCCTGCCCGCTCTCCTCTCCCGCTTCCTTGCCGCTCACCCGGGTATCACGGTTGACGTCGGGACCAACGACACGTTCATCGATATCCTCGCGGCGGGCTTCGATGCCGGCATCCGCTACGACGAACGCCTCGAGCGCGACATGATCGCCGTGCCGATCGGCCCACGCGTTCAACATTTCGTCGCGGCGGCTTCGCCGTCCTACCTCGCGGCCCGTGGCGTACCGCAACATCCGGGCGAACTACTGAACCACGCGTGTATCGGACACCGCTTCGACAGCGGCGTGCTCGCGACCTGGGAGTTCAGACGGGGCGACGACATCGTGCGGATCGAGCCAAACGGACCGATGATCGCCTCCGTGATCGAACTGGAAAGAGGCGCGGCCATCGAGGGACTGGGGATCGTCTATTCGTTCGATGAATTTCTTCGGCCGGCCATAGAGCGCGGCGCGCTCGTACCGGTGCTCGATGAGTGGTGCCAATCCTTCACGGGACCGTTTCTGTACTACCCGAGCCGGACGCATATGCCGGCTCCGCTGCGGGCATTCGTTGACTTTATTCTTGACGTCAACGATTCAGGTATTCATCCGTAGGCCGGAACGTTAAGGTGAACCGGTACGGGTTACAGCGCGGACCGGAGTCACGCGATCCACGCCGTGCCGTGCAACAGCGGCCCGCTCAGCCGGCTGCGACAACGTCGATGCGCAACGCTTCCCCACCGGCCACAATCGCGAGCAAATGGTCGACGTTCGGGTGTGCACCCGGGCGGTTGCGCGCGTCTGCCGTATGCTCGGCGAACACTGCGAGGCCGTGTTCGGCCGCCTTGGCGTCCAGCGTGCCGAAGGCCTGCTGCAGATAGTTGTACACCGCCAGCGAGCCCTGCTTGCCCGGCTTGTTCTCGATGCTTGCCACCACGGCGCCCTTGCCGTCGAGCAGATCGATACGTTCGATACCGTCGATGGCAGGCAGTTGGGCGAGGTTATCCTTGAACACGTTGCTCGGTTGAATCACTGAAAACACTCCTTCTATTCGGAAAATACGGCGAGCCGTATCTTATCCGATAGGGTGTTGCGCAAGCCGGCACATCCCGCTGCCGGACGCGCCGCGCGCTCACGCACGGACGGCAGCGACCACCTGAGAAGCGAGCGCATGATGTTGCCCGCGCCGCGAGCGGATTGCGTGGATCTCTTCGACCACGCCTTCGGCCCGGCCGAGCCAGCGCAGCCCTCGCAGCAGCGCCACGTCCTCCGCGCCCAATTCTGCGAGCGGAAACACGCCGAGACCACGCGCAGCGAACACCGCCATCAGCGCGCTGTCTTCGAATTCTCCAACGATCCGCGGCCGGATCCCTTCGGCTTCGAACCACCGGTCGAGCCGCGCGCGCAACGCGCCGTGCCCGGTGGGCAGGAGTACGGGCAGATCGGCCAGGCACTGCGGAAAGCCGGCACGGGTGGACTTGCGAATGAGCTCCGCGGGGCCATACCAGTCGACCGGCGAACCGACGAGGCGCTGGCTCACGACGCGCAGGTCCGCGTTGTGCGGCGCGGGCTGGCACGCCAGGACGAGATCGAGCCGATGGAGCGCGAGCTCGGACAACAGTTGCGCATGTTCGCCTTCGTGACATAGCAGCCTGAGCGACGGCGTATCGAGCACCGGCGCCAGCAGCGCGTGCGCGGCGAGCTTGGAGATACCGTCGGAAAGACCCACTGCGAGCCGCGCAATACGTTCGCCGCCCGTCTCGTGCATCTCGTCGAGCAGCGCCTCGCCAATCTGAAAAATCTGCTCCGCGCGATTGAATGCCGTCTCGCCGGCTTCGGTCATCGTGACGCCGCGCCCTGCGGGTTTCAGCAACTGACGCCCGATCGATTTTTCCAGTTCGCGAACCTGCGCGCTGATCGTTTGAACCGCCATGTCGAGACGCTCGGCCGCGCGCGCGAAGCCGCCCTCCTTCACGACGATCCAGAAGTAGTAGAGATGGCGGTAGTTGAGCATGTTGGTGACACTTCGAAAAAAACGATATGTCACTCAGATTATCACTGATTTATTCGAACCATGAAGACGGCGATGATGACGGCAACCCGACGTTACCCGTCACCTTTTGCTTACGGACCCCATGGACTCTTTACTCATCCTCGTTGCCGACCCCGCCGCATGGGCGGCGCTTCTCACGCTGGTCGTGATGGAAATCGTGCTCGGTATCGACAACCTGATCTTCATCTCGATCCTCAGCAACAAGCTGCCGGAAGCACAGCGCGCTCGCGTGCAGCGCATGGGCATCATGCTCGCGCTCGTGCTGCGGCTAGCCCTGCTCGGCACCGTCGCCTGGATTGCGCAACTGACCGCGCCCGCCGTGACGTTCTTCGGCCACGCGTTTTCATGGCGCGACCTG
Source organism: Paraburkholderia elongata (assembly GCF_013177735.1). Classification (GTDB taxonomy): domain Bacteria; phylum Pseudomonadota; class Gammaproteobacteria; order Burkholderiales; family Burkholderiaceae; genus Paraburkholderia; species Paraburkholderia elongata. Next base: position 50,631 of record NZ_WOEZ01000284.1, on the reverse strand, counting down.
ATCCTGCTCGGTGGCGGCCTGTTCCTCGTCTGGAAGGCGACGAGTGAAATTCACCACAACGTCGTCCATGCAGAAGAAGCACGCGATAAGGCGAACACGACAGTGCAGTTGACCGCAATGGCCGCGATTGGACAGATCCTGGTGCTCGATATCGTGTTTTCGGTCGACAGCATCATCACGGCGGTCGGGATGACCGAGCACATGCCGATCATGTTCGTTGCCGTGATTGCCGCGGTCACGGTGATGCTGTTCGCCGCCAGCCCGCTGTCGCGCTTTATCGATCGTAATCCGACCATCGTGATGCTCGCGCTCGGTTTCCTGCTCGTGATCGGCATGACGCTAATCGCGGAGGGTTTTGGTTCACACGTGCCGAAGGCTTACATCTACGCGGCCATGGCGTTCTCCGCGTTTGTCGAGGCACTGAACATGCTCGTGCGCCGGGCGAAATCGAAGCGGATGGTTGGTGCGGGGCAATGAGCGCCGGTGTTACGGTCGCGCATGAATGAGCGGTTCGACATGCTCGAACGAAGTAGCGCCAGATCGTTTTTTTCATGACTTCAGCCATCGTCGAACCCTTCATATAAATAACACCGTGCCGCGTGTCATCGACCGAGCGAACTGGCGCGTTAAGGCATTTACGGGATAAGCGCGCTCCACGCGCGCTGAATCCTCTTGCGCCCGCGGCCATGATTGCTCCCCCAAATTGTTTCCTGCCCGTCTATCGTTCAGATGCCAATTTCTATCGTTTCGATTAAAAAAGCCGGCGCGCTTGCCGCGCTAACTTACTGCTCGCTAACCATGGCCATGCCGACGCAGGCAACCGAAAACGTCATCGTGCTCGACTCCGGCGAAGCCCAACTGACGCTGATCGATCCCGCTACGCACAAGGTCATCGGCACGGAGCCGACCGGTAAGGAACCGCATCATTTGATGATTACGCCCGACGGTCACTCGCTCATCGTCGCGGATTCGATCTCGAACGATCTCATGTTTCTCGATCCCCACACCGGCAAGGTGCAGCGCAAGGTCGAGGATATTGAAGACCCCTATCAGCTCGGTTTCTCGCCCGATCACAAATGGTTCGTAACCGCTGGCCTGCGACTGGATCGCGTCGACGTGTACCACTACGACGGCCAGAACATGACTCTTGCCAAACGCGTCCCGCTTTCGAAGACGCCGAGTCACATGACCTTCTCGTCCGATAGCAAGACCGTATTCGTCACGCTGCAAGACACAGGCGAAGTTGCCGCGATCGATCTGGCGACGCAGGCGGTGCTGTGGAAACTGCATGTGGGCAATACGCCCGCCGGCCTCTGGATGACGCCAGGCGACCGCTATCTGTTGATCGGCATGACGGGCGAAGACGACGTCGCCGTGGTCGATTGGCACAAGCAACAAGTCGTGAAAAGAATCCAGACGGGGCGCGGCGCACACAACTTCCGCAACCTCGACGACGGCCAGCACGTGGCCCTCACGAACCGCGTGGAAAGCACGATCAGCATTCTCGATTACAACACGCTGACGAAGACCGCCGACATCACCGGACTCATGCCCGGGCCTGACGACATGGAACTGTCCGCGGATCGTCGCTATCTGTGGGTCACATTCCGCTTTTCGCGGCACGTCGGCATCATTGATCTGACGACACATAAACTTATCGACACAATCTTGGTCGGACGCTCACCGCACGGTTTGTATTTTGCCAACCGTGCGCCCGTGTATGCGCCCAATCCAGACTGAACAGGCTTTCGTTTTGATGACAGCACCCGCAATTTCAAGAGGTTTTCGATGATTCACGAAATCGTCGCGCAACTCGACAATGGCATCTCGGCGTTGCAGACACTCCTGTACGTCGACGTGGTACAGCCGTTGTTCTATCGCTTCGGCCTGATGGGCTACGACGAGGACACCTACGACGCACTCTATTGGGTGATCATCGGCGTGCTGGAAATACTGATCACGTATATCGCCTTGCGGCCGCTGGAAGCGCTGCGGCCTATCGAGGCGTGGTCCGATCGAAAAGCGCTGCGAGCCGATGTGATCTACACGTGGATCACCAAGCTCGGCATCATCAATATCGCGTTCTTCTTCATGCTGCAGCCGCTGTTCGATCACTGGCAGAGTCTGATGGCGATCTACGACGTGCCGAACATCGACATCGACGGGCTGTGGCCGGGGGTCACCGATCAGCCGGTTGTGTCGTTCCTCATCTATCTGATCGTGCTCGATTTCTTCGGGTACTGGTATCACCGCTGGCAGCACCGCTTCGGCGTGTGGTGGGAACTGCACGCCGTGCACCACAGCCAGCAGCAGATGTCGTTGTGGAACGACGACCGCAATCACTTTCTCGACGACATCGTTCAGGCCGCGTTCTTCGCCGCGATTTCGCTGTTCATCGGCGTGCAGCCGACGCAGTTCGTCGTGCTGGTTGCGGTCAGCAACTTCATGCAGAGCGTGCAGCACGTGAACGCGCGCCTGCCGTATGGATGGCTGCTCGAACGCGTGATCGTGAGCCCGATTTTTCATCGGCGTCATCACGCAGTCGGCTACGGCCATGAAGGCACGCGCTACGGCTGTAACTTCGGCGTGCTGTTTCCGTGGTGGGACATGATGTTCAGAACTGCGTCGTGGAACCCTACCGTCGAGCCGACCGGCATTCGTGACCAGTTGCCCGCACCGCACGGCGCAGGGCGCTCCTACGGCGACGGGTTGATCGCACAGCAATGGCGTGCGTTTGGCCGCATCGCCATGCGTCTGCGGGGACAACGCAGTTACGGCGGCGTGACAGACTGATTGTCATCGCGATGGCGGGCGCCTCATCCCAATCCCACCGCTCGCACGATCAGCAACACCCCTCCGCCGACGATGCCGGCCCCAATCACGCGCGCCGCCCGCTCACCATGTGGGGCGAGACGTTCGACGGTGATAGCTGCCGTCACGACAGCCATCACGCGCAAATCCATGACCCCGGCAACAAGAAGGATCATGGTCAATCCGGCACAGCAGTAGCTGCAGTGAAGGCCGAGGCGCAAGCCGTGCCGCCATGCCGCGGCAGCGTCCGCGGGGAAGGCGGGCGACGCAGGCAACATCAAGCAGCGACCCCGCGCCTCGCGGCAGCAGGCAAGACGGCGTGCCTTCCACTCGGTGAACTGCAGCGCCCCAGCGATCAGCACGATTACACCGATCGCGATCGGAACGGCGCGCGCCAGCGCCGGCAGCTCCATCTCCAGCGCCGCAAGCGCAACGCCCAGCGGAAATACGGCCACGCCGAGCGCGGCCCACACGAGGAAGTACCCCACGCCCACTAGCACCGTCAGCCAGCCCAGACGCGCTTCACCTGTCCCGCCGACGGCCTGGCGATAGCGCCACAGCATGGGGACGAGAGATGGCAGCATCATCGCGACCATCATCACGATCCACATGCCGAGAAACGACGCCGCGAGGCCAGGCCACGTCTGTCCGCACATCCGCATCCACGCCGTCGACATCGTCCAGCCGCCGGGCATCGCCATCTCGCCCATCGCCGACATGGACGTGGCGCTAACGATCGTGACCGCCGCGCTGACGGCGAAGAGCAGCGCCGAGACGGCGAAGAACGCCCGCTGCGAAACCAACATGTCGATCGGACGTCCCGGCATCTCCCGGCCTCCGGTTGCGCTAACGTGTTCCATCATCAGGCTCAGCGCTTCTCGTACTCGTCGTGGCGCTTCCACCAGACACCCGTCTCGCTGCGACCCTTCGGGGTGCGGTCGAGCCACTGATACATGCCCCAGAGGCCGTCCAGGCCGCGCGCATAGGTGGAATACGTGTGATAGACGACACCGTCCTCGAGTACGAACGCGCTCATGCCCGGCCTATCGCGCGTGAATGTCGCCGCGTCGGTTCCGCAGGTGGCCGCGAACTGGGCGACGGGCTCCGGGACGACCTGTGTCTCGTCCATCACGTGGCCGCCGCGTTCGTAGTTGTATTCAATGCTTCCTTCACGCTGTTGCGCCTCGGTGAAGGCGATGTTGAAGTCGAAGTTGAAGTCGCTGCCGTACGAGGACGCCCAGGGGAACGTCCACCCCATCCGGCGCTGGTACGCCTGCAGCTTTTCGAGCGGCGCCCGCGACACCGCCGAAAGCGTGACGTCGTGATTCGCCAGATGAACGACGAAGCCTTCGAACCCATCCGCGATCGACGAGCACGACGGGCACCCCGCCTTGTAGTCGGGCCCGAACATGAAGTGGTACACGAGGAGCTGCGAGCGTCCTTTGAAGAGGTCTGCCAGCGAGGCGCTTCCCGCATCGGTTTCGAATCGGTAGGCCTTGTCGATTCGCACCCAGGGCAGCGCCTGCCGTTGCTGCGCCAGCGCGTCGCTCTGCCGCGTGAGCGCCTTCTCCGCCTTGAGCAGTTCGAGCCGCGCGGCCAGCCACTCTTCACGTGTCCCGGTCGTATGTGTCGTGGTCATGCTTCCCTCCTTGGGTGTCCTTCGTCGTTCGTTCAGTTGCCGATACGACTTACTGGTTGGTGGTCGTGCTAGATTAGTCACGGGCACCCGAACGGTGGGAGTGACAAGTGTGGCGTGATTCGAATCGACCATGGACTCGCTAGTGACGGCCGCGGCGCGGGCGCTCGCGGCGGGCGACCCGCTCGGCGCACTGAACCGCGTCGCCTTGCGTGACGACGCGCCTGCGCTCGCGCTGCGAGGTATCGCGATGGCGCAGCTCGGCGATCTGGTTCGAGCGAAAGCGCTGGTGCGAAGTGCGGCGCGCGCCTTCGGCCCGAAAGAGCCTGTGGCCCGCGCGAGATGTGTGGTCGCCGAAGCCGAAATCGCGCTCGCCTCGCGCGATCTGGGCTGGCCCGCGAAGGCGCTCGACGCCGCGCGGGCAACGCTCGAAGCCCACGGTGACCTGCTGAACGCCGCGCATGCGCGGTATCTCGAAGTCCGCCGCCTGCTATTGATCGGGCGCCTCGACGAAGCAGAGCACCTGCTCGCCAAACTCGATCCCGCGCCCTTCCCGCCCGCGCCGAGAGCCGCCCACGAACTGGTCGTCGCTGGAATCGCGATGCGCCGCCTCCAGACGAAAACAGCGCGCGCTGCGCTCGCGAGGGCCGAGCGCGCCGCGCGCCATGCAGGTATCCCGTCGCTGACGGCGGAGGTCGAAAGCGCACTCCTTTTGCTGAACACGCCCGCGGCGCGGTTGCTTGCGCATGGCGAGGAACGGCCCCTCCTGCTCGAGGAGGTCGAGGCGTTGCTGGCGTCGAAGGCGCTCGTCGTGGACGCGTGCCGTTATGTCGTACGTGAAGAAAACATCGTGGTTCCGCTCGCGAGGCGTCCGGTATTGTTCACGCTCGCGCGCGCACTGGCCGAAGTGTGGCCAGAAGACGTGTCGAGGGACGCACTCATCGCGCGCGCATTCCGGACCAAGCACGCCGATGAATCGCATCGCGCGCGGCTGCGAGTCGAAGTCGGACGGCTTCGCGCGTTGCTTGGGACGCTGGCCGGCGTGAGCGCGACGAAGCGGGGCTTTGCACTGGTGCCGCATGGCGCGAGCGAGGTCGTCGTGCTCGCGCGGCCGGTCGAAGAACCGCATGCGATGGTGCTCGCCTTCCTCGCCGACGGTGAGTCGTGGTCGAGCTCGGCGCTCGCGATTGCGCTGGACGCCAGCCAGCGCACCATGCAGCGGGCACTCGACACGCTGGCGGCAGCCGGCAAGGTGCAATCGTTCGGCCGCGGGCGGGCGCGACGCTGGATGACGCCGCCCATGCCCGGATTCACGACGACTTTGTTACTCCCCGCTCCCCTACCCGAGTGATTAGGATCGAACCATGAATAGATCAGCCGCCAAAATCGTGCGTGAATATGGACCCTTTCCGGGTGTCGACAACGTTGGTGGGGTCACCTATGACGGTCAGCACGTCTGGATTGCTACCGGAGACAAGCTGACCGCCTTCGATCCGGCAAGCGGAGAAACGCTGCGCTCGATCGATGTCGCCGCGCGGGCAGGAACGGCCTTCGACGGCCAGCACCTGTTTCAGATCGCCGACGATCGCATCCAGAAGATCGATCCGGATACCGGCCGCGTACTGGGTACGATTCCGGCGCCCGGCGGTGGCGGTAACTCAGGGCTTGCGTGGGCCGAAGGGACGCTCTGGGTGGGGCGCTATAGCGACCGGAAGATCCATCAGGTCGATCCCGAAACAGGGGCGATTCTTCGCACCATCGAGTCCAACCGCTTCGTCACCGGTGTCACCTGGAGCAACGGAGAGCTCTGGCACGGCACCTGGGAAGATGAAGCGAGCGAGTTGAGGCGAGTCGATCCTAGTACGGGGGAAGTGCTGGAGAGCCTCGAGATGCCGCCCGGCCTGATCGTGTCGGGGCTTGAAGCCGATGGCGGCGATCAGTTCTTCTGCGGGGGCGGAAACAGCGGGAAGGTGCGAGCCGTACGCCGACCCGCGCGAAGCGACGAGCTTCCCGCAGAGTCTGCGAGCGAGTAAGTGAGGCGGATAAGCGAAGCAGACCGCGACGCCGCCTGGTGTCCGTCAGCTTGCTAACCCGTTGTCGTTACGTGATGATGTCGCGTAACCGGCACCAGGTGAGTTGATGACAACAATGAAATTCGATGCCGTCGTGCTCGGGGCGGGCATTGTCGGTGTGTCCGTTGCCGTGCATCTACAAAAGCGCGGCCGCCAGGTCGCACTTGTCGACCGCAAGCTGCCCGGCAACGAAACGTCGTTCGGTAACGCCGGGCTGATCCAGCGCGAAGGTGTGTATCCCTATGCGTTTCCACGCGACCTCGGCACCTTGCTTCGGTACGCACGCAACCAGTCGCCGGATGTTCGCTACCATGCCGATGCCATGCTCAAGACGGCGCCGTTCCTGTGGCAATACTGGCGCAATTCTCATCCGGCAAAGCACGCCGCTATCGCCAGGTCGTACTCGACACTGATCGAACATTGCGTGGACGAGCACCGCGCGCTGGCAGCCGATGCAGGCGCAAGCGCGTTATTGCGCCAGACCGGCTGGATAAAGGTGTTTCGCACCGAAAAGGTACGGGACGCGGAAATTCAACACGCTGAACAGTGGCATCGGGAATATGGCGTCGAGTTCGAATCGCTGGATGCAAGCGGCCTGCAACAAAAGGAGCCCGATCTCGACAAGGCCTTGTTAGGCGGATTGCGCTATACGGCATCCGATTCCGTGAGCGATCCCAACGCGCTCGTCACCGCCTACGCGAAGTATTTCGAAGCGCTGGGAGGACGGTTCTTCATCGGCGATGCGGACTCGCTGCGTGAGGGTTGGGCGGTCGATACGGAAGCGGGAACGATCACCGCTTCATCGGCGGTCGTTGCGTTGGGACCATGGTCGGATCGCGTGAGTTCACGACTCGGCTACCGCTTGCCGCTTGCCGTCAAACGCGGGTACCACATGCACTATGCGCCCCAGGCAGCGGCCCGGCTAAATCATCCGGTTCTGGACGTCGAGAAAGGCTACTTGATCGCACCCATGGCAAAAGGCATCCGCCTGACCACGGGGGCGGAAATCGCGCACTGCGATGCGCCCAAAACGCCCACGCAACTCGCCGCGGTCGAGCCGATTGCGCGCACGCTGTTTCCATTGGGCGAGCGTCTCGACGACGAAGCGTGGATGGGACGGCGCCCTTGCACGCCCGACATGATGCCGATCATCGGGCCCGCGAGAAATCATAAAGACTTGTGGTTCGCGTTTGGCCACGCGCACCACGGGCTCACGCTAGGCCCGGTCACGGGCCGGCTGATCGCAGAGATGATGACCCACGAGGAAACGCTCGTGGACACGCGGCCGTTCAGGGTGGAGCGGTTTTAGAATCAGTCGGCGTCGACTGCCGGACGACGAGGACCGGGATCTGACTGTGCGTCAGGACCTTCTGGGTCTCGCTGCCGAGCAAAAACGCCCGCATGCCGCTTCGACCGTGGGACGCCATAACAATGAGGTCGCAGTCCTGCTTTGCTGCAACGCTGATAATCGCCTCATAAGGATGGGCGCGATTCAAGGCAACCGTATTGCACTCGACACCCGCTTGCGCAGCAGCTCTTTTGATAACCCCGAGGTAGTCATCCGCACGCTGTCGCGCGGCCTGAATGATTTGCTCCTCGTTGTCCGCGATCATCTCCGTGCCATAGGCGAGGAGATGAAACTCCGGGATGACATGGAGTCCCGTGACTTTGGCTCCGTTCTCTGCCGCGAGCGTTACCGTCATCTGAATGGCCGCCTCAGAAAGCGCCGAGCCGTCGGTCGGTACCAGCAGATGCTTGAACATACATGCCTCCCCCGCGACCCGGCCGGTTCGCGTTGAAATCCTGCCCGGCGCCTCTATCACCGGAGTCCGGTGAACCTGAATCAGAGGCGGCGTTTTTAAGTATAGTCACCCTAAAGCAATGCCGGGAACCACAGCCCAGATGACGACTACCGAGCGCCGGGTGTTCAAACACTTCACATTGGTTCGGCAAAAGGTCCTTGGGCCACCGGCGTTTCCGAACTGAAACTCAGCTAAGTGATGGAAGCGGCTGTGCGCGTCAGCGAGGAGGCTTTCCTGCGGTCAGGTAAGCGGTCCGGTCGGCCGTGGCCAATCGGCCACCTTCAACTTGCGGGCGGAAGATTTGTTCGAAGAACAGCCGTTCGTCCGCTGTGAACTGGTTCGCGAGAATGTCGCCGAGCCGCGGAGCCCAAGGGTGAGGTGAACTACCAAGCAGCACATCCCAGGAGGTGATCGCGGGGCGTACGTCTATGTGGAACTCCATATGAACATCCGTGAACCCTGCATCTAATGCGAAGCGGACCAGATCGCGTTCGCCGTAGTTTGCAATCGGACTCGCAGAAATTTTTTCCTCAGTATCGGGAAATTGAGCGGCTTTCCAGCGATGCAGCAGGTGAAAGAAGTTGTCTCCGGCTTTCTCGGGCAGACCTTCAACGATTTGCCTCAGCGAGCTTGCCTCGATTGCATCGTCGCGCATGATCGGTTCAGAGATCGATATTCTGCCGCCGGGTTTGAGAATCCGGTGAAATTCCCGCAAGGCGGCCATCTTGTCGGGGACATAAGCGAGAACTGCGCGAGTCGTGACTGCGTCGACAGCGTCACCCTCAATGCCATTCAGCAATTCGGCGGAGCCTTGGATGAAGACGCATTGATCCTGAATGTTTCGCTGAACTGCGAGTGCTTCAGTGTGCCGAAGCAGAGGCGCGGAGATATCTGTGAAAAGCACGCGCAGTGATGGGCCTATGCGGTCGATAGCGCTAAAGCCGATCAGTCCATCACCGGCACCGATGTCGGCGAGCGTCATGCCAGGAGCAAGTCTCGCGCCGTCCAGAACGCGGTCCGCATAGTGTTTGAGTTCGGCATGGAGGGCTTGTTCGTGCCCCTGATCATCGGCATGCCGAATATGCAACAGCCAATCGGACCACACATCGGATTGCGGCTGGGAGTCGCGACTATTCATTTGAGGGACCGTTGTCGATTGGGGGCGTTGCTATCGGCGCATGAATGTAAAGGACGTTACCTTATGAGAACCTGAAGGACGTGCCATCAGTGCGGGAAAAACGCGGAGGAACATTTAGCGTCGAACTGCGGATAGACAAAGGAGCCTGCGCTATGAGAGGCTTCGCAACACGCCAGCACGGCGATCCTTGAAGACAACGAGAGCTAGAACGTGAGTGAGTGGGAAGCCGGCAGCATTGATGGTATTGCGTACACGTACGGCTATTGCGACGAACTGGATCCGCTGCGCCTTAAACTTCCGTTGCTACAGTCGGGACTCACCCCTCCGGTCCTGCGTACCGCCTGCGAGCTAGGGTTCGGCCACGGCGTCAGCGTGAATATCCACGCAGCCGGGTCAGCGACAGAATGGTTCGGCACTGACTTCAACCCGTCTCATGCGAGCTTTGCACGGCAACTGACACAGTGCGCCGGATCGCAGGCGAGCTTGTTCGCTGAAAGCTTCGCAGAATTCTGCATGCGAGACGATTTGCCGAATTTTGACTTCATCGGCATGCACGGCATCTGGAGCTGGATTTCCGACGAAAACCGTGTGCTCATTGCCGATTTCATACGACGCAAACTCAATGACGGCGGCGTCGTGTATATGAGCTATAACACCCAGCCCGGGTGGGCCGCGATGTTGCCGGTGCGCGAATTGATGCACTGTCATTTCCAGGCGAGCGCGCGGCTGAATGCACACGGCGGCGCGCCCGCCGAAACGCAAGTCCAGACGCACATTGCAGCGGCGATGGACTTCGTCAAGACCGTGCTTGCGACGCAACCCGGTTACGCAGTGGTCAACCCGCTGCTGGCTGAACGTGTCGACGCATTGTGCGAGGAGAACACACACTACCTCGCACATGAATATTTCAATCGTGACTGGCAGCCCATGACCTTCTCGCAGGTCACGTCATCGCTTGCCGCGAGCGGTTTGACTTATGGCTGCTCTGCAGACTATCGCGATCACGTTGACGAGATCAATCTCAACCCAGCTCAACGCGCCTTGTTGGCGGGTATTCCAGATACCGCTTTACGTGAGACCGTACGAGACTTTTGCATCAACCGGTCGATGCGGCGAGACTACTGGGTCAAAGGGAGCCGGGCGCTCGGTGAAGAGGCGCAGCAGACCGCGCTGCGCGCGCATCGCGTCATGCTGGCGCTGCCGAGGGCTTCGGTCCTGCTGAAGGTGCGCGGAGCGCTGGGAGAAGCGACGTTGCCGGAAAGCACATATGGTCCGATTCTCGACGCGCTTGCCAGCCATCGCCCCGCAAGCCTCGCCGATATCGAAAACGGCGTCCGCGAACGTGGCATTACGCTCCCCCTCATCGTCAAGGCCGTGACATTGTTAGTGGGGGCCGGCGTGTTGCTGAATGTGCAGGATGAGGCGCAAATTGAGCTCGCTCGCCCGTCATCGGACAGGCTGAACGCCGCTATTTGCGAGCAGGCGCTCCAGCATGGGGACGTACAATTTTTGGTCAGTCCGGTGTCCGGATCGGGCATTTTGATTCCCCGTGTGCCACAGCTCTTCCTATTGGCGAGGCGACGTCACTTAAGAGAACCCGCACAGTGGGCCGAATTCGCCGAAGCTGCTTTGCGCACGAGTCCCGCGCCAGCTCACGCCATCGAGGGAGTTTCAGCTAGCCCACTGAACACCAGCGGCGATCTGATTGCGAAAGCGAATCGCTTTGCTGAAATACATCTACCGATATTGCAGGCGCTGGGAATCGCTTGAGGGATAGATACGGGCGGTGGTGTCGCGCGTTAACGCAAGCGCCAGAAAACCAGGGACCTGGGCGCATGGCTATGCGATAACCTGGGGCCTTGAAGCTACCATTAGCGACCGTCCGGCTGAACACCTTCGTCCATTCGCAGCAGCCGCCCCGCATTCGCGATCACAATGAATGTGCCGAGGTTGTGCAAAAGCGCCACCCAGACGGCGCTGAGCACGCCGGTCGCGGCAAGCGCGATCACGGCAACCGTCCACGCCAATCCGATCGCGGCATTGACTGCCGCGGTGCGCAGGCAGCGCCGCCCGAGGCGGACACACGTCGGGATACGACGCAAGTCGTCGCCGAGCAGCACGACATCGGCCGACGCCACGGCAATGTCGATGCCTCGCTCGCCCATCGCCATGCTGGTGGGGCCGGCCTTGATGGCGAGCACATCGTTCAGGCCGTCGCCCACCACTAGCGGATGATAACCAGCCGCCATTTCCCGCACCACGTAATCGAGCTTGTCGTGCGGCAGCGCCTGCGCGACGACCACGGCAATGCCGGTCTCCGCTGCCAGTTTGCGCGCCACCGGCTCGCGGTCTCCGGTCAACAGCGTCTGGCGCGTCAACCCGAGCTCCCGCAATTCCGCCAGTGCATCTTTTGCTTCCGCACGCAGCGCATCGGCAAACCCGAACCACGCGAGCAATCGGCCGTTCAATGCAAGACCGACGCAAGGTCCTTCGATCTCGCGGCGCGGTTCCGGCAAAGCCTGCACGTAGTCCGCGAGCAAGCCGTAGCGGCCCAGCACCGCGACACCTTCGGGTGTCTCCGCCAGCACGCCCAATCCGCGTAGTTCGCGTGCGTGTTCGAACGGCTCCCGTTCGAATCCAACCGGTCCGGCTTCAGTCGCGTAACGCAGCAGCGCGCGGCTCACCGGATGCGCACTGCTGCCGCCCAGCCGCGCCGCGAGCTCGAGCACCTGCGCCGCGTCGGCGCCGGGTTCCAGCATCACGTCTTCGACACGCATTTCGCCGTAGGTCAACGTGCCGGTCTTGTCGATCACCAGCGAATCGATCTGCGCAAACTTGTCGAGAAACGCGGCGCTTCTGAACAGAATGCCGTGGCGCGCGCCGACCGCAATGCCGGCAATGGCCGTCGACGGCGCGGCGAGCACCAGCGCGCACGGACACGCCGCGACAATCACGGCCAGCATCGCCGATGCATTCGCCGAGACGAACCACACGATCGCCGCGATCAGCAGGACGAGGCACAAATAACCGCCCATGTAGCGCTCGAGTATCTGCGTAATCGGCGGCTTCGCCTGCTCCGCACGCTGCATCAGCTCGATGATCTTGCCGAGCGTCGACTGCCTGCCCGCGTGAGTGACTTCGATACGCAGCGGACCGTCGAGATTCATCGCGCCGCCGAATACGGTCGAGCCCGGCGCAACGTCGAGCGGCACCGACTCGCCGGTAATCGGCCCATTGTCGACACTGGAGTCGCCATGCTGAACCACACCGTCGGCCGGAATCCGCGCACCGGCTACGACTTCGATGTGGTCGCCCGCCCGTACCGCGTCATACTGGACTTCCTCGATCGAGCCGTCCGCCTTCACGCGCCGCACCTTGCCCGAAGTCAGCCTGCCGAGCGCCCGGATCGCCTCCTGCGATCCGAGCACGCTGCGCTCTTCGAGTGCATGTCCGAACGTCATGACGATCGGCAACAACGCGGCCGTCGCCATATCTCCCACCGCCCACGCCGCCAGCATGGCGAGTGCGATCAGCCGGTCAGTCACGCCGTGCAGACTGGGTGACTTCAGGCTGTACCACGCGCCGGCGAACACAGGTCCGGCGACGACCAGCGAAGCGAGCCCGGCCAGGACCTGCGCAAGCGCTTCATCCGCCGGAGCGAAGGTGTGCCATGCCGTCGACAAAATCAGCAGGCCGCCGGCCAGCAAGGCAAGCGCGACTTGCCGCGTGACGCCCCGTTGCTCGGAGGCCGACAAAACAATCGCGCGCCCCTGAGCCATGCGGTTCGCTTCATCCGAGTGCGAGGCGTGGTCACCTGTGTGCGTTGTGTGCTCGACTCCGGTGCTCATCGCGCATTTCCCGGCAAGATCAGATTCGATGTGTCGTGCGGTCCGACGGTCGTCACGCTGCCCGCTTTCGAGAGGATCGACTGGATGCGGTCCCGATACACGCGCGCGAGAAGCCCAGGATCGCTGTTGGTGCGAAGCGGCACTTCCAGTTGCTGGATGGTCAGGGTTTTAGCCTGCGCGGTGGCGACACGCTCAACGGCGTTCGCCTGTGCGTTCTGCACGATCCGGTCGGCATCCTGTTGCGCATCCTGGCGTATCTTTTCAGCGGACGTGCGCGCCTCGGCCATGCTGCGCTCGGCCACCTGCAGCGAGGTCAGCACCGAATTGAACGCGCTTACGGCGGCCGCCGGGAATGCCACCTCGACGTCGACGCGCGCGACTTCCACGCCGAGTCCCGCGTGCTGCGCATCGAGCTGGCGCAAGTGGCGTTCGATTTCCTGCGCGAGATCGCCCCGCAAACGCTCACGCTTTATCGCGACCTGCTGATCCGCCGACAACAACTCGGGACGTGCGACGAGGATTGCATCCAGATCACGCTGGGCGACGACATCGACCGCCGATGCGGACACAATCCGCTCGAGCGCCGCAGCAAGCTGATCTTTTTGCAGGACATAGGCATAGGGATCCACCACGCGGTAGTACAGCGTGGCGCGCAACTGCAACACGCCGTTGTCGCCAGTGAGCACATAGCCGGAGCCGGCCAGCGCGTCGGACAACTGCACACCGGGCGGCGCCATGTCGGGGCTGGCCGCGTTGTCCGGCGCGGGCGGTGGACCGGAGGGCATATCCTGCGGCCCGATCACGGCCCCGGTGTCGGATTGTCCTTGAGCCGGGGGTGGTGCTTCCGGCAAATTCATATCCGCGGCGCGCGCACGCGGATCACGTTCGAGCGACTGGATGCGTTGCTCGAGAACCCGTGCACTGCCAGGCACCAGCAACGTCGACTCGAAGGGACGTGGCCATGCAATCAGCAGACCCGCTTCCTGGGTGCGCACGAACGAGCCGAATCGCAACACGACCGCCCGGCTATCAGGCGGAATGCGCCGGATGTTCGACCCGGCCCAAGCGCCGGCGGCGAGCACGACCAGGGCGGCGATAAACCAGAACGAGAGTCGTACCGCCTGGGCGACAGGGCCGAGCGGCGGCAAGCCGGTGTCCGTATTCATCGCGTGGACCTGGCTTTCTTCGACGCGGACGCCGTGCCGACGCCCGGCTGCGGCAACGGCTCGGACCGCAGTTCGGTGGGGCCCTGCACCAGGGCCTGGAACGGCGCGGCATCGCTGCGCAGAATCAGATTCGTATTGGCGCTGACCACCGTGTCGAGGGTGTCGAGCGAGCGCAACATCGTGTAGAGCCGCGGATTGCCCGCGTAGGTGTTGCCATAGATCGCGGCCGCGTCCTTACGGGACTGCGCTTCGATCTCCGCCGCTTTCACATTCGCATCGGCGACGGCAAGCCGGGCATCGCGGTCCGCATCCGAGCGAATCTGCGCGGCCTCGCGGTTGCCGTCGGCCGTGCGCTGCGCGGCCACCGTCTCGCGCTCGGCGCTCATCCGGCTGACTGTGGCCGCGAGCGTCACGGCCGGCAGCGTCAGGCGCTCCAGCCCCACCTGGACGACATGCACGCCGTAAGCCGAGTACAGTTGCGCGTCGATCTGACTGCGCAAAGCGTCTTCAAAGGCCGAGATGCGTACCTTGGACGGATCCGTGTTGACCAGCGACGCAAGGTCGAACCCAGCCGACGTGGTTTGCAGCGACGAGCCGAGCAGCGAGCGGATTTGCTGCGCGGCTTCGTCGGGCTGGTTGCCCACGGCCCGAACGAAACGGCGCACGTCGTTCGGGTCCGCTGCGACGCGCCAAGCGACATACGCCTGCACGATGATCCGCAAGCCATCCCGCGTGCCCACGTCCTGCAAGCCGCTCGACGTCGTATGCAAGCGCAGGTCGACCGGCACCACCGCTTCGATCGGCGCCGGCAGATGCCACGCGAGGCCAGGTTCGAGCAGCACGCGCACGGGTTGACCGAAGCGTGTGATCACCGAGGCTTCGCCTGCACGCACGGAGATGAAACTCGCCACCGCGATCGCCACGACCACGCAGAGCAACGCAAGCAGAACCCGGATATAGAACGGACCGCCGCCCGCGGCCTGCGCATCGCCACCGCCGTGATGATGATGGTGCCCGTGCCCATGACCGTGATCGTGACCGTCTGCATGCGAATGGAACAAACTCATATCGTCACCTTAAAAACAGCTTCGCCGACATTGGGCGTGCGTATCTGTACGACCCGTGTACGATGCGCATACGATGCAGCCGGGACGTCAATTGCCGTGAGGAATACCGGCGAGATCGCCCGCGGTGAACGAGCGCAGGTCGATGGTTGCCCGGCGGTCGGCCGTCAGCCGGTCGTCGATCACCGTGATGCGCGCGTTCTGCAATCCTTGCTGCAACTTGCTCAAGTAATACTCGAAGGGAAAAGCCGGTTCGCCGAGGCGGTATGCCACCGTGTCGGCTTCGAAGTTGATTTGCTGCACACGCGCCGCCGCCGTTGTGTCGGCCGCCCGGGCGCTCGCCTGGGCGACATTCGTCAGTGCCTGTTGCTGCGCATTGCCGAGCAAGCCCGCCGCAAAGCCGTGTGCCTCGGCAACACTCGCCTGCGCTCGAATCTGCGCTGCCTGCACGTCGTGATAGGCCGCGGCCGCCCCCGACGGCGGATGCACGCTCTCGATCACCACCGCCACGACTTCGATGCCGCTCGCGAGCTGGTCGAGTTGCCGCTGAACGGCACGGCGCACGCTCTCGGCCATCGCCGTTTGACTCGTCTCGAGCAAAGCCTGCAGCGTATGCGACGCGAGGTAATGCACCACCTCGCGATTGGCGATCGAGCGGACGGTGCTCTCCGGATCGACAGACCGGTACAGTGCCGCACGCGCCGCCGTATCGCTCAAGCCCTCGCGGTAGTCGAGCCGAACGTCGGCGTTTACGATCTGAAAGCTCTGCTGCTCGCCGGTTGCGCCTGCGATCACCTGGCTCGTCTCCCAGGGATGCTGGACGTCCCAGAGACGATTCAGCTGTTCGGCGTCGGGCCGTCTGCGGAAGTAGATGGCGCCGCGACGCTGCTGTCGTCGGCGCCACCTGACACGATGATCTGGTGCACGGCACCGTTGTCGACGAGGCGAGCCTTGCCGAAAGGCCAGGGCATACCGAAGTGAAGGCCCGGCGGCCAAACCGCTACCGGCGCACCGAACCGTTCGTATACCGCACGCTGGGACGGGCCTAGCACGACGACGGACGTCAACAGCCACGCACACGCCACCATCGCTACAACGGTGACAGGCAACAGTCGCACGAAACTGCGCAGCACCCAGTTCTGACGCAGATCGATACCGTAGCGGTCACGCAACTCAGCGCCGATCGACGAGAGCGGTGAGCGGCGATAACGCAACAGACCCGCGATGATGCTCGACGGGACATGAGCCGCGTTTGCACCGGCGCGCGGCGCGAAGAACCACAGAAGCGTGGCGCGGATCAGCATTTCGACGGCAATCGCAGCAGTGAACACCGCGGCAACATGCACCAGCAGATCGAGCGCCGTGTGCAGATAGACGAACCACGCCGCTGACAGCGCCGCAGCAAGAGCACACGCCACCAGGACGCGCAGCATGCCGGCGAGCGATACCGATACCGATGCCGAGGCATGGGATTGCTCCGCATCCTGTGCATAGAAGCGTTCGGCGACGAGTGTGAGAAAAGCAAGCGTTAGCGCAGCAGCGCCGCTAACGATCACAAGGGACGACGAAACCATCGCGTGAACGAGTGTGGCGGGCGAAACGGGCCGCAACGCCGTCGCGGCGATCGCCACGGAAAGGCAGCCGCAAATGGCCACGCCCCACGGTTGCCAGTGGAAAGCCCGGACTGCGAGACTCAAGGACGGCGCCTCAGCATCTTGCCAGACAAGTTGTCTGACGAAACTTACGCCCCGCTTCCAGCCCGATCCCTGTGCCGGATCAGGCGGCGTGCGTGCCCTAGACGAGTGCCATATCGTGACAACGAACACGTTCAGGCACGCGCTCGCCAGAACTGCGCTCCAGCGCAGATCGACGGGTAGGGTTTTCAAAAGGCTCAGGGCGCCGAGCAGGCCCGCGAGTCCCAAGGCCACCCATCCAGTCAGCGAAGTTTCGCCACGTCCAGACGGTCGCTCACTCAAATCGTTTCCTTCGCCGGCAGGCCGATCCGACATCAGTATTCCTTGCGAATACGTTACAAACCGGGTGATGTACAACGTCCCCGAGGGCAACCGCAATGATCCGCGAGCCGCAATTTAGCGCGCCAGGATAGGAAACTCAAGGTTAGTCTGCGAATGAATCACCAGGCATGAACAGACGAGCGGCCCGACCGCTGCAAGCCCTACCGCAGGCCAGCCGCAATCTCGACGTTTGAGACCATCGTCAAGAGTCGTGGTGCGATATCGTCGATCAACCGGCGTCCCTGCGCCGATTGTGCCGGCACCGCGCAATTGAACACCAGCGTCTCTGCGTCGATCTGCGCACACAACGGCGCGGCGACGCCGTAGGCGTTCTTCTGCATATCGCCATAGGAGAAGCAAACGCCGGCTTGCTGGTAGTCGTGAAGCGCCTGCTGCACCTGCGCGCCATAAAGTTGCCACTGGTCCGGCACGGCGATGCGTAGCCGGTTCAGCGCGACTTCACGTTCCTGCGGCGTCACAGCCGCGAGCCACGCCCGTCCCATCGCCATCCGCAGAATCGGACGCACCGCACCGACGTCGGGCCGCGCACGAATTCGCTTATCTCCCGGACAACATTCGATGTAGACCATATTCGACTGGTCGCGCATGCCAAGCGATACGGACCCGCGTACCTGAAGCGCAAGCTCGCGCATGAACGGGCGCGCGATCTGTCGAATGCGCATACTGGCCAGCAGCGGATAGCCCATCGACAGCACACCGCCGCCGAGCCGATAGTTGCGCGCCACTTTGTCATGGCGCAGGTAGCCGAGTTCGGTCAACGTGTAGGCAAGCCTGGACACCGTTGCCTTCGACAAACCCGTACGCTCGACGAAATCCTTGTTGCCAAGCGCAGCAACGCCTGGCAGAAAACAGCGCAGGATTTCCAAACCACGCGCGAGCGTGAAGGCGAATTGACGGTCGTCGTCGTCGGGAAATGAGTCCATGGTTGTTTGCTTGGGGAACGGACTGGGCGAGGTCCCTGCTTCGTCGCCGGACACATGCTGCGACGCAAGCTGCCGTTCGAGTGTGTCCACCATCGCCACGAGGCGCGGAGCGATCTCGTCGACGAGTGTCCTGTCGGTCAGTTGCAAGCGCGGCACGCCACAATTGAAAACGAAAGTTTCAGCATTGATCGGTTCGCGCATCGGTACGGCGACCGCATGGATTTCTCGGTCGAAATCGCCTTCGCTGAGTGCAACGCCGTGCTCTGCAAACATGCGCAGAGCGCCCTCCAGACCGGCTTGATAGGCGTCCCATTGCGCAGGATCGCGGACGCGAACCTGTTCGAGCACGGCAGCGCGTTGCGCGGATTCGGCGCGGCCTAGCCAGGCCCGGCCCATCGCGGAAGCGAGAATGGGTAGCGTTGCACCGGTATCCGGGCGAAACGCCGGCGATTCATGACCGCGCGCGGTCTCGACATACACCATGTGCCAGCGGTCACGAAAACCGAGCGACACCGAACCGCGCGCCACGTCGGCGAGCTCCCTCATCAGCGGTCGCGCCAGTTCGCGGATACGCAGGCCTTGCAGAAGAGGGTAACCGACCGACACGACCGCAGCGCCCAGCCGGTATTTGCGTACGGTGTTGTCATAGCGCAGAAAGCCGAGCATGCCGAGCGTATAGGTCAGCCGCGACACCGTTGCTTTCGACAGGCCAGTGCGCTCAGCGAAGTCCTTGTTGCTGAGAATCGCGTCGTCCACCTTGAAGCAGTTCAACAACGCGAGGCCATGAGCGAGCGTTGTGGCGAACTGGGGGTTACGGAGTGGGTTCGGAACCATCGTTTGGTACGGAAAAAGCGCTCGGAGCGTGCTTGTGCCCATTGAAGCACGCCTGCTATCCCGCTTCCATACGTGTTTAACATAGCGAAACCCTAGTTCCGTTATCTTGCCGTCCCGGTAGGCTCGACTCCTTCCTGTCCATAGCCGGAGCGGCATCCATGTCTTGTTCTGCAAGTGAAAACATCACCGCACTCGCCCGCGATGCGGTGCTCTATACCCTGCCACTATTCGAAATGGCGCGAGCGCGCGCAGCGATGTGCCCGCGTCGCGACGACAGCGGTCAATTTGCCGGCGACAGTCCGGATTCGACAGTTGGCTGGGTCAATCAGATGGTGCGCGGGCGCCAGTTGCTGGGTCCGCGCAACCGCGAAATCGTGACGCCCAACAACGACACGCTATACCTCAGCGCATGGCTGGACGTCGGCGACGAACCGCTCGTGCTGGAAGTGCCCGACACGGCGGCCCGCTACTACGTACTCGGTCTGCTCGACTTCTACACCAACCCGTTCGAATCCATTGGCACGCGCACGACCGGCAATGGCGCGCGGCGTTTTCTTCTCTATTACGGCGATGTTGCACCGCCCGTCGATGGCGATCTCACGCCGATTGCCTGTCCCACGCGAGACGTCTGGCTGATCGGCCGCATCCTGGTCGACGGAATGGACGATCTGGCCGCCGCGCATGCCCTGCAGGATCGCTTCGTGTTGAAGACGCTCAGCGGTAAACCCGCGCAGCGGCGTTTCGACGTCGGCGTGGCGCGACGTGCGGCAACCGGCGATCCGCGCCTTTATACGGCCGTGGTCAACGCGGCGCTCGTGCGCAATCCTCCGCCGGCCGCCGAATCCGCAGTCGTCGCCCGTTATGCAGCCGTCGGCATCGGTGCAAATATTGACGTATCGATGCTCGAGGCGCCCGCACTCGCCACGCTCGGCAGCGCGCTCGATCAGGTGATCGGCGAACTGGGCGTGCCCCAACCATCGGCGCTCGGTGGCGGGTGGTTCCTGCCGGTGGAAGTGCGCGCTTCGTTCGGCGATGACTACCTGACGCGCGCGCATGTCAGCAGGAACTACATCGGTGCGCTCGGCGTCGAGGAAGCGATGTACGTCACCGCCGATTGCGACAACGAAGGGCATCCGCTCGACGGGCGCTATGCCTACGAGCTCTCATTTCCACCCGATGGTCTGCCGCAGGCACAGGCATTCTGGTCGATCACGATGTACGACAAAGCATCCTGCATGCTGGTGGAAAACGCGATCGACCGACATTCCATCGGGGATCGCTCACCGCAACTTCGCTACGATGAGCGTGGCCTGTCGTTGCACATATCGGCAACGCCACCGCTTGACGCCGCGATGCGATCTAACTGGCTACCCGCGCCAGATGGATTGTTTTACATCATGCTGCGCATCTACATACCGAGCGCGGTCCATGTCGAACAAAGGTTTCACTATCCGCCAATTCGCCGCGTGCAACCCCAGTAAGGCGGCGTATGCACTGACCAGAACAGCATGGCGAGTTGAGCAAATAAAAAATCGACACTCCGCGACGGATTCTCGCCGGCCGCTCCGTTAAAGAAGCTGGAGCACGACGTTCGCGGGCCACCAGCAGTCTGACGGTACTGAAAGCTGGCGCGGCAAACCCGGTAACCGTGATGGGGCAGCGAACGCTATTGCAAACCTGTTTCCGGGCCTATGCGTTCGATTTCCTTGCCATGACAACTCAAATACTGGTCGTTGACGACGATGTCGAACTCCTTGGGTCGCTGGTCGACTTCCTCGGACGAGAGGGCATGGCGGTCTCCGTTTTGCACGAAGTGAAATCGCTCGGGGAACAAATCGAACGGAACCCGCCCGATCTGATTGTCCTCGACCAGATCATGCAAGGGGTGAACGGCCTCGCAGCGCTGAGCACGCTACGTGCCGCGGGCAACACCGTCCCTGTGATTCTGGCCTCGGGGCCCGACGACATGGACCGGATCGTGGGACTCGAAATGGGCGCGGACGACTGCATCGGCAAACTATTCAATCCTCGCGAACTGCTTGCGCGCATGCGGGCCGTATTGCGGCGGCAAACCCTATCTGCGTCGGCCGCCGCGCGGGAAGAACATGCAGTGGTCGGATTCGGCCCATTCACGCTGGATCTTCAGTTGCGCACGCTCAACGTAGAGAACAGCCGGCTCACGCTATCGGCGGGAGAATTCGCGCTGCTTAAGATCTTCGTCAATAACCCCATGCGTACGCTTACCCGGGAGCGCTTGCTTGAGTTGCTGCACGGCCCGGAAGACGATCATACCGATCGAGGGGTCGGTGTCCAGGTATGGCGGTTGCGCAGGATCCTCGAAACAGACCCCTCCGCGCCAAGGTTCATCCAGACCGTCCGCAGTCATGGTTATGTGTTCGTGCCGGATGGCGCGCAACATGCCTCGAGGCACTGATTTTTCACGCATCGCGACGATAGTCACCTTGAGTGCGAATGTGGACAAGGTGTTCAAGGCGCTGCATTATCCATGCTGGCGAGCAGCGCCGAACGAAACCAGCAAACAATGCCCAGGCAAAACCCAGCGCTCCATCGCAACGAAAAAGTCCCAATGACACCGGGTCGCCGGCGGCTACTCATCGCCGGTGTGATACTGCTGGTGGCCGCACTAGGTTGGGGAGTCTCGGTCATACTCGAGCCCGCCTTCCGCCACACAATCGTCATCACAACTGGAGCAGACAACGGGATCTATCGCGGCTTTGCAGATCGCTATGCGCCCATCCTGAAACGCGATGGCATTACGCTCGATATCCGCCGTTCGTCGGGGTCGAGCGAAAACTATCAGCGGCTGAAGGATCCGGACAGCGAATACGAGGTGGGCTTCATCCAGTCCGGCACCACCAGCCCTCAAGAAACCGACCACCTGCAGACAATCGCCGCCGTCTCCTATGAACCGATCTGGGTGTTCTACCGCGGCGAGTCGACCATCAACCGGCTCGCACAACTGCGCGGCAAGAAGGTTTCAATCGGTATTCCCGGCAGCGGCCTGCTGAACGTCTCCCAAGTATTGCTCGGGTACAGCGGCATCACACGGGACAATACAACGCTGCTCGAAATGGACGCAGCCAAAGCCTATCAAGCCCTCGAAAACGGTCAGGTGGATGCGGCTTTCTTTATCGGCAGGCCCGATGCGCCCATGCAGACAACGCTGCTGAACAGCAATCTCAAGCTGATGAGTTTTGCGCAGGCCGATGCGCTGGTGCAGAAATTCCCGTCGCTCTCCAAGGTTATTTTTCCGCGCGCCGCGACCAGCGTCGTCAACGATCTGCCGCAAGCCGACGTCACGCTGCTCGCCGCCACCGCGTTGCTCGTCTCCAAAGACACACTGCACCCCGCGCTCGCCTACCTGTTGTTGGACGCGGCCAAAACCGTCCACGGCGGCGAAGATTACTTCACGCCGCTTGGCGTGTTTCCCAATCTGAACACCGAGGAATTTCCTCTTTCCGGGGAGAGCGAGCGTTACTTCAAAACGGGGCGCCCCTTCCTGCAGCGTTATCTGCCATTCTGGCTGGCCAGCTTTATCGAAAGACGTCTGCTGATCCTGCTTCCCTTCATGGCTTTATTGCTGGGCCTGCTGCAGGCGTTGCCGCGCATGGCAGAGGCACGGATAAAAAAACGCCTGATTGTCTGGTATCGCGAGATCAAAGCGCTCGAAGATGAAATATGGAAAAACCGCCATCCAACTCCGGACCAGATCGCGCGATGGCGGGACGAGATCGAGCACATCGATGCGCATGCCAACCAGATCAAGATGCCGCAGCGTTATTTCCATGACGTTTATGCACTCAAGCAGGCGATTGGCGTAGTCCGGGATCGAATTTCCCGTGTAGCAGGGGAGCAATAGCTGCGCGGCGCACTACTCTCGAGGTGACATCCATGCTCAGAAATATTTCGCAAGCAAGCTTCGCAACCATCGCCGTATCCATGCTAGCCGCATGTGCAATGCCGCCCGCAAGTCCCCCGAGTGCGTCCATCGACCCACCCCAAGCCGAGCGCGTGATGACACTCGCTGCGTCCGGCGTACAGAACTACTCGTGTGAATTCGACGCGCAGCGTCGTCTAGGATGGGTGTTCAAGAGCCCACAAGCAACGCTCTACGATGCGAGCGGTCACGCTGCGGTCCGGCATGGCGCGGGGCCGTCCTGGGAAACGGAAGATGGCAGCCGGATCGTAGGCCACGTGCTCGCGCAGCAGCCCAGCGAAACACGGGCGAGCATACCGCAGCTATTGCTCGAAACGCATAGCACGTCCGGTAGCGGCACACTTTCAGCAGTGCGATATGTACAGCGCGTGCATACCGTCGGCGGGTTAGCGCCGGCAGCACCGTGCTCGACGGAACACGAACCCGGAAGCTCGCCCTATCTCGCGGACTACGTGTTCTACCGGTAGCCGCCCACGCTTCGCGCCGCGCGCTTATTTCACGTTGGGCTGGTTCGGCGGCGGCAGTGACGGATCCAGTTTCGCGGACTCTCTCACTAGCTGATCAGTCATTGCAGCCGCAACCGGGTTCGAGCCGGGACGATACGGGTCGTTACGACTGGGTTGGGCCGGCGGCGGCAGTGCCGGATCGAGTTTGGCTGACTCTTTGACCAGCTGATCCGTGATCGAGGACGCAACCAGATTCGAACCACGACGATGCAGACTGTCACGCCTGCTTTCGGTTCGCGGCACCGGGTTGGTCTTCGGCGCGACGTAAGCATGAACCGCGACCGGCTCGCGTGGTTGCGTGTTCAGTTGCGGCACTTGCACGGCAACTTTAGCTGGCGAGGGCGCGCCGGATTCCGTCACCACAGTCCCGCCAGCAGACTGTTTAGGGTCAGTCGCTGTGTTGCCGGAGAGAGGCGCTGCGCCGACTATAGTTCCCGCGGTCACATGAGCGTCACCCACTTGGGAGGAAGTCGCGGCCAATTCCGCTGAGCTATTCGTCGTGACGTCGGCGTCGTCCGTCGAGCGTTGGCTTTTTTGCAACAGTAAAAAAGCGCCGAACACCACCTCGACGAGAAGCACTCCGACTATCAATGATGTACGTACTTTCCTCATATTAACCAACGATTCGTTCAATCGATGCGATTGGATTGATGATGGCCGCCCGCTCGAAAAGCATGTCGGACGGCAGGTTCGCAGCATAGGCCTGCGATGGGTTGATGTGGGGATAATTTGCGTGACCCGCACACATTGACGGTCCAGCGGCAATGGTCCGGTGATTCACTTCACCGAACGGCACGGGACACCCACGTATGCTAATGCGAAAAAACAATTTGTGCTGAACGGACGCGAGGCCCAGGCAAAATTGTCCGAAATCCGCGAGCATTCTCCGCGCCCGTGGCCACGGGAGACTACAGTGCGATGCTAGCGAATTTCTAGTTTGGGAAAGGCAATTTTCTCGTCCGGGGTGGCCGGATTTTTGTCCGCAACGAGCTAGTTCTCTTCGCGATCGACGCGGACGCAATTCGTCCGACGATCCGCGCGGCGCGACACCGCGCCCCTGTCAATCAATACGCCCCTTGCACGAGATTGGTCGGTGCGCCGTTTACGAAGTTCTCAATGTTGTCCATTAACTGATCGGCAAGACGCTGTTGTGCCTCGTCCGACGCCCATGCCACATGCGGCGTCAAAATGACGTTCGAGCGGCCGGCCGCACGCATCAGCGGATTGTCCTCAGGGGGCGGTTCGCTCGCGGTCACATCGAAACCCGCACCGCTGATCAACCCTTCGTCAAGCGCCTGCACTAATGCGTCTTCGTCGACGAGGCCGCCGCGCGCCGTGTTGATGATCAAAGGCTTGCGCTTCATTGCGCGGAACTCGGGCATGGCCAGCATGTTCCGCGTATTCGGTGTGAGCGGACTGTGCACGGTGATGATGTCGCTGGTTGCGAGCACCTCGTCCCACGGCGTGTAAAGTGGGCCCAGACCCTCCCTCCCCTTGTGAGCGGCAAACATCGGCAGCATGCCGAAGGCTTTGCCGATTTCCGCGACGCGCTGCCCAAGCACCCCTTCGCCGATGATGCCAAGCCGCGCACCGGCCAGATCGTGAATCGCATGCGTGAAAAAGCAGAATTGCCCTGACTTCTGCCACTCGCCGGCGAGCACGTCGTCGCGGTAGGCGATCAGATTGCGCCGAAGTGCGAGGATCAGCGCAAAGGTGTGCTCGGGCACGGTGTTGATCGCATAGCCGCGAATATTGCTCACCGCGATACCGAGTCGCTGGCAGGCCGCTTTGTCGACGCAATCGGTGCCGGTGGCGGCGACCGCGACGAGTTTCAGATCCGGCAGTTGCTCCAATACCTCGTTCGCCAACGGCACCTTGTTGGTGATCGCGATCGATGCGCCGTCCAGTCGCTTCAGCAATTGATCCGGCGTCGTGCGATCGTGCTCGATCAGTTGATGATCGAAGCGCGGCTCGCGTAAGACGATTTGCGGCGCAAGAGTGGCGCGGTCGAGAAAAACGATTCTTTGCATGCTCATCTCCTCGATGATTTATTTACAGATGCCGCTTCGCTTCGGCGACAACATGCTGCGCCGTGATGCCGTAGTGCTCGTACAACGTCTCCGCAGAGGCGGAAGCGCCGAAGCCCTTCATCCCAACAAAACCGCCGCGCTCGCCGAGATAGCGGTCCCAGCCGAAACGCAGCGCCGCCTCGACGCCGATGCGCACCGTGTTTAAACCCAAAACCGCGGCGCGATAGTCGGCATGCTGTTCGTCGAAAATTTCCCAGCATGGCATCGACACCACGGCAGTCGCAATGCCCTCTTCCTGTAACTGGCGGCGTGCCTGCAACGCTAACGCGACCTCGGAGCCGGTGGCAAGCAACGTCACGACTCGCGCGCCGCCCTCCGCTTCGGCCAGCACATAAGCACCGCGACGCGACAACGACTCGGTGCAGTGCTCGCGACGCACCAGTGGCAACGCTTGCCTTGCAAAAACCAACGTACTCGGCCCGCGTCGATGCTCCAAGGCAAGCGCCCAGCACTCGGCCGCTTCCACCGCATCGGCGGGACGCAGCACGCGCATGTTCGGCATCGCGCGCAATGAGGCGAGTATCTCGACGGGTTGATGCGTCGGCCCGTTCTTGCCGACCCCGATCGAGTCGTGGCTGAACACGAAGTGCACCGGCAAGCCCATCAACGCGGCCATGCGCATCGCCGGACGCTGATAGTCGGAAAACGCGAGATAGGTGACGCTGGTCGCGATGATGCCGCCATGCGCGGCCATGCCGTTGGCCATCGCGCCCATCAGATGTTCGCGCACGCCGCAGTGGACGTACGCACCGCTGCGGTCGTCGGCGGTGAAAGCGTGCAACTGGCGCTTGTGGCCCGTGGGCGCTTCGAGATCGGCGCAGCCGATCATGCGTTCAGGTAGCAGCGGCGCGAACAGATCGCTGATCTCGCCAGACACGGTGATGCCAGGCTGCGGCTCGTCACGCTCCACCGCGCGCTTGCGGTAATCGTCGAGCACGTCGCGCCAGCCTTCCGGCAAGCCGCCCGCCTGGACCCGCTCGAACTCGGCGCACCGCGCATCCGACAAGGCGGCGAGGCGCGCGTGCCACGCGTTGTATTCCTCACTACTACGCAGGCCTGCCTCGCGCCATCCGTTCAGGACGTCGGCTGGCACCTCGAACGGCGCATGCGGCCAGCCGAGTTGTTCGCGCGCCGCGTCCGCATCTGCCTGAAATAGCTTGCCGCTATGCCCGCCGCGCTGCCCTTGCAAGCGCGCGATGCCGCGGCCGATGACCGTCTTGCACGCGATCATCGACGGACGCGGGTCGGCGCGCGCAATCGTCAACGCCGCGGATACTGCTTCAAGATCGTGACCGTCGACTTCGATCACCTGCCACCCGCCCACGCGAAATCGTGCACAGACGTCTTCGCTGATCGAAAGCGAAGTGCTGCCGTCGTCGGTGATCTGGTTATCGTCCCAGCAGAGAATCAGTTTGCCCAGCCGCAGATGCCCGGCCAGCGAAATCATTTCTTGACCAATGCCCTCCTGCAGACAGCCGTCACCGACGAACGCATACGTGTAGTGCTCGACGAGCTCGCTGCCGAATTTCGCCGCGAGATACGCTTCGGCAATGGCCATCCCGAACGCGTTGGCGATACCCTGCCCGAGCGGGCCAGTGGTCGCTTCGATCCCATGCGCCGGTTCGTACTCCGGATGTCCCGCGCAGTGCGAGCCGAGTTCGCGGAAGGTCTTCAGCTGGTCGAGGTTGATCGCTGCATAACCGGTTAGATACAGCAGCGAATACAACAGCAGCGAACCGTGACCGTTGGACAACACGAAGCGATCACGGTCGGGCCAGGTTGGATCGGCGGGATTGAATTTCAGGTGCCGGGTGAACAGCGCGGTTGCGATTTCCGCCATGCCGAGCGGCACACCCTGATGGCCCTCGCCGGCTTGCAGGATCGCATCGATGGAGAGGAAGCGGATCGCGTCGGCGAGCGGTAACGGCGTCGTTTGCGCTGCCTCGGCCTGCGGCAATGGCACGATCGAAGCGTGCGAAGCAATCGGTGCAGCGGACTGAGCTTCGGTGGTGGACATGACAAAAGGCTCCTCTACGCCGCCCTGGCATGCAGGGCGGCGGCAATCAAAGCGGATTGAATCGGATTGGGCGAAAGACTTTCATACGAGGCCGCACAGCGCAGCCTCATACGTCAGCAGATCAATGCAGGAAGCCGGTTGAAATCCACGGCACCGCAGCGACAATGATCAGACCAACCATCAACGCAGCGATGTACCCAAGAATCGGCTTCATGCCATCGTCAGGATGAATGCGGCTCACCGCGCAAGCAGAGTAATAGCCGACACCGAACGGCGGCGCGAACAGACCCACGCCCATCGACAGAATCACCACCATTGCGTAGTGCACGTCGTGAATGCCCATCTGCCGCGCGATCGGGAACATCAGCGGGCCGAACAGCACGATCGCCGGTATGCCCTCGAGCACGCTGCCGAGAATCACGAACACGCAGATGGATGCGGCCATGAACATCGCCGCGCCGCCCGGCAAACCGCTGAGCGTTTGCGCAAGTTGTCCCGAGAAACCCGATTGAGTCAACGCCCACGCCATGCTCGTCGCCGCGCCGATAATCAGCAGAATCGCGCCGGACAACGTCGCGGTATCGATCAGCATCGGCTTCAACCGCGCCCATTCGAAACGGCGATAGATCAGCAGGCCGGCCAGCACCGCGTAGGCGATACCGATCGTCGAGACTTCGGTTGCCGTCGCAATCCCTTCCACCACCGCTGCGCGAATCACGAACGGCAAGGCGATCGCAGGAAACGCGATCACGAACTTGCGCAGAATCTCGACACCCGTTGCACGTTTGACGCCCGACATGTCTTCGCGCCGATAACGCCACTGCACCACGATGCACAAGGTAATCGCCAGCACGATGCCCGGCAGCATGCCGCCCGTGAAGAGCGCCGAGATCGACACGCCGGTCACCGAGCCGAGCGTGATCAGCACGAGACTCGGCGGAATCGTCTCGGTCTGCGCGCCGGTCGCAGCGAGCAGCGCCACCAGATCGCCCGGCTTCGCGCCGCGCGCTTTCATTTCGGGGAACAACACGGGCGCAACCGCCGCCATATCCGCGGCTTTCGAGCCCGAGATACCCGACACCAGATACATCGCGCCGACCAGCACATACGACAGGCCGCCACGCACGTGCCCCAGCAGGCTCGCGAGGAACGCGATCATCGCCGCGGCCATGCCGGTCATCTCGATCAACTGGCCGAGAAACACAAAGAGCGGCACCGAGAGCAGGATCAGATGCGACATGCCCTCATCCATCCGGCCGACCACCACCGGCATCGGCGTATTCGTGGTCAACGCAAGATAGCCGAAGGTGGCGAGTCCGAACGAGAAGGCAATCGGCACGCCGCTCAGCACACCGAGCGCGACCAGGCCGACAAAGAAGATCAGCAGGTTGATATTGCCGAGATCGCGGAACAGCGGTCCCAGCGCAATGAAGATGCCGACCAGCGCGCCGACCGTTGCGATCGCGCCAAGCGTCAGCCGCCAGTTGCCCATGCGGACGAGCCGCACTACGGCGACCAGCAGCATCAGCGCCGAGCCGACCGGCAAGGCAGCCGCGCGCCACGAGTTCGACAATTCGAGTGCCGGCGTGGTGATGAACGATTCGTCCTGCGCGAAGCTGATCGCCGGACCGATCACCATCGCAAGGAACGCGATCGGCGCGGCGATCGCGACCACGTCGAGAAAGGCGCGCACACCCGGCGGCGCCATGCCGACCAGCGCCGTCATCCGCATATGCTCGCCGCGCCGCAAGGCGATCACGGCGCCGAGCATGGCGAGCCACAGGAACAGCATGGAGGCGAGTTCATCGGACCAGACAAGCGGCGCGTGCAGCAGATAGCGGCTCGTTACCCCGGCCAGCAGCACGACGATTTCCGCGAGCACCAGCAAGGCAGCGGGAATCTCCACCAGATGGCCGAGGGCGGAGTCGAGCGCACAGGCGAACCGATGCTGCCGCTCGTGCGAATAGGAGATCGAGATCATTGCATTACCCCAGTTTTCCGACGGACTTCTCTAGCAGGCCCCACGCCTCGTCGCCGTATTTGGCTTTCCAGTCGTGATAGAAGCTCGTCTTGGCCAATGCGTCGCGGAAGGCCCCGCGGTCGACATCGATAAAGGTAATGCCCTTCTTTTTCAGCTCGTCGCGCAACGAGAGGCTGAGCGCGGCGATATCCGCGCGTTGCAGCATCGCGGCCTTTTCGAATTCACGCGTGACGATCGCACGGATGTCCGCAGGCAGACGCTCCCATGCGGCGCGGTTGCCGAGAATCCAGTATCCGTCCCACACGTGCGACGTGAGGCTGATGTACTTCTGCACTTCATAGAGTTTGGCCGTGGCGATGATCGGCAACGGGTTTTCCTGACCTTCTACCACGCCGGTTTGCAGCGCCGAATACAGCTCGTTGAAATTGATCGGCGCCGGTCCCGCATCAAGCGCTTTGAACAGTGAGGTCAGCATCGGCGCTTGCGGCACGCGAATCTTGAAGCCTTTCAGATCAGCCGGCGTGCGCAACGCCCGGGTCGATGAACTGATCTGCCGGAAGCCGTTGTCCCACACCTTGCTCACCGAGACGATGCCCGCCTTGCCGATTTGCGCGCGGATGTAGTTGCCGAGATCGCCGTCCATTGCCTTCCAGACCGCGTCGTAGTCCTTGAATGCGAAGCCTGTGTTGACGATGCCTGCGGCCGGCGTCAGCGTGGCCAGAATCGACGAGGCCTGATTGAAGAACTCGACGCCGCCATTGCGCACCTGCGAGAGCAGATCCGTATCGGAGCCAAGCTGATTCTGCGGAAAGAGCTTGATGTCGAGGCGGCCCTTGGTCGCTTCGCGAATGTGATTGATCGCCTCTTGAGCGCGGATGTTGACCGGATGCGTCGGGTCCTGGCCGGTCGCGAGCTTGTACGAAAACTCGGGGGCCGCCATCGCGCTTCGCGAGATGCTCCATAGCGGCGCGGCGGCGGACATGGCCGCACCGGCCTTCAGAAAGGTGCGGCGGCTGATGCCCTGCGGGGCGTTAGAACGGGTAGTCATGGTGTCTTCCTCCAATCCTGGATCGCGCGTCGTTATGGTTTTTTTTCGAATCTGTTCCGCTGCGGCTGCACGTGTCGCTCGCAGCGGTCGTCTGTTCTCTACTACAGGGTCTCCATCGACGCCGCCGGCCTCCCGCCAGACGGCCCGTCCTGCTGGACCAGGGTTAGCCGTGAATCAGCATGCCGCCGTTCACGTCGATCACCGCGCCGGTAATATACGACGACAGGTTCGACGCGAGGAACAGGAATGCGCCGGCCACATCGTCGGGTACGCCCAGACGATTAAGCGGAATGCCGGCGAGAATTTCGCCGCGCTTGTCGTCGCTGATCTTGCCTGCGTTGATGTCGGTCTGGATCAAACCTGGTGTCACGCAGTTCACGCGGATGCCGTCGTTGCCGAGTTCGCGAGCCATCGCCTTGGCGAGGCCCAGCACGCCCGCCTTCGCCGCCGAGTAATGCGGGCCGCCGAGAATGCCGCCGCCGCGCTGCGCCGAGACCGACGACATGCAGCCGATCGAGCCGCTCTTCTGCTTCTTCATCTGCGGGACGACCGCTTGCGACAGATACAACACGCCGCGCAAGTTGACGTCGAGGATCCGGTCCCAGCTTGCCGGATCGATCTCGAGCAGCTTGGCGGCCTGGGTAATGCCGGCGTTGTTGATCAGGATATCGATCGAACCAAAATCGGCGACGGTGCGTTCGACAGCGGCCTGGCAGGCGCCACGGTCGGTCACGTTGCAGACATAGCCGCGATGTTCGGGCCCGATCGACGCGGCGGCTTCGACCGCGGCGTTTTCGTCGAGATCGAAGATGGCGATGCGTGCGCCATGCGCCGCGAACATGCGGGCGGTCGCCATGCCGATGCCGCGCGGGGACGCGCCACCGGAAATGACGGCGACCTTGCCGTCGAGTAGACGTGACTCTGACATGATGCGTATCTCCTGAATATGAAGTTTATGGTTTGCTATCGGTGACTACATGAGTGTGGCGCTTGTCGGCGCCTATCAGCGCTGATCGACGCTTATGAACCTTTACCGCAGCCAGCCTTTGATCGTGTCGCACATCGCCTCGGTGGAAATGCCGTAACGGTCGTGCAAGGTCGGCAACGCGCCAGCGTCGAGAAACGCGTCGGGCAGGCCGATCTGACGGACCGGCGGCGTGACGCCGTTGGTCAGCAGCACGGCGGCTACCGCCTCGCCCAGACCGCCGATCACCGTATGGTTCTCCGCCACCACCACAAGGCGGCCTGAGCGGCGCGCTTCGCGCAGCAGCGTGACGGTGTCGAGCGGCTTGATGGTCGGCACGTGCAACACGCCCACGTCGACGCGATCCGCAGCCAACGCCTTGGCTGTTTCCAGCGCACGCATCGTCATGATCCCGGACGAGATGATCAGCACCTCGGCGCCATCGCGCAGCAGCTTCGCTTTGCCGAGCTCGAACTGATAGTCGTATTCGTCGAGTACGACCGGCACGTTGCCGCGCAACAGCCGCGCATACACGGGCCCGCGATGGTCGGCAATGGCCGGCACCATCTGCTCGATTTCGATCGCGTCGCACGGGTCGATCACCGTGAGGTTCGGCATTGCGCGGAACAGGGCGAGGTCTTCCGCCGCCTGGTGGCTCGGGCCGTAGCCGGTTGTGAGGCCAGGCAAGGCGCAGACGATCTTGACGTCGAGGTTGTCCTCGGCAATCGCCTGATGGATGAAGTCATAAGCCCGGCGTGCGGCGAACACGGCGTACGTGGTGACGAACGGCTGCGCGCCTTCGTGCGCCATGCCGGCCGCGGCACCCA
Source organism: Paraburkholderia elongata (assembly GCF_013177735.1). Lineage (GTDB taxonomy): Bacteria > Pseudomonadota > Gammaproteobacteria > Burkholderiales > Burkholderiaceae > Paraburkholderia > Paraburkholderia elongata. The sequence continues at coordinate 17,910 of NZ_WOEZ01000284.1, read as the reverse complement.
TCAACAGTTGTTCGGCCATGCCCATCTGGTAGTAGCGCTCGGGATATTCCTTCGCGAACAGATGCAGGTCGGTGTATTTGCCGAGGTCAGCCGTCATGCCAACCACTTCGGGCCGGTTGCGTGCCAGTTCGACCAATGCGTGGCCGAACGGCGCGGAACGCGTGATCTGCCCTTCTCCGGCGATCGACGCGATCATCGCCGACGTCTTCAAACGCGGTTTCGGTGCGGCGGCGCTCATGCGTTTCTCCCGGCTTCCAGCGCCTGCAGCGCGAGTTGCCACTCGTGCGCATCGACGCGTATAAAGTGATTTTTCTCACGCGCTTCGAGGAACGGCACGCCGCGACCCATCCGCGTATCGCAGACGATGATCCGCGGTTGCGCTTCAGGATGCGCGAGCGCCGCATCGAACGCGGCGACGACGGCCGCGAGATCGTTGCCGTCCACGCGCTGCACGAACCAGCCGAACGCCTGGAGCTTCTCGACCAGCGGCTCGAACGCCATGACGCTCGACGACGGGCCGTCGGCCTGCTGGTTGTTGACGTCGACCATCGCGATCAGGTTGTCGAGCTTCCAGTGGGCCGCGGACATTAAGCCTTCCCAGATCGCGCCTTCATCGAGTTCGCCGTCGGAGAACAGGGTGTAGACCCGGGCATCCGAGCCCTTGCGCTTCAGACCCAGACAGCGGCCAACCGCGATCGTCAATCCCTGGCCGAGCGAGCCGCCGGACATCTCCATCCCGGGCGTATAGCTCGCCATGCCGGACATCGGCAGACGGCTGTCGTCGCTTCCGTAGGTTTCCAGTTCTTCGTCGGCGATGATGCCGGCCTCGATCAGCGCGGCATACAGCGCGATGGCGTAGTGGCCGTTCGATAGCAGAAAGCGGTCGCGGCCTTCCCATTCGGGGTCGTCGGCGCGATAGCGCATGGCGCGGAAGTAGGCGACGGCCAGGACATCGGCGATATCGAGCGCCTGGCCGATATAACCCTGGCCCTGCACTTCGCCCATGCGCAGCGCGTTGCGGCGAATCTGGTAAGCGTGCTCCGCGAGCTTGGCGTACGGCGCGGTTTCGCTGGTGGTCACTGTTTGTCTCCTGGTGGGTCTCTTTGCAGGGGCCGCTGTGATGCCGATCCCAGTGACTCAAGCGTAATCCCGCGCTCACACGCGCTCAAACGAATTAATATGGGCCAATGGATGAAATCAATTCACCTTGATGCTGCTATGCACAATCGGGTCACCTTCAAGTCGATACAGGCATTCGAGGCCGCAGCGCGGCTCTCGTCGTTCGCGCTCGCAGCAGACGAACTGTTCGTCACGCCCTCGGCCGTCAGCCATCAGATCAAGCTGTTGGAAGAGCAATTGAGCATTCGTCTGTTCCATCGGCTGCACCGCACGGTGATCCTGACGGACTATGGGAGGCAATACGCTGAGGAAATCACCGCGGCGTTCGCGCGGATCGACTCAGCCACCCGCGAGATCGGGCGCGCCGCCAAGAGCGACATCCTCACGATCCATTGCACGCCCAGCTTTGCGACTCAATGGCTGATGCCGCGCATCGCGCGTTTTAGCGCGGCGCATCCGGATATCGACGTGCGGTTGAATGCGTCGTCAGAGGCGACAAATCTGATCTCGGAAGCGGTGGATATCGATATCCGTTACGGTCCGAGAAAGCTGCAACCGGCCGGCACGATGGTGCTCGAGTTGCCATCCGAGACGATCGTGCCGCTGTGCTCGCCCGCACTGATGGCGGGGGAACATCCGCTGCGCAGCGTCGCAGATTTACAGCACCATGCGCTGATTCATAGCGAGGGGTGTCTGGTGGGGTGGAGAGACTGGATGCGTCTCTATCGCAAGACGCGGCTCGATATCGGACGCGGTCCGCGTTTCGATCGATCGTTCATGGCGATCAGCGCGGCGGTCGACGGCTTGGGCGTCTGCCTCGAAAGCCTGCTTCTGGCGCAACGCGAACTGGAAACGGGCCGGCTAGTGGCGCCGTTCGGCTTCGAAGGACTCCCGGTGCACGGCTATACGCTGAACCTGCTGAAGTCTCGCGCCGAATTGCCGAAGCTGCGTAGCTTCCAGGATTGGCTGTTTGCGGAACTTGAAAAGTGATGCGCGTACGGCTCTGATCCGGTCATTCGTAAACAATTTCAGGCACGCCGCAGTGGTCTGCTCAGGCCGGCGCCGATGCGCTGCCACTGGCAGAGCCACCTACCGGTCTTTAAGGTTTGCCTTTGAGGGTGAACGGAGCCAACAGTGATCGTACGTCGACCTGCTGCCCCTGGAGCAGAAGCAGTCTCGCGTGAAGCACCGTGTTCTCGAGAACAAGCTTGGCGGTGCTAAGCAGATACAGCGCGTGGATGTCGGAGATCGACATGTTGCCTGCTTCGACCAGGTGGTGACGCTCGACAAGTGAACTCATGACAAGCCGCCTGAGTTCCTGCTCACCAAATGGAAGGTCCGCGTAGTCGATCGGGTCGTCAGCTTCCACTTCCCGCAGCAGTTCCACCAGCGTTTCCGTGCTCACGTCCATGTGCAGGCTCCATGTTGTCGTTTAAGACCAGCGTAGCCAAACAGAGTCACCAGCACTCATAGCCTACCGCTTCTGAATAAGGGAGTCCAGCCTGGGCCGTGGCGAAGTGGGATGATCGACAGACCGATGTCCTCAAGCTGTGCGCCACGCCACATATCTATTGCCGACGGAGGCGCCCATCACATCTCCATGGGTGCGTTTGCAACGATCCACCGCACGGGCAGCGGTAGAATGGTCCCGGATAAGGAGGGTCACCCTATGGCAACGATAACGAGTATCGACATTGAACAACTACGCCCGCTGCAGGCAACGGTGGGCATGCTGGAAGTCAATGCAAAACGAAAGCGCCTTTTGGCCATGGATGCAAAGTCTTTGAAAGACTTCCTGAAAAGCGCGCCGATTCCAACCGTCATTGGCAAGGGTGACAGGCACTACGTCATCGACCACCACCACCTCGCGCGCGCGTTGTGGGATGGTGACATCAAGAAGGCATTCGCCGAGGTCGTGGCGGACCTGTCGCGGCTGTCAGACGTGAAGTTCTGGGACACCGTGATTGAAAAACGCTGGGTGCATCCCGTCGATGAACGCGGCATCCTGCGAGCCATTTCCGCGATTCCCGATGAGGTCTCCGCCCTCACCGACGACCCGTTCCGCAGCCTCGCCGCGTTCGTGCGCGACGCAGGGGGCTATATAAAGACGCCGGAACCCTTCGCCGAATTTCAGTGGGCGGATTTCTATCGCACACGCATTCCGATGTGGACGAGCGAATCGCAGTTCAAGGCAGCCGTCGAGCAGGGTGTTCACCTTGCGTGGAGCCCCGACGCCCGGACACTGCCGGGCTTCAAGTCACGACAAGTGAAATAGTCGAGCTCACCCTCGCCGTTTCTTCTTCAACTCAATCGTTTCGAACAACTCATAGTTCTGCGTCGGGGTCTGGTCCGCCCCCGGCGCATGATAGTAGTTCATCGTAATCGTGGTCTCGCCACCCGGATGTCCCGATGCCGTGGTGCCCCTTTCGGGAGCGGCTGCACCCAAAATCCTGGCATCGCGAGTGCCCTGTCGTCCACGCTGAAATGCCGCGCCCGGCAGCCCGATTCATTAAGGGGCTGCATCCCCCGCCCCGTCGGCGTGTAAACTGCTGACTTTTTTGACTCTGGTGGTATGGTGCAAGCCCCACAGCGCACAGCTTTCAGTGGCCCGACGCTCATTCGCTTACTTGCTCGCCTGACGGACGTCGATGTTCCCGAATCCAGCCAATCGCTCTCGGACCGGCTAAGCCAATGGCTCGGCTGGACCGACGCGATCGCGTTGTCCTCGGCGCTGAACAACGCTCCGCCTGCCGTCGCCGCCGGTGCGCGCACCTTCGGCGACGCTGAAGAGAGCGAGTGCGCCCGCGTGCGCGCGTCGTTGGCGAATGCCATCGTCGGCGATAGCGTGTTTGCCGCCGCGAGGCGTCGCGGGTCCGCGGCGCAAGCGCTCGCTCAAGGCGCCCCCGTGGATGCGCCGGTCGATTACGCGGTTTTTCGTCAGCGCTATCTCTCCATGCAACAGACGATGGAGACGGGCATCGGCAATCTGCGCGGCCGCCTGCGGGCCATGTTGGCCGCCAAAACGCCCGCCATGGCCCGACTCGCGGTGGTGGACGCCGTGATGGAGCGAGCGCTCAGCGAGCGCGAGCGGAGTCTGCTGGCCGCAGTGCCCGGCTTGCTCGCAGGGCACTTCGAGCGTTTGCGCCAGGCGGAGCAACAGACGCTGGCCGACGCCGAAGCCTCGGCGGACGCCGTAACGGGCAAACCCGCCACAGCAGTCACGCCCGGCGCCTGGCTGGACGCGTTCCGCAAGGATATGCAGAGCGTGTTGCTTGCCGAACTGGATGTTCGTTTACAACCGGTCGAAGGGTTGCTCGCGGCCCTTCGCACCCGCTAACTGGGACACTATGTCCAGATATCTCAATCTCGTTGTTTTTCTGGTAGGTCTGGCCGCAGTGTGCTGGATCGGTGTCGGCTACGTCGGCTCGAACGCGCTGGCATTGGCTGTCACAATGTTGATCGGCGTTTGCTACCTGGCGGGCGCGCTCGAACTGCAGCACTACGGCCAGGCCACTTCCACGTTGGCGCGTGCGGTCGCGGGCCTGTCCGCGCCGCAGCCCAGCCTGGGCGCCTGGCTTGAGCCGCTGCATCCCAGCCTGCGCAATGCGGTGCGTCTGCGCGTCGAGGGTGAGCGTGTGGCCCTGCCGGGCCCGGCGCTGACGCCGTATCTGGTCGGCTTGCTCGTGTTGCTGGGCATGCTCGGCACGCTCCTCGGCATGGTGGCGACCCTGCGAGGCACCGGCATGGCGCTAGAAAGCGCGACGGACCTGCAGGCTATCCGCGATTCGCTCGCCGCACCGGTTAAGGGGCTGGGCTTCGCGTTCGGCACTTCGATTGCGGGCGTCGCCACATCCGCGATGCTGGGGCTGCTTTCCGCGTTGTGCCGGCGCGAGCGGATCCATGCCGCGCAGATGCTCGACGTGAAGATCGCGACGACCTTGCGCATCTACTCGCAGACCCATCAGCGCGAGGAAAGCTTCAAGCTCCTGCAGCGGCAGGCCGAGGTGATGCCTACACTCGTCGATCGTCTGCAGGCGATGATGGCGGCCATCGAGCAACAGAGCCTCGCCTTGAACGAACGGCAGATCGCCAGCCAGGACGCCTTCCACGGCAAGGCCGAGGCCGCCTACACGCGCCTTGCTGCCTCTGTGGAGCGGTCGTTGAAGGAGAGCGTCGCCGAAAGCACCCGCGCCGCCAGCGCTGCGCTGCAGCCGGTCATGGAGGCCACGATGGCGGGTCTCGCACGCGAGACGGCCTCGCTGCACGACACCGTCACGCACGCCGTGCAGCGGCAGTTGGACAGACTCTCAACCGGTTTCGAGGCAACCACCACCACCGTCGCGGACATCTGGAACAAAGCTCTGGAGGGGCAGCAGCGATCGAGCGAGGCGCTCACCCAGCATCTGGGCACGTCGCTGGATCGATTCACCGAGACCTTCGAGCAACGCTCAGCCGGCCTGCTGGATGGCGTCTCAGCGCGCCTCGACGCAACGGCTGGCAGCGTGTCGGCGGCATGGAACGAGGCGCTGTCACGGCAAGAACAAGTCAGCGAGAAGCTGGCGGGCCACAATCAGCAAGCTCTGGCTGCCGCCGCTGCGACCTTCGAGCAGCACTCGGCGTCTCTGCTACGCACCGTGGGCCAATCGCATACGGACTTGCAGACGGAATTGGCCTCGCGAGACCAGCAACGATTGGCGATCTGGACCGAGACGCTCGGTTCGATGGCCTCCACGTTGAGCAAGGAATGGGAGCAGGTCGGCGCGCACACTGCAAGCCGCCAGCAGGAAATCTGCGACACGCTGGCGCAAACCGCGCGCGACATCTCCGCTCAGACGCAGGCGCACGCGAGCAACACGATCGCCGAGATCGACCGGCTCGTACAAGCGGCGGCGGAAGCTCCCAAGGCCGCGGCAGACCTGCAGGCGGAACTCGCCGCGCGGGACCAGCAACGGCTGGAAGCGTGGACCGCGGCGCTCGGTTCCATGGCCGCTACGTTGAGCAAGGAATGGGAGCAGGTCGGCGCGCACACCGCAGGCCGGCAGCAGGAGATCTGCGACACGCTGGCGCAAAGCGTGCGCGACATCTCCGCTCAGACGCAGGCGCACGCGAGCAACACGATCGCTGAGATCGACCGGCTCGTACAAGCGGCGGCGGAAGCCCCCAAGGCCGCAGCAGACCTGCAGGCAGAACTCGCCGCGCGGGACCAGCAGCGGCTGGCGGCCTGGACCGAGACGCTCGGTTCGATGGCCTCCACGTTGAGCAAGGAATGGGAGCAGGTCGGCGCGCACACCGCAGGCCGGCAGCAGGAGATCTGCGACACGCTGGCACAAACGGCACGGGACATCTCGGCCCAGACACAGGCGCACGCGAGCAGCACGATCGCCGAGATCGCCCAACTCGTGCAAGCCGCGTCGGAGGCCCCCAAGGCCGCGGCGGAAGTCGTCGCCGAATTGCGTCAGAAGCTCTCCGACAGCATGGTCCGCGATACCGCGATGCTGGAAGAGCGTAGCCGCCTGCTGGCAACGCTGGAAACCCTGCTCGATGCCGTGAACCATGCCTCCACCGAGCAGCGCTCGGCCGTCGACGCGCTGGTCGCCACGTCGGCGGATCTCCTGGATCGTGTCGGCACCCGTTTCACCGATAAGGTCGAACTCGAGACCGGCAAGCTGGGCGCGGTGGCCGCGCAGGTCACCGGCAGCGCCGTCGAAGTGGCGAGCCTGGGCGAAGCATTCGGCGCGGCCGTGCAGTTGTTCGGCGAGTCGAACACCACGCTGGTCGCGCACCTGCAGCGTATCGAAGCCGCGCTGGACAAGTCCCTCGCGCGCAGTGACGAGCAGTTGGCCTATTACGTGGCCCAGGCGCGAGAAGTCATCGACCTGAGCATGATGTCGCAGAAGCAGATCGTCGAAGACCTGCAGCACCTCGCGGGCAAGCGGGCGACCGTTGGAGCCGAAGCGGCATGAGCGAGGAAATCGACGGCGGCGTGGAGACCACTGCGCCCATCTGGCCCGTCTTCGGCGACCTGATGTCTGTGCTGCTGGGCGCCTTCGTGCTGATCCTGGTGAGCGTCATCGGCGTGCAGCTGGAACTCTCGACCAGGCTTGAGCAAGAGGTCAAGCAGCGTCAGTTGGAAACGCAGCGCCGCAAGACCCTGGAACAGGCGCTGGCAGGCCCGCTGGCAGCGGGCCGGGTGACGCTGGTCAACGGGCGCATCGGCATCAACGGCAGCGTGTTGTTCGCGCTGAACTCCGATCAATTGCAGCCCGAAGGCCGGGACGTCCTGAAGAGCCTGGCGGGGCCGCTGTCCGCCTACCTCCGGGCCAATGACCAGATCCTGATGGTGAGCGGCTTTACCGATGACCGGCAAGTGCGGGAGGCGAACCGCCGCTTTGCCGACAACTGGGAGCTGTCGGCCCAGCGCGCGTTGACGGTGACCCGTGCGTTGATCGATGAAGGCGTTCCCTCTTCGTCCGTATTTGCGGCCGCGTTCGGTTCTCAGCAGCCCGTCAGCTCGAATGCCGACGACCAGGGCCGGGCCAAAAACCGGCGAGTGGAAATCGCGCCGGTCCCGAGGCCTTCGACCGCAACGGTGAAGCCCCGTGCGTAGTGTGACTCGTGAGAACAGTGGCGCTAGCGGTGTGACAAGCGGCGCCCGGACAACGCTCGATGCATGGCGCGAGCGCGGCGCCGATCGTCTGGATCCCATCCGCTTTCATTTCATCGAGGCGCTGGATCGGCGGGCAGCCAGCCACAGCGGCGAGGCGAGGCGTCTGCTGGACGAGAGGCTGTCCAAACTGATCGAGGCTTATGCGGGCGATCTCGAGCGCGCGGCATTCGAGGGCGCTGATGCTGGCATTGGCACTCACACCGGCACTGAAACTGAAACTGGCACTGGCACCGGCATTGGCACCGGCATTGGCACGGGCACGGGCACGGCGGCATCATCAAGCAAACCCGCTCACGGCGCGCTGGCCGAACTGATCGACTACATCGCCAGCCATGCGCAGCAAGACGGAAACGGCCCCGCAGCGGGTCACGCCGCGCACCGACGCCCCTCTTATCCTGAACTGGAGGTGCTCGATTACTTCAGGGAGACCTGGTCCAAGGTCCGGTCCGAGAAACAGTTACGGCAGTCGCTCAAGAAAGCGCCGGGTAATGCCGGTCCGCTCAACTCGAGCAGCCTTGTGCATCGGTCGCTCTCGCTGATGCGCGAGCTGTCGCCCGGGTATCTCCAGCAGTTCCTGTCATACGTCGACGCCTTGTCGTGGATGGAGCAGATGAACGGTGGCGGCGCCTTGCCGGCAAAAGATGCGCCGCGCGCCGCGACCGCGAGGAAGAGTGTGCGAAGCAAACCTCGTTAGCGCGGGAGCAGATCAGTCGGGATCCCGAGCCATCACAATCGGGCCAAAAACAATCCGCGGGTTGCGCTGGCCAACGCTCATCATGTCCGATCCGCTGCCCACTTCACGAATACAGCACCGACTTCCCGCAAGACGGCCTCCCGAGCGGGCATGCCAAGCGCGGGCGCATCGTAATAGGCTGCGATTAAAAGCGGAGCACGTCCCGGTGGGCGCACGATTGCGTAATCGTTGGTTTCTTCTTCCACGCTTGTGCCGGGTCTGTCACCCGCTTTCCAGTCTGGCGGTAGCGCTGCGCGGAGCCGGTTCAAACCCGGCTTGCTGGCGATCATCCAGTTTTCCAGCTGCGCACGCGATTGGGGACTCAGAGCGTTCCCCAGAAGAATTTTGCTCGCCGACTTCGTGATCGATCGAGGCGTAGTGGTATCGAGCACACCGCTATATTTGTTCGACTCGGGTTCGTACCGATCGGAGCGCGTCACCGTATCGCCGAGACCGCGAACGAATTGAGTCAGACCGGCGGGACCACCCGCGCTTCTCATCAACAATATGGCCGCCGTGTTGTCGCTCACTTCGACGATAGCCTGGCACAAAGCGCCGACCGACATCGCGCCTTCTGCGACGTGAGCCTTCGTCACAGGCGACGTAAAGATAAGGTCTTTCTCGGTGTATGACACAAGACGGGCAAGATCCTCCTTGCCGGCATCCACGCGCGATAGCGCCTGCGCGGCGAGCAGTCCCTTGAAGGTGCTGCACATCAGAAAGCGCTCGTCGGCGCGATGCGCCAGGGTTCGGCCTGAACCGGTATCGATAGCGAAGACACCAAGGCGTCCGCCATTGCGGCGTTCGATGTCGGCCAACGGGGATGTATTTGCGGCCAGTGTGGTTGTAGCGCCAAGGCTAAGGAGCATGGGCAACCCAAGGGTCAAGCTCCGGCGTAATGCAGAGATGGTCAAAGAATCGTCCTCAAATTCAATTTGCTAACGAGGACCACGCAATGGGTGGCAAAGATCAGGAATATCACGCTGCTATCCGGCATCCGCCAACCGGTTTCCATGGTCGCGTTGCGGCAGGCTTCGGTCCCGGCGCACCATAAAAAACGGGCCAGTCCTGCGAAGGACTGGCCCGTTCACCGCGCAAAAATCACGTCTGCGGATTCGTATCGTCTGTGGCTTGAGCATTGTCGGCTTCGACCTGCTTCTCGCCGTCTTTCTTCTCGACCAGCGACTCCAACGCACCGGCGCCTTCGAAGCCCGCAATCGCGGCAACGCCCTTCGTTAGCAGGCCTGCTTCCGGATCGACTTTTTCTGCAGCTTCAACGGCAGCTACTGCCCCAGCAATCTTGCCTACTTCATCCAAGAGTCCCATTTCGCCCTCCGCGAGAAAAAGTGAACTGCCATCCTCTCACGAACTCGGCGCCTTGTCGCCAAATGTAAAATTGATTTACCAGTTTGCACCAACGCCGAAATGACATTGAAAGAAACGTCGAATCCGCACGTTTAAATCGCCTTCGTCACCGGTGCGGTTGCAGCCGGATCGGTAATGCTGGTTTGACCCGTTTCCACATGACCCGCAATGCGCCGTAACCAGCTCGCATTGCCCGCGACCGTCAATTGAAAGTCATACCACTGACTGCTGCATGACAGGTCCCAATGCGCCTCCACGCTCTTCCCTGCCGGCACCGTCAACATGAGCGGCGCCTGGCCATAGGCGACGTCGGCCGCGGTGACCGTGAGCGGTGTAGTCCCTGCGTTGGATAGCGTGACATAGACGTTGCCGTTGGCCACGTCGTAACAGGTCACCACATCCGGCTTTGCGGCAGCATCCGCAGTGGACGAGCCCGCGAAGCGTCGGAAATAGCCGTTCGGACCATAGACGTTCACCATGTAATTGCCGTTCGCGTCGAATGCCCACGTATCGGTCAACTGCTTGCCGGCCTCGACGGTGTAGCGGCGCGGCATCGCAGTCGGGTCGCCCGTGTACACCCAGAAATGCGCCCCCTGCGTGCCGGTGTTCGCAAACGTCAGCGCATATCCTTGCGACTGCAACTGCCCGTTCACATGCAGTTCATACGGCAGCGCACGCGCGGGCCGCGTGCCCGCCTCCTGCGCCGCCACCAACTGCTGGGCAGTGCTGGCCGGCGCGGCCTGCGCCGTGGAACGCGCGCATTGCATATCGGCCTGTGCGACATAGGTTTGCGTACTCGGCAGCGACGGCACGGTCGAGTCAGACTTCGAAAAGTCGAGCGCCGAAGTCAGGTCGCCGCAAATCGCACGGCGCCAAGGCGAGATATTGGTTTCGACTACGCCGAAACGCTTTTCGATGAATTGCAGCACCGACGTGTGATCGAATACCTGCGAGCAGACGAAGCCGCCCTTCGACCAAGGCGACACCACGGTCATCGGCACGCGCGGGCCGAGGCCGTACGGCAGGTTGTCGGCGGTATAAGTGCCGGCTTGCGTCGCGGTCACGACGTTATGGCGTTCAAGCGAGATGTCCACGGTGCTCATGCCCGAGCCCGGCAACGTGGGGGCTTGCGGCGGCACCACGTGATCGAAGAAACCGTCGTTCTCGTCGTACATGATGAACAGGACCGTCTTGCTCCACACGTCGGGATTCGAGGTCAGCGCATCGAGGATCGTCGAGATGTAATTGGCGCCGTAGAGCGGTGTGAACTTCGGATGCTCCGAATACGCGGCGGGCGGCAGCAGCCACGACACTTGCGGCAATGCATTGGCCTGCACGTCGGCCTTCAACTGCGTCAGCGTGCGCGTACTCATCCCCCGGTTTTGCAGCGATGATCCGGCCGGAGCATTCACGAAGTTCTGGAACGAGGCCAGCATGTTCGTGCCGTAGTTGCCGCTGAAATTGTCGAAGCCGGTGCCCTGCTGGTAGATCTGCCACGAGATGCCGGCCGTCTCGAGCCGCTCGGGATACGTGGTCCAGTTGAAGGGCTTCAGCTTGATGCTGTCGAACTGGTTGTCGATGAAGTCGGTATTGTCGAGCAGCGGGCCGCCACCCGTGGCGAGCGGGTCGACCATCCCGGTCATCAGATACATGCGGTTTGGATGCGTGTTGCCCGGGATCGAACAGAAGTAGTTATCGCACACGGTGAAGGCATCGGCGAGCGCGTAATGGAACGGAATGTCCTCGCGCACGTGATAGCCCATCGTCATATTGCTCTTCTGCACTGCCCACTTGTCGGCACGGCCGCTGTCGATCGCACCGTGCGTGGTGGCCCGCGTGTGCGGCAGGCCGCCGATGCATTGCGCGTTGACGTTCGGATTGCTCGTGTCGTAGCGGAACGGCGCGATCACCTTCGTCGGATCCTCCTGGCGCGGCTGGAACCACACCGGCTGGCCGCTCGGCAACGTCACGGGGAAACGGTCGTTATAACCGCGCACGCCGCTCAGGTGACCGAGATAGTGATCGAACGAGCGGTTCTCCTGCATGAAGACAACAATGTGCTGCACGTCCTGGATCGTCCCTGTCACCGAACTCGGCTCGATTGCCAACGCCTTGCGAATCGATTCGGGAAACAGGGTGGTGGCGGCTGTCGCGCCCGCCAATCCGGCGGACATCTTCAGAAAATCTCGACGCGTTTTGGTGACCATGCGATGGACCTAATTTGAATTCTGATCTCAGGAAGCGGGCGGGACGAAACCCGGCGGGCAACTCATGCGCGCATTGGCGACGGTGGCGTTGCCGCATGCCGCCTTGGCCGACGTAGCGGGCGTCGGCGAGGCGGACGATAGGCCGTCGCCGCACGCGCCGAGCAGCGCTGTCGCCGCAACAACGCCGATGAGCGCAAGAAGCCGGAATGCCGAAGTCGGCATGAGTATCTCCGTGGTAATGAATGACGGACGCGATCGCGCGTCGACAACCGCCACGCTCACGCGCAAGCGGTGCCAAGAAGATAATTACAGTTTGTTACGCGCGAGTGTCGTAATTGAAAGCAGGTGGACTACGTGTCACCGCTAGCGCTTGGGCGGCTGCGGGTTATTCGCCGGATTGGTATCGAACCTGGCGACGCTTTCAATGCCGTCGTCACTCACCAGCGTCTGTAGTTCGGCTTCCATCACGTCGGCGATTTCCTTGCCGTATATCTCGTCGCCATTCACATAGACAGTGAACGAGCGCAAGTACTTCGCTTTCTTCTCCGGGTTCTCGATCGTCTGCCGGGTCCATTGATAAAGCGGATAGTTTTCCGGGCCCTGCTTTTCCGCTTCGCTCACGTAGTCGGCGAAAGCGTCGAACTGACACTTCAAGGTCGCGTTGTGCCGGCGTAGCACATCACGAAGCGCGGCATGCGAAGCACCTTCCGGGTTTGCACGCAGATCGCTTGCAAGTTCGGGTGAGACGGCGATCCTTAGCTGGAATTGCCATGTGGGTTCCATGTCTACCTCGGTATCGAATCACGAACGCGCGTTAGCGGACATGAGCAAGTGCTCGAGGTGCGGGATCTCCTCACCCCGGACCGGCTTGCCCAGAAGAAAACCCTGAGCATGCGTGCATCCGCAGACGCGCACAAAATTCAGTTGTTCCTGCGTCTCGATGCCTTCCGCCGTGGTCGGTATGCCAATTTCCCGTGCCAAAGCCACAATCCCGCGAACCACGGCCGCGGATTCGCGCCGATGCACGGACTCCCTCACGAACGAACTGTCGATCTTGAGCTTGTCGAACGAGAAGCGAACGAGCGTCGACATGGTTGAAAACCCCGTGCCGAAGTCGTCGAGTGCAAGGCCGATTCCCAACGCGCGAAGCTTCTCGACGTTGTGCCGGGTGACGACATCGTCGCTCAACAACACCGTTTCCGTGACTTCGATATTCAGACGCGCCGGCGGCAACCCCGTCTTGCGAAGAATCGCCGCGACCGCCGACGCGAACGATTCCTCGCGCAATTGCACCGGCGAAACATTCACGGCGACGCTCACTGCATCACGCCAGGTGGCAGCTTCCGTGCATGCTTGCAGCAAGGCCCATTCGCCGAGTGCGAGGATGAGGCCCGTACGTTCGGCGGTGGGAATGAATGCGGAGGGAGAAAGCTCGCCGCGAGTCGGATGCGTCCAGCGAAGCAGTGCCTCGCGGCCGGAAATCGTGTCGTCGCCGAGATCGACAATCGCCTGGTACTCCATGCGCAAATCACTGTAAGACTGCATCGCGCCTTCCAGATCGCTTCGAAGGAGGCTCAAACTTTCGTCGGATGCGTGCCTGACGGCATCGAAGATAGCAAAGGCGCTTTTGCCACTGCGTTTGACTGCGTACAACGCGCGGTCCGCGCAGATCAGCAATTGCGGCCCGGTCTTTGCGTGCTCCGGATAGAGCGAGACGCCCACGCTCGCGCCGATATGCACCAACGCCTCGCTGAGTACGAAAGGACGCGCCAGCGTTTTGACGATGCAGCCTGCCAGCAAATTGACGTCGCGGATCAACGCCGTGCCGTCGGTAATGGCGACGAACTCGTCACCGGCCAGGCGTCCGACCAGGTCGCCGTCCGGCAGCACTTGGCGCAATCGAATCGCGGCCTCCTGAAGGATCTGATCGCCGGCGGCATGGCCCAGGCTGTCATTGATCGCCTTGAAGCCATCGAGGTCGATCAGTAGCACCGCGAAACGATGATCCTGCCTTAACGAGCCTGCCGCGGTGCGCTCCAGCAGAAGTTCGGTAATGCGAGCACGGTTGGGCAGTCCAGTGAGACTGTCCTGATGAGCGAGCCGATGACTGTTTTCGCGCGCCAACAGTAACGCAACGGTGTCGCGATTGCTGCGCAATGCCACGGTAAAGAAACCCGCCGCGCAAAACGGTGCCTGAAACAGCAGCACGAGCTTGCCGGAGCCGGGAGAAAGCGCCGCCCCCCAACCCAATAGCCCAAGAATGAACAAAATCTGGAGAAGCACCAGCCGAGGGATGCCTGCGTTGCGTCCCGCTAATCCGCCGATCACGCCCACCGCGCAAACGTTGCCAAGCAGAAAAAGCGTCTGATTTCCGCTGGTATTGCACAAAAAGGTGCCAAAGCCGAATAAGGCGGCCCAGAGAAGGCTCGCAAAGAGAAAGGCCGAGGTGGGGGTTGGCAGATTGCGGGCGCTGCGCCGGCAGCACACCCAGATCAACGTGAGACGCGTAATCAGCAGCGCGACCACCGCGCTGCCCCACCAAGCGTAAAGAGCCCTTGGATACAGATAGTAGGCGGTCGCGCAGACACTGATTTCGCAGATCGACGCAAATACAATCGATGCGGTTCGAGTGAACAGGTTGGCAAGCAATATTTGCCGGTTGTCAGCGCTCAGGTTTTGAGCGGAGGACACCACCCACTTGAAAAATGGAGACCTTGGTTCGCTGAAAGCCATGACCTACGCATTTTTAATGGTTAGTGGATCGAATAGTACGCGCCTCGCGATTATTACGTAAACACAAAATGTCAGACGACTTCTACTGGCACCCGTTTTGCTAAGGCGCACATCAGTTCGTACCCGATCGTCCCCGAAGCGTGAGCGACGTCATCGATCTTGACTTGGTCGCCCCATAGCTCGACTGTTGAACCGATCTGCGCATGCGGGCACGGCGACAGGTCGACGGTGAGCATGTCCATCGAAACACGGCCTACTACTTGCGTCATGACGCCGTCGATAGCGATTGGCGTACCCGTCGACGCGTGCCGGGGATAGCCGTCCGCATACCCACATGCGACCACGCCAATGCGCATGTCGCGATTCGCGGCGAAAGCACGGCCATAACCGACTGTTTCCTGCGCCGACAATGACTGCACACCGATCACTTCGCTCTTGAGCGTCATCGATGCACGCAAGCCCACGTCGTCAATGTGGCGCGACTGACCGGTAGGCGAGCCGCCGTAGAGCACGACACCCGGTCGCACCCAGTCGCGATGCGCCGCGGGATGCCACAGAACGGCTGCTGAATTCGCGAGACTTCGTTGGCCCGGTATGCCGTGCGTCACCGCATCGAAGCGATCCATCTGCCATGCCACGTCGCCATCGTCGGCATTCGCGAAATGGCTCATCAATGTGATGTCCGCAATGCCCGGAATCGATCTAGCCTGCTCCCACGCGGCTCGGTACGCGTCGGGCCGGAATCCAAGGCGATTCATGCCGGAGTTCATCTTCAGATGCACGTTGACGCGTTCGCTTGACGACGACAGGCGCAACAGGTCGAGTTGCTCGCCGCAATGCACGGCCATGGAGAGATCGAACCGCTGAGCGATTTGCACGTCGCCTGGCCTGAAAACACCTTCCAGAAGCAGAATCGGTTTGGTCCAACCCAACTCACGCACGCGGACCGCTTCGTCGAGATCGAGCAGCGCGATACCGTCGGCCTTCACGAGTGCCGGGAAAACGCGATCGATTCCGTGTCCGTAGGCGTTGGCTTTGACTACGGCCCAAACCCGTGATCGAGGCGCCCGCTGCTTGACGAGGGAGAGATTGTGGCTGACTGCTTCGGGATGAATCTGTGCAACGATCGGGCGTGGCATAGGAGGTGTTGAGGGCTTGTTTGGAAAGGGAATGGAGGCCCGTTGCTAAGGACCCGTGTTATGGCCGAAAGGCAGCTTTTTCCACTATCGTATCTAGCTCAAGCCAGTTTTTGTTACTGTATTGTTTTGATTTTTGGGTTTATTTGCCGGCTGCTTGAAATCCTCCAAAGCGAAAGGGGCCAGCTTTGGGGCGACGACCATGCGACTATCCACTTCGCTCGAAGTGACAAACGTTCACGAAGTTCTCGCACAACCTAAAGTAGTCTGTCGGGATCGGTTCAGCAGCGGCGGGTCGACGGATCGACTCCGCCAGTACGACGACGGTTATAGAAACCTGATGGAGGGTACTTACTGTGACTACGAAGAATGGCGGTACGCTGTATGTCCTGCAGGCACGTCCACCGGCGATCATCGCTCTATCACCGGACGGTTCGCACGAGGTCGTTATCGCGAACCTTACGCGCACGCCCGACGGCATCAAGGTCGATGCTGAAAACCAGGTGGTCTACTGGACCAACATGGGAACCGGCATCCATCTGGTCGACGGCGATCCGGCTTCCGGCGCAGTTCCCCCGAACGACGGCACGATCGAAAGCGCGAAGCTCGACGGAAGCGAGCATCGCGTGCTGGTGCCTTCCGGTATGGCCGGAACGCCCAAGGAACTCGTGCTGGACACGGAGGGCGGTCACCTGTATTGGTGCGATCGCGAAGGCATGCGAGTCATGCGCGCGCGGCTGGACGGCACGGAGGTGACGGAACTCGTCCGCACCGGGAATTTCCCCGAGGATACGGGCGACGCGACCCGCCATTGCGTAGGCATCGTATTGGATAAGGCAAACGGGCATGTCTACTGGACGCAAAAGGGACCACCGGATGCCGGAGAGGGCCGCATCTTCAGGGCGGGCATTGAGCTGCCGCCTGGTGCGACACCCGATCGGCGCCCGGACGTCGAATGTTTGCTGGCCGATCTGCCCGAGCCGATCGATCTCGATATCGATCAACGCGACACCATGCTGTACTGGACGGATCGTGGCGACGATACGCATGACGGAAATACACTGAATCGCGCAAGAATCACCGCGTCCGGACTGGTTGATCGCCAGGTGCTCGCCCGCGAGCTGAAAGAGGGGATTGGCGTGTCTCTGGACTCACGGGGGCGCCGCGCATTTGTGACCGATCTGGGCGGCAACGTGCGCGAGCTGGACATCGATACGAAGCAGGAATCGCATTTCTCCACCGTTGCTCATCTGGGTGTGCTGACCGGTATCGACTACGCCGACATCTGAGTTGGATCCCTGAGGACTGCCCGGACCGTATCCGGGCAGTTTTGTCATGTGGAGCTCGCGACGGTGCTTGCGATATTCATGCTTAAGGCCAGAACGCGCGAACGCGTGAGGCTATACATTTCCCTCATCCGCTAAAACCGGTATCCAATCCCGACAAAGGTGATTACCGGATTAGCCGTGATGCGCGTCTTGTTGGTCAGCACGGCGTGGCCATTGGCGGCAACGGCCGAGACTGTCGCATTCGTCTTCAAGGACAGATAGGTCACGGATGCGGTTGCATACCAGTTCTTGCTGATGTTATAGGACGCCCCCACATTGAACGCCGGATTCCATGACGGGCTCAGCGAAGCCTTTGCCTGGCCGCCCGGTCCCGCGACTTGCCGCAATGCTGAGGCGAAAGTCGAATTGAGTTGAGTATTCGAATACCACGTGTAATTGACACCGACGCCGACAAAGGGCCGCAGCCGCGCCTGCGGTGCGCCAAAGTAGTATTTGACGAAGAGAATGGGTGGCCAGGATCGGGTGGTGGCAAGACTTACATTCCGCACGTCGAGGACACAATTTGGCGCGAATTTCGTCGCTAGTCTGGCGGGCGAAAGGCATCTTCCGGGACGCCGAGTAGGCTGAGCAGCTGACGCTGCAACTCCGTGAGGGGAACGTC
>NZ_WOEZ01000283.1 GCF_013177735.1 Paraburkholderia elongata | reverse complement strand
TCCGCATTCACTACCAAACCGGCACCGCGTTGCACCCACATCACAACCACCCGGTACCGCTTCGTTCTGCGTCGCTGCATCAGCAGCAGAGAAACGAGATTATGGAGAACGGTCGGCATGTCGTCAATCCCCTTGTGCAATTATTTTCAAAAAGTTGAGCGACACCGAAACAGCCCTTGCTCAGGGCGCCAAAAAATACTTAGGTATCCGAGTTAATTTGCGTGCGATAAGTGTTCATGAAAAACGGATTTCAAACTTGGTGCCGTAACCGCCGAGCAACGTTTCGATCTCGGCATCGATGGTGTCTTTAGTCCAGGTGACGAAGCGACGCCAGTGGTATTTCGCGTGCTTCCAGAGGATTTCGATGAGATTGAGTTCGGGACTGTAGGGCGGCAGATAGAACAGCACCATGCGATGCTCGAGAAACCACCGGTCGATGATTTCCTGATCAATGTTGTGATGGATCGAGGCGTTGTCGAGGACGATGACCGTTGTCAGGCCGGGCGTGCTTTCCCGTGCAATCTGATCGAGAAACTGGACGACGTCGGGACGCTTGATCGTTGTGTTGCGCGCCTGGTACTTCAGCAGGTTGGCGCCGAAATCCAGTGCACCGAGAACCGAGCGTTTGCAGTGAGGCTGCGGGAATACACGGTGGGGTTCACCGACAGGCGACCAGCCGCGCTGCACCGGGGGCGAAGCACTGAACCCGGACTGATCGAAATAGAACAGCTGGCATGCGTCGTCGAGTGCCGCCTGCTGTAGCTTCACGAGGGTGGCAGCTTTCACGGTGAACTCCGCGGGGTCGCGCTTTTTTTCAGCGAGTAACGACCGCGCTTATAGGAAAATCGGTTGCGCTTAAGCGCAACCGACAGCGTCTCCAGACGACAGGGAAACGGCACTTCATGAACTTCCTCGACACGTTGCGCAATCTGTCTGAGCGTCATCAATTCGGCGCTCGCCGCCTCGATAGCGGTGGCGATCATGGCTTCGGACAGCGACCGGGGGCGTCCGCCCTTATGGCCGACCAGCAGACCACACAGGCCATTGTCGTGCCACGCGTGGATCCAGTTGTACACGGACTTGTCGCTCACTTCGAGCTCGAGCGCAGTCTCATGTACCCGTCGGCCGCTGTCGAGCAGCAACAGTGCCAGTCCACGGGTACGGAAGTCCTGGTGAGGATGCTTGCGCGACAGCTGTTGCAAGGTCTTCTTCTCCGGTTCGCTCAGTTCAACAACGTATTTCATCGGCAGGTCGTCGGGTTCGGTTACCCATCAGACTTGATATCGTGAAATTCGTTTACTCGAAACACTTACCAGTGGTTGCAATTTTTTGCAAGCGAGAGAGACAAACTCTATCGAACGATCTCGCGCCACGAGACACTGGAGACACTGGAGACACAAAGGACACAGAGGGAACCAGCGAACAGACGACGCACAGTAGAAACTGCGCGCGAGCCACAAAGACAATCAAGAACAAACAAGAAGCGCGAACGCGGGGAGTGGTTTTATGAAGTGCATTTCGGCGCGCGCAGCGCCGCCGGAAGTATGACTGCCTTGTCACGAGCGCGGAGTGTGCGAGGGCACAGATTCCAGATGCACCACTACCGCAACTGCGCGAGGGACCCACTTAAGAATTAGCGGTGTGAGCCGCTTTCTTTGCTTACCTTTCTTTGCGGCGGCAAAGAAAGTAAGTGCCTGCCCCGCACAGGGGCGAACACTAATAGACCAATAACAAATCAAGGAAAGGCCAACGCCGCAGGCAAACAAAAAACCCAAAAACACCCTAAAGCTCCCAGCAAGGCCAGCCGTAAACAAGTAATCCCGCCACATATTTAGCAGCCGACCATGGAAAACCCAGCAGAAGCCCAAGCAGGGGCCCAGACAGAATCTCAAGCAGAGGCCCAGGCAGAATCTCAAGCCGAGCCCCCAACCCCTGCCTCCCCGTCACAGCCCCTGACTCTGGAAGCAGTCCCGCTAGGTACCCCTCTCGCGTGGCCGATCGCAGACGCCGACAGCACACTCCTCTTCGCCACCGGCACCATCCTGGCGACCGCGGACGAACGCAAGTTCCTATTCGACAACTTCCACCCGCACCGCGGCGACTTGCTAGCCACATCCACGCAACCGGAATCCCAAACCGACCACCCCGCCGACACCACCGGCACCCTCACACTAAAGGACATGCACCTGACGATAGGTGCATTAATAGGCGTGCGCTCCCAGCTCGGCAGCGGCGCCCCAATGCATCCATGCCGCATCATCGGCTTCGCGCCCAACCAGGCGCTCTTCGTCACACCACCACTGCAAGACGGCCGCATCCTCCCGCTAAACCTCGGTGAAAACATCGAGATCGTCGCCATAGCGAGCCATGCCGTGTTTCGCTTCGTCTGCACGGTCGAGGCAGTTTGCCGCGCCCCATTCGACTACGTGGTGCTATCGAAACCCGGCGTGATCCGCCGCCTGCGCGAACGCAAGTCGATCCGCGTCCACGC
This sequence comes from Paraburkholderia elongata, assembly GCF_013177735.1. GTDB lineage: Bacteria > Pseudomonadota > Gammaproteobacteria > Burkholderiales > Burkholderiaceae > Paraburkholderia > Paraburkholderia elongata. The sequence goes on along the minus strand of NZ_WOEZ01000283.1, from coordinate 912 downwards.
GCACCTCGCGGTGCGCTTCGGCATCGGCGAAACGGGCGATTCATATGAAGGTCTGGGTCTCGCCAAAAGCATCAGCGCACTCGGCATGTCGCTGACCGCCTCGTGGACGCTCGGTGCAGTCGGCGAACGACTGCGCGTCGCTTTCTGCCTCAAATCGGCGGAGCTGCAAACCGAAATCGAAACCACCGCGGTCATCCGCAATGTGCAGAAAGGCAGTGCGCCGGGCGAGCCGTCGACCCATGGCCTCGAACTCGATCAACTCGACGCCGCGCAACAGATGGCGATGAAAGTCTTCGTATTCGACCGGCAGGACGATGTGCAGTACTGGTCCAACCGTTTGAAATAAGCGCACGAAAGCACACGAAAGCGCGCCGCATGGCGCGCGTGCCGCTCAGGCGATCAGTTCGTCCGGCATAAACAGCGCCGCGCCCCACGCATCGGCAAGCGCGTGGCAACGGCTCAGCCGTATCGCCCCCCGCTCGAAATCGACGAATACCACCTCGTCCGCGTGGCGCGGCCGGGCCGGCTGATCGCCACTGCGGCCGTCAGTCAGGATCCACAGCCAGCGCTGCTGCGCGGGCTTGCGCCGGGCGCTGCGCTCCAGCACCTGCGCAGCCTGGCGCACGCCAGACGCTAGCGGCGTGCCACCGCCTCCGCCCACCGGCCTTAGCCACCGTTCGTTCCACCAGCGCGGCACGGCGGGACCGAAACGCAGATCGGCGCCAGCACCGCCAAAACACACCAGCGCCGCCTCGGCACGCGCCGCGCTTGCGCGATCGAACAACGCAATCAGCAGCCCCTTGGCGAGTGCGAGGCGCTGCCCGCCCAGCATGGAACCCGAACAATCGAGCACAAAGCAATGCAGCACACCGCCCCGCGGCGCCTCGCACTCGCCAAGGGGCTGCTGATTGC
>NZ_WOEZ01000282.1 GCF_013177735.1 Paraburkholderia elongata | reverse complement strand
GCCATCGGAAGGGTGCCGCCGCTGACTCGCGCAGCGTGTCCTGACGCATCGCGGTGAGCGTCGGCAGCCATGCAATGCGCTTGCCCGGCGCGCCTTGCAAACCTTGCAAATGGCTACGCGAACCTGCGCTAGCACCTTGCCGCCATCGAAAACCGCTGCGCGAGTCAGCGGCGGCACCCTTCCGATGGCTCAGCGTTTTTTTGCGTTGAGCGGAATGACGCCTTTGACCTGCGCAACGCCCGCGGGCTGCGGTGGCAAGTAACCCCAATCGCTATCGGTAGTAGCGGCGCCTGACGCTGCATCTTGCGAGGATTGCGAAGGTTGCGAAGGCGCGGCAATCGCATCGTCAGCAGCCTGCTGCGGCGCTTCGCTCTCGCGCGCATCACCATCTGTACACGTTTCGCGATCGTGCCGCCGATGCGCCAGGACCGCCTCAGCGACCCGCTCGACATGCTCCGTCGTGACGGCAGCCGCCTGTTCGAAGGCAGCCAATGCCCGCGCTGCGCGCAGCATCACGAGATCGGCACGCAACCCATCGACCGCCGCGTCGATGCACAGCGCGCTGACATGTCCATGCACGGCGTCGTCGAAGTCGAGTTTCGGCAGCGCTTCACGCGCTGTAAGAATTCGCCGAACATATGTTTCCTGTTGCTGCGTATACCCAGCTCGAAAACCCTCCGGATCGAGATCAAACGCCAGACGCGCCTTGACGATCCGCTGACGCACCCGTGGCTCAAAACAGTTCTGCAACTCGACCATCAAACCAAACCGATCGATCAGTTGCGGCCGCAACTCGCCTTCCTCCGGATTCATCGTGCCGATCAGCACGAAGCTCGCATCGTGACTATGCGAGACACCATCGCGCTCGACGGTATTTACGCCACTGGCAGCCGCATCGAGTAAGGCATCGACGAGCCCGTCGGGCAGCAGATTCACTTCATCGACATACAGCACGCCGCGATGCGCTTTCGCGAGCAAGCCAGGCGAAAAGCGCACTGCGCCATCGCGCAACACGGTTTCGATATCGAGCGTGCCGATCAAGCGGTCTTCACTCGCGCCGAGCGGCAAATTCACCAGTTGCCCTTCCGGCAACAACTCAGCGAGCGCGCGCGCCGCGGTCGATTTCGCCGTGCCGCGCGGCCCGCTCACCAGCACGCCGCCGAGACCTGGATCGATCGCCACCAGCAGGAGCGCCTGCTGCAACGGCTTCTGGCCGATCAGCGCAGCAAATGGAAAAGCGGGCCGTTGGGTTGCTGCGTTCATCAGTATCTCCGAGAAACCTCAGCCTTCAGAGGCTGTCGCAAAACATTTCTGCTGTGCGTCCAATTGAAGCCCGGGCGTTGATGTGATTGCTGGCGCGAGCCAACAAATCGAGGAAATCTGTCCGGAAAACATTGCGCGACCTCGTGGA
>NZ_WOEZ01000281.1 GCF_013177735.1 Paraburkholderia elongata | reverse complement strand
GCTTCAGGTACGTTTCCAGCCGCGTCGTCCCCAGAAAAATAGCGTGCGCATCTCCGGTCACGAAGCGACGACCGCTGTTGACTGCCGTGCGTAGCAACGGCGCGTCCAGGTCCTGTGGCACACCATCGAACAATCTGAACTGCGCATCATCGGGCGAAGGTACTTTGCGCGCCGTGCTCATCGTGGCTTCCTGCCGTTTCGTTCCAGGCAGTATTGTATGGACCCGAGGGCTTTTGCGACAGCCTCTTCAGGTAGGGGAGTATGTCAAGTTTGCATTCCTTCAATCTGCTGCTCGCTCGCGAGCAGATGCTGTTCGACTTGCGCACGATAGTCGCCGGGCGCTTGCCACAGACCGCGCTGCATCGCTTCGAGCAGACGCTCGCAGATCGAATGCATGGCGTGCGGATTGTGCCGCTGCAAGAACTCGCGTGTATCGGCGTCGTTCAGATAAGCATCGGTGACGAGCGCATATTGATGATCGGCGATCACGCGCGCGGTTGCGTCGTAGCCGTAGAGGTAGTCGACCGTCGCGGCGATCTCGGCAGCGCCCTTGTAGCCGTGACGCTTCACACCATCGAGCCATTTCGGATTGACCACCCGCGAACGGACCACACGCGCGATCTCTTCATGCAGCGTGCGCACGTGCGGCGCCGCCGGGTTGCTGTGATCGGCGTGATAGACCTGAGGCTGATTGCCCGCCAGATGCCGCACTGCTGCCACCATGCCGCCCTGGAACTGGTAGTAGTCGTTCGAATCGAGCAGGTCGTGCTCGCGGTTGTCCTGGTTCTGCAGCACGACGTCCATCGCGGCGAGACGCGTGCCGAATGCGTGGCGCGCTTCTTCGCCAGCGCTTTTCTGCGTGTACGCGTAACCGCCCCACGCCTGATAGGCGTTGGCGAGATCGGCGTCGGTTTGCCATTGCTGCGAGTCGATCATGTCCTGCAGACCCGCGCCGTACGCGCCGGGTCGCGCGCTGAACACGCGCCAACCGGCGCGCTTGCGCGCCTCGGCGGCGTCCATGCCACGTGCAATCAGCGCGTCGCGTTCGCGCAGCACGCGCGCGCGGATCGGGTTCAGGTCTTCGGGCTCGTCGAGTTCGGCTACCGCCTGCACGGCGGCATCGAACAGATGCATCACGTTCGCGAAAGCATCGCGGAAGAAACCGGACACCCGCAACGTGACGTCGATACGCGGCCGGTCGAATACCTCGATCGGCATGATCTCGAAGTCGGTCACGCGATGACTGCCCGGCGCCCACTTCGGCCGCACGCCGAGTAAAGCGAGTGCCTGGGCGACGTCGTCGCCGCCGGTGCGCATGGTGGCGGTGCCCCATACCGAGAGGCCAATTGCGCGCGGATAGTCACCTTTCTCCTGCAAATGCCGTTCGATCAACTGCTGCGCAGATTTCAAACCAAGCGACCACGCCGCTTGTGTCGGAATTGCGCGCGTATCGACCGAATAGAAATTGCGGCCGGTGGGCAGCACGTCGGGCCGTCCACGCGACGGCGAACCGCTCGGCCCCGGCGGCACGAAGCGTCCTTCAAGACCGCGCTTCAGGTTCAGCATTTCCTGAGGACCGCAGGCGTCGAGCCGCTGCAACACGTCGTTGCGCAGGCGTTCGATCACACGTTCGGCTTGGGGCAAGATCCCGTTCGCGGGCGCCGCATCGGACGTTTCATCACCACACACTTCACGCAACATCTCGGCCGCCAGCAGTTCCAGACGCTCGCGTGTATCGCCACAGTGCCGCCACGGCGCATCACTCACCTGCTGCAACACGTCAGGACGAGGACCGTCCCACGCCGCCGACCAATCCACGGAGAGCGGGTCGAACAGATGATCCATCTGCAGATCGCGCGCCAACGCATCGATCAAACCGGCTTTGCCGCCGTGGCCATCGCCGACCGGAAAGCGTCCCAAGGCCAGCAACGTATCGCGCCGCTGCACGCCATCGGGCGATTGCCCGAACGTGTGCAAACCATCGCGAATCTGCGCCTCCTTCAACTCGCACAGCCAGGCATCGACGCGCGTCAGCAGCGCATCTTCATCGTCCTGGCCGTTCGGTTCCGCGAGACTGAGCTCGTCATGCAGCTTGTGCTCGACGATAGTCGCAAGAATGGTGCGTCTCAACAGCTTCGAGCGGCGCGGATCGACCATCAGCGCTTCATAGTATTCGTCGACCTGGCGCTCGAGGTCCTGCAACGGCCCGTAAGTTTCGGCGCGCGTGAGCGGCGGCATCAGGTGATCGATAATGACGGCCTGCGCGCGACGCTTCGCCTGACTGCCCTCGCCCGGATCGTTGACGATGAACGGATACAGATGCGGCATCGGACCGAGAATCAGATCGGGCCAGCAGGCATCGCTCAACGCGACGCTCTTGCCCGGCAGCCATTCGAGATTGCCGTGCTTGCCGACATGCACGACCGCGTCGATGCCGAACTGATGACGCAACCAGAAATAGAACGCCAGATACGCATGCGGCGGCACGAGTTCAGCATCGTGATAGCTCGCGTAATCGCCCTGCTCGCGCGATCGCGAAGGTTGAATACCGACGAACACCTGTCCGCAGCGCCAGCCCGCGATCATGAAACGGCCGCGCCGCAACGTCGGATCCTGGTCGGGCGAACCCCAGCGCGCGTTCAGGGCATGGCGGGCTTCCGCGGGCAACGCGTTGAAGTACAAAAGATAGTCGTCGAGCGCAAGACTTTGCAACGCGGGCCGCAAGTCACGCACGACCGGATCGTTGGTCACGCCTTCGGTCAGCTTCTTCAACAGCGCGTCGCCGTCGGCAGGCAATTCGCCTAACCGATAACCTTCATCGCGCAACATCGACAGAATGCCGACCACCGAGGCCGGCGTATCGAGACCCACGCCATTGCCGATCCGCCCTTCACTCATCGGATAGTTGGCGAGGATCAGCGCCAGTTTCTTCTGCGCGTTATCGAGCGTGCGCAGACGGCACCAGCGGCGGCTCAATTCGGCCAGAAAGCCGACGCGTTCGAGGTCCGGTTGGTAACGGACCACATCGACCTCGGTGTGCGGACAACGATAGGCGAGGCCCTTGAAGCTGATCGCCCGCGTGATGATGCGGCCGTCTACTTCCGGCAGCGCGATATGCATGGCGATATCGCGCGAGTTGAGACCCTGATTGTCCTTGACCCAATCTTCGCGATTGCCGCCGCTCAGGATCACCTGCATCACCGGCGCGTCGCCGGCGAGCGCAAGCGGCTCAGGGTCGTCGATGGCGGACGCGGCGAATGCGGTGGTATTCAGCACCAGCGCGACATCGTGTTGCGCGCACAAGTGCTGCATGACGTCGCGGCTCATAGCATCTTTCAGCGAGGTAATCGCGATCGGCAGCGGATTCAGGCCTTGTGCATCGAGCGCACTGATAAGAGCGTCGAACACGGCTGTGTTGGCCGCTTGCAGATGCGCCTTGTAGAACAGAATCGCAGCAACCGGCGCGCCCTTACGCCAGCGCGCCTGCCAGTCGGCCACCGTCGGTGTATCGCGCTCGGGATGGTAGAGCGTCGCGGCAGGCAACGCGCGCGGCGGCGCAGGCTCGCGGCCCCAGCCAAACTCCCGATAAGCGATACAACGCAGGAACGCCTCGGCATTCTGCGGCCCGCCTTCACGCAGATAGCGCCATAGCTGATGACACAGATCGGCGTCGGCGGTGCTGCGCGCGAGCAGGTTCGGATCTTCCTGCAGATCGCCGGAGAACATCGCGAGCGTCTGCTGCTTGCGTTCGGCAAGGGCAACCACCTGTTCGATTCCGTACGGCCAGTACGCCTCGCCGCCGAGATGATCGACCACCACCACTCGCGCATGCTGCAACACGTCTTCGACATAGAAATCGACCGAAGCCGGCTGCCGCAAATACGTGACGTTCGCGAGCCGCACGCTCGGAAACCCCTCGCCCAGACGAGGAAACACGCTCGCGAGCAGCGACAGCGTGGTATCGGCGGAACTGAGCACCACGATATCGGCGGGCCGCTGATCGATACGGATCACGCCTTGCGTGTCGTCGACAAAACCACCCGGCGTGGTGCGTAGCAGATGCATGACCGGTTACGCCTGTTGCGGCTGGGCGCTCGCCACGGCGCCTAAGGCGGCGTTGAATGCCTGTTGCAGCGCGGCCTGGTCGAGGTCTTCGCCAATCAGCACGAAGCGGCTTGGCAGGCCTTCGCCCATTTCACCCCCTTCACCCGTTTGCCAGCGCCGGTCGAAATAACTATCGAAACGACGGCCCACGCCCTGGATCACCAGACGCATCACCGCGCCCGGCAACGCCGCGAAACCTTTGACGCGGTAAATCGTGTTCGTTTCGACGAGCCCTTGCAATGCCGCGATTACGGCCTCGCGCGAAGAAACATTCGCGTGCACCACAACCGAATCGAATTCGTCGTGGTGGTGATCGGCGTCGTCAGCCGAACCATGGTGATCGTGACGCAGGTGGATCTTTTCTTCCGAGGCCGCTTCGAGACCCAGCAACGTGTGCAGATCGAGCTGGCCCATCTGCGCGCGCACGATCTTCACTTGCGGCGGAATTTCTTCGCGGATGACGGCTTCGACAGAAGCTTGATGCGCTTCGTCGAGCAAATCGGTTTTGTTCAGAATCACCAGATCGGCTGCCGACAATTGATCTTCGAACAATTCATGCAGCGGCGATTCGTGATCGAGATTCGGATCGGCCTTGCGTTGCGCATCCACCGCAACCGGATTGTCGGCGAACTGGCCGCTGGCCGCCGCCGGGCCGTCAACCACGGTGACTACCGCGTCGACGGTAAAGCTATTCTTGATCTGCGGCCAGTTGAACGCCTGCACCAGCGGCTTCGGCAGCGCAAGACCGGAGGTTTCGATCAGCACGTGATCGATCTGCTCGCGGCGCTCCACCAGCTTTTCCATCACCGGGAAAAACTCTTCCTGCACGGTGCAGCACAGGCAGCCGTTCGCGAGTTCATACAGTTGCCCTTCGGTCTCGACGCCGTTTTCATCGCAACCGATGCCGCAACCCTTGAGGATTTCCCCGTCGATGCCGAGTTCGCCGAACTCGTTGACGATCACCGCGATGCGCTTGCCGCCCGCGTGCTGAAGAATGTGCCGCAGCAGCGTGGTTTTGCCGCTGCCGAGAAAGCCCGTGACGATGGTGACGGGAATCTTGCGCATTTGAGTTTGCATCGTGAGGTCCATCCGTAGGAGTTGCACGGGTACGCCGACGCGCCTGCGCGTTTTGTCTCTATATAGGTCATGCGAACGGGGCTCTGGCCCTGCAGGCAACAACGATAACAAAACACGGGGACGAACAACGGCGTTGCCGGGGCAACAGAAAAACAGGAAACGATAATGAAGTCATGAACGCGCCGCCGCATCCCCGCGGGGGTCGTCCTTCGTAGTCTGGCCGGTATCCGGGCTGGCGAAAGCGCCGCTTCCCCTTCCCGGACGAGTGGTTTCTCGCCCAGTGGTTATATGCCGACGCGGCCTTGCGCGTGGACATCGAAGCCGGCTCCGCGGTGCTGAAGAACGCATCGCTTTTCGCTTACCGTTGCGGGGGCAGCACAGGTTGACCCGATCCATTGCAGGTGGGCACCCTGTTTCCCGTTTAACTGCATGCGCACGAGCGCGCACACGAGCACCAAAGTGCGTGCGAGTTTAGGCCGAGAGCCCCGTGCCGTCAAGGAAACGCGGGCCGCGGCAGGGCCTTCCCGCAGTGCCGGCGCGGCCTGCCGTGTGCTATCGTATGCGCGCGTTTGGTGCCCGCATATGCGTTCGCATGTGCAGTTAAACGGGAAACAGGCCGCGCTCGCCGCGCTCAACCTGTGCTGTCCCCGCAACGGTAAGCGACCTGCGGTGCTTTCGCATCGCGCATGCGTTTTTGATGCCACTGTCTGACGAATCCGGACGGGAAGGCAAAACGCATGAGGCCGTCAGCCCGGATACCGGCCAGACGCGGAGGCAGTGAGCATCACGCTGCCGGCCGCCGGAATCCGCGAGGGACGGATGTGAAGGCGCTGAAGCACGACGTGGCGCGGCCGTTGGCGTTTTCCTGTGGGAAACGCGGCGAGCGGCGCTTTTCGTCGCGCGTAATCTGTCGCACCGCATGACCTCAATTTTTACCGCCTCCGGCTGCTCCGCGCCTCACCCGCTCCCGCTTGTCACGACATGGCGCGCGCCATGCACGCCGCGATGAGCCGCGCCTGGCTGATCGGCGCCGGCCCCGGCGATGTCGAACTGATGACGCTCAAGGCGACTCGCGCATTGGCGCAAGCCGATGTGGTGCTGGTCGACGATCTGGTGAACCCTGACGTGCTGCAATTCGCGCGCGCCGACGCGCAGGTCCTGTACGTCGGCAAACGTGGCGGGCATCCGTCGACGCCGCAGGCCAGCATCGTCGCGCAGATGCTCGAACACGTGCGGGCCGGGCGCAGCGTCGCGCGTTTGAAAGGCGGCGATCCGTTCGTGTTCGGCCGTGGCGGCGAAGAACAGGAGGCGCTGCATGCAGCGGGCATCGAGGTTGAGGTGATCAACGGCATCACCGCCGGGATTGCGGCGCCCGCGGCAATCGGTATTCCGGTGACGCATCGCGATCACGCGCAAGGCGTGGTGTTCGTCACCGGGCACGGCGCCGGCAGCGGCGAGCCGGACTGGGCGGCGCTCGTCGCCACGCGGATGACGCTGGTGATTTATATGGGCATGCGGCGGCTGAACGATATCACCGGTGCGTTGCTTGCGGCCGGTATGAGCGCCGATACACCATGCGCGGCGATCGAATCGGCCACGCGTCCCGAGCAACGGCATGCGCTCGCACGACTCGGCGAATTCGCGGATACGGTCTCGCGCGCCGGACTCGGCTCGCCGGCGATCGTGGTGATTGGCGGAGTGGCGTCACTGGCTTTGGCGCGGGATGCTGTGAATGCTGGCGTGGTGGGTGCGGTGGACGCGAACGGAGCTGAAAACGCAACGAACCCGGCTGAAACGGCGAACGCGTTGGACGCTTCGAACGCCGTAAATACCTCAGAAGCGGCGAACCCCGCGGACGCGCAATGAAAACCCTCACCATCGGCATCGGTTGTCGCTTGCACAGCTCGGCCGAGCAGATCGAAGCGGCTGTGCGTGCCACGCTCGGCTCGCATGCATTCGATGAAATCAGCGCGATTGCCTCGGTCGACACCAAAGCCCACGAAGCCGGCTTGCTC
>NZ_WOEZ01000280.1 GCF_013177735.1 Paraburkholderia elongata | reverse complement strand
GTACAAGGAGATTCTGGCGCGCAACCGTATCACGCTGAACGTGTTGCCTTCGGAAGGCTCGCTGCAGAATCTCAAGCGGCTTTCAGACCCGAAGTCGAATGTCGACGTTGCCTTCGTGCAGGACGGCGTCGCGCCCGGTCCGGCAAGCGACGGCCTGATGTCGCTCGGCAGCGTGGCGTACGTGCCGCTGGCGATCTTCTATCACGGGCCGACGGTCGCGCGGCTCTCCGAATTCAAGGGCTTGCGCCTCGCGGTCGGCGCCGAAGGCAGCGGCACGCGCGAACTGGCGCTCGCGCTGCTCAAGGCAAACGGCATCGTGCCGGGCGGCCCGACCAAACTACTGCCGCTCTCGGGCGACGCCGCCGCCCAGGCACTCGTCGCCGGCAAAGTCGACGCGGCTTTTCTGGCTGGCGATTCAGCACAACCGGCGGTGATGGGTAAGCTCTATCGCACGCCGAATGTGCAGTTCTACGATTTCACCCAGGCCGATGCCTACACCCGCCGTTTTCCGTATCTGACGCAGCTCCAAATGCCGATGGGCGCGTTCGACCTCGGCAAGAACCTGCCGTCCGCGCCGATACATATGGTGGCGCCGACTGCCGAACTGGTGGCGCGCGATTCGCTGCATCCCGCGCTTTCCGATCTGCTGATCGAAGCGGCACGCGAGGTCCACGGTAAGCCGAGCATCATGCAGCGCGCCGGCGAATTCCCCGCGCCGCTCGCGCACGATTTCCCAATTAGCGACGACGCCGCCCGTTACTACAAGTCAGGCAAGAGCTTCCTCTACCGGATCCTGCCGTTCTGGCTGGCGAGTCTCGCGGACCGGCTGCTGGTGGTCGTGGTGCCGCTGATCGTGCTGCTGATTCCGGCGCTGCGCGTCGTGCCATCGCTGTACGCATGGCGGGTGAAGTCGCGCATCTACCGCTGGTACGGCGCGCTGATCGCGATCGAGCGCAGCGCGCTCAGCGAGCACTCGGCCGCCGAACGCGCCTCGCTGATCGAGCGGCTCGATGCCATTGAAGAGTCGGTGAACGGTCTGAAAATGCCGCTCGCCTATGCGGATCAGTTCTATGTGCTGCGCGAGCATATCGGCTTCGTGCGCGAGCGGCTCACCCACAGCCGTGAGGCTCAGCGCGACGCAGCGGGCGAGCCGGAAAACGATGACGCAACTGAATCACCTGAAGCGCGGGGAGCCGCCGAGGCCGACGAGTCTTCGGCCGGCGCCGGCCAGAAACCATATTGACGGGTGCAAGCAGCGGCCGCACCGCGTAAGATCGTTACAATTCCGACGATCCAGCAGACAGCGCCGTTCGGAACAGGCAATCCGGGAGACATTTATGACCGTTGGCATCGACGCCAGGCAACCGCTGTGGTTTTACGATTTTGTCTCGCCGTTCACGTACCTGTTGCTCGAGCAACACGACAAATGGCCGGGCTTCGACTTCGCATTCACGCCGGTCGTGCTGAACGAGCTGTATCGCCACTGGGGCCAGCGGCCCGCTTACGACGTGCCCTCGAAGCGCACTTTCACGTATCGCCACGCGCTGTTTCGCGCGGAGCAACTCGGCATCCCGTTCAAGATGCCACCGGCCCATCCGTTCGACTCGATGAAGCCGCTCCTGCTCGCCACCGCGGCAAAGGGCGATATCAGCTTCGTCCGTGAGATTTTCCGTTTCATCTGGCGCGAAGGCCGCGATCCGTCGAGCGATGCAGCATTCGCCGAACTGTGCGAGCGCGTCGGCATGCCTGACGGCCCGGTACTCATCAAGAACGAAGAGGTGAAGGCGCAATTGCAGCGCAACACCACGGATGCGATCGGTCTGGGCGTCTACGGCGTGCCAACTTTCCGTCTGAACAATCAATTGTTCTGGGGCGAAGACGCGTTGCCCATGGTGCTGTATTGCGCACGCACGCCGAACTGGCTCGACTCGCAGGAAGTGAAGCGGATCAGTTCGCTGCCTTCCGGCCTTGCGGACAACTGAACGAAGGCAAAACGTAAGATTCGTGCGGAAAGGCGCGCTGTTTCGGACGTGATTGCGTCAAAGAGGCTGTCCTGATGCCGGCCATACCGTGCCCGCTATGGCCGTCGCACCGCAAACGGGCCTAAGGTTATAACCTTTGCGCCCCGCTCTCGCGATCTGGCTCGCGGGCGGCTCCGTACGACGCTTCATCCGGGCCCGACCTGCTTGCACCGCCTCGCCTAAACCATGGACGACTCCGCCGCCTCCCTCGATATCTGGCTCGTGCGCGTGCTGCGCACGCTGATCGTCGAGCGCAGCGTCACACAAACCGCGCTGCGTCTGAACCAGACCCAGCCCGCTATCAGCACCGCGCTGCGCAAACTGCGCGAGACCCTGAACGACCCGATCCTCGTGCGCGGCAAGTCGGGCATGGTGCCCACCGAATACGGCGAATCGTTGCTGGCCTCGGCGCAACGGGTGCTGCGCGAAGTCGATTTCGTGGCGACGCCGCACGGCGACTTCGATGCCGGCCGCTCGCGCCGCACCTTCCGCGTGGCCGCGCCGGATTATCTGAACGATTTCTTCATGCCTACCGTGATCGCGCAGTTTCGCGAAGCGGCGCCGCATGCGCGTCTGGAAATCGATTCGCTGAGCCCGATGCTCGACCATTCGGCGGCGCTCGATGCGGGCGAACTCGATCTGGTGATCGGCAACTGGCCGAAGCCGGATCCGCGTTTCGGGCGCAGCGACCTGTTCTCCGATACGGTGGTGTGTCTGATGCGCGCCGACCATCCGCTCACGCGCACGCCGATGACGCGCGAAGCGTATCTCGCCGCGCCGCATCTCGCGCCGACGCCTTATAGCGGCGCGAGCGGCGGCGCGGTCGACATCGGATTCGCGCGGGCCCGCGCGGAACGGCGCATCGTCGCCACGCTGCCCTACTTCGGCCTCGTCCCGCAAACGCTGCTGCAGTCGGATCTGATCTTTACGACGACACGCCGGTTCGCGATGCACTATGCGAGCATCCTGCCGCTCGCGGTGGTCGACGTGCCGATTCCGTTTCCACGCATCAAGTGTTATCAGCTGTGGCATCCGCAGCCGGACCGGCCGAGCGATGTCGGCTGGCTGCGGACCTTGATGTCGCAAGTGTCGGATGAGTTGGTCGCGCAGAAGGTGCGGCGCGCGAAACGGCAGCCGAAAAAGGAAACGTCAGCCGCGGCGGACTGACGTTCTGGTTTGAAGGTTGGCCGAAGCTAGCGCAAGGGTGAGCCCTTTACGCTGAACGCCATTACGCTGAACGTTTTACCTTACGGGCTTCACGCCGAGCCCTTTACGTTCACCGCATCACGCAGCACGCTTTTATCTCGAGCGAATAACGTTGCGAGCCTTGCGTTGAACGCCTGACGCCAGGTGCCTCGCTCTGCCCGCTCAGAGGCTCGCGCAGAGCTTCTGCGCCGTCATCTGCGCAGCAGATTGACGCGTGCGAATCTGCAACAACTCGGCACACACCGCGACCGCAATCGCCGCAGGCGCTTTATCGACAATGCCGCCCACGCCGATCGGGCACGTCATCTCCACCAGCCGATCCAGATCCACCCCACGATCCAGCAAACGACGCTCGAATTTCACGCGTTTCGTCTTGGACCCGATCATGCCGAAGTAGGTGAAATCGCGCCGCCGCATGATGCGCGCAGCGAGCGAAAAATCGAGCGCGTGGTTATGCGTCATCACGAGGAAATACGCGCCGGGCGGCGCCGTATCGACGATCGCATCAGGCGTGTCTGTCGCTTCGACCTGCACGTTAGCCGGCGTTTCGTCGGGGAACAGTTCGTCGCGCTCATCAACCCACTGGACGACGCACGGCAAGCTGCCGAGCAGCGTGACGAGCGCATGGCCGACGTGCCCCGCGCCGAACAGCACGATATGCATCGGCGCCGGACGCGGCGCTTCCACGGCGCTGCGTCGGCCGATCTGAACGGAAGAAAAGTCGTTCATGGCGATCAATCCAGTTGGTTTCAATATTTGCACGATTTGCGTTAGCTCGCCACTTTCAGGCGGCTCATGGCACGACCCGGAGGTCACGCCAGGGTTCGACCAGGACTCGCGCGCTTACTGCCGCGCCGCCACAGTCGCCGCCCGCACTGCGCCGACCGCCTTCAAGATTTCCTCGCTGGTCGCGGGCGCGTTCAGCGGCGGATTGACCTTATGGTCGCCCACTGCCGAGACTGCATCGCGCACGGCAAAGAACACCGAGAACGGCAGCAGCAGCGGCGGCTCGCCGGTCGCCTTCGAACGATGGATGCTGTCCTCCGCATTGCGATTCTTGAACAGACGCACACGGAAATCGGGCGGCGTATCGTTGACGGTCGGAATCTTGTAGGTGGACGGCGCATGCGTCATCAGCTTGCCGCCGGCGTTCCACCACAGTTCTTCGGTCGTCAGCCACCCCATGCCCTGGATGAACGCGCCTTCCACCTGGCCGACGTCGAGCGCCGGGTTCAGCGATGCGCCCACGTCGTGCAAAGCGTCCGCGCGCAGCACGCGCATTTCGCCGGTCAGCGTATCGATCACCACTTCCGACACGGCCGCGCCGTATGAGTAGTAGTAGAACGGCCGGCCTTGCAGCTTCGACTGATCCCAGTAGAGCTTCGGCGTGGCGTAAAAGCCGTCCGACCAGAGCTGGACACGCGCGACGTAGGCCTTCGCGATCACTTCTTCGAACGGCACGATCATCTCGCCGACCACCACGCGGTCGTGCACGAAACGCACTTCCGAGGCAGACACCTGCCCTGCGCCGAAACGCTCGGCGGCGAAGGCCGACAGACGTTCGCGCAACTGGCGCGCGGCATCTTGCGCAGCCTTGCCGTTCAGGTCCGAACCGGTCGATGCAGCGGTCGCCGACGTATTGGCGATCTTGCTCGTATCGGTCGCCGTGACGCGGATGCGGTTAAAGCCGATGCCCAGTTCATGCGCGACGACCTGCGCGACCTTGGTGTTCAAACCCTGGCCCATTTCGGTGCCGCCGTGGTTCACCAGCACCGAACCGTCGGTGTAGATGTGCACCAGCGCGCCGGCCTGGTTGAAGTGGGTCACATTGAACGCGATGCCGAACTTGACCGGCGTGAGCGCGAGGCCCTTCTTCAGCACTTCGTTGTTCGCATTGAACTCGTTGATCGCCGCACGGCGCGCGCGGTACTCGCTGGTCGCCTCGAGTTCGTCGATCAGCTCGTGAATCACGTTGTCTTCGACCACCTGACCATACGGCGTCTGGTTGCGCTCGGTCTTGCCGTACAGATTGCGACGGCGCACGTCGAGCGAATCCTCGCCCACCGAACGCGCGACGTTGTCCATGATGTACTCGATCGCGAACGCGCCTTGCGGACCACCGAAGCCGCGGAACGCGGTGTTCGACTGCGTGTTGGTCTTGCCGCAGAAGCCGTCGATCGTCACGTCGGACAACCAGTACGCGTTGTCGAAGTGGCACAGCGCACGCGTCATCACCGGACCGGACAGGTCGGCGGAGAAGCCGCAACGCGAGGTCATGTCGACGCTCACGCCGTCGATCACACCCTTGTCGTCGTAGCCCACTTCATACGTATAGTGGAAATCGTGGCGCTTGCCGGTGACCATCATGTCGTCGTCGCGGTCCGGACGCAGCTTGACCGGGCACAGCAGCTTCCATGCAGCCAGCGCCGCGCAGCACGCGAACAGACCCGATTGTGATTCCTTGCCGCCGAAACCGCCGCCCATGCGGCGGCATTCGATCAACACGTTGTGCGACGCCACACCCAATGCGTGCGCGACCATGTGCTGCATTTCGGTCGGGTGCTGCGTCGAACAGTAGACGTGCATGCCGTCGTCGTCCTTCGGCACCGCGTACGAAATCTGGCCTTCCAGATAGAACTGTTCCTGGCCGCCGAGCAGCATCTCGCCGGCTTCGCGACGCGCCGCACGAGCGATCTTCGTGCTGGCTTCGCCGCGCGCGAGCTTCATCGGCGGCAAGACGTGCTGGTTTGCGGCGCGGGCTTGTTGCGCGGTAAGGATCGCGGGCAACTCTTCGTAGACGACTTCGGCGCGACGAGCGGCCAAACGCGCGATTTCATGCGAGGTCGCGACCACGATGAACATCGGCTGGCCGACGTATTGCACGACACCGTCGGCAAGAATCGGATCGTCGCCGTGGATGATTGGGCCGACGTCATTGACGCCAGGGATATCACCTGCGGTGAAGATCGCGACCACGCCGGGCGTGGCGCGCACTTTGTCGAGCGACATCGAAACCATCTTCGCGTGCGCTTTCGTCGACAAGCCGAGCGCGGCGTGCAGCGTGCCGGCGAGCGTCGGGATGTCGTCGGTGTAAGTGGCGCGGCCGCTCACGTGCAGATGCGCGGACTCGTGCGGACGCGAGATGTGGACCTGGGTAAAGTCGTCGAGATCCTGAAGGTCTTTCAGGAATGGTTCGGCATGCTGATTCATTCTTGTGTTCTCCGTATCCTTGTGGCGTCTCAGGCGCTCGCGCCGGCCGGGGCGCAGGCAGCAGCAACTGCACGAACATCCAGTGCGCTCTTCGGCAGCGGATTGTTGGGACGCGTTTCGAGCCAGAAGCGGTACAACGTGTTCTTCGCCGATTCGAGGCGGTAGTTGCTGGTCGCGCGCATGTCGCTAAGCGGCGCGTAGTCGTTGCCGAGCGCGAGCATCGCGGCCTGCGCGGTGGCTTCGTGCCATTCGGCGTCGCGCAGCACGGCTTCAGCGTGCGTCGCGCGCTTCGAGGTGGCGGCCATGCCGCCGAACGCAATGCGCGGCTCGCGGATCACGTTGCCGTCGGCGATAAAGGAGAACGCGGCGCACACAGCCGAGATGTCCGAGTCGAAACGCTTCGACAGTTTGTAGGTGCGGAACTGCAGGTTCTTGCGCACGCCGGTGCGGGTCGGCACCTTGAGTCCGACGACGAACTCATGCTCCGCCATGTCCTTCTTCTGATACGCCAGGTACAGATCCTCGAGCGGCATTTCACGTTCGATCTCGCCGCCACGCACGATCACATGCGCGCCGAGCGCAATCAGGCCGGGCATCGAATCGCCGATCGGCGAGCCGTTGGCGATGTTGCCGCCGAGCGTGCCGGCATTGCGGATCGGCAACGACGCAAAGCGTTGCCACATTTCGGTGAGCTCCGGATATTGCTTCGCAATTTCCGCGTAAGCCTTTTCGACGGTCACGCCCGCGCCGATCTCGATCCAGTTGTCATTCGTTTCGAGCTTTTGCAACTCGGCGATCTGGCCGACGTAGACGATGTTGCCAAGCTCGCGCATCTGCTTGGTCACCCACAAGCCGATGTCCGTGCTGCCAGCGAGGATGCGAGCGGCCGGTTCGGCTTCCTTGATTTTCGCGAGCGCGTCGACGGTGCGCGGCGCGTCGAACTGCTGGCCGGCGTGCTTGTAGTGGAACGTGTCCTTGCGCTCGAGCGTGGCAAGCGTTGCCGACAGCGCGTCGACATTGACCGGCGCTTTCGGCGCGGGCGCTTCGAACATGCGCACGGCGGCATCGACGATCGGACGATAGCCGGTGCAGCGGCACAGATTGCCGGTCAGCGCATTGCTGATGTCGTCACGCGACGGCACGGTCTTGTTCGCGCAGCTATGTTCGTGGCCGTGCTTCTCGTACAACGACCACATCGACATCACGAAACCCGGCGTGCAGAAACCGCACTGCGAACCGTGGCACTCGACCATCGCTTCCTGCACCGGATGCAGCGAGCCGTCCGGCTGACGCAGGTCCTCGACGGTGAAAAGCGCCTTGCCGTCCAACGTCGGCACGAACTGGATGCAGGCGTTCACCGCCTTGAAGTCGACGCCGCCCGCCTCGTTGCGCTCGCCGATCACGACCGTGCACGCGCCGCAGTCGCCTTCGGCGCAACCTTCCTTGGTGCCGGTGCAATGCGCGTCCTCGCGCAAATACTGCAGGACGGTGCGGGTGACGGGCGCATCCTTGATCTCACGGATCGCGTTGCGGTGGTAGAAGCGAATCGGCTCAGTCATGTCTCGTTACTCTCAATGTTCTGTGTCCGTTGGGACGTGCTGCGATGATGGTTCGAAAACTATCACCATCAATAAATGCAACCCATAGCAGGGATCGCATGCGGGACATATTCGCGAAACGATATAGAGATGGGTTTGAGGGTTGGTAGGCTTATGTTGAAATGTCCGTTTTGCCGTATTTTCATAACAATTATAGATTTGCCACCATTACCGGCTGAGGCCTCTTGATCCGCTGCGCACGGAAAGACCGCTCGTGCAGGGTAAAAACGAACCACTATATGACTCCGGCACCGTTTTTTATCCGTCGAAATTATTAAGCAACCCCTGCAAGGGAATCGGTTCCATGGGAAAATCACGCCTTCCCGCCGTTTTCAAGTCTCGTTTTCCCCATGTCCACCGACTCAGCGACACCTCGCAGCGAATTTGCGACGACCATGCAGATCATTCCGGTCGTCTTTTTCACGTTTCTTTGCTATCTGACGATCGGAATTCCGCTCGCGGTGCTGCCTGGCTACGTCCACGACGACCTGGGTTACAGCGCGATCCTGGCCGGCGCCGCGATCAGCGTGCAGTACCTGGCGACGCTGGCATCTCGGCCGCTCGCCGGCCGCTCGGCCGACACGTTGGGGCCGAAGCGGACGGTGACGATCGGCTTGCTGGGTTGCGGTGCGAGTGGAATTTTGTTGCTGCTGGCCGTGTTGTGCGGGCGCTGGCCGGTGTTGAGCCTGGGATTGCTGGTGTGCAGCCGTCTCGTGCTCGGCTTCGGCGAAAGCCTGTGCGGCACCGGCGCGATTTTGTGGGGCATTGGCCGGGTGGGGACGAGCAACAACGCCCGGGTGATTTCGTGGAACGGCATCGCGACTTATGGCGCGCTCGCGGTTGGCGCGCCGCTCGGTGTAGCGATTGCACACTCGATCGGGTTCGCCGCGTTGGGCATTCTGGTGATTCTGCTGGCAGCGCTCGGTTTTTATCTGGCGCGGCCCATCGCGCCAGTGCCGATCGTGCATGGCGAGCGGATGTCGTACCGGAGCGTGTTCACGCGGGTGCTGCCGCATGGGATCGGGTTGGCGCTGGGCTCGGCCGGCTTCGGGTCGATTGCGACATTCATCACGCTGTTTTATGCGGCGCGGCATTGGCCCAATGCGGCTTTGTCGTTGACCGTTTTCGGCACGCTGTTCATCGGCGCGCGCTTGTTGTTCGCCAACACGATCAAGACCTACGGTGGGTTCCGGGTCGCGATCGCTTCGTTTTCGTTCGAATGCGCCGGGCTGTTGATGTTGTGGCTGGCGCCTGAGCCGCATATCGCCCTTGCGGGTGCGGCCTTGACCGGGTTCGGGTTTGCTTTGGTGTTCCCGGCTCTCGGCGTGGAAGCGGTTGGGCTCGTGCCGCCCGCTAGCCGCGGCGCGGCTTTGTCGGCTTATTCCGTGTTTCTCGATCTCTCGCTGGGGATTACCGGGCCGTTGGCCGGGTATATCGCGGGGGAGTTCGGGTATGGGTCGGTGTTTCTTTTTGCAGCGATTGCCGCTGCTGCTGCGGTGGGGCTTTCTACGGTTTTGTATTTGCGCAATGCCAATGTAACGAATTTGCCTGCGGCGCTTTGATTCTTCGTTGTTCTGATTCTGCGTTTTTGTTTCAGCCAACGGCGTTGGCTTTTCCTTGCGCCGCACGCGCCGAAGGCGAGCCGCTGCCGTCTTGCCGCAACGTCATGCGGCCCGATCGTGCAGCATCGTTGCCGGCCGCACTGACGGCGCGATGGTCGATAGCCTCGTGCGGATCCGCCTTCGCATCGGCTCTTCAAAACACTTAAAGATCGCGACGCTCAGGCATATCACGAAGATCATCGCGATCCATCCGTTCGATTGGGTGAACCCAGCGATATGCGCCAGATGTGCTAACGGCACGTGAATGAGGTAGAGAGAATAACTTGCTTCGCCAAGCAGAACGAGCCAACGTTGATTCAGGAAGCCAACGACTGGACGTTCCAATAAGACAAGGCCGAGTATGAGTGCGGCGAAGAACGGCGATTCGAGGTAATACGCGGGGGACATGGGACGCGTGATTGCCAGGATGACGATCGCAGTGAGTGCCAAAGAAATCAGTAATAGGCCGCGAGAATGGAGCGAGGTGCCGCGTGTACGCAACTCGTCAAACTTGATCGCGGCGCATATGCCGACAATGAATTCGAAAAGGTGTGTAATCGGAAATTCGGCGACGAGAAAGCCGTGGCGACTCGCTGGTAGCGCATGTTGAAGAAACACGATCCACAGCCCTTGCAGTATCCAGAGCCCCGCACAAAGAACGTACAACGTCCGCAAGCGCATTGCTCCCAGTCTGCGCACCAGCAGTGGAAATAGCGCGTAGAAGAATGCTTCACAGGAGATGCTCCACGAGGGTCCGTTCCATGGCTGATTAACTGCAGCGAACGGAAACCAGGCATTCAGCAAGAACAGTTGGCAGACCAGGCTTATAGCGAGTGAGATATAAATCCAATTCTTTAGCGCGTACCACTCGAGCAGGAGCGATGCATCTCCTGTATTGAGCAGATAAGCGGTGACGAGCGCCGCCAGACCCAGTGAAAGAAGCACGACCGGGTAGATTCGGGCGAAGCGGGCGACATAGAAGCGCATCGGGCCACCCTCGGTACCGATTGTTTGCCGGTACGTATAAGTGAGGATGAACCCGGAAAGCACGAAAAATAGTGACACGGCGGGGCGACCACCGTCTATGAAACCAAACAACTGTTTGGGCAATTTGAGTAAGCCCAACTCGGTGAAATGCGATAACACCACCGTCAGGGCAGCCAGAAAGCGGATACTAGTGAGCGCCGGTAGTACCCCGCCAGATTTGCTTGTCGTTTTGCTCATCTTGGCCCCTGTCGTTTGCTGGTCATGGTAACAGCATCAGGTGGCAACGCAGTATCGGCGCGGCGCTGTTTGACTATTCTTTGGCGGCTTTGGCCCCCCAAAAATCCGCCACTTCGCTCACCCGGTCATCGCACGAACGCCGCTCAAACAGGGGCGCGAGGGGCAAAAAGACCCAGCCCCTATCTCCCTCCGGAAAGCCCACGCTCAAGCGCCGCCACGCCAGCTGGCAAATCAACCTTAACGCCTAGATCGACCATCGTCCTCCCGAGAGCATGCACCGTCCGGAACAGGTTATGTTCGCGACATTGCTCTCCCATCTGTCCGATCCGAACAATCGGCAATCCGAACGAACCAGAAATCTCAACCTGATGCTGCCGCGAGATATGCGAGCAAACGTCCCCTGGACTCAGCCCGACGGGCACTTCGATCCCAACCACAGAGTTCAACCGGCAAGCCTGCGGCGCATAGAGTTGCAAGCCCAAAGCCGTGACCCCGTCCTGCAAAGCCAACGAACACTTCAAGTGCCGCGCAAACCGCTTCTCCAACGTCTCAGCACAAACCAGCCGCAAAGCCTCATGCAAAGCCAGCACGCCGGACACAGGCGCCGTGTAGTGATATCCGGCGTTATGCCAGAAATTCTCAGCCAGCGAAGCATCCAGACACCAATGTGCATTAAGCGCCGTGCGTCCTTTAACCCGCTCCCACGCAGCATCCGAAAACGCAATCAGCGACACGCCAGGAATCGACGACAACCCCTTCTGCCCGCCGGTAATCACGGCATCGATCTCCCATGCATCCATCTCCAACGGCATCGTGCTCAGCGTGCACACCGCATCAACGATTACCAGCGCGCCCGCGGCCTTCGCCAGCGCGGCAATGTCTTTCAAGTGGTAATTCCACACCGTGTTCGACGTCTCGCCCTGCACCACCGTGACGATCTCCGGCCGTTCGCGGCGGATCGCCTCGGCGACCTTTTCGAGGCTCGCCACCGTGCCGTCCTCGACGTCGAGCATGGCAACGTGCGCGCCGACGCGCCGCCCCATCTCCGCCATCCGCTCGCTGAAAAAACCGTTCCTGATACTCAACACTCTCGTGCCTTCCCACGCGAGGTTGGAAATCGCCATTTCCATCGCGGCAGAACCCGGCCCCGCGACCCCCAGCACCCACTTCGAATTCGTCTGGAATACGTAGCGCGCCATGGTCTTCACCTGGCCGATCACCTTCACCATCGTGCTGCCAAGGTGATTGATCACCACCGTATTGGCCTTGGCCACCGCCGCGGGAATCGGCACGGGGCCGGCGCCCATCATCAGCAACGGCTCTTCGGGAAGAATGGCGTCGAGCGATTCGACAACCGGACAGGGCACAGCGTAGGAAACGGGTGCGGCGGATGTGGATGAAGTCGGCATGATCGGTACGTGAATGTCAGGGCGCAAAGGAACAAGCGGCCCCGCCAGCAATGACACTGGCGGGGCCGCTTGTTCGATCATTCACCGATCCGCGCGATTGCGCAAGGATTTTGTCACTTCACCTTGGACTTATCGAGCTTCTTGCCGGTTGCCGCGTTATACCGCTCGACATATTCCTCGATCAGCTTGCGCATCGCGCGGCCGATCTGCCGATAGTCCGACTCGTTCAGATTGGCCAGCGACACCCGTCCCGAAGGATGCTGCGTACCGAAGCCGCGTCCCGGCAACAGCACCACGCGCGCTTCACGCGCGAGGCGGAACAGCAATTCGGACGGCTCGGTGTTCTTCAGCAGCCAGTCGACGAACTCACGCCCAAACATGCGCTCGCCGAGGTACTCGATGTCGAGAATCGTGTAGTAGTCGGCCTGATTCGGATCGTTCTCCTCGAACGAAATGCCGACCTCTTCGTACAGCGCCTGCTTGCGCTTGCGGATCAGGCGCTTCAACGCGTTCTTGTACGCGTCGGGCGTGTCCATCAGTGAGAACAGCGAGAACAACACCATCTGCACCTGCTGCGGCGTCGACAATCCCGCCGTGTGATTCAGCGCGACCGTGCGGCTGTCGGCCACCAGCCGATCGATGAACTTGAGCTTTTCCGGCTCGGTCGTGATCGATTCGTAACGTTCGTGCAACTGCTTTTTCGCGTCTTTCGGCAGTTCGGCGATCAGCTTGTCGAGCACGTTGTCGCGATGCGTCGCGATGACGCCGAGACGCCAGCCGGTCGCGCCGAAATACTTCGAGTACGAGTACACGAGAATGGTGTTCTTCGGCGCGAGCGCGAACAGCGAGACGAAATCGTCGGCGAAGGTGCCGTACACGTCGTCGGTCAGCAGAATCAGATCGGGCCGTTCCTTGACGATCTCGGCGATATATTCGAGGCTCTCGTCGCTGATCTTCACCGAAGGCGGATTGCTCGGGTTCACGAGGAAGAACGCCTTCACCTTCGGATCGCGCAGCTTGTCGAGTTCCTTCTTCGAATACTGCCAGCCGCTTTCAACCGTGGCTTCGAGATTGACGACGTTCAGCTGATAGTCGTTCAGGCGCGGAATTTCGATGTACGGCGTGAAGATCGGCAAGCCAAGCGCAATCGTGTCACCCGGCTTGATCAGGTGATTCTCGCGCATCGTATTGAAGATGTACGTCATCGCCGCCGTGCCGCCTTCCACGGCGAACACGTCGAACTCGCCGACGAACGGACGACTGCCGATCATCTCGCGGCGCAGATACTGCCCGACGATCAGTTCGGATAACTTAAGCATCCGGTCCGGCACCGGATAGTTCGACGCGAGAATGCCCTCGCACATTTCATAGAGAAAGTCGCCCGCGGAGAGTCCGAGCTGGTCGCGCACATACGACACCGCGCCACGCAGAAAGTCGATGCCGGGCACGCCCTTGTTTTCGCGCAGGAACAGATCGAAGCGCTCCGTGAGCCCTTCGCGGCGCGGGAAACCGCCGACCCCCTCGGGCATAAACGCAAACGAACGCTCCGACTCGCGCATCGCAAAGAGACCGAGCTGCCAGAAGCCGTGGCGCGGAATCGTCGCGAGGAAATTCGGATTGCCGCGGCCGGCGTTGAGCATCGATGCATTAGCGGCACGCTCTACCGCGCCGCCACCGGCAGCCTTGATCAGTTCGTCCTTGAGTTCGAACGGGCTGAGCGCCGCGAGGCCGGCTTGAGCCACGTCGCCTTGTTTCTTGCCGCTTTTCTCTTTTGCCATGATGCGTTCTCCAATGTGCAAGTGAATAACGCCGGCGTCGTGTGTGATCGTTCAGTTGATGCCGGCGTAAGAGAGATCGATAAATGCGCGCGCTAAACCTGACTAAACCAGCCCGACCACGAGCGGTCCGAGCAACGTCAATGCGACGTTCGCAATCGCATACGTAATCGCGAACGGTACAGTCGGGACGGCGCTTTCCGCCTTGTCGAGCACACCGCCGAATGCCGGGTTCGCACTGCGTGAACCCGAGAGTGCGCCGGCCAGAATCGCCGCGTTTTTGTAGCCCAGTACGTAGCGGCCGAACAGCATCGTCAGGATCAGCGGGAACAACGTGACGAACACGCCGAGCAGGAAGATCGTCATGCCGCTCTGCTTGACCGTCACGACTGCCTGCAAGCCGGAGTTCAGGCCGACCACCGCAACGAACGCCGCGAGACCGAAGTCCTTCAGCAACTGCGACGCCGCCGTCGGCATGACGCCATACATCGGATGCTTGCCACGCATCCAGCCGAACAGCAAACCGGCCAGCAGGCAGCCGCCACCCGAACCGAGCGTGAGCGGAATGCCGCCCACGTTGATGACGATCAGCCCGATCAGCAGACCGAGCACGAGGCCGACGCCCATATAGATGAAGTCGGTTTTATTGCTGTACGGCAGTTCGTAGCCGGCTGCGTCGACGGCACGCTTGGTGTCTTTCGGCGAACCGTAGAAAGTGATCACGTCGCCGTGCTCGAGCTTGGTTTCGGGCAGAATCGGCAGCGGCTGGCCGGCACGCGAAGCGCTCTGGATATAGACGCCGTGACGCATGTCGCGATCCACCACTTCGCGCGCAGCGGCGATCGTCGTGTGGTTCATACCTTTGCGTGTGAACACGCCTTCGCGCGTCTGCATCACGACGCCAATGTCCTCGACGTTGGCGATCTCGTTGCCGTTCGCGCCGAATGCGACCACCGCCTCACGGCGGCCCACCACCAGCACCTCGTCGTTGAGTTGCAAGGCCAGATCGGGCGTCGGCTCGAGGTTCTTACCGTCACGCTTGATCCGCTCGATCGTCATCATGTCCTGATGCTGAGTCTCGACTGCCTTGACCGTTTTCCCAGCGCTGACATCGATCTTGTACGCACGCCCCACCAGTTCGGGCAACGCACGAATTTGCCCCGCTCCGAGTGAGGACGAACCTGAAGACAGTTCACGCTCCGCTTCGATCGACGCCTCGCGTAAGCCTTGCCCCATGAACTTCGGCAGGATGTTCACGCAGGCGATGATCGCGCCGAGCGAGCCGAACACGTAGGTCACGGCATACGCGATTGCCACGTCCGATTGCAGCGACTTGACCTGATCGGCGGGCAGACCGAGACGCGCGATGGCGTCGCCGGCCGTGCCGATAATCGCCGACTGCGTCAGCGCGCCGCCCGCAAGACCCGCGGCGAGGCCCTTGTTCAGATGGAACAGCTTCGCGCAGACCACCACGGTGATCAGCGCGGAGACGGCGAGAAACACCGCCATCGCAATCTCACGCAGCGTCTTGCGGTTCAGCGAGTTGAAGAAGCCCGGTCCGGAGTCGTAGCCGACCGCGTATATGAATACGGCGAACATCACCGATTTCACGCCGTTGTCGATCGTCACGCCTGCCTGGCTGATCACGACCGCAGCCAGCAATGAACCGCCCACGCCGCCTAACTGGAATTTCCCGAAGTTGATTTGCCCGATGAAGTAACCGGCTGCAAGCGAAAGAAACAGCGCGATCTCGGGTGATTTCTGGAAAATGTGATGTAGCCAGTCCGTCGTGCCCTCGCTGGATAGTTTTCGATACCGAGTACTGGGTGCTGCAAGTGCAGACGGACCTCACGGCATCCGCATGCGGTCGGCTGCGCGCCACGCCGCGCGCAGCCCATCTGTGCGTTTAGCCGAACTTCCCGGCAAGGCCGACCACGACCGGCCCCATCAACGGCAACAAAATGTTCGAGAGCGCATAGGTGATCGTGTAGCCGATCACGGGTGTCGAATTGCCGGTCACGCCGACCAGCGCGCTGATCGCCGGCGTAGTGCATTGCTGACCGGCAATGGCGCCGAGCAGCATGGGCGCTTCGAGCTTGAGAAACGCACGGCCGATCCAGAGCGACAGCAAGCCGGGCACGAGCACCATCAGAATGCCCGCGACGGGCAGCGCCAGACCGTATTCGCGCACCAGCTTGATGGCGTCGGGTCCCGCCGACAGCCCGACAGCGGCAATGAAGGTGGCAAGGCCAAAATCCTTGAGAATTTGCGCGGCAACCGAAGGCAACGAGCCGACCAACGGATAGCGCGAACGGATCCAGCCGAACAGCAGCGCCGAGAGCAGGCAGCCGCCACCCGTGCCGAGCGCGATCGACACGCCGCCGATGCGCCCGCCGAGATGGCCGATCGCCATACCGACCAGCACGCCCAGGCCCAGATAAACGAAGTCGGTTTTCTGGGTCGTGGCGAGTACGTAACCCAGATGCCGCGCGCCACGCTCGACATCGGCCTTCGCGCCCACCAGCGTCAGGACGTCGCCGCGATTGAGCTCGGTGCCGGGCAGCGCGGGCACCGTGGTTTCGAGCCGCGTGACGGCCGCGATATAGACGCCGCGACCTTCTTCCGGCTTTGCCCGTTCGCGCACCTGCGCGACGGTCAGACCGTGCG
>NZ_WOEZ01000279.1 GCF_013177735.1 Paraburkholderia elongata | reverse complement strand
GGCTGTGAGGCTCGCGCATCCGGATGGGTCGCGCGGCGTGGTTTGCACTGCAGTTCACATTGGCACTTACGCCGCGCAATCCAATCCGCTCAATGACAAACCATGCATAATCCCAGGGCGTCCATAATACGTCGCTTCGATGACCACACCCACCAGATCTTCGCGGTGCGGCGCCAGCGCCGCACGGATCTGGATTGGATCGTTCGGTAATCGCCGCTGGTAGAGAATCCGGTCAGCGTCATCGCTGACCACTACCACACTGTTGTTCGAGTGCAGATCGATTCCACTAAACTTGTTCATGCCGGCCTCCTGTGCGTCAAGTCGGTGGGTTGCACCCTGACTCTACGCCAGCCGTTCTAATGGAACGGAGGCAGGCCGGCTATATGATTATCAGAGCCAATCCTCATCACTAGACTCGATCCCTTCTGAGCCATTGAGGCGCTTGAGCATAAATTCCACGGTCGAAGCATTAACGCATCCTCGGCGCCTCTCTTCACTTACTTCCGTGCGCTCTGCGCCTGGTTGTTCGGCAGCGTCGATGCTTTGTTGAACGCATGCTTCACGTTCGCAACGGTCAAACTGGCAACCTCGACATCAACACCTGTCCTGGTGATTTCCCCGTCCGGTGTCTAGATCTGTTACATAACGCGAACTCGAGCCAGAGCGATATTTGTGTCGCAATGTATCTACCGGCTGCAGTGATACACAACATTGCAAATGACCGGCTTTCCCGACACAAGCCAGATACCTCCGCGAGTTCCAATGTATCAACGCCGGAATCGAAATGCATTCTACCTCGCAGATCCTAACCAGACTGCGGCTCGTGTTCCTCGATATCCGCGCGTCCTTCTGGCAGGACAGAACTCACTCTGGAGAAAACTCATCATGAAATCGTTCATTCAAGCCGTCGTCGTTGCCGCTGCCCTCGTCGCTCCGCTCGCCTCTTTCGCCCAGTCGACCCAGCCGGTGACCCGTGCGCAAATTCGCGCCGAACTGATTCAGCTCGAAAATGCCGGTTATAACCCCGGCCGCAGCGCCGATGCATATTACCCGAACGACATTCAGGCTGCGGAAGCCCGCGTGGCTGCGCAAAATGACGCGGCAAGCGGCATGGGTGGGGCAGTCGAGGGCTCGTCGGCATCCGGTGCCCCCGCAGCGGCGCGCGCCGCAACGAATGACGGCATGAAGCCGATCTACTTCGGCCAATAACGCCGCAGGCGCATCCTCGACCCCAGCCGGCGGCAAGTCATCCGAAGACTTCGAAACCCCGCGCGGATGACCAACGACTCCGGTTGCTGACTCCGGCACGTTGCACCGTACTGCGTTGCAAAGGCAGCTAACGGTCGCACAGCGCTCTGCTAAATGACGGGTACGCGCCGCGATTTACGCACGCTTCTTCAGAAGTGGCTATTGCGCGCACGCTAGTAAAGAATGGGCAGCCACACAAACGGTGTTCAACGCATTAGGCGTAACGCCTGCTGACCATGCGTCTGTGCCGCGGCGGAGCGAGGTCCACGAGGTTGGGATGCGGTCGCGCCAAAATGGATCTTTCCCCGTTGACCGCTGCAAGCGAGCCGTTGCTGATCTGAGGTGCGCGGAATGCCGCCCGAAACTTTTTGAACTCCCCACGCCAGTGGGCAGCGGAAACGTCTATTGGCTATCCGGGGCTAGCTGTTCCGTTCCGCTTACCAGGATTCCTCCTGCAGAAGCTCACCACTCGCGAGGAATAATAAATGCAAACCCACCACTGACGGTCGGTTTCAACCGCCCACGCCCGAGAACAAAAACCCGCTTGGCAACCAGGGCCCAGGGCGCTGAAGATCCAGGTAAATGCGTTATGGTGATAAGCGACCACGGGCGGCGGCCGCGCGCCAGATCGTTACGTCGTTAGCGATCGATGGGCTTGTGACTTCTGGTAGATTTATCGCTGCGCCGCGCAGTACAAATACAAAGACCGCGAATGATATCGTCGAGGTGTGTCATGGAAGTTCTTGATCGCGCGCCCGCCGTCTCGCCGGACGGACGCGCCGTGGTTTTCATGCTGTCGGCCCGCGGCCGCGACGTCGAAGGCGCGGTTGCGCGTGCCGCACTCGAAGAACACTTCTGGCTACCGCCTGACGCCGACGCGGCACGCACACTCAAGACTTTTGAAAACGGTCGCAACCGCGTCATCGCGGTCGCGCAAAGAAGGTTACTTGCGCGGCCGGACGAGCCGCTGTGGCTGACCGTCAACGACTTCCTGACCCGGTAACCGACTGTTGGCTGGCGATTACTGTCGCGTCGATGTGCGTCCGATAAACACAGCAAAAAAGCGCGATCGTGCTGTTGTTGCTAATCGAGAGTGTTTGTGGGCGCACCCGAGCTCAGTAGTTTCGCCCTGGGAACCGATTCCTCCGTCCCGGAGTTTGCCGCTTTTGCGGGTCCATTAGTTTTGGCTGCTCCCGAACGCGTTCTCGACGTGCGTCATCCGCTCAGCGATGGATAGCGGTGGAGGTGGGGAAATTAATCGCGTCGGAGTCCGGGGGAGAGGAGTTCACAACTGAGGCCCTGTGCCGGGGACTGGATGCCGCGATCAAGCTCGGATGGGAGGGGAACTTGTCCGCCGCAGAGCGTGCACTTCGACTTAACATTGGTTATCTTTCAGGAATTCTTCACTCTTGGCAGTTAATGGATGTCAGAGTGCTTTTCGCGCTATGTTCACATGTTCGGCTGGAACCAATTAGCGTTTTGCGAGGATGGCCAACGTCAAGTGGCATGACGATAGAACCGTTGCAGCTCAAGTTGAGTTGTACTCGAAAGTCGAAAACCAAAAGTGAGCTCGAACGCGATCTGACGAATATTCTCACTTCAAATCCGGATATATCGTTTTACGCGCTGGCTAACGAACTTGGTGTAACGTACCTGAGGCTAAAGAGTCTGTTTCCGGAGCTCGCAGTGGAGCTGCGCAAGCGGAGAGAGATGCGGGTTAGAAAGCGTAAATGGCGACGACTTTTGGGTATTGGTCGTGCGCTGCTCGTTGTGAAGCGGCAGCTCGCCGAAGAGGGGCGTGTTTTCAACAAATGGAATGTTCACGCGCGAACCGGGATTTTGATACGCCAAGATCAGGTCGAGGAGCGTTTATTCCAATGGGTACGGCAGCGCCAAAGTTCTTAATGCAGCCACGTTCGTCTACCTGTTCTGAACAACATTTGATTTTGGCTACAAGGTTAGAGCATTTGCGGAGCTTCGAAGTGCGTGAACTGCGCTGGCGAGCGTGAGCAAGAGCATTGTGAAGATCACGAGATGAAGACCGGTAACCCGCCAAGGCTGTGTCCGGCCACTCTGCGCCGGGACGGTATGACAAAGCTCTTTTTTAGCTTCCTCGAGTTTGATCACCCACAGTCGAGAGCAGCCGGCCCTCATCTTTGCCCGTGTATCCAAAATCTGCGAATACAACTTTGCCGTTTGCCAGGTCACGCGCTGAACTTGGCACACCCGCTCTGTTACTTGGGTATGCTTATGTTCCGAAACTTCCTAACCGGCTGAAAGCGATAGATGGCCAACTTTTAGAGGAAGATATGGGTCGGGTTTTGGGTCATTTCTTGCCTTATTAGCCAATGAGCTACGAATTTAAAGCGATAGCTGAGTTTAGTCGCAATGTAAACCGATAGCTGCACTTTTTGAGGTTAAAGCAATAGGTGATCTTCAGCGTCAACTTATGGTTTATTCGTCAGTGCTCACACACCGAAACCCCGCATACACATACTGATAATGCGGCTGAAACCAGTTGCGAAAAGCAGGCCGCAACATGCATTGCGCGGTGCGCGCCGAACCACCTTTGATCACGTAATGCTGCCCGTCGAAAAAGTTGGCGGAGTAGCCGGGATAAAACGGAAACGCTTCAAACCCTGGCAGTGCGTCGAACACCGTGGAGGTCCACTCCCAGCCATTGCCGAATTGACCTTCCACGCCGAACGCGCTGACGTTGTCAGGATACGCATCGACCGGCTGAGGGTCCCAGCTGCGAAAATCGAAATTGCCCGACATCGCATGCGGTGCGCCGTGTGCCGCGCGTTGCCATTGTGCTTCGCTGGGCAGTGTCTTGCCGGCCCAGCGCGCGTAGGCGCTGGCTTCGGCATGACTCACGTAAACCGGCCAGTCGAACGGCAGCGGCACTTCGTCGAACATCGTGCGCAGCATCCATGCGCTGTCCTGATCGCCTCCGGCTCGCTGCGACCAGCAGGCGGGATGCTCGATATGTTCGGCTTCCTTCCACGCCCAATCCTTGTCGGTCCACCACTTCGGTTCGCGATAGCCGCCTGCCTCGATGAACTCGCGAAATGCGCCGTTCGTCACCATGTGGCGGTCGATCTCGAACGCCGGCACGTCGACGCGCATTTCGCCGAATTCGTTGTCCCAACCAAAATACCCACTCTCGCGCGACATGCCGAGCACCGTTGCACCAGCCGGCACGCTGACCATCGAGGACAACGCCTCACGTGGTTCAGAACGGGTAAGCACCGCCTCATGCAACGCGGTGACCTTCTGCGCAAGCGGTAACTGATGCAGCATGTACGCGAGCGTTTCAGCATGCATCAGCCGATGCTCGATCGCGACGTTCAGCAACTGCTCGGCCGCGCCAGCTTGCGCACCCTCGCGGCCGACACGCGCTGAGTCGCTCAGCGCATCGAGCTCGCGGTCGATCTGCTCGCGGGCACGCAATCCGTAGCCGCGCACGGCGTCGAGCGATGGCCAGTCACTGGGTTGATCGGTCGGAAAACCGCCGTCGACAGGATCGATACCGAACGCGAAGAGCTGGTCGAGGTGCGGATCGAACGCCGGCAGATCGCACAGGCGTTGATCGAAAAGATTACGATCGAAAGCTTCCAGATGGCCGACGTAAAACACGATCCGGTGGCGCTCACGGATCGGCCGTTCATACAGAAACTCGGGTTTGATAATGGAAAACAGGGCGTCGGTCACTTGACGCGCGTCGATCAGACGCTGGACGAGCGGGTGATGCGGGGCGGGGTCGCGATTCATTTCGCCAGGTCTCCTTGGCGGGGGGACGGACTAAAGACTTTACCCGCTCGCAGGAGCCATGCCAAGACGAATGCGCACTAAAAAAGCAGAGGGACGCGGACGTGGCGGCGCGGGCCAGGTCCCGTGCGTAGGGCTTACACCTTCTGCAAGCCTTCCAAATCGACGATCCGGATGTGTTTGCCTTGTGTGTCGATCAGGCCGCGCTTTTGAAATCTTGACAGGGTGCGGCTCACCGTTTCGAGCGTCATGCCGAGGTAGCTGCCCATGTCCTCGCGTGTCATGCGCAAGTTGAATTCCGCCGATGAATAGCCGCGCTGCGCGTTGCGTTCCGACACGTCGAGCAGAAATGCGGCCACGCGTTCGTCCGCTGAAAGTGAGCCGAGCACCATCATCTGCCCAGCTTCGCGGACGATCTGCTCGCCCAGCAGTTTGTGCAGGCGATCCTGCATCGAACTGATTTCGCGGCACAGGGACTTGAGGGCGGGGTAGGGAACGATACAAACGGTGCTGTCTTCAAGGGCGACGGCGCTGCATGCGTGCACGTCTTCGCTGATGCCGTCGAGGCCGAGCGCTTCGCCGGCGAGGCGCAGCCCGGTGACCTGTTCGCGGCCGTCACGGTGCGCCATGACGGTTTTCATGGAGCCGGAACGCACGGCGTAAATATTGTCGAAGCGGTCGCCGCTGCGATACAGCGCTTCGCCGCGCTGCACCGAGCGCGCGGTGCAAATGAGCGCTTCGAGTTTCGTTAGTTCGTCAGTCGACAGGCCTTGCGGCATGCAGAGCGCCCGCATCGAACAACTCGAACAGCGAGCGGCAGTGCGCGCGGTTGCCCTCACCGGCGCGGCACGACGGCCGCCACGCGCTGGCGACGAAATCACAGTGGAATCGGCAGCGCCGGCGGAGCGAGTCACAGCGGTAGGAGTAAGCATGATCTGCAGCCATTTGTAAGGGTAACAAACTGATTGTCCCACCGCCCATGCCCCCCGTTTAGCGACAAAATGACGCGTTCGCGCAGTTAGGCCTCTTGAGCGATGTCACCCTTGCGTTGCTGCTTGTGGTTATGGACTGCTATACATTCGGGCGAACGTGCTCTGCTCTGATTTTGGAGATAGAGCGATGCGTGAGCTGCCTTATGCGGCAAGCTCACGCAGTTGCAATGTGCGTCGGCACGCGGTTAGGCGTCTCCACTCGCCTTGCCCGCCGCGGACGGAATCAGCAGCACGGGCAAGGTCGCCTGGCGCACGCAGCGCTCGGCGACGCTGCCGAGAATCAGGCGCTGAAAACCACGGCGGCCATGCGTGCCCATTACCAGCAGATCGGCGTTGAAGTCGGCGGCAGCTTTTAGCACGACCACCGAAACGTCGTCGAGGGAGGAGGCTTCGCCCACGGCGAGCTCACCCTTGACGCCTTGCGCTGCCATGGCCGCGGCGAATTCCGCGCCGAGTTCTTTGCTCTCTTCGACCAGGCGGTTACGCAGAATGGAAGGGTCGTAACCGGGCGCTTCGAAATACATCGGCGTGTTTTCGACGACGTAGAACGGTTGCAGGACGGCGCCGCTGGATTTCGCGAGCGCGAGCGCTGCTTCGAACGCACGGCGCGAGGTGTGGCTGCCGTCGACCGCTACAAGGATGCGTGTGTACATATCGACTCCGCGTCTGAAGGATTCGGATGCCGCGGCCGTTTCGGCCAGCCGGGCGCATTGACGATTGATTACCGGTGCGAGCTTAAATGATCGCTGAAAAAGGTGCATCCAGTCAGGATGTAAATCAAGTACTTGTCAAATTTTGTGATAGCGACTTTTTGCACGGCAAGCACCGTGCAGCAGGCGTTTGCGGTATTCCTGTCAAGCCAGAGCGCAACTATCAAATCGAGATAGGGCCAGGTTTGCCTTACAATCAAGACCTACTCAGACAAGCTGCTTCAGCACCGCTGATGAACGAGCGCAAAACGACAGGTTTGCCCGACAAGATCTACGGCGACATCCTCAATCGCATTCTTGAAGGCGAGTACAAGGAAGGCGAGCGGCTGCCTACCGAGCATGCGCTGGCCGAGCGCTTTGCGACGTCACGGCCGACCGTGCGCGAGGCGCTCGCGCGCTTGCGGGCAGACGGGATCATCATGACCCGGCACGGCTCAGGCACGACGGTCGCGCGTCGGCCGGACCCGGATGTGCGCCGCTTCGCACCGCTCGAAACGCTGTCCGACATCCGCCGCTGCTATGAATTTCGCATTGTGACCGAGGCGGGCGCGGCCGAGCAGGCAGCGCTCAAGGCCGACGCCGACGACATCGTCGCGATCCAGCATGCGTGGGACCAGCTGGAGCGCATCATAGAAACCCGGGGCATCGGCGCGCAGGACGATTTCATGTTTCACCTGGCGGTGGCGCGTGCGTCGAAGAACCCGTTTTTCATCACGGTCATGTCGTTCATCGAAGAACAGATTCTGTTCAGCATGAACTTGTCGCGCAATCTGTCGCTCGTGAAGACGGTGGAGCGGCAGCGGCTCGTGCAGGCCGAACATCTGGCCGTGCTCGAGGCGATCCGCCGCAAGGAGGGCCCCGCTGCAGGGAGGGCGATGCGAGCGCATCTCGAGAATGCGCTCGAACGGATGTTCGGTTCCTGATGCCCCGCGCGGCTTCCCAGCGGGCCGCAACGACCGGGCAACCGCTGCCAGTCCGCGCAACCGTGCATCCGCAACCAGGCATCCGCAACCAGCCAACGGCAACAGCGGCCCGGCCCCAATCCCACGAGCCGTCAGGCGGCGGCAGCCATCGGCCCGAACAGGGCGGTGCGGGTCTTCGGACTGACGGCGATATCCAGCGCCACGGCCCGTTCCACGCCGATCTGCAGAGGCGACCCGAGCCGGCTGATGTCGATTCCGGTCTTGCGCAGCAGCCGTTCAATTGGCGTAGTGGTCACCGTGACGTAACGCGTGATGCCCATCCGGTCGGCGAACGTCACGAGTTCGTGAATTGCCTGCATCGTCACGTCGGCAAAGCCGAACGACTGTTCCTCGCCGCCGGTTTCGATCGCGAACCGGCTCAGTTCCCAGATATGCCGCCCAACCGGCGCATCCGCGCCATGCAGTAATTGAGGAAAGGTGTCCTTCAGCATGTTCGGCCCCTCCGTCGGCATCAGGCGCCAACAGCCCCGCACGTGCCGATCGTCGCCCTGAATCAGCATGTAGTGCGGCCCGAGGGCGTCGTAGCCGTCGATCTCCATGCCCGCGATGGTCGGGATGTCCCATCCGAGCCGTCCGTGGAACACCCGCGCCCGCAGGCGGTACATCTCGTTGATGTCCGCGTTGTCGAATTCTTGACGCATTCCAATCCGGATCGCTGTTTGCATGACGTTCTCCTGAACGTGTTGGGGTACCCAATACGCAAGAAAACTTATGCATTTTGAATCTTTCCGCCACCTACCTACCTGGATAGGTGTGCATGCTTATCGGATAACGCAGAATTCGAGATAAGCCTTAGCACTCAACCGACGGGACACAAAAATGGAACTTCTCGACAATCACTGGCAGGTGCAACCCTCCGTCCAAACCCGCCCGGCAGAGCCTTCATCGGCGGTGGATCGCGTTCTGATCATTGCGTACCGCAAGAAGAAGAAGGAGAGCCAGCGCCGCTTCTGGGCACGCTTCGGCGTGACGCAGTCGCGTGGCAGCCGGTTCGAATCGGGCGCCGAAATCCCGGCGCCGGTGTCGATCCTTTTGGGCCTGTACTTCACTAAAACCGTTTCGGACGCCGATCTGGGCCGGGCCGAGCGGGTCATGACCAGCCGCGACGCCGCCGCCTTGCTCAACCCGGGTCAATAAGCCCCAACTGCGCGGCGATCACGGCCGCCGCGCGCCGTGAATTCACGCCGAATTTCGTCCTGATGTTCTTCATGTGGAAGTTCACCACGGCTTCCGAACAGCTCAGGATATGGGAGATTTCCCACGTGGATTTGCCGCGCGCGGTCCATTTCAGACACTCGCGTTCGCGTGGCGTGAGCTTGGGCAATAAAGCTTGGGCATGCGTATTCAAGTGGCGCTGGCTGGTATCGATCACCAGATCGCGCAATAGCACCAGGTTCGGCAACGCAACGTTGACATGGCGCCAAAATGCCTCGGTCGGATTGCTGTCGTTGACGAAGCACATCATGCCGGCTTGCTGGTTCGGCCCGTGAATCGGCAACGTCACACCGGCGCGCAGGCCGTGCGCGCGGGCTTCCTCGTACATCGACTGCTGCGCTGCGGTCGTAAAAATGTCCGGCGACCAGATCAGCGGCGTGGCGCGCGTCGCGCAATGCGAGACTGTCGGGTCGATGTGGACGAGCCCCTGCTCGTCGTAGGTGCGTCGCCACGTCGGCGCGTAGGTGCTCCGCACATAGGCATCTTCAAGGCGAATGGTCGGGCGCGGCAGCATGGCGATCAAAAGCCTGTCGAAGCCCCACGTTTCGGCAAGGCTCGCGATCGCATTGAACCATTCCGCTTCATCAGCGGCGTTCAGTACCGGTGCCATTTCCTCGATAAAATGTAGCGACAATTTGGTTCTCTCAAACTCGCAAACGTCCCGTTGCGGTTAATTGCGGTACGGCGACCCGCCCGGCTGTTTTTATCTTAACAATCTATCACTAAAAATTATTTCGCAAGCCGAGGACGATTTCTAAAGAAACGGCACCAGCGCTGGTTCTGCAACCAGGCGAACGAATTACTCCTTATAAGTGTTCACGAAAAATTTACTTGGAATTTCGAACCATATCCGTTGAGCAGAATTTCCAGCTCCGCATCGATGGTTTCTTTCGTCCACGTCGCGAATCGCCGCCAGTGGTACTTGAAGTGCTTCCATACGATCTCGATGAGATTCAGTTCGGGGCTGTACGGCGGCAGATAAAACAGGAGTGCTTTGTGTTCGATGAACCAGCGGTCCAGTGTGACCTGATCGATCCCGTGATGAATGCTCGCGTTGTCGAGCACGATCACGGTCGGTCTACCATCGCCCTGACAGATCAGGTCATTGAGAAAACCCTCAACGTGAGGCCCTTTGACCGTATGGCTGCTTGCTGCATGGACGAAACTGTTTTCAGCGAAGTTCAGTGCGCCCATCACATTGCGTCGGCAATGGTGGTTGGGCTCAATGGCATGGGGCAGTCCACGTGGTGACCAGCTACGCTGCACAGGCGGTGATCCGCAAAAGCCGGCCTCGTCGAAATAGAACAGGCGACACTGGCCATCGCGCGCGGCGACCTGAAGCTTCTCAAGCGTGGCCTGTTTCATCTCGAACTCCTGTTCATTGCGCTTTTTTTCAGCGAGAAGCGGTTGCGCTTGAAAGTGAAGCCCGCACGCTTGAGGGCTTCACCCAGCGTTTCTATCTTGCAGGGCAGCGCCTGGGCTTGTGCCTGCTCAACGCGTCGAGCTATCTGGGCCAGGGTAAGCGGCTCTGCCCGCGCAATCTCCAGCGCGACAGCGACCACGTCATCGGGAAGTGCACGCGGCCGACCACCGTTGTGACCACCCATGAGCGCGCAAACGCCTCCAATACGCCACGCGTGAGCCCAGTTGTAGACAGCCTGGTCGCTCACACCGAGGGCTTCACAGACGACCTTTGGCTTATCACCGCGAGCGAGCATCAAAAGACCGGTGGCGCGTCGGCGCGTGTTCTTGAACCGGTGA
This sequence comes from Paraburkholderia elongata, assembly GCF_013177735.1. Lineage (GTDB taxonomy): Bacteria > Pseudomonadota > Gammaproteobacteria > Burkholderiales > Burkholderiaceae > Paraburkholderia > Paraburkholderia elongata. The sequence goes on along the minus strand of NZ_WOEZ01000279.1, from coordinate 60,249 downwards.
TTGATCGCCATCTCCTGCAATGTGATCTCCTCAGACTTCACAAGCTTCACACGGCATTTCATCGACACCTCGGTACCAGGGAAAAATCCAGGTTACCGAAATCCAAACAGTTTTACCAGGAGCACTTATCGGATTTCTTTGACCGGATTAACATTCACGGGCCGATAAAGTGGGTAATTTTCTCGTAGTGGCGTTTTTGATACTTTTGATTGACAACATTATTGTCGAACCAATCTGGATGACGTTTAGTCAAATTTCGGGAAAAACGACTCTGATTGCCGGATCGGCAATTACCGTTTAGCCCGCCGCCATTCACCAACGCCCGCTCGCCGGGCGCTATTGTCATATAAAAGTGGCGTATCGGCTTTGCCGACTTCGCCTTCTTCGCATTGACTTCGGTTCGAGGCTGCACGGTGCCGCTTGCGCCCATGTTGTTTGACAACATTGCGAGCCCGGTGCTAACTTGAACGCCCAGTTCCAGCGCGTTTGAGACGTCATGAACGAATCCCCGATTCTCGGCTGTGAGTTCGCCGCTTCGGTCATGGCTGTGCCGCCGCTTGCGCGCCGCGCCGATTACACGCTGGATGCCGCTGAAAATCTCGCGTTGATCCGCCACATCGAGGCCGGCGGTGTGCGCACCCTGCTGTACGGCGGCAATGCGAACCTTTATCACACGGCCGTCAGCGAGTATCGGGACTTGCTGGACCTCCTGGCCGACGCAGCAGGTGCGGGCACGCGCGTGATCCCGGCAATCGGTCCCGACTACGGGAAAATGCTCGATCAGGCTCGCGCGCTTGATCGAGCGCGGCACGCTGCTGGCCGTCAAATACGCGATCGTCCGCGACAATCCTGCGGAAGATCCCTATCTGCGCCGCCTTCTGCAATCGGTGCCTGCGGCCAAGGTGGTGTCGGGCATGGGCGAGCGGCCGGCGCTCATCCATCTGCGCGAGTTCGGCCTTGCCGCATGGACAACGGGTTCGGGATGCATCGCGCCGCGCATGGTCATGGCCTTGCTGCAAGCCGTCAGAGCCGGCGATGCGGACACGGCGCAGCGTCTCCATGAAGCTTTCCTGCCGCTCGAAACCCTGCGCGACGAAATCTCGCTGATCCGCGTGCTGCACGATGCGGTTACGTTCTCGAAGATTGCCGACATGGGGCCGATCCTGCCGCTACTCAGTTCGACGCCGCCCGAACATCATGCGAAGATCGATCATGCGACGCAGGTCCTGCTCGCATTGGAGCGTCAGTTCGCGCAGAAGCCCGTGTCGCATTGACGTCGCCCCGGCGTCGAAAGCGGGGGCGCTTGCGCTGCGTAGCGGCATGCAGGGCGCACCGCGCTTCGTCCTGTTTTCCTCATCAACTTCCATCACCCAAAGCCTACGCATGACCGACACCAGCCGACGCTATCCCGATCCCTCCATTCGCGTGCTCGATCCGCGCTTCAAGCCGCTGATCCTTGCCTCCGCTTCCGTCGAGTGCCTGTATCAGGGCGCGCGCTGGTCGGAAGGGCCGGTCTGGTTCGGCGATGGCCGTTATCTACTGTGGAGTGACATTCCCAACGACCGCATCCTGCGCTGGGACGAAACGAGCGGTGCCGTGACCACGTTTCGCCAGTCGTCGAACAATGCTAACGGCCACACGCGCGACCGCCAGGGCCGCCTCGTTAGCTGCGAGCACCTGACGCGGCGCGTCACCCGCACCGAGTATGACGGCTCGATTACCGTGCTCGCCGACCGCTATCGCGGCAAGCGCTTCAACTCGCCGAATGACGTGGTCGTGAAGTCGGACGGTTCGATCTGGTTCAGCGATCCGACCTTCGGCATCGACAGCTTTTATGAGGGTGAGCAGCAGGAGTCGGAACTGCCCGCGTGCGTGTACCGCATCGACGGCCAATCCGGCGAAGTGGCCATGGTCGCCGACGACGTGCTGGGCCCGAACGGCCTCGCGTTTTCGCCGGACGAGTCGGTGCTGTACATCGTCGAATCGCGTGGCGTGCCGCGCAAGATCCGTGCGTTCGATGTCGACGTCAGTGGCAATGGCGCCGCGCTGTCGAACAACCGTGTGCTGATCGACGCCGGTCCGGGCACGCCGGACGGCTTTCGCGTCGATATTCACGGCAATCTCTGGTGCGGCTGGGGCATGGGCACCGACGAACTCGACGGCGTGCGCGTCTTCACGCCGCAAGGCGAACCGATCGGCCATATCGCGTTGCCGGAGCGCTGCGCGAACGTGTGCTTCGGTGGACGCCATCGCAACCGGTTGTTCATGGCGGCAAGCCACGGGTTGTATTCGCTGTATGTGAATACGCAAGGCGTTCAGGGCGGCTAAGTGCGCGAGGCGTGCGCGCAGCTTGAACGCACCGCGTAAGTTCAGGTTGCCTGACAACCTGTTGCTGAATCTGTGTGCCGACTCCGGGTTTGCCCTTGGATAAAGCACGCAACCCATTGAACTACAAGGATTCCCCATCAAAACAGGCAGATTGGCGAGCAAAGCGCCGCAGCCAGTATTTGCTTGACATCGGCAGTTCCGCTTCGCTATGTTCCATTGGTAGAGAGACACCGCCAGCAGCACATCTGGCCGGCGGACTTCCATACCAAGAAGCGAGGAGACGCAATGACTGTTTCAGGCAGGTTGGCGCTCAGACTGGTGTCCGTATGTCTCGTGGCAAGCGCCGCATTGGCATCCGCCGCGCACGCGGCCGATCCGGTAACGCTCAATATCGTCGACGTGGCCGGCGATCTTCAACTCACGCAAAAGGGTTTCGAGGCCTTCAAGGCGAAGTATCCGAATCTCGTCGCCAATCTCACGTTCACCAACGCGCCCGCGCCGCAGTTGCCGGGCAAGATCAAGGCGATGCAGGCCGCTGGCCGCTCCGATATCGATCTCGTCCTGACCGGCACCGACGCACTGGCCGCTGGCATCGAACAGAACCTCTGGATGAAGCTGTTGCCGGACAATGCGGCGGCCTTCCCAGGCGTGCTCGACAAATACGCGCCCGGTCCGCGCAAGATGCAGGACCTTGCACAAGGCTTCGGTCTCGAAGTCGCGTATATGCCGGCGGGTCCGCTACTCGAATACAACCCCGCCAAAGTCAGCGATCCACCCAAAACGCCTGAGCAACTGCTGCAATGGTGCAAGGCGCATCCGGACAAGCTGATCTATGCGCGGCCGGCGAACTCCGGTCCGGGCCGCACGTTCCTGATGGGCTTGCCGTATGTGCTCGGCGACAAGGATCCGCAAGATCCGATTCACGGCTGGGACAAGACGTGGGCCTTCCTCAAGCAGCTGAACGATTGCATTCCTTACTATCCGGGCGGCACGTCGGCAGTGATGAAAGAGCTCGGCGAGGGTACGCGCGACATGACCGTGAGCGTCACCGGCTGGGACATCAATCCGCGCGCGCTCGGCATCGTACCGGCGGAATTTCGCGTGCAGGCATTCGACAATATGACGTGGGTGAACGACGCGCACTACATGGTGATTCCGAAGGACGTGCCGAAGGAAAAGCTCGACGTGCTCTACAAGCTGATGAACTTCATGCTCGAACCCGCGCAACAGGCCATGACCTATGACGACGGTTATTTCTACCCGGGGCCGGCGATCAAGGGCGTGAGCGTCGAGCAGGCGCCCGCGCACAGCCAGGATGTGCTGAAGAAATACGGTCGGCCGGAGTACACGAAGCTGTTGGCCGAGCGTCCGCATGTTTTGCCGCTGAATGCGGCCGCAATGGTTGCGGCTTTCAAGAAGTGGGACAGCGACATCGGCGCGCAGAAGACCAAGTAGGCTGCGAAGTAACACGCGTATCCGTTCGTTCGGTCCGCCGGGATTCGCGTGTCACGCGCGCAGGAAACCTGCCGTGAAGCTTCACGCGCATCAGTTCTATTGGGCCGCCGCGACTCGTGTGGCAAACGTCAAGCGTCACGCGTATCAGGAAATCGCCATGAAGCATCATTTTGAGCAGTTGCGGCTCGATTCGGTGAGCCGCAGTTTCACGAATGCGGAGGGCCAGGCGATCGCGGCGTTGCAAGGTCTCGATCTGAATATCCAGCGTGGCGAGTTCATCGCGTTGCTCGGACCTTCGGGCTGCGGTAAATCGACGGCGCTCAATTGCATCGCCGGTTTGCAGCCGTTGAGCGGCGGCGGCATCTGGCTCGACGATAAACGCATCGACGTGCTGCCGCCGGAAAAGCGCGGCTTCGGCATGGTGTTCCAAAACTACGCGCTGTTTCCGCATATGAGTGTGCTCGATAACGTCGGCTTCGGATTGAAGATGCGCGGCGTCGGCAAGAGCGAAACCATGCGCCGTGCGCGTGAAGCGTTGCAGCTCGTGCAACTGGTCGGGCATGAACGCAAGCTGCCCGGGCAGCTTTCGGGCGGTCAGCAGCAGCGCGTGGCGATTGCGCGCGCGATCGTGATCGAACCGCCGCTGATCCTGATGGACGAACCGCTGTCGAATCTCGATACGAAACTGCGTATTGAAATGCGCGCGGAGATTCGCCGCATCCATAGCCAGCTCGAACGCGCGACGCTCTACGTGACGCACGATCAGGACGAAGCGCTTTCCATGGCCGATCGCATCGTCGTGATGAAAGAGGGGGTGGTGCAGCAGATCGGCACGCCGAAAGAGGTCTACACGCGGCCGCAGAATTTGCATGTTGCGCGTTTCATGGGCTATCGCAACGTGACTGAATTCACGCTCGAAGGCACGCAGGGCGATGGGGTTGCGGTGAGCGCGAACGGCGTGCGTCTGATCGGTACGCCGATGGCCGGTTTCAATAGCAAGCGCGTGAGCGTCGCGTTGCGCCCAGAGGATATGGAGCGTGCAGCACCTGGCGCGGAAAACGCCTTTGACGCGCTGGTGACCACCGTGGAATACGGTGGCCACGATTCCCTGCTGCGGGTGAAGACCGCGTTCGGCGACTTATGGGCGCGCATTACGGGCGAATTCGAAGAGGGCGAACGCATCAGTCTGCGCGTGCCGCCGTCACGTACGCTCGTCTATGACGGAGAGGCTGCATGAACACGCCCACGCTGTCGCCGCCACGCGTACCATTTGTGCCGCGCGACGCCAAGGCGTGGCTGGTCGCACCGGCTTTGATCTTCATCGTCGCGTTGTTCATCTATCCGTTTGCGTACGGTTTGGTGCTGTCGTTCCGGCCGATGAACGGCGGTGGCCTGTGGGCCAACTATCTGACGTTCTTCACCGACACGTCGATGTGGCCGACCATTCTCGTCACGCTCAAGCTCGCTGTACCCGCGACGCTGATCAACGTCGGCGTGTCGGTTCCCGTGGCGTTCGCGCTGCGCCGCAATTCGCCCTATCAGAAACTCGTCACCACGCTGCTGGTGATTCCCGTCACGCTCGGCACCGTGTTGATCGCCGACGGCATGCTCACGTACTTCGGCCCGAACGGCTGGTTTCCGCAGGCGCTGCAAGGTCTGCATCTCTACACCGACGAAGTGCGTTTGACGCATAACTTCTGGGGCGTGCTGATCTCGCTGATCGTGTCGGGTTTTCCGTTTGCATTTCTGCTGACGCTGTCATACGTGACCGGCATCGATCCGACGCTCGCGAGCGCTGCCGCCACGCTCGGCGCGAGTCCGTGGCAGCAGTTTCGTCGCATCTATCTGCCGCTGCTGGTGCCTGGTTTAACGATGGCCGCGTGTTTATCGTTCGTGCAGGCGTTCTCAGTGTTTCCATCGGCGGTGCTGTTGGGGGCGCCCGCGGGCCCGACGCGTGTGATGTCGATCGCCGCGGCCGAAGCCGCGTTCGAAAGCTACGACTATTCGCTTGCTTCCGCGATCGCGATGGTGATGGGTTTCGTGCAACTGCTGGTGGTCACCACCATGCTCGGCGCGCGCCGCTTCTTCTACAGCGGTCCGGTGACAGGAGGCAAAGGCTGATGGCTGCCGATCACCACGCCGCACATCCTTCGTGGTCCGCGTCCACATCGAACGAAAACAACCACGGTGCGCAGCAACCCAGCAAGCGCGTGAAGCAGCGCGCCAGTGTGCCGGGCCGCATCTGGCATGTACTGGTGTGGGGCGCGATGGTGTTCTTTCTCGTCAACGTGGTGTTGCTGATTGCGACCGTTGCGGTGAATTCGGTGGCGCCCCGCTGGTTCGGCACCTTGTTGCCGCAGGGCTTTACGCTGCATTGGTATGCGCAGGCGTGGAGCGATTTCCAGTTGGCGAGCGTATTGTGGGTCACCGTCGAAGTGGTCGGTGCGGTGGTGGTGTTGTCGGTTGTGCTCGGCGTGCCCGCGGCGTATGCGCTCGCCCGCGTGCAGTTTCCCGGCAAGCGCATGGCGATGCTGATTTTTCTGTTGCCTCTGATGGTGCCGCCCGTGACGTACGGCATTCCGATGGCGACCGTGATGTACAAGGTCGGCCTCGCGGGGACGCTAGGCGGCGTGATTCTTGCGAATCTCGTGCCGGCGCTGCCGTTCGTGATCCTGGTGATGACGCCGTTCATCGAGCAGATCGATCCCAATCTCGAAGCGGCGGCGCGCATTTTCGGCGCCAACACGTTCCGCTATTTCCGCTACGTGCTGCTGCCCTTGCTGGTGCCCGGCATGCTGGCCGCGGGGCTGCTGGTGCTGGTACGCACCATCGGCATGTTCGAGTTGACGTTCTTTACAGCGGGTCCCGCGACGCAAACGCTCGTGGTCGCCTTGTACTACGCTGTATTTTCAACCGGCGTGCGTGCACCGCAATCGATCGACGCGATGGCGATGATCTACATGGCGATCACGCTGATCTGGGTGCTGATCGCGCTGCAATTCGTCAGCCCGACGCAGATCGTGTCGCGCGTAAAGGAGCAGAAGCGCTGAAACACTGAGGCACTGAATTGCGGCGGCACGCCCCGAAGGAAGTCCCCCTAGGGACGGCGAAAGACATCGTGGAGCAAACGTTGACGAAGAGAAAGAAACCTGAAGAGCTGCGTAGCCACCGCTGGTACGGCGTGAACGATCTGCGCTCGTTCGGCCATCGCTCGCGCACCGCGCAAATGGGCTATAGCCGCGAGGAATATGCAGGCAAGCCGGTGATCGCGATCCTCAACACGTGGAGCGAGATCAACGCCTGCCACACGCATTTCAAGCAACGTGTCGAGGAAGTGAAACGCGGCATCTGGCAGGCGGGCGGCTTTCCGGTCGAACTGCCCGTGCAGACGCTTTCCGAGCCGTTCCAGAAGCCCACCACGATGCTCTATCGCAACTTCCTCGCGATGGAAGCCGAGGAGACGCTGCGCTCGTATCCCGCCGATGGCGCCGTGCTGATGGGCGGTTGCGACAAGACCACGCCTGCCTTGCTGATGGGCGCGATCTCGATGGATCTGCCGGCGATCTTTCTGCCGGCAGGGCCAATGCTGCGCGGCAACTGGAACGGCGTCACGCTCGGCTCCGGGTCGGACGTCTGGAAGTACTGGACCGAGTTGCGCGCGGAGACCATCACGGAAGCGGACTGGCAAGGCGTCGAAAGCGGTATTGCGCGCTCGCCGGGACACTGCATGACGATGGGCACCGCGTCGACCATGACGAGCGCTGCCGAAGCGCTTGGCTTTACGCTGCCCGGTTTTGCCTCCATTCCCGCAGTGGATTCGCGGCACGCGCAGATGGCGGCGAAAACCGGCATGCGTATCGTCGAGATGGTGTGGGAGGACCTGAAGCCCTCCGATCTGATCACCGCCGGCTCCATCGACAACGCCGTGACCACTTGCCTCGCGCTGTCCGGCTCGACCAATGCGATCGTGCACATGATCGCGCTCGCGCGCCGCGCCGGCATCGAATTGACGCTCGATCGCTATGACGACATCTCGCGCCGCACGCCGGTGCTCGCGAACATTCGTCCGACCGGCGCCTATCTGATGGAGGACTTTTTCTATGCGGGCGGTTTGCCGGCCATGCTCGCCGAACTGGGTGACCTGATCGACCGCTCGCAGAAAACCGTGAACGGCCGCACGCTCGGCGAGAACCTCGAAGGCGCGACGATTTTCAACGACGAGGTGATCCGTCGCCGCAGCGCGCCGCTCCTGCCCAACAACGGCCTCGCGGTGCTACGCGGCAATCTCGCGCCCGACGGCGCCGTGATCAAACCCGGCGCGGCAGAGCCGCAACTGCTCGTCCATACCGGCCGCGCGGTGGTGTTCAAGGACTACAACGACATGGCCGCGCGCATTGACGACGAAGCGCTCGACATCGACGAGAACTGCGTGATCGTGCTTCAGCATGCGGGACCGGTGGGTGCGCCGGGAATGCCCGAGTGGGGGCAGCTACCGATCCCGCAGAAGCTGCTGCAAAAGGGCGTGCGCGATATGGTGCGTATATCGGATGCGCGCATGAGCGGGACGAGTTACGGCGCGTGCGTGTTGCACGTCGCGCCGGAGTCGTTTGTCGGCGGCCCGCTTGCGCTGGTGCAAAGCGGCGATCTGATCGAACTGGACGTGCCGCGGCGCAAGCTCAACATGCTCGTGCCGGAGGAAGAACTGGCGCGTCGCAAGGCCGCCTGGGTCGGGCCCGAGCCGCGTTTTACGCGCGGCTACGGCGCCTTGCATCAGGTTCATGTGCTGCAGGCGAATAAAGGTTGCGACTTCGATTTCCTGCAGCGCGGCGGCGCGCAAGCGGACGCAACCGGCGAGCCGGAGATTCACTGAGCTAACTGCGGGCTCAATACCCCACGCGATACACCCGGCCCGTTTGCGCGCCTTCCACACTGCGCAGGTAAGCCTGCGCCGCACGTTCGGCGCTCACCGGCTCGAAGCCGCGGAAGTAGGGCGCATAGGCGTCGAGCGCTTCGGTCAGGACCGTCGGGCTCACCACGTTGATGCGGATGCCACGCGGTAACTCGATTGCCGCGCCACGCACGAAGCCTTCCAGGGCCAGATTGACGGTGGTTGCATTCGCGCCTTCGCGAATCGGTTCGTCGCCGACAATGCCGCTCGTCAGCGTGAACGAGCCGCCGTCATTCACGTACCGCTGGGCGCCAAGCACCACGTTGATCTGACCCATCAGCTTGTCGCGCAGGCCGACCCAGAACTGCTCGATGCTCATCTCCGGCAGTGGGCCGAAATGCAGCTTGCCGGTGGCCGTGACGACGCCGTCGACCATGCCGATCTCGCTAAAGAGGCGCTCGATGCTGGCCGGGTCGGTGCTGTCGACGCGATACTGGCCGCGCGTCGCGCCCACTTCGATGACTTCATGGCGCACTTTCAATGCTGCGCTCACTGCCCGGCCGACCGTGCCGGTTGCGCCGATCACGACGATCTTTTTCATTTTCTGCTCCGTTGAGTATTGGACGTGCAGTCGATTGTGTCGGCGTTCGGCCGGCGGAAATAGCCGGTTCGGCTTGCAAGTCCTGCAACCCTGAGTTTCTAATCCATGACGAAACGCGCACCGTCATTCAAACGGGGCGCGCTTTGAAATCGACTGATTAATGGGCGCAAGCGGCGCAATTCAAACGAATATGCGCCGCGCCAATACTTATTTCGCCCGATGTAATTCGATCACGCGAGTGGGCCGAAAATGATTAAGGGCGTAGTGAATGCGGCCGCGTTCGCGACGGCTGCGGATCGAGCGTGGGTCGTCGAACAGATCATCCGTTGAATCGGCGCCTTGTGGCTCGACCATGCCTTTGTCGATGACTGTGCAGCCCGGTTCGAGCGCCAGCAGCAGATGATTGCCGCCAACCCGGCTGTCGAAGCCGGCCATGCCGTCGTGCGCCTCGGGCACGCTGTTGACGAGGGTCGCGTTGCTCGTCGTGATTTCGTCGGGCGAGATCGGGCTATAGCCGGCGATGCGGGCGGCCTCGAGATTCTTGCCATCGGTGTCGACCGTGCTGTCATGGGTGCGATCGTTATGCAGTTCCGCCGTGCACGGGCCGGTGGTACGCGGCTGTTTGCCGGCGTCTGCTGGCTTGCTGATATCGCTGTTCATCATGCATTCTCCATTGAAGAGGACATGGTTGAAGTGCGGCAAAACCCGTTCCGTGTGACACAACGTCTTTGCGTGTGTGCGTTTGTACTGCGTTTGCGCCGAAGTTGCCTCGCGGTTATGCGCAGTGACATATATGCGGGCGTTTTTCCCTGGCTTCACCTGGCGATTGCGTCCGGGATTCCTTTCGTTTTTTTTAATGGACGTCCATTTTCTACAGAGTATGATCTTACTCCGACGAGCGAAGCGCGGTTAAATTGGCGACATGCGGAGACGACATGCGTCCGGCTGTTTTTACATGGCCAACAACGAACAAACGCGCGCTACTCAAAACATCCTACGGGGCCGTCAGGGCGGGTGACACATGCACTTCGATGCTGCATTCACACATCGCGGCTACTTGCTGAATTGTGCGCCGGCGCGCGCGGGCGATGGTACTTGGCAACCTTATGTGGTCATCTCCCGCTCGAGCGACGGCGAACTGGTCGCCAACCGTTTTTTCCCCACTGACTTGCGTTTTCCTGACGAAGCCACCGCTATCGCGCACGCACGCGACTGGGCGGTGCGCTGGATCGATGCGAGCAGCGTGACCATCTGAAGCATCAGGCATACCGGGCAGCCGTGCGGCGCTGCGCGAGCCACGGCAAAACGCGGTAATCTCTTGGGACAATCACTCTGAACCGTGTCTCTCGCACGGCGCTGTCCTTTTATGCCTAACGTGCCTTCCCCCAACTGGGGTCTCGAACAGATCGTCGCGGACTTGCGTGCGTCGCGTGAAGAATTGCATCGCACGCGGCATCCGCTCGGCATTCGCGAGTTGCCGTCGCGCGAAGCGGTGATCGCCATTGTCACCGGCTTGCGCGCGGCGCTGTTTCCCACGCATTACGGCGCCCCCGATCTAACTGACGAAACCGTCGACTACTACGTCGGCCACACGCTCGAAAGCACGTTGCGATTGCTCGCCGAACAGATACGGCGCGCCTTGCGCTTTCTGCCCGAGTTTGGAGAAACACCTGATGCGGAACTGAAGGAGCGCGCGTTCAACGTCGCGCGAGAATTCGGCACGCAGTTGCCTGGCATTCGCGCGTTGCTCGTCAGCGATATTCAGGCCGCTTTCACCGGCGACCCGGCCGCCCAGCACATCACGGAAATTCTGCTGTGCTATCCGGGCGTGTGGGCGATGACGCACCATCGCCTTGCGCACGCGCTGCATCGCCTCGGCGTGCCCTTGCTCGCGCGCTTCATCAACGAGATCGCGCACTCCGCGACCGGCATCGACATTCACCCGGGCGCGACTATTGGGCAGAGCTTCTTTATCGACCACGGCACGGGTGTCGTGATCGGCGAGACCGCGATCATCGGCGAGCGTGTGCGCGTCTATCAGGCCGTGACGCTCGGCGCGAAGAGCTTCGCTGCGGACCTTGACGGCACGCTGATCAAGGGCAACGCGCGCCATCCGATTGTCGAGGACGACGTCGTGATTTACGCCGGCGCGACGATACTCGGCCGCGTGACTATCGGGCGTGGCTCGGTGATCGGCGGCAATGTGTGGCTGACGCATAGCGTACCGCCGGGCAGCAGTGTGTCGCAAGGCAAGATCCGCGAGGGTGGACGCACGGACGAGGAGGGAGGTTGATGAGCGGGCTGCCTCACGCGTGTTGCGCCGCGCGGAACGCTCTTTAACTTCTGGGAGGCGAACCATGTCACGCGGCCGCGTTCACATGCCTCGTTGCGCGATTGCTGGCGTCGAAGCGACGGTGGCCGAAACGGCGCATTCGTTTCCGCGCCATTCGCATGACAGGTTCGGCGTGGGCGTGATCGTAGCTGGCGGGCATCGATCGTCGAGTGGGCGCGGCGTGGTTGAAGCGCTTGCGAGCGACGCGATCATGGTAAATCCGGGGGAGGTGCACGACGGCAGCCCGCTCGACGAGCGCGGACGGGCATGGCGCATGTTGTATTTTGAGCCGTCGATGCTGACCGATGTCGCCGTCGAGTTGCGTGGCGTGGCTGCGCACGAGATCGAACTGACGCAACCTGTGGTGCACGATCCGTTGCTGAAGGCGCTATTCGAGCGCCTGTTCGCGGTATCGGTGGAAGCGCAAACCGTGCCGGACGACCTGGTCCGAGAGGAGGCGATGCTCGAGTTGCTTGGGTATCTGATTCGGACTCATGCGACCACGCATGCACGTTCGCCGGTGGCCCAGTCGTTGGGCCCGATCGCACGAGCGAGGACCAGGATCGACGACGATCCATCGTCACCGCTCACACTAGCCGATCTCGCTGCTGACACAGGCATGAGCCGCTTCCAGCTGCTACGAGGTTTCGCGCACGAGATGGGGTTACCGCCGCACGCATACAGGATGCAGCGCCGGGTGATGCTTGCGAGACAGCTGATTGCGCGTGGCGCGACGTTGGCCGATGCGGCCGCCGCCTCGGGGTTTGCCGACCAGAGCCACATGACTCGAGCGTTCGTACGATTGCTGGGAATTACACCTGCCAACTACGCGTCTGCGACGCGCTCATAACCCCGCGATGGGGTTGATGAATTACCCTTCGGCGCGCGCAGCGCCGCCGGAAGTATGACGGCCTTGTCACTCACGCCGAATGTGCGAGAACACAGATTCCAGATGCTCCACTGCCTCCTCCAAGCCTGGGGACCCGCTTAAGAATTAGCGGTGTGAAGCCGCTTTCTTTGCTTACTTTCTTTGCGGCGGCAAAGAAAGTAAGTGCCTGCCCCGCACAGGGGCGACGCTAATAGACCACTAAGAAATCAAGGAAAGGCCAACGCCACAGGCGCACAGACAGTAAGCGCCGCGCAGGCACAAAAACCCCAGCACCTACCCCATTCCCAAAACCCGCAAAACCGAACCCCCATGCACCCCATGCAACCAGACATGTTCACCAATAAACCAGGCCGCGACCCACGAAGCCGCAACAACGATCAAATCACAGTGCCCACTATTCCAAAGGTTGAGAGAATGCCGCCCAGCAACCCATGGCACCCCAAGCGGATTAGGCCAATCGGCCAACAGATGCATCAACCCACCACAAGCAAACCCAAACCCCGCCGCCGCATAAACAGAATGCCCAAGCCAATGATAAGAACCCGCGAGCAACGCGAGCCATGCCACCCCCCAATGCGTCAACGTACGATGCGTAATCCACAGCCTTCGGGCGCGTGACCACCACGCCACCTCCAGCCAGTCCGGCGCCGTACTCCCTGCCACCCCGGCGATGAAGCTCAACAACACTCCGATATGAAACGAACCGCCGCCGCCGACGCGCGCGACAACCGCCGCCGCGATAACGCCGGCTGCAAACCCAGTCGCGTGATGTGCTTTGTTGGATGCCATCGAACCTCACGACGCAGCGCGCCGGATAAAAGCTAAAGGGCGGCTATGTTCGCAGATGAGCAGATAAAAAAATAGCCGGCACGCGATATAAAAAATCGCGCATCGGCAGGGCCTTCAGTGTGGTCTTCAACAACGCAACCGTGTGACCCAAAACTCAGGTCGCACAGCGCGCAATATCGAAGCGCATTTCCGATTCCGGCGGGTCGTCCGGTGCATTCGCGGGATGTATCACCTTGATGACCGAGCCGGCGTTCAACGGCGTCAGCGTGACGAAATACGAGTTGTTCGAATCGGAGCCTACGGCGATCTCGGTCGCATCGCCTACGCGCGACATCCGCACGCGCGAGAGCTTGCTCTCGAGGCAATCGGCGATATCAGCAGGGGCGCGCTGCGAAGACACGTACATCATCGGCTGGGACGCATCGCGGGCGGGGCCGCTGGAGGAACCGCAGGCAGCGAGCAAAGCGGTGACGGCAGCAGCGGGAACAAGCAGGAGAAGTCTTTTCATGATCCGATCGTCGGCGTCCCCGGTCGTGCACGGGAACTTGGGGCGCGGGCGAAACGCGACGCGATTGAACGCAACGTCATGCTTCGCGACGAAGCCGCCGTTCAACCGCAACGACGTTACGGCAAGGAAGGCAGCGCCTCAGTATACCCACGGCGCGCTTGCACCGTCACTATCGCCACGTCGAAATTTGAGAGCGTAAGCCCCATGAAAAAACCCGCACGCGATCATGTCACGCGCGGGTTCGACTGCGGAGCGGAACGGTACACCGCTCTGCATGTACTACCCGAAAAACTTAGAAGCGGTGACGCAGGCCGACGGCCGCCGCAACCTGGTTGCCGGTCGACGACGGTGCCAGCGTGTTGATCGCCGCCACGTTCGCGCCGAAGTTGCCGAGTTCGCCCGATGCGTGCTGGTACACGCCTTCCACGTACACGTCTGTACGCTTGCTCAGCGAGTAGTCGCCTTGCAGCGACACCGTGTGCCACTTCGGATCACCCGAGCCGTTCGAACCCGACATCTTGCCGTCGGTGAACGTGTACGAAGCCGCGAGGCTCAGTGCCGGCGTCAGTGCGTATTTGCCGTTCAACTCGTAGTTGTCCAGATGCAGATTCGTGCCTGCGATGCCCGGCAGCGTCACGCCACCGACGTCCACGCCCGTGATGCCGTCCAGTTGCGTATGCGTGTACACGAAGCCTGCCGTTGCCGGGCCGTACGTGTAGTTGATACCCGCACCGAACGTGCGTTGCAGGTTCGCTGCGACAGCAGCGGTGCCGTCGCCTTGCGAGACTGCGCCGCTCAGGTTCGAGCTGCCCGACTTGTTCAGTTGCAGGTATGCAGCGGCAACGCTCAACGGACCGTTGTCGTACGAAGCACCGGCGCTCCATGCGCGGTTGTTCGAGAACTGGCCGGCCGAATTGCTGAAGCCGTACAGGCCGCCGAATTTGAGGCCGGCGTAGTTCGCGCTCGTGTACTTCACGGCGTTCTTGATCGAGAACGAGTTGTCCAGATTGTCGTTATCGAACGGGTGGGCGGCCAGGTTGTTGCCGTAGCCCGCGCCCGCTTCTGACAGCGGCGCGAGGTAATCGACCACGGAATCGTACTGGCGGCCGAGCGTCAGCGTGCCGTATTGATCGCTCTGCAGACCGACGAAAGCCTGACGATTGAACATCGTGCTGCTTTCCGAAAACTGGCCGTTGTTCAGGTTGAAGCCGTTTTCCAACGTAAAGATGGCATGCAGACCGCCGCCAAGGTCTTCGTTGCCGCGCAGGCCGAAATAGGTGTTCGACACCGAACCGCTACCTTGTTGCCAGTTGCTGTGGCCGCCCTGGTTGTTCGAATAGACGAGACCGGCGTCTAGCGTGCCGTACAACGTGACGCTGCTTTGTGCGTGAGCGGTGATGGCGAACGCGCCCATGAGGCCTGCTGCGATGAGGGTTTTTTTCATGTTTAGATAACTCCGGGACAGTGCGTAGAGAATCGCATTCCAGTGTTTACAGCCGATTCCGCCGGCTGTCTGACGATCCGCTGCGAAGTGTATGCCTGCCATTTATATCTTTAAGCGCATATGGCGCAACAATGCATTTTATAATTCGTAACAGCAGATTCGGGGGTGTGTAAGTGCGGGTAAATAAAGAAAAAATCTTTGTGTGCGATGATGCTGTAACTATTCGTCAAATTGTGGGTGTTGCTCGATAGCGACGCTCTCGCTGTGTCATATCCAGTAAGGATTTTAGCGTATCGCCGCGTAGACATCGGTTCATTCTGTTTTCTGCAAAGCACTCTTCCAATTTGTGTGATCTATCTTGGCGAATTACGGTTCTACAATTCACTTCACCCCTTGACCAGGGGTGTCTTTTTCATCTTTTATACGCGGCTTCCGGGCCGCGTTTTTTTCGCATTTTTTATAATCGATTTATAAGTTCCCGCGAATAACGAAATGCACTATTTCGATTGGCGAGGAGCTTGCCCCGGCTTGTCCGTTCGTCAGGGGGCCGCATTCGGCGTGTGCGGGACAGGTAGAATCGCAGGCTTGAGATGTGTTTCCGCCCCGCGAACGTGAGTAAACCTGTAATGACCGATACCCCCCTTCCATCGTCCGACACCGCTGCTGACTCCACGACGGAAGGTGCGTCCGAAATCCACGAAACCCCGCTCGAGCATCTGGAAGAGCACCTGGAAGAAGTGCAGCCCGAAATCCAGCACGAAGCGCGTCTGTGGCGCGACGATGGCTGGACCGCGCGCGTCATCAAGAACGAAGACGATGAAGGCTGGGCCGTCGAAATGATCAAGGACGGCGAAGCGGAACCAGCGCTCGTCGGCCCGTGGACGATGGGCCGCAACAAGAAAGATCCGAAGCCACTCGACACGTCGGCGTTCAACACGCTTGTGAAAACCGCGTCTGAGGTGTTACGCCGGCATGAGCAGCAACTGCGCGCGCAGTTGCATAAAGAAGTGCGCGTCGCCAGCGCTGACGGCAATGACGAACTTGACATCACACTCGACATCGTCCCCGACGAAGACGAACCGTACGCGCTGCTGACCGCGCTCGACACATTCGGCGAACAGCTCGCACAAGTGCAGGTCGCGCCGAACTTCAAGCTGAGCAAGGCGAGTGCCACTGCGTGGGTCGAAAACGAATTCCGCCGTCCGGGCTAGGGCGGCGGCCCTCTCGGTGCAACCGAGCGACGACAGCAGTCGCTCGGTTAAGCTCGCTTACCAGCCGCCCCTATCTCCCAATCGGCCATTCCCGGCCGGCTTCGCGGCGCACACCGCCGCCTCAACTCCGCTTGCAGAAAATCGCTGTCACGAGCGGCGCCACTCGATGGACGATCGCCGTGCTGCCGCCGGCCTCGGTGATCGCGTTCTGGACCTTTGATTCGCTGCCAAACACCACGACGCCATAGGCGGAGCGGGCCACCGGTTCACCATCGCCGACGCGAAACATCGGATCGTCTTTTTCGTAGCCGACCACCGCGAAAACATGAAAGCCGAATGCGGTCAGATCGGCGCCCTGCGTCGGCGAAAACGCATTGATGGAGTTGCTTTCGACCCGCGTCGGTTTCGGGTCGATCAATTGCTGCTGGGCGAGGTCGGCAATGAACTGATGACCGCTCTCATTGCAGGTCAGCGGCGCATCGAGGACTGTGGCGTGGCTGGTGAGCGGCAGCGCCGCGGTGGTCAGAGCAAGGAGTACGGAAGAAAACAAGCATTTCATAGGCGTGAATGGCGACCCGCGTTCGATGTAGTGTGTTCGCAACGGACGGCGGCTAAGTGTCGCGACCCGAAGGACGTTGCGCATCGAAGTGATCCGTCGTGACAGGCGCAACTGGAGTCGCACTTTAACGTGATTCGGCATATCTTGCGCGGCGCCTGGCGGGCAGCGGCAACGGAGGGTCCTTAAGAAAACGTTAAGGAAGAAAGCAAGCTTTCAGAATCCCGTATTTATTTCCGGGCTATGAATTTGAGACAGAAAAATCCAACGACCGTTCCGGCCCCCAGAACATGGGACGCAAGGCTCGCCCGTCAGCTTGTCACGCCGGTCGTCAACAGTGGGTCACGCCGAACCATCTGACCACGCTGCGCCTGCTGATTGGTGTGGCTGGCGCGCCGCGCCGCGCCGCACACCCGGCGGCCGCCCCTGCCAAGGCGTCTGAAACGAGTCAAATGTGGGCCAGCGAATGAGTATGCACGCCGAAGACGACGTGATCGCGCCAATTTCAGTTGAACATCCGCTGGTTTCATCGCCGGCCACACACGCACCGAATGCCGATCGCGCAGTGGCGAGCCGCACGCGGATATTCGACACCCCGCGTCTCTCCAAGGATTTTGCCGATCAGGACGCGTTCCTGTATCTGGAAGATATCCTCGCACCCGAAGTCACCACCCATTCACGCAGATCGTCGCGGGCTACGTGGATAGCGGCCGGGCCAACATGCCGCACGAAGAAGCGGTGCGCGACCCGCTGCTGGAGCGCAGCCAGGTGTTCGACACGGCCGACGTGACCGGCTCGCCGTGGATCGAGATCGACTTCCCGAACGACGTCGCTCGAGCAAGCACTGAGATCCTGCCGCAATTGCAACCGCTGGTCAGCGCCTCGCATTAAACTCCGCGCCTGAATTGCCGCCGTATTGCATTGTGAGCCGGCTATATGCCGGCTCACCATCGCGTCGCTTGGCCCATCCATTTCACTCCTTTATTTCGTAGCATTTTTGCATTTCGTTGCGTGCGCAACCATCGGGCGACGGGTAGAATCGCAGCTTTACACCGACGGCCTTGCAACCCGTCGTCATGCCAATGCCTCTAGCTTTAGGCACTTTCATCGTTCCGCTGATCGTCGCGTGTGCGATGTTCATGGAAAACGTGGACGGCACGGTCATCGTGACGTCGCTGCCAGTTCTGGCGCGCGATCTCGGGCAGGACCCCATCACCCTCAAGCTTGCCGTGACGGCTTACGTCATCGGCCTCGGCGTCTTCATTCCCATTTGCGGCTGGGTCGCCGACCGCTTCGGTTCGCGCACGGTGTTTCGCACGGCAATCGGCATCTTCATGGCCGGCTCGCTCATGTGCGCGGCGTCCACTTCGCTCGGCACCTTCGTGGTTGCGCGCTTCGTGCAAGGCATCGGCGGCGCGATGATGGTGCCGGTAGGGCGCATCATCATTTTCCGCTCGGTGCCCAAGTCGGACTTCATCCGCGCGGTCAACTATCTGACGGTGCCTGCGCTGCTCGGGCCAGTGGTCGGGCCGCCGCTTGGTGGTTTCATCACGACCTATCTGCACTGGCGTCTGATTTTCTTCATCAACATTCCAATCGGCCTGCTGGGCATCTGGCTTGCGAACAAGCACATCGCCAACGTGCGCGAAGCGCATCCCGGCCGGCTCGACTGGACCGGCTTTGCGTTGTCGGCGAGCGGGGCGTCGTTGCTCATGCTGGGGCTCTCGCTGGTAGGCGGCGAACTGGTATCGAATACGGTATCGGTCAGCATGTGCGTGATCGGCGTGGTGCTGGTGGTGATGTACGTGCTGTACGCGAACCGCGTCGAATTGCCGGTGCTCGATTTGCGGCTGTTGCGTATTCCGAGTTTTCACGCAAGCGTGGTGGGCGGGTCGCTGTTTCGCATCGGTCTGGGCGCGGTGCCGTTTCTGTTGCCGCTTGCGTTGCAGGAAGGCCTTGGCATGACAGCGTTCAAGTCGGGGTCGATCACCTGCGCGTCCGCGTTCGGCTCGATCTTCATGAAGGCGGCCGCGTCGCGCCTTCTCGGCCGCTTCGGTTTCCGCACGGTGCTGATGTTCAATGCCGGCTGCGCGGGCCTGGCCATTGCCGTCTACGGGCTGTTCTTTCCTGGAACGCCGCATTGGCTGATCTGGTGTGTCGTGCTGTTCGGCGGCTTCTTCCCGTCGTTGCAATTCACCTCGTTGAATACCTTGGCGTATGCGGATATTCCGAGCCGCGACGTCGGCCGCGCGACGAGCGTTGCTAGTGTGATCCAGCAGATTTCGTTGGGGCTCGGCGTGACGATCGCCGGCATCGTGCTGCAAATCTCGCATAACGTGCAGGGTCACTCGACCATCGTGTTTTCCGACTTCTGGCCGGCGTTTCTCGTGGTCGGCCTGTTCTCGTTCCTGTCGATTCCGGTGACCGCGCGCTTGCCGCAAGGCGCCGGCGATGAAATCGCACGCGCCAGCAGAGGGCGCGCCTGAGTGTTCAACTCGCGATGCGTTTCGCCTCGTGGCGCGGCGCGTCAACTGCGTTAGATGCCTATTCGAGCACAGCTACTCGCGACAATTAGCGTCATGAAGCGGCACGTTTTTGTGTGCTGCAGCATGCACCACATGCGTGCAACGGCTTCGCAAATGCCGGACCGGCGTGTTATAAGCGCAAGGCAGCTTTCGTCAGATGAAAGAGTTGTCTTGGAGGAGGTCCAATGAAGTTGTTTCACAACGCTAAATCGTCCGCTAGCGGACTTGCGCTGGTCGCACTCGTCACTGTTTCAAGCGGTTTTCTCGAAGCCACCCCGGCCTTTGCCAAAGCACCCGCGAAAGCGCAGCCGGCGGTTCTCACGGCTTCAGCCATTGCGGTCGCGGACAAGTACAGCGCCGACGCCGCAGAACAGATCTTCAAGGAAGGCGGCAACGCCGTCGACGCGGCAGTCGCGATTGCCTTCACGCTTGCCGTGACATATCCGGAAGCGGGCAATATCGGTGGCGGTGGTTTCATGACGCTGTATGTCGACGGCAAGCCGTACTTCCTCGACTATCGCGAGCGCGCTCCGCTGGCCGCGACGAAGAACATGTATCTTGACGACAAGGGTGAGGTCATCAAAGGCATGAGCCTGTTCGGCTATCGCGCGGTGGGCGTGCCGGGCACCGTCGACGGCATGTGGCAAGCGCAGCGCCGCTTCGGCAAGCTCAAATGGAAGCAGGTGCTCGCACCGGCAATTCACTACGCACGCGACGGCTTTGAGGTTAGCGAGCAATTGCAGCAACGCCGCGACGATGCCGCGAAAGACTTCGCCGGCAAGACCAACTTCGACACCTACTTCGGCAACCTGAAGCAGGGCGTCAACTTCAAGCAACCGGATCTCGCCGCCGTGCTGCAGCGCATTTCGGATCAAGGCGCGAAAGACTTCTACTCGGGCAAGACGGCTGATCTGATCGCGGCGTCCATGCGCGGTCACGGTCTGATTACCAAAGCCGATCTGCAGCAGTACAAGGCGGTGTGGCGCCAGCCGATCCAGGCGAACTGGAATGGCTGTCGCGTGATTACCGCACCGCCCCCGAGCTCCGGCGGTATCGGTCTCGTGCAGTTGCTGAAGATGAAGGCCGACATTGCGCCCGACTTCAAGGACGTCAAGCTCAATTCCGCGCAATACGTGCACCTGATCGCTGAAATCGAGAAGCGCGTGTTCGCCGATCGCGCGCAGTATCTCGGCGATCCGGACTTCTACAAAGTGCCGGTCGCACAATTGACCGACGACGCGTACATCGCCAAGCGTGCAGGTGAAGTCAATCCGAATGCGCCTTCGGATACGAAGAGCATTCAGGCCGGCCTCGGCACGTCGATGCCGGAGAAAGCGGAAACCACACACTTCTCCGTGATCGACAAGTGGGGTAACGCGGTGTCGAATACGTACACCATCAACGGCTACTTCGGCTCGGGCGTGGTGGCGGATCGCACGGGTATCGTGCTGAACGACGAGATGGACGACTTCTCCGCGAAGCCGGGTGTCGCGAACATGTTCGGCGTGGTGGGCAGCGACGCGAATTCGATCGAACCGAAAAAGCGCCCGTTGTCGTCAATGAGCCCGACGATTCTGACCAAGGACGGCAAGGTGTCGCTGGTGATCGGCACGCCGGGCGGATCGCGGATCTTCACGTCGATCTTCCAGGTGATCAACAACATCTACGACTTCAACATGCCGTTGCAGGAAGCCGTGGGCGCAATGCGCTTCCATCACCAACTGTTGCCGCCGAACACGATCTTCTGGGAGCCGTACAAGCCGATCGACGGCGAACTCGCCAAGCAGATCGAAGCCAAGGGCTATAAGCTCGAGGGGCAGGATTTCAGCGGCGACATCCAGGCGATCAAGGTCAATGGCGATACGCCGGAAGCCGCCGCCGATCCGCGCGGCCGTGGTGTCACGCGCGTGATTCAGTGAGCGTTTGACTTCAATCGTTTAAGTGCATCTGCGCAGCGCATCTTTGTGGATGCGCTGCATGCCGAAGAAAAGCCTCGCGCTCGGTTGAGCGTGAGGCTTCTTTGAGCCCCCGTGCAACCGCTCAATCAGCTTGTCTGCTCGACCGGCGTCAAGATCAATTCGAGCCGTTGCGCGCCACGCAACACGGTCACGTTGACCGGCTTGTCGATACGCGACGCGTCGAGCGTGCGTTGCAGGCTATCGACGTCTTGCACTGCAAGCGCGTCAATCGCGACGATCGTGTCGTCGGTGCGCAAGCCGCCGAGCGCGGCCGGACTGCCTTTGACGATCTCCATGACATGCACGCCGCTCTCCGAGCCCAGGCCGAAATAGCGCTGCACGCGGCGCGACAGCGGCCGCGTGGTGCCGGCCACGCCGATGTACGCGCGCCGCACGCGGCCGTGCGCGAAGATTTGCATGATGACCCACTTGGCCGTATCGATTGCGGTGGCGAAGCAGATCGCCTGCGCGCCTGGAATGATCGCGGTGTTCACGCCGATTACCTGACCGGCCGAATTGATCAGCGGGCCGCCCGAATTGCCGGGATTGAGCGCGGCATCCGTCTGGATCACGTCGTAGATCATGCGGCCCGAATTCGAGCGCAGCGAGCGGCCGAGCGCCGAGACCACGCCAGTCGTCACAGTTTGCGCAAGGCCGAGCGGATTGCCGACCGCGATCGCAATCTGGCCGACCCGCAGCTTCGACGATTCGCCGAGTTCGACGTGCGGCAACGGCTCCGGCGAGCCGATGCGCAGGACAGCGAGATCGCTGCCGGGATCGTCGCCGACCAGATCAGCGTCGAATTTCGCGCCGTCGGCGAGCGTCACCGTGATGTGCGTGGCGCCATGCACGACGTGGCTGTTGGTGAGCAAATAGCCGTCGGGCGTGAACAGAAAGCCCGAGCCGGTGCCGCTGCGCGCGCCGCGGCTATCGCGCCCGGTGGGGGCGCCGGGCAGCCGGCGTTCGACGGAAATGAAGGCGACTGCTTGCTGAACGCGTTCCAGCGCGCCGATTACGGTGCGGGAATAGGCGTCGAGCAGGGCGTCGTCGGATAAAGCGTTGAGTGGATCGGACCCGGGGGCGTCGGATGCGGCGCGCGACAGGTCATCGACGAAGCGTGGGCGGCTTCCCATGGCGATGCTCCGGATAGGCGGGAATCCAGATGCGGGGCGGTGGGCGGGTTTTCAAGTGCGGGCAGGGGCGGCGTGCGCGAGGCGGCTATGAGACACTTTCGTCTGTCAGGCCACGCCAACGCTGAGGTCGTTGCACGAGCGGGAACGCCGGCCAATGCCCGGACCGACGCCGATGCAGACGCCCATGCCGATGCCAATGTCCACGCCGATGCTTGCAACGCCCGGGCATACACCTTGCGAGCCCGTTAGGCGTCGCCATACCAAGGAGACAGCCGCCATGAACTCACCCGCCACGTCAGCCGCAGCCTCTGCCTCTGCCTCTGCCTCGTCGAGCGCGCCGACAGAGTCGGCAGACCCGACCGAGCCGCGCATCGAGTCGCTCAGCGCCATCACGCTCGCCACCCGCAATATGCCGGGCGCGGTGCTGTTTTACGAAGCGCTTGGTTTTCCGATCAAATTCGGCGGTTCGCACGAAGCATTCACGTCGTTTGCATTCGGCGGTTCGTATCTGAACCTGATCGTCGATACGCGTGCCCCAGTCAACTGGTGGGGCCGCGTGATCATTTATGTCTCGGACGTCGACGCACTCTACCGGAAGGCGCTGGCGGCGGGCTTGAAGCCATCGCTCGAACCGTCCGATGCGCCGTGGGGCGAGCGCTATTTCCACATTACCGATCCCGACGGCCACGAACTCAGCTTCGCGAAGCCATTGTGTTAGCGCCGGGCGGCCACGCAAAACTCGCTATCATGGATACCCAAAAAGGCGCGCAGGCCGCCGGCGAACGCCCATCGCCCCAAGGCGCGGCTGCCGCGCTGGTAACACGGCTGACACCTCGCACTTCGATAATCGAACGCGTTCGCGACGCGCATGCGCCGCGTGCCTAACCATTTCCGTTGCCAGGAGAGTCGCAATGAAAGAGCTGGATCCGAGACCCGAGGCCGAAGTCATGGCAGAACGGCAACGCCGTTTCGAGGAAGACCTCATCGATGCATACGACGAGGAGCTCGAAATGGAGGTCGACGATCGCATTATCGACGGCGCGCAGGGTTTCACGCCCGAGCATCGCGAGGCGCGCAAGGTGTACTTCCGCGAGCTGTTCCGGTTGCAAGGCGAGCTTGTCAAACTGCAGGATTGGATCGTGCAAACCGGGCATCGGCTGGTGGTGATTTTCGAAGGACGCGATGCGGCCGGCAAGGGCGGCGCGATCAAACGCATCACGCAGCGGCTCAATCCGCGCGTGTGCCGCGTGGCGGCGTTGCCGGCGCCGAACAACCGCGAACGCACGCAATGGTATTTCCAGCGTTACGTGTCGCATTTGCCGGCAGGCGGCGAAATGGTGCTGTTCGATCGCAGCTGGTACAACCGCGCGGGCGTCGAACGTGTGATGAATTTTTGCAGCGACGACGAGTATGAAGAGTTTTTCCGCTCGGTGCCGGAATTCGAAAAGATGCTGGCGCGAAGCGGCGTGCAGATTCTCAAATACTGGTTTTCGATCACCGACGAAGAACAGGAAATCCGCTTTCAGAACCGCATCCACGATCCGCTGAAGCAGTGGAAACTAAGTCCGATGGATCTGGAAAGCCGGCGTCGCTGGGAGGCTTATACGCAGGCGAAAGAAGTCATGCTGCAGCGCTCGCACATTCCCGAGGCGCCGTGGTGGGTCGTGCAGGCGGTCGACAAGAAGCGCGCGCGCCTGAACTGCATTCACCATCTGCTGAGCCAGGTGCCGTATCACGAGATCGAGCATCCGCTAATCGAGTTGCCCGCACGGGTCTATCACGACGAATACAGCCGCCAGCCGGTGCCGGAGTCGATGATCGTGCCCGAGATGTATTGATCGAGTTTCGGCCCGGTGGAATGAAGGCTCGATGGAATGAAAAAAGCGCGGCAGAAACCGCGCTTTTTTTGCCTTCACCGTGGCCGGATTTGCACCCGGCACCAGCGGCTTCGGCAGTTTCAGAACACCATCCGGAACACCCAGTACAAGCCCGCGGCCAGCGCGATTGAAGCCGGCAGCGTCAGTACCCAGGCGAGGATCAGGCTGCGCACGGTGCTCCATTGCAAGCCGGAGCCGTTGGCCGCCATGGTGCCGGCCACGCCTGACGACAGCACGTGCGTTGTCGAGACCGGCAAGCCGTACATGTCGGCCGCGCCGATCGTCAGCATCGCCACCATTTCAGCCGATGCACCCTGTCCATAGGTCAGATGCTGCTTGCCGATCTTCTCACCGACCGTGATGACGATGCGCTTCCATCCAACCATCGTGCCGAGACCCAGGGCGATGGCCACGGCGACCTTGACCCATGTCGGTATGAACTTGGTCGCGTGATCGGTTTGCGCCTTGAAGTTGTCGATCGCTTTGGCATCTGCCGGTGAAAACGCCGGCTGTTTGCTCTTGTCCATCAGGCGGATCGCTTCGGAAGCGACATACATATTGTTGCGCACGTTATCGACGATGCTTTGCGGCACGGTTGCTATCGATCCAGACGTGCTGACCTGCTGGCCGATCAGATCGATCAGCTGCTGCAAGGCCGGCAACGTGGCGGGCGTCAACTGGCGGGTGCGCACATACGCTTCGACATCGGCGCGCGGATCGGCGGACGGTGCCGCGCCCTGGGTGTACTTGGCGAGCGTCGTCGAGGCCTGTTGCGAGACTGCGAGGTAGGTTTGCGTTTGCGCCGGAGTGACCGCCTTGTTCAGTGCGTAGGCAGTCGGCACCGTGCCGATGAGGATCAGCATGATGAGACCCATGCCTTTCTGTCCGTCGTTCGAACCGTGCGCGAACGAAACACCCGTACAGGTCAGAATCAGCAGGCTGCGAATCCAGAACGGCGGCGGCTTTTTCCCCTTCGGCTCCGCATACAACGCGGGAACGCGCACCACGGCCTTCAGGATCAGCAGCAGCAAAGCGGAGGCAAGAAAGCCGACCAGCGGCGAAAACAGTAACGACTTGCCCACGCCGAGCGCCTGATTCCAGTCCACGCCGCTCGTGCCGTTCACGCCGTGCATTAGCTGATTCATCAGACCGACGCCGATGATCGAGCCGATCAGCGTATGCGAGCTCGACGACGGCAGTCCGAAATACCACGTGCCCAGATTCCAGATGATCGCAGCGATCAACAGGGCGAAGACCATTGCAAAGCCCGCGCTGCTACCCACTTGCAGAATCAATTCGACGGGCAGGAGTTGCAGAATGCCGAACGCGACCGCACCCGTTGAAGTAAGCACACCGAGGAAATTCCATCCGCCGGACCAGACCACCGCAATGTTCGGCGCGAGCGAATGCGTGTAGATTACAGTGGCGACCGCGTTCGCCGTGTCGTGAAAGCCGTTGACGAATTCGAAGCCGAGCGCGATCACGAGCGCAATGCCGAGCAGCAGGTACGGCAAATACGAGGCTTCGCGAACCGATTGCAAATCGTCTGCCAGATGCATGGCGCAATAAGCAGCGCCGATCGCAATCACAACGAGGAAGATGATGAGGCCGATATTGCGCCCCTTTCCACTTGCAGCGCCCGGTTGCGGGTACGAAAGTTCCGGCATGAGGTGAGCCCCAAAAGTTTGTCGCGGGACTGCCGATCCTGCGTGGCCTGTGTGTCGTAATGATGACAGTGGCGTGACGGCTATGCTGGACGGGTGTTCGCGAGAAGGTGCGTGGAAATTGGCGCTACTGGATAGGTCGCGCATGCGCGGCGCGAAATAATGATAAGCGGTCCGAAAAGAACGATGCGTGAAGTGCGCCTATGGAGCGGAATGGATTTTCCAGTTCACCTATCACCAAGGTTGCAGACAGACTTGTGCGGACTCGCGCGACCCAGGCGGCCACCACGGCTTGCGGCGGATTGCAATCCATGCAACCCGCATTTTCTTGCGGCCATCCTCGTGCAGTTTAGGGGACGCGTCGGCGGATATCCACCGGGACCTTTTTTTGCTAGGCTGACATAATGCGACTTTTGAAGGACGTTCGATGAAGCGAGCGAGCCGGAAAATCGACAATCAGGCTGCGGATAGCAAGCCGGCCGGCACAGGTTCCTCGGCGGAGTCGGCCTTCGCCTCGTACGCGGCGCCCCTCGTCGTCGACGCCATCGAACACGCGAATGCGGTGCGCGAAGACGCATCGCCCGAATCGCTGCACCAACTGCGCGTATCGCTGCGGCGGTTGCGCTCGTTGTGGTGGGCGTTCGAACCCTTGCTGGACAAAGGCGAGAACACGCGCCAACGGGCGCTATATAAATATCTGGCGACGGCAGCCGGCAAGACGCGCGATTGGGACATTCTGATCGAACTGATTACCCAGGACGAACGCGTTGCGCACGAGATAGCACCGAAGCTCCAGGAAGCGCGCGGCAGCGCGTTGGTGACGAGCCGTGAAACGCTTTCTAACGCGGACGTCAAGCATCTGCTGCAAGACGCCCTGACCAGCGCCAGTAAGGAACTGAACACGGCCCATGAGCGCGTGCCGCTGCAAACGTTCGTCGATCAGCGCGTGGCGGCTTCTGAACGTTCGCTGAAAAAGCGCATAAAACGTGCGTCGCACGCCAAGCGCTCCAACTACGCCGCGTTTCACGACGTCAGAAAGGCGGGAAAAAAAGTACGCTATCTCCTCGAGTTTTTCGAGCCGGTTCTGAGCGGCAGCCACAAGCGTGTCCTGAAGCGGTTAAAGCAGATTCAGAAGCGTTTCGGTACGCTCAACGATATTGTCGCAAGCGAGATGCTGCTGCGCGACAACATGGGCTTGCTAGCCGGATCCGGCGACACCGATGCAGCGCTTAATTGGCTCAGGAAGGAGCGCAAACGCCGGATGCGCGCGGCAGCGGGACTGCTACGCAAACTGTGATGCGGCTTAAGGAGCAGCTGCACGCTCAAGCCAAGCGGCCCGAATAACCCTGTTGGCTGTGCGTCCGTACCTGATCGCTCAGGGACTTGCCCAGGCGCTTTTGCTGCGCCGAGGGGCGAACCCGCGCAGCGTCACCGCGCCGCATGTTTCGCCGTAGGGCTTCGGCGTGCGTTTGCCGGTGGTCGATTCGTCCGTCGGCGAGAGCGGTTCGACGGGAAAGCCGCGCCTTTGCCAGGCGTCTAGGCCGCCCTTCAGTGCGCGAATCCGCGTGTAGCCGTTCAGGCGCATCCGTTGCTTGATTTCGACGGCGGTCGCGCTGTCCGGGCAAATGCAATAAATCACCATGTCATAGACGAGCAGCGCGCCGTCGATCTGTTCAGGCGAGCGCGGGTCGAGCGCCAGCACGCCGGGAATAGGGTGCAGCGCTTCACCTGCTGATGTTGGTGGGCGGGTATCCAGGACCTTGGGAGGCGTGATCCGGCGCCATCCGCCAAGTGTCGCTTGCGACGCAGTCGTGGAGGCGGCGTTCGCTAAACGGCGCCGCTCGCGGTGTTGCTGCAGGAGGCGGTACACCAGATAGGCCAACGCCGCGGCCAGCAGGATGTCGATCACCGTACCGCCGCGCGCTCTGACGAACGCGAGCAGCATATGCAACTGCCGTTCCGCCGCGGCACCGCCGAGCAGCCAGAAGGTGGCCCACGCCAGGGCGCCGGCGAGGTCCCACATAGCGTAGATCCGACTATCCACGGCTGTCGTGCCCATAAGCGGCGGCGTGATGAGTCCCAGTCCGGGGACGAACTTCGAGATCGACACGAGCGGCACGCCGAAGCGCTCGAATAGCGAGCGAGCCATGTCGACCCTCGAATCGACCACCGGCGAGATCCGGCTCAAGGCGGCGATCAATTTGCGGCCGTAGATCCGGCCCGCGGCGAACCATGTGCCGTCGCCGATGAGCGCGCCGAGTACGGCGGCCAATAGGATCGGCCAGAAAGACAGTGTGCCGGCGGCAATCGCGGAGCCCGCGAAGAGCAGCACGGGGACCGCAGGGATCGGCAGGCCGAGGCGCGTCAACAGGACGTTGACAAAGACGAATGCGCTGCCCCAGGTTGAAACCGCCGACGACGGAAACGCTACCAATTGCGGAACTCCTGTTGTTGCGATTGGGCCGCGCTGCGGCGGGATCCTATTTTGATCAGGATACTCGATGGGCCTCACTGAAGTGCCGGCCGGTCCCACTTGCCCGTAAGCCGGATTCGCGCCGGCATTTTGTCAAGCTGACGCTACACCGCGAGCCGTTGGCAAGCGTTTTCTCTGCAATTTCGTTCAAGACCGCACGCGTTAACTGCCCCTAATCTGCCTGTTCGTTCAAAAGAATAGGACAGCAGCATGAATTCACGGCATGTCGGATACCTGTTTTGCGCGCTGGCGATGATCGGGGTCGGCAGCACGGTTGTCGTCAGCAAATCGATCGCAAGCGGATTGCCGCCGTTTAGCGCGACCGCGTTGCGTTTTGCCATCGCGTTTCCCCTGTTTGTGCTGGTGATGCGCTGGCGTGGCGTGCGCTGGCCACGTCTCAATCGATACGATACGGTGCTCGTGATTGCCCAGGCGGGGGCGGGCAGCGTCGGTTATACGGTGTTGCTCATCAGCGGTATGAAGCTCGCATCGGCCGCCGATGCAGGCGTGATTGCCGGCACGCTGCCGGCTGTGTCGGCCATGGTCGCCATGCTCGCGCTGGGTGAGCGGCCCGCGCCCGCGTTGATCGGTGCGATTGTTCTCGCCACCTTGGGCGTGCTGGTGTGTACCGTGCATATCGACGATTTCACCGCGCCGCATGCGGCCGGTTCGCTGGCAGGTAACGTGTTGGTGTTCGCGGCGATCGTCTGCGAGGCGCTCTTCATCTTGCTTAATCGTAAGTTGCGCACGCCGGTCGCACCGCTGCCGCTGTCGGCATTGATGTGCGGCATCGGTTTCGCGGTGGCGATTGTGCCAGCGTGTTTCGAAAGGCCCTGGAGCGTGCCATTCAATGCGAGCGCCCTGAGCGGCGTGCTGTATTACGCGCTCGTGCCGACCGTGGCCGGCTTCGTTCTCTGGTATGCGGGCGCTGCGCGCATCAGCGGCGCGGAAGCCGGACTCATGACCGCGCTCGTGCCGGTGAGCGCGGTGGCGTTGGCCGCTGTCGTGTTGCGGGAGCCGGTCAGCGCGGCGCAACTTGCGGGTGTCGCGTGTGTGCTTGGCGCAGTGTTGCTGGCCACCTTTGGTCAGATGCGTACGGTGCGCAGCACGGCGTGAGGTGGCGGCCAACGCCGCAGCCTGCTCCGCGGCGCGACCGAATCGCGATTCAGGTATTGGCGACCGCGACTACGCCCGGATTGCCCACGATCGACAGAAACTCGCGACGCGTCGACGGATCGGTACGGAACGTGCCCAGCATGCGCGAGGTGACCATCGTGACACCGGCCTTGTGCACGCCCCGTGTGGACATGCATTGATGCGCGGCCTCGAGAATCACGCCGACGCCTGCTGGTTGCAGCACGTCGTTCAATGTATCGGCGATCTGCACCGTCATCTTTTCCTGGATCTGCAGACGCTTGGCGAACGCATCGACGAGGCGCGCCAGCTTCGAAATGCCGACCACCCGATGCCCGGGAAGGTACGCCACGTGCGCCCGCCCGATGATCGGCACCATGTGGTGTTCGCAATAGCTCTCGAAGCGGATATCTTTCAGCACGATCATTTCGTCGTAGCCGTCCACTTCGGAGAAGGTGCGGGCGAGGATCTCGCGCGGATCGATCTGATAACCCGCGTAGAACTCCTCATAGGAGCGCACCACGCGAGATGGCGTATCGATCAGGCCTTCGCGCTTGGGATCGTCGCCGGCCCAACGTATCAGCACACGTACCGCTGCTTCAGCTTCGTCGCGGCTGGGGCGGTCTACTGCGTCCGCGGGTTTGGTTTTCTTTGCTTTGCTGCTGGCCATCCGTCGCTCCTTTGGGATCGCGCGTCGACGCTAGACGCAGCGCGGGTTCAATGAGTGCGGCCATTGTTCCATGTTTTGCGTCGCATCGTGCCGATGCCCCTTTCGCCGGCGGGGCGCGAGCTCACTTTGGCCACTCGTCCATAGCGTCGTTGAAGAGCCCGGTGACGATACTGCGCAGCCAGCTTCCCCGCGGATCGTTATGAAACTTGCGATGCCAGTGCTGCCGCAGATCGAAGCGCGGCAAAGGCAGTGGCGGCTCGACCAGCGTGATCGACGCATGCTCCGACACGTACGCGAAGCCGATGGCGTGCGGCACCGTCGCGAGCAGATCGGTGCGCGCGAGGATGAACGGCAGGCTCATGAAGTGCGGCGTTTCGAGTACGGCGCGGCGCTTGATGCGTTTCTTTTCCAGGTAATGTTCGAGGACTTCCTGGCTGCGTCCTTCGGCACGCACGACT
Organism: Paraburkholderia elongata; assembly: GCF_013177735.1. Classification (GTDB taxonomy): domain Bacteria; phylum Pseudomonadota; class Gammaproteobacteria; order Burkholderiales; family Burkholderiaceae; genus Paraburkholderia; species Paraburkholderia elongata. The sequence continues at coordinate 29,356 of NZ_WOEZ01000279.1, read as the reverse complement.
GCGTGGCCCGACGCCACGTACTGCTGCAGTGTGAGCGGCGCCTTCGAAAGGGGATGCCCCGTGCGCATCAGGCAGATGAATCGATGGGTGAAGAGCCGTTGCTGGAAGAAGTTATTGCCCGACAGATCGGGAAAATAGCCCACGGCGAGATCGACGTCGCCCGATTCGAGCCCACGTTCCACGTGCGAGGGCGAGAGCGACACCGAGCGCAGATTCGCATACGGCGCGCGTTCGGCGAAGAGTTGCAGGAGCCGCGGCAGGAAGACGATTTCGCCGACGTCGGAGAGTGCGATGGAGAAGGTATGGGTGCTCGTGGCCGGATCGAAGTCTTGCACGTCGAGCATGCCTTTCTCGATACGAAGAAGCGCGTCGCGGGCGGCGGGGAGGATGGCGAGCGCGCGCGGCGTGGGTTCCATGCCTTTTGATGTTCGCACGAAGAGCGGATCGTCGAAGTATTCCCGCAGGCGGCCTAGCGCGGTGCTGACGCGGGGTTGGCTGACGCCTAATTGCTCCGCTGCGCGGCTGACGTTGCGGGTGTCTTCCATTGCTACCAGGTAGGGGATCAGGTTTAGATCCAGGGATGTGTTGGACATGCTGGTTGTTGCCTGCGGCGCTTTGGGGTTTGGGTATTCGGTATTTGGATAGAGGGTAGTTTAATAATCTTGGTTTGGGATAGTGGGGTTTTTGCCTGCGCGGCGCTTGTTTGGCTGTTTGCCTGCGGCGTTGGGCTTTGCTTGATTTGTTTGCCTGCTCGGCGTGCTTTGCCTGTGCGCTTACGGTTTTGGCCTTTCCTTGAATTCTTATTGGTTTATTAGCGTCGCCCCTGTGCGGGGCAGGCACTTACTTTCTTTGCCGCCGCAAAGAAAGTAAGCAAAGAAAGCGGCTTCACACCGCCAACTCTTAAGCGGGTCCCCTGGCTTGGAGGAGGCAGTGGAGCATCTGGAATCTGTGTTCTCGCACATTCGACGTGAGTGACAAGGCAGTCATACTTCCGGCGGCGCTGCGCGCGCCGACGCGTACTTCACCAAACCGATCTCCGCGCTTGCGCTCTCGCATTTTGATCGGCACCGCGGCCGCTCGCGGAACGTCTCTTCTGAATGCCTAGGTGTCTCGCCGAGGCGAAGCCGATGGCCCCCACCACGCCCAACCGAAGCCCCAGGTTTCCCTGGCAGACCCATCCGCGACGCACGCAGTGCGGAGTGGGAGCTGATGAGCCCTTTGTCACTCACGCCGAATGTGCGAGGACGCGGATTCCAGATGCACCACTACCCACTCCAAGCCAGGGGACCCGCTTAAGAATTAGCGGTTGGAGCCGCTTTCTTTGCTTACTTTCTTTGCGGCGGCAAAGAAAGTAAGTGCCTGCCCCGCACAGGGGCGAACGCTAATAAACCAATATCAAATCAAGGAAAGGCCAACGCCGCAGGCGCACAGACACAAAGCGCCGAGCAGGCAAACAAACCAACGAAAGCCCAACGCCGCAGGCAAACAGACAAAAAAACGCCGAGCAGGCAACCAGCCAACAAAGACCCCTGCCGGGCAGGCAAAAACCTATGATTAAGGGAAATCCCCTGCCTTGACAACCCGCCCGGAGGGCAACCATAATCGCCTAACCGTTCGCTAATCGAATCCATGTTCGCATACAGAACAAATCGACAACGAACAAACCAAAGGCGCCAGCCCGCATCTCCACCCAGCGAGCCGCCGCCAGCAACAGGCCCGGAGACCGTCCCGCACAAGCCCGCGCCTGCAAAGGCAAAAAGCCTATCGGTACGCAGCGCCGCAAAAGGAAATTCGACATGATCAACAAGATTTTCGAGTCACTTCAATCGGCGGTCGCCGATGTCAACGACGGCGCGACCGTCATGATCGGCGGCTTCGGCACAGCCGGCATGCCGTCCGAGCTGATCGACGCGCTCATCGAACAAGGCGCGCGCGAACTCACCATCGTCAACAACAACGCCGGTAACGGTGACATCGGCCTCGCGGCGCTGCTCAAAGCCAAACGCGTGCGCAAGGTCATCTGCTCGTTCCCGCGCCAAACCGATTCGTATGTGTTCGACGCGCTCTATCGCGCCGGCGAAATCGAACTCGAACTGGTGCCGCAAGGCAACCTCGCGGAACGTATTCGCGCAGCAGGCGCGGGCATCGGCGGGTTCTTCACGCCCACCGGTTTTGGCACCAAGCTCGCCGAAGGCAAGGAAACCCGTCTGATTGACGGCAAGCATTACGTGCTGGAATCGCCGCTGCATGCAGACTTCGCGCTGATCAAGGCGTTCAAGGGCGACCGCTGGGGCAATCTGGTCTATCGCAAGACCGCGCGCAACTTCGGCCCGATCATGGCGAGCGCGGCGAAAACGGCCATCGCGCAGGTGTCGAAAGTGGTGCCGCTCGGTGAGCTTGATCCGGAAAATATCGTCACGCCTGGCATCTTCGTGCAACGCGTGATCGAAGTGCCGCAAGCTGCGCATCAAGCCGAGCTTGCATCCGCGACCGCCGCCTGAGGAGACCGACATGAAAAAACTGACCCGCGATGAAATGGCCAAGCGCGTTGCCCAGGATATCCCTGAAGGCGCTTTCGTGAACCTCGGCATCGGCGTGCCCACGCTGGTGGCCAACCACCTCGCTGCCGACAAGGAAATCTTCCTGCATAGCGAAAACGGCTTGCTCGGCATGGGCCCGGCACCCGCAAAGGGCGAGGAAGACGACGAACTGATCAACGCCGGCAAGCAGCACGTCACGCTGCTCACGGGCGGTGCCTACTTCCATCACGCGGATTCGTTCGCGATGATGCGCGGCGGCCATCTGGATTTCTGCGTGCTCGGTGCGTTCCAGGTGTCGGCGAACGGCGATCTGGCGAACTGGCACACCGGCGCGCCCGACGCGATTCCGGCAGTCGGCGGCGCCATGGATCTCGCAATCGGCGCGAAGCAGGTCTACGTGATGATGGAGCACCTGACCAAGCAGGGCGAAAGCAAGATCGCGGCGGAATGCACGTACCCGGTCACGGGCGTGAACTGCGTCAACCGCATCTATACGGACCTGGCGATGATCGACGTCACCGACAAGGGCCTCGTGGTGCGCGAGATCTTCTCGGACATCGACTTCGATGCGCTGCACAAACTGACCGGCGTGCCGCTGATCGACGGCACGCAAGCGGCTCGCGCGGCCTAAGTACAGACGGACGTGGCAGGCGTCTGCGCTTGCCTTGCAGCGAAGCCGAAATGCTGGCGAGGCAAGCGAAACGCGCACGCCGCGCTAGCGTCCCGCCGCCATTGTCCGGAGCGCGCATGAGGCACGCTTCCTGCGTGTCACCCGACATCACCGCGCCTACCGTATATACAGCACATGTGGCGTATGCGGCACATACGACACGTCCGGCCCCCTGTCGCGGCGATGTTCGGCGCACGGCGCATCCGGCCCACCGTCGCGGCGATGTTCGGAGCACAATGCGCCGCAACGCCGTGTGCGGTACGCTCTCGATAGATAGCGCGCCGGGATGCGCCTCGCAGCGCGTCCAGACAGTTCCGGCGAAACCTTCACTTCCGATTCCCTCATCGACGCCATCATGCTCGACTCCAGCGCCCGTCTGACCGGCCTTCTTTGCGGCACACAGCCGATGAACGACATCTGGGCGCCGCGCGCCACGCTGCAAGGGATGCTCGATGTCGAAGCAGCGCTCGCGCGCGCTTCGGCCGCCCACAACGTGATTCCGCACAGCGCCGTGGCCGCGATCGAGAGCGCCTGCCAGGCCGATCAACTCGACGCCGACGCACTTGCGCGCGACGCGGCGCTCGGCGGCAACCTCGCGATTCCCCTCGTCAAACAACTCACCGCGCGCGTCAAAGCGGCGGATGCGGAAGCGTCGAAATACGTCCATTGGGGCGCGACGAGCCAGGACATCATCGATACGGCGACGGTGCTGCAATTGCGCGACACCTTCGATCTGCTCGACAGCGGCTTGCAAGCCACGTGCGACGCAGTGGCGAAACTCGCAGCCACCCATCGCGCGACGCCGATGATCGGCCGCACCTGGTTGCAACAGGCGCTGCCCATTACGCTCGGCCTGAAATTCGCGCAATGGCTCGACGCGTTGCTGCGTCATCGCGATCGGCTCGATGCGTTGCGTGCGCGTGTGCTGGTGCTGCAATTCGGCGGCGCGGCCGGCACGTTGGCGAGCCTGCGCGACGCGGCGCCACAAGTCACGCAATCGCTGGCTCAAGAACTCAAGCTCGCAGTGCCCACCTTGCCGTGGCACACGCAGCGCGATCGCATCGCCGAAACAGCGTCGTTATTCGGCATGCTGATCGGCACGCTCGGCAAAATCGCGCGCGATATTTCCTTGCAAATGCAAACCGAAATCGACGAACTGGCCGAGCCCGCCGCGGCAGGCAAGGGCGGTTCCTCGACGATGCCGCACAAGCGCAACCCGGTCGGCTGCGCTGCGGTGCTGACGGCCGCGACGCGCGCGCCGGGGCTGGTGGCCACGGTGTTCGCCGGCATGGTGCAGGAGCACGAGCGCGCGCTCGGCGGCTGGCAAGCCGAGTGGGACGCGTTGCCGGATCTCGCGCGCCTCGCAGGCGGTGCACTCGCCAACATCGAACAGATTGCCGTGGGGCTGAACGTGAATGTGCCGCGTCTCGCCGCTAATCTCGACGTCACGCACGGATTGATTCTCGGCGAAGCAGTGATGCTCGCGCTCGGCGACAGCATCGGCCGGCTCGATGCGCACCATCTGGTTGAGCGCGCTTCGAAAGCGGCAATCGCCGAGCGCAAGACACTCTTCGACGTGCTCTCGGCGGACCCCGCCGTGACCGAACATCTTTCGCTCGAGCGCCTGAAGCAACTGCTCGATCCCGCTCAATACGTCGGCCAGGCGCACGCTTATGTGGACGCCGCGCTGGCACTTCATCACACGCGCGCCAAGCGCGCCACTTCCAAGGAGTAACCGGCATGCCCTACGCCGCAGTCAACGGTACCGAGCTTCATTATCGAATCGACGGTGACCGTCACGGCAATGCGCCGTGGATCGTTTTGTCGAATTCGCTCGGCAGCGATCTGTCGATGTGGACGCCGCAAGTCGCGGCGCTGTCTAAACACTTCCGCGTGCTGCGCTACGACACGCGCGGTCATGGTCACTCGGAAGCGCCGAAAGGCCCGTACACGATCGAACAACTGACCGGCGACGTGCTCGGCCTGATGGACACGCTGAAGATCTCGCGTGCGAATTTCTGCGGCGTGTCGATGGGCGGCCTCACCGGCGTCGCGTTGGCCGCGCGTCACGCGAACCGTCTCGAACGTGTCGTGCTGTCCAATACGGCAGCACGCATCGGTTCGCCGGAAGTGTGGGTGCCGCGCGCCGCACGAGCCCGCACTGAAGGCATGCTCGCGCTGGCCGATGTGGTTCTGCCGCGCTGGTTCACCGCCGACTTTATCGAACGCGAATCGGTGGTGTTTGCCATGATCCGCGACGTGTTCGTGCATACGGACAAGGAAGGCTACGCATCCAATTGCGACGCTATCGACGCAACCGATCTGCGCCCTGAAACCCCCGGCATCAAGGTGCCGGCGCTGGTGATCAGCGGCACGCACGATCTGGCCGCGACGCCGGCACAAGGCCGCGAACTGGCGCAAGCGATTCCGGGCGCGCGTTATGTCGAACTGGACGCCTCGCATATTTCCAACATCGAGAAAGCCGAGGCCTTCACGAAGACCGTGCTCGACTTCCTGACGGAGCAGAAATGAACGACGAAGACCGCTACGAAGCCGGACTCGGTGTGCGCCGCGCGGTGCTGGGCGGCGCGCACGTCGACCGGTCGCTCGCGAATCGCACTGAGTTGACCGAAGAGTTCCAGAATCTGATCACCCGCTATGCATGGGGCGAAATCTGGACGCGCGAAGGCTTGCCGCGTCACACTCGCAGCCTGCTAACCATCGCCATGATGGTCGCGCTCAATCGCAGCGAAGAACTCGCATTGCATTTGCGCGCCGCGAAAAACAACGGCGTGACGCGCGATCAGATCAAGGAAGTGTTGCTGCAAACCGCGATCTATTGCGGCGTGCCGGCGGCCAATTCGGCGTTCCACCTAGCCGATAAACTGTTCCGCGAAGACGACGCCGCAGCGGCAAAGCCGTAACGACGCCCTGAAGCGTACGTCAGACGAAATACGCTTCAGGCAATCCTGCTCTCGTTTATCACTGCAGTTTCAGCCGGCAACTGCAAGCGCACCGCGCGCAACACCGTATCCTTGATGACCTCGCGCCAATGCGCGAGTGCGTCTTTTTCCATCAGCGGCTCACCGAGAAACGCACCCAGGGTGTACTGATTGGCGTTATAGAAATAACCGAGCGACGCGATCATCAGGTACACATCACGCGCTTTGATGTCGGCACGAAAGACGTTTTGCGCCTTGCCTGCGTCCAATAACTTCTGCACAACCGAAATCGCATAGCCCGAAATCTCCTTTAGCTTTGACGATTTCTTCGCGTGCTTGCCTTGGTGCAGATTCTCGCTCGACAGCAGCGTGACGAACTCGGGATGATCGAGGTAGTACTGCCAGACGAATTCGACCATCTGTTCGAGGCCATGCACGGGATCGTCCAGATCGAGATCGAGCTTGCTTTCGGCCTCGTTGAACTGCGTGTAGATCGTCTCCAGCACTTCGACAAACAACTGTTCCTTGCTGCCGAAGTAGTAATAGATCATCCGGTCGTGCGAACGCGCGGCCTTCGAAATACTTTCGACTCGGCCGCTTGCAAAGCCTTGCTTTGCAAAGACCTTGATTGCCGCTTTGAGAATCTTGGCGCGCGTGTCTTGCGCCTGTTTCGCTCGGATGCCGATAGCGCCCGGCTTGCGGGCGGCAGTGGGACTCATGGCGGTCTCGGATCTCTTTGTTAGCGTCGGGTTGAACGGCATGCGCCGTAGCCGCTAAAGCACGCTTAGGTGCGCTTAGGTGCGCTTGAGCACGGCGCGCCTTCATCATACAGCCCATATTACGCGCGACGAAATGCCCGGCGCGATCACGTGCTTCGGCGTAGATTGAACCGTGATTCATGCGGCGATGCCGCGCCGCAGCATTCAGATGTTCGCCGGGAAACTCATTGCGCAGTCTATTTTGATCGAGTAGATTTCAAGCAAGTTTGGTGTAGCGGATACTACACGAACGGTGAGTGACCGCAACATGGAAAAATGCGGATCACGCGAAAGTCCCTTTAAACAGGGGTTATTCGTCAGCCGGGCAGGACCGATTGTAATGTCGTCGTATGGGAACCCCACCATGACAGAACATACGAAGGTCGATTTCGGTGCGGACAGCGTCGACGGCGAAACCGCCTCGACGCCAGGTCCGACCGTGCTCGAGAAAGCGATGCCGCGCAGCGAGCGGATGGCGTCGAACAAGATTGAATGCAATGCGTGCCCGGTGTTGTGCCAGATATCGGAAGGCCGCACTGGCGCATGCGATCGTTATGCGAATGCGGATGGGCGGCTGATTCGCGTGGACCCTGTGGTGTTTCTGTCGCGCGCTGCGGGTTCGCCCGAAGCGATCACAGGCAGCGCGGAGGCTACGGTCGAATTTGGTGCATCGTCCGAAGTACACGATCCTGTTGCGGAACAGGCACTCTTCGTCACCGGCATTGGCGCATCGTCCACGTATCCTGACTACAAGCCCGCGCCTTTCATCGTTTCCTCGAAGCTCGATGACGTCGACATGATCACCGTCGTCACCGAGGGCATTTTCAGCTATTGCAGTTTCAAGGTGAAGATCGATACCGACCGCTTTCTCGGGCCGGAGCAATCGAACGTGCGTTGCCACGGCGAGATCGTCGGCCATGTGACGACGGCGGAGTACGGCTCGCAGATGCTGAGCCTCGGCGGTGTCCATCATTTGACCGGCGGCAGCAAGAAGGAAGGCCGCGTGACGTGCGACATGATGCTCGCGCTTGGCAACAAGGAAGCGGTGGAGTTGGCCATCGACGGCGGTGCAAGTCTGGTGATTCGAGCGGGCGCGGCGCCGATTGTCGACGGCGTCGAAGAGCAGCGTATGCGGGTGGGCTGTGGGTCGGCCACCATCGGCATTTTTGCGAAGCAATGGTTCGGCCACGCGGACGAGGTAGTGGTGGTCGACGATCACATCACCGGCGTGCTCACTGAACATCAGGCGGGCCGCTGCCTCGGCATGACGCGCTCAGGTCTGAAGATTCGCGGACGCAAATCGACCCCGGGCCGCTATTTCCAGGTCGCGAATCCCGGCACCGGTTGGGGCGGCACCGACATTCAGGACCCGCTGGCGATTGTCGAAGGCTTCGATCCCGCCGTGGCGAAACCAGGCATGCGCTTGCTGATGGTGTCGACCACCGGCGAACACGCGCAGTGGTACGAACTCGATCAGGACCTCGTGCCGCGTATCGCAACCATGCCGAATGCCGTGCGCCGCACGGTCGAACGGATCGGCGAGAACTGCGAGCCTTCGCTCGCGACGGTGTTGTTTCTCGGCGGCGCGGGCGGCAGTTTGCGAGCGGGAGCAACGGAGAATCCGGTGCTGCTCACACGCGCTATCAAACAGAAACTGGTCAACGTAACATGTGGCGGGGCGCCCGCCTATGTGTGGCCGGGTGGCGGCATCACCGTAATGGTGGATGTTTCGCGTATGCCCGATCGATCATTTGGCACTGTGCCGACGCCCGCGATCGTCGCGCCGATTGAATTCACCATGACGTATGACGCATATCGCGATCTCGGCGGCCATCTCGACGCGGTGCGTTCGCTGGCAAGCGTACTGGCGAACGGGCCGGAGCATACGGAAGGGGCGCCGCTCGCGCGCAGAACTTTGGCGCGTAATCCGGACAACCCGTGGCCGCCCGCCATGCCGCCGATGCTCGGCTAACGGCGACAACGTGACCGATGCGACGAGAGCGACGAACACAATGAACGCAACCCGCTCCCAGCTCGACGCGGCCCGCTGGCATTGGCAGCATGGGCCGATCGATCTGATCCTTAGCGCGGACGGCGAACCCTCGGCGGTGCAGGCTGCTTACGCGGTTTGCTGGGCGCGCTTTGTTGACGTGTTGCCTGAGTTGGTCGGCGAGTTGAAACTGCTTCGGCAGCCTGTGCCGAGCAATGCGGCTCATAGCGATTGTGCGTTGAAAGGTCCAGTAGCCTGCCGCATGTGGAGTGCATGTCATCCTCACCGCTCGCGTTACATCACGCCGATGGCGGCCGTTGCAGGCAGCGTCGCTGACGAATTGATCACGGCATTCGCGCGTGAAGGCATATCGCGCGCCTTTATCAACAACGGCGGCGACATCGCACTCTATTTGACCGAAGGTCAGCAGTACCGCGTGGGCGTGTTCGCTGATGTGGCGGTGTTCTCCGGCACGAGGCTGTCAGGGGATCAAGCTTTGGACGCAAACCTGACGCTTGACGCTACCATGCCGATTCGCGGCGTCGCGACAAGCGGCTGGCGTGGGCGCAGCTTTAGCCTCGGCATCGCCGACAGCGTGACCGTGCTCGCCCGCAACGCCGCCGCCGCCGATGCCGCCGCGACGATGATCGCTAACGCCGTCAATCTGGACCATGCGGGCATCGTGCGCAGGCCGGCTTCCTCGTTGAAGGACGATAGCGATCTTGGTGACATGCTCGTGACCGTCGACGTGCCGGCCTTGCCGCAACCATTGATCGATTTCGCGCTGGCGCGTGGTTTCGAAGCCGCGCAGCGTCTACAAAAACAAGGTTTGATCGAAGGCGCCGCGCTGTTCCTGCAAGGGCGGGTGCGTGTGGCGGGTACTCATCGCCAAGGCGCGTTGTTCAGGAATCGCGCTGAAATAACAACGGAGGCTCCGTGTTCGAAATACGCCGCGTGCTGACGCACGTCGAAGACATTTTCCACGAATTCGGCCCCGCACTCGCGCAGCCGCTGCGGCGCGGTGCGATTGCCGCGGTGATGACGAATCCGTTCGCCGGCCGGTACGAAGCCAGAATCGAACACGCCATGGAAGCGCTCAAGCCGATCGGCTTCGACATGGCGCAACGGCTACTGGCGGCGATGGCCGTGCCGCATGCGTCGATCGAAAGCTACGGCAAAGGCGCAATCGTCGGCTCGCGTGGCGAACTCGAGCATGGCGCGCTGTGGCATGTGCCCGGTGGCTATGCGATGCGCGAATTGCTGGAGAAAAACGGCGTGCCGACCAATGCGATCGTGCCGTCGACCAAGAAAGTCGGCGCGCCTTCCACTGCGCTCGATGTGCCGCTGACGCATGTCAACGCGAGCTACGTGCGCAGCCATTTCGATGCGATCGAAGTGCGTGTGCCGGGTGCCCCAGCCGCGGACGAACTGGTGTATATCCTCGTGATGAGCACGGGCCAGCGTGTGCATGCGCGCGTCGGCGGGCTTGCTAAAGAGGCGATTGTGGGCAAGGACGGCTTGCGCTGAACGGCGCTTGATCCACGCAATGCGCTTATGTATTGAATTGAAGCACTGAATTGATGCAATGCGCTGAAGCAATAAGCCGAGGCCATCAGGCAGAACTCGCATCGAAACCCGGAGAGTGAAATGGCAATCAAGCTTCGCAAGCTGATCGTGCAGGTCGATGAAACACGCATTGAAATGGGGCAGGCCGTCGAGCCGCCGACACGCCGTGCAGTCGCGATTGCGGTGATCGACAATCCGTATGCGGGTCGCTACGAGCCCAAGCTGGACGCGCTGATCGAAGCCGGCGAGGAACTGGGCGCATTGCTCGGCAACAAATGCGTGGAAGCGCTAGGCATCAAACCGGGCGAAGCGCAAAGCTATGGCAAGGCGGCAATCGTCGGCGAAGCGGGCGAACTCGAACATGCGGCCGCGATCCTGCACCCCAAGCTCGGCGCCCCGCTGCGAGTTGCGGTTGAAAAGGGCGCGGCGCTGGTGCCGTCGGCGAAAAAAATGGGCACGCTCGGCACCGCGATCGACGTGCCGCTAGGCCACAAGGACGCCGCCTTCGTGCGCAGTCATTTCGACGCGATCGAGGCGCGGGTGTCGGACGCGCCTCGCGCGAATGAAATCGTCGTGGCGGTCGCGGTGACGGCTTCAGGCCGGCCGCTGCCGCGCGTCGGCGGCTTGCAAGTGAGTGAGATCAAGGGCGAAGACGGTTTGCGCTGAGTTATTTTAAGGGTCGCGATGCTTTCGAATTTGCTGGTACAGCTGGTCAACGGACTTGCCGACGCGTCGACGCTGTTTCTCGTCGCCGCTGGTTTGTCGTTGATCTTCGGCGTGACGCGCATCGTCAACTTCGCGCATGGCTCGTTCTATATGTTCGGCATCTATGTCGCGTACAGCATCGCGAGCCGTTTCGGCCATACGGCGGGTGGGTTCTGGCTATCGGTACTGGCTGCCGCGCTGGTGGTTGCGGTGCTCGGCGCGCTGGTCGAAATGATCGTGTTACGGCGCATCTACCACGCGCCCGAGTTGTTTCACCTGCTGGCGACATTCGCGCTGGTGCTGATCTTTCGCGACGCCGCGCTGTGGCTGTGGGGCCCGGAAGACCTGTTCGGACCGCGTGCGCCGCATCTGGCGGGCGCGGTCGATTTTCTCGGTCATCCGCTGCCGACCTACGATATTGCGCTGATCGTGATCGGGCCGGTGGTGTTGCTGCTGCTCTGGTATGCGTTGACGCGTACCCGCTGGGGCACGCTGGTGCGCGCCGCGACGCAGGATCGCGAGATGCTCGGCGCGCTCGGTATCAATCAGGCGTGGCTGTTCACCGGCGTGTTTTTCGTCGGCGCGTTTCTCGCTGGTTTGGGCGGTGCGCTGCAAGGTCCGCGGATGTCGGCGAATCTGTCGCTGGATCTGGAGACCATCGGCAATGCGTTCGTCGTCGTGGTGGTCGGCGGCATGGGGTCGATTCCTGGCGCGTTCGTCGCGGCACTGCTGATCGCCGAGATCAAGGCGCTCTGTATCGGCATCGGGCATGTATCGGTGTTCGGTATCGATCTGTCGTTGAGCCGCTTTACGCTCGTTGCGGAATTTGTCGTGATGGCGGTGGTGCTGGTGGTGCGGCCTTGGGGCTTGCTAGGGAAGGCGAGCGCCGCGGTGCGTGGCATGGCTGCGCCTGAAGCGCCATTGAGGCCCGCGGGCAAACGCCTGAAGTGGTTGGCGGCAATCGCTTTGTTGGTGCTGATACTCGCGCCGCTTGCGGCCAATGCGTTTCCCTACATGCCTGTGCTGCTGGTTGAAATCCTGATCGCCGTGTTGTTCGCAACGAGTCTGCATTTCATCATGGGCCCCGGCGGCATGCATTCGTTCGGCCACGCCGCGTACTTCGGCCTGGGCGCCTACGGCGCCGCGTTGTTTCTCAAGGTCCTCAATTTGCCGATGGAAGCCGCGTTGCTGCTCGGGCCTTTGCTCGCAGTGGCAGGCGCGCTCGTGTTCGGCTGGTTTTGCGTGCGCCTCTCAGGCGTCTATCTCGCGATGCTGACGCTCGCGTTCGCGCAGATCGTCTGGTCGGTCGTGTTCCAGTGGGACGACGTGACGGGCGGCAGTAACGGCATTCTCGGCTTGTGGCCGTCGAACTGGTTGTCGTCGCCGGTGGCTTTTTACTATCTGACGCTCGTCTGCGCTGTGATCGGTGTGTGGCTGCTGCGCAAGATGCTGTTCTCGCCGCTTGGCTATGCAATGCGGGCGTCGCGCGATTCGGTGCTGCGCGCCGAGGCGATCGGCATCGACGTGAAACGCGTGCAGTGGGCGGCGTTCGTCGTCGCGTCGCTGTTTTGCGGGCTCGCCGGATCGCTTTATGCCTTCTCCAAGGGGACGATTTCACCCGAGGTGATCAGCGTGAGCCGCTCGGTGGATGGCCTCGTGATGGTGCTGCTGGGCGGCTTGCAGACGTTGACTGGCCCGATCGTCGGCGCCGCTGTATTCACGTGGCTGCAGGACACCGTCGCGAGGCAAACCGACTATTGGCAGGCGCTGCTGGGCTTCACGATCCTGCTGCTGGTGATCGCGTTTCCGCAGGGTATCGTCGGTTTCATTCGTGAGCGTTTTGGCGACGATACGGTGGATAAGGCGGAAGAGCGTGCCTCATCGCCATCACGGAGTACGGCGATCAAGGAGGGGCTATGAGCTTGCTGCGCGTGTCCGGCCTCTCCAAGTCGTTCGGCGGTCTGAAAGCGGTCGACGATGTTTCCTTCGATCTTGAAGCCGGTCAACTGCTCGCCCTGCTGGGTCCGAATGGCGCGGGCAAGTCGACCTGCTTCAACATGGTCAACGGGCAACTGCAGCCGTCGTCCGGCTCGATTCGTCTCGACGATCATGAACTGGTCGGCATGCGGCCACGCGATATCTGGCGGCTGGGCGTCGGCCGCACGTTTCAGATTGCCGCGACCTTCAATTCGATGACCGTACTCGAGAACGTGCAGATGGCCCTGGTGTCGCGTGAACGCAAGACATTCGGTCTGTGGAAACCTGCGGGCTCGCGCTATGCCGATGAAGCCATGACGCTGCTCGAACAAGTCGGCATGGGCGCAGACGCGAACCGCGCCTGCGGCGTGCTCGCCTACGGTGACGTCAAACGCGTAGAACTCGCTATCGCGCTGGCAAACCGGCCGAAGTTGCTGCTGATGGACGAGCCCACTGCCGGCATGGCGCCAAAGGAGCGCAACGCGCTGATGGCGCTGACCAAGCGTCTCGTCACCGAGCACAAGATCGGTGTGCTCTTTACCGAGCACAGCATGGACGTTGTATTCGCGTACGCCGATCGCATGATCGTGCTCGCACGTGGCAAGCTGATCGCCGAGGGCGACGCCGAAACGATCCGCAACGACGCACGCGTGCAGGAAGTCTATTTCGGCACCGGCAAGACCTTCCAGCCACGCGCTCCGCTGCACGAAGCGGCCGGCGGCCATCAAGGACAAGGGGCGCTGCAATGAGCGAACCGATGCTGAAAGTCTCCGGCCTCAATGCGTTCTATGGCCGCGCGCATATTCTGTTCGACGTGGGCCTCGAAGTCGGCCGCGGCGAAGTGGTCGCGCTGATGGGCCGCAACGGCGCCGGCAAATCGACGACGATGAAAGCAGTGATGGGGTTGCTGCCGCGCCGTCAGGGCGAAGTGCGTTTTCGCGGACAAAACATCACGGCGTTGCAGCCGTATCGGATCGCACGCATGGGCATGGGTTTCGTCCCCGAAGACCGCCGCGTGTTCTCCGATCTGACGGTGATGGAAAACCTCGACACCGGCCGTCAACCGCCGCGCGAAGGCGCGCCGCAATGGACGCCGGAAAAGCTGTTCCGCCTGTTCCCCAATCTCGGCGAAATGCCGAAACGCCCAGGCGGCCAGATGAGCGGCGGCGAGCAGCAAATGCTCACCGTCTCACGCACGCTGATGGGCAATCCGTATCTGGTGCTGCTCGACGAACCGTCCGAGGGCGTCGCGCCCGTGATCGTCGAGCAGATGGCGAACATGATTCTCGAACTCAAGCGCGAAGGGCTCTCGATTCTGTTGTCCGAACAGAACCTGCATTTCGCCGAGCTGGTCAGCGACCGCGCGTACGTCCTCGAGAAAGGACAGATCCGCTTTAGCGGCACGATCGGCGAACTCGCAAAGAACGAAACAGTGAGGCGCGCTTATCTGAGTGTGTGATTCCGTCGGCGCACGAGGCGTGCAGGGTACGCACACACGCGGCGCCGGGCAGTCGTTGCGAACCGTTGCAAACCGTTGCAAACCGTTGCAAACCGTTGCAAAAGGAGAGGCAGATGGCAGCAGAGACGTTGACAGGCTTGTCGGGCAAGGTCGCCGTAACGAACATCGGTCTGCTGTTATCCGGCGACATCGACCAGCCGATTCTCGACGCTGACACGCTGGTGATCGACGACGGCGTGATCTTCGCGATCGGCAAGGAGGCGGATTGCGACCTCGAAGGTGCGCGGACTACCGTCGACTGCAAGGGCACCACGGTCGCCCCGGGCCTGATCGATTCGCACGTGCATCCGGTGTTCGGCGACTGGACGCCGCGGCAGAATCAGATGGGCTGGATCGAATCGAATCTGAACGGCGGCGTGACGACGATGATCTCCGCCGGCGAAGTGCATTTGCCTGGTCGTCCGAAAGACGTGATCGGCGTAAAGGCGCTTGCTATTACAGCTCAACGCTCGTTCGAAGGGATGCGTGGCGCGGGTGTCGGTGGCGGCGTGAAAGTCATGGCGGGTGCGCCGGTGATCGAGAAGGGCATGGTCGAGGAAGACTTCAAGGAGCTCTCGGAAGCGGGCGTGAAGCTGCTCGGCGAAGTGGGTCTCGGCAGCGTGAAAGGCGGCGAGGAAGCGGGGCAGATGGTCGCGTGGGCACGCAAGTACGGCATTCAAAGCACGATTCACACGGGCGGCCCGTCGATTCCCGGCTCGGGTCTGATCGATAGAGACGTGGTGCTCGCCGCCGACGCTGACGTGATCGGCCACATCAACGGCGGCCATACGTCGCTTTCCTATCGGCACGTATGCGATCTGTGCGAGCAATCGAGCCGCGCGCTGGAGATCGTTCACAACGGCAATGAGCGGATCGCCTTGCTCACCGCACGTCATGCGATCGAATTGAAGTGTCCGCATCGGATCATTCTCGGCACCGATAGCCCGGCGGGTTCCGGCGTGCAACCGCTCGGCATTTTACGGATGATCGCGCTGATCTCCAGCCTCGCCGACATCCCCGCTGAGATCGCCTTCTGCTTCGCGACCGGCAACACCGCGCGGCAACGCAATTTGCGCCAGGGTCTGATCGAAGTAGGCCGTCCTGCCGACTTCGTCTTCATGGACCGTGCGCAGCACACGGCCGCCGATACCCTGCTGGAAAGCGTGCAGCTCGGCGATATTCCCGGCGTCGGCATGGTGATGATCGACGGTTTGATCCGCTGCCGGCGCAGCCGCAATACACCACCGGCGACCGAAGTGCCGGTGGTGCTGTGAACGCGCGCCGCACGGCGTGGCCGGCATTGTCATGAACCGCCCGGCGCCACTTGCGCTGCACGTCAACGGCGCGACGCATCTTGTCAGCGCCGCTGCCGACACGCCACTGCTCTATCTGCTGCGTAACGACCTCGCGTTGAACGGTCCAAAATTCGGCTGCGGCCTCGGCGAATGCGGTGCGTGTACGGTATTGCTCGACGGCATGCCGACGCGTTCATGCGTGACGACCGCGAAGGTTGCATTGGGGCGTGAGATCACCACGCTCGAAGGACTGGGCACGCGTGCCGCGCTGCATCCGGTGCAGCAGGCCTTTATCGAAGAACAGGCCGCGCAGTGCGGCTATTGCCTGAACGGCATGATCATGACCGCCAAAGCGTTGCTCGATCGCGATCCGCATCCGAGTGTCGAGACGATTCGGCGGGAATTATCGCGCAACCTCTGCCGGTGCGGCACGCATGTCGAGATCGTGCGCGCGGTGCAGCGCGCGGCTGAATTGCTCGCCGCGCAATCGGTGTTGGATCAGGGAGCGCGCGCATGACCGGGCCGGATCTCAGCGTCGATCGCCGGGCCGCGCCGCCGTCGCGGCAGCAACTCTACGACGCGCAGAATGTGCTGATCGTCACGCGGCCGCCGCAAGCGCCGGTGCGAGCCGCGGTTGGGCAGCCAGGGTCGCGGTCCTCGTTCATGCCGACGGAAGCGGACATGTTTCTCGTGGTGCGCGACGACGGCACGGTGGTCGCGTTCAACGGACACGTCGATCTCGGTACCGGCATCGGCACGGCGCTCGCGCAGATCGTCGCGGAAGAACTCGACGTGCCGTTGACGCGTGTATCGATCGTGCTTGGACACACGAACGAAGCGCCGAATCAGGGTCCCACGATTGCGAGCGCCACGATTCAGATTTCGGCCGTGCCGTTGCGGCACGCGGCGGCGCAGGCGCGGCAGTTTCTGCTGGCGGAAGCGGCGGTGCGTTTGAACTTAAGTGCAGAGCAACTCGACGTGCGCGACGGTGTGGTCGTTCAGCGTGACGACGATACTGCAAAAGGCTTGATTTACGGCGAATTGATTACCGGACGGCGCATCGAATTAACGCTCGCCACCGATGCGCCTCTGAAATCGCCCGACACGTACAAGATCGTCGGCAAGAGCTCGCCGCGTGTCGATATCCCCGCGAAGGCCACGGGCGAATTGAGTTTCGTGCACGACGTGCGCGTGCCGGGCATGCTGCACGGCCGCGTCGTACGGCCGCCTTATGCGGGTGTCGCGCAGGGCGAGTTCATTGGCAATAGCCTGCTGCATGTTGATGAAAATTCTATCGGTGACTTGCCCGGCATCGTCAAGGTCGTGGTGATCCGCGATTTCGTTGGCATCGTTGCTGAGCGCGAAGAGATCGCGCAGCAGGCGGTGAAGCGGTTGAACGTGCAGTGGAAAGCAGTTGAGGGTTTGCCGCCGCTCGAAACCAGCGAGGAAGTGGAAGCTGCGCTCAGAGCAAATCCGGCTAAACGACGCGATCTGGTGATCGAGGGCGATATCGACGCAGCCCTCGCGCAAGACCCTGCTCGAACGCTGGAACGCACCTACGTATGGCCGTTTCAGATGCATGCGTCGATTGGACCCTCGTGCGCGGTGGCTGACTACCGGGATGCGAAGCTGAAAGTCTGGTCGGGCACGCAGAATCCCCATTCGTTGCGTGCCGATCTCGCCTTGTTGATGGCGCTGGATGAAGCGCACATCGAAATCGTGCGCATGGACGCGGCGGGTTGCTATGGCCGCAATTGCGCGGACGATGTCGCCGCCGACGCCGCGCTGCTATCGCGCGCAAGCGGCAGTCCGGTGCGCGTGCAACTATCGCGCGAAGACGAGCATGCATGGGAGCCCAAAGGCGCTGCGCAATTGATGGACGTGCGCGGCGCTTTAAGCGCAGAAGGCGAGCTCGCGGCATACGATTTCGCGACGCGCTATCCATCGAACGACGCCCCTACTTTAGCGCTGCTGCTCAGCGGAACGATCTCCGCACAGCCGCAAGTATTCGAAATGGGCGACCGCACGTCCGTGCCGCCGTACGACTATCGGACCATGCGCATTGTCTGCGACGACACGCCGCCGATCGTGCGCGCATCCTGGCTAAGAGGCGTGTCCGCCTTGCCGAACACATTCGCGCATGAGTCTTTCATCGACGAACTTGCAACGGAAGCGGGCGTCGATCCCGTTGAGTTTCGGCTGAAACATCTCACTGATCCGCGTGCGATCGATCTCGTCAAAGCAGTGGCTGAGAAAGCCGGCTGGCAACCTCGTACCAGCGCTTTGAAAGATGCTCAGGAAGATGGTGACATAGCGCGCGGTAGAGGCTTCGCTTACGCCCGATACGTGCACAGCAAATTCCCCGGCTTCGGGGCCGCATGGTCCGCGTGGGTCGCCGACGTCGAAGTCAATCGCAAGAGCGGCGAGCTTGCCGTGACGCGCGTGGTGGTCGGACAGGACACCGGCACCATGGTGAATCCTGACGGCGTACGTCATCAGATACACGGCAATGTGATCCAGGCCACCAGCCGCGCGCTGAAAGAACGCGTGACGTTCGGCGAGAACGCGGTGACGAGTCAGGAGTGGGGCGCGTATCCGATCCTGACGTTCCGTGAAGTGCCGGTGATCGACGTGGTGATGATGCCGCGCCACGGCGAGCCGCCGATGGGCACAGGCGAATCGGCGTCGCTGCCCGGTGCCGCCGCGATCGCCAACGCGCTGTATGATGCGACCGGTGTACGTTTTCGCAGGCCGCCGTTCACGCCCGAGACGATTCGCGCCGCGCTCGCCGATGCGCAAGCGGAAGAGGCGGCTGCGCGCAAAAAGAAGCGCTGGCGGTTCGGTTTTCTCGGCGCAATCGCCGCGGGCGCGGCCGGTTGGCTGGGCGCACTGGCTATGTCGCCGCAAGCGATTGCGCCGATTACGCCACCGCTAGCGAGCGCGTTCGCGCCGGAATTGGTGGCGCGCGGCAAACTGCTTGCGTCGCTGGGCAATTGCGCGGTTTGCCATACCGCGCACAACGGCGTGCCGAACGCGGGCGGCAAACCGCTCGATACGCCGTTCGGCACCGTCTACAGCACCAACATCACGCCCGATGGACTGACGGGCATCGGCACATGGTCGCTCGACGCATTCATGCGGGCGATGCGGCAAGGTATCAGCCGCGACGGGCATCGTCTGTATCCCGTGTTCCCCTACACGTCGTTCAAAAACACGTCCGACGACGATCTGAAGGCGCTCTACGCGTACCTGATGACGCAAACGCCAGTGCGCTCCCGTCCGCCGGAAACGAAGCTCGCGTATCCGTTCAGCGTGCGTCCGTTGATGGCTGCATGGAACGGGCTCTTCCTTGGCCGCAATACGTTTACCGCCAGCGCGACGCAAAGTGCGCAATGGAATCGCGGGGCGTATCTCGTGAACGGCCTCGGCCATTGCAGTGCGTGCCATACCCCGCGCAATGCATTCGGCGCCGAGAAAGCCGGCACCGCATTCATGGGCGGCGGCATGGCGGAAGGGTGGGAGGCGCCCGCGCTGTCGACGCTTTCAAACGCACCCGTGCCCTGGAGCGAAGACGAACTGTTCAGCTATATGCGCTACGGTCACGCGCCGCTGCATGGCGTCGCGGCCGGGCCGATGGCACCGGTCGTCAGCGATCTGGCTGCGCTGCCCGACAGCGATATTCGCGCGATGGCCACGTATCTGGCGTCTTTGAATCCCCTGGAGGCCAACGCAGATCCTGTGGCGATGGCGCGTCAATACGAGCAGGCCAGCACGATAGCGGGTACGACGACAGGGCTCGGTGCACGTCTCTTCGACGGCGCGTGTGCAGCCTGTCATCACACTGGCAGCGGGCCGGAATTGTTTGGTGCGCATCCTTCGCTGGCGCTTAACACGAATCTGCACAGCACGACGCCTGATAATCTGATTCGTGTGATTCTCGATGGTATCGGCTCGCCTGCGCGCCCCGAACTCGGTACGATGCCGGCTTACCGCGACAGTTTCAACGATGCCCAGGTCGCCGAACTTGTGTCATACCTGCGTCAGCAATTCGCCGGCGGCAAGCCGGCATGGCAGGACGTCACGGCGAGCGTCGCCAGAATCCGCGCGACACCGCGGGCGGAGTGAAATTGCCAGACGTATTGCTGCACGGTTTGCAGCTTCACTCGCAGCTTCACTTGCAGCACCGATTGCAGCACAACGCGCAACAGGGCTTGCAACACAACTCGCAACACCACTTGCAGCACAACTCGTGACACGGCTCGCAACACGGCTCGCCGAACGAATCGCGAGACGCTTGAACGCTTGATAAGAACGACCGCATTCCCGCAATCCTTTTGATAACGGAGAAACGCATGACCACGCGCGCAGGATGGATCTCTCGCCTCACGGTTTCAACGGTTCTATCGCTCGCGGCCTTCGGCGCGAGCGCCCAGCAGACCATCAAGATCGGCGAAATCAACAGCTACAAGGCGCAGCCTGCCTTTCTCGGTCCTTACAAGAACGGCTGGAATCTCGCGCTCGAACAGGTGAACGCGGCGGGCGGCGTACTCGGCAAACAGCTCGAAGTGGTGTCGCGCGACGACAACGGCAATCCGGGCGACACGATCCGCGTCGCGCAGGAGTTGATTGCGCGTGAGCAGGTGCAATTGCTGTTCGGCGGTTTCCTGTCGAACACGGGTCTCGCGCTGACCGACTTCGCGAAGCAGAAGAAGATTTTCTTCCTGGCGGCCGAGCCGTTGACTGACAAGATTGTTTGGGCCGACGGCAATAAATACACGTACCGGTTGCGTCCTTCGACGTATATGCAGGTGGCGATGCTGGTGCCCGAGGCGGTGAAGCTGAAAAAGAAACGCTGGGCGCTGGTGTATCCGAACTACGAGTACGGGCAATCGGCGGTGGCGACGTTCAAGAAGCTGATGACGGCGGCGCAGCCTGATGTGGAGTTTGTCGCCGAGCAGGCGACGCCGCTGGGTAATGTCGATGCAGGCGCGGTGTCGCAGGCGATTGCCGATGCGAAGCCGGATGCGATTTTCAACGTGCTGTTTGGCGCCGATCTTGGCAAGTTTGTGCGCGAGGGCAATACGCGTGGGTTGTTTAAGGATCGCAGTGTGGTGTCGTTGCTGACGGGTGAGCCAGACTATCTCGACCCGTTGGGTGCGGAGGCGCCGACTGGCTGGATCGTGACGGGTTACCCGTGGTATTCGATCGATACGGCGGCGAACAAGAAGTTTGTGGATGCGTATCAGGCGAAGTACCACGATTATCCGAGGCTGGGGTCGGTGGTGGGGTATTCGGCGTTGATGTCGATCGCGGCGGGGATCAAGAAGGCCGGTTCTACTGATTCGGATAAGCTGGCTGCGGCGTTCAAGGGACTTGGGGTAGATACGCCCTTCGGGCCGATTACTTATCGGGCGCAGGACAATCAGTCGACGATGGGGGCTTTTGTCGGTGTCACCGGTCTCAAGGACGGCAAGGGTGTGATGACTTCCTATCGGTATATTGACGGCGCTAGTGTGGAGCCGTCGGATGCGGATGTTAAGAAGTTGAGGCCTGCTGACTAAGGTTGTTTTTGCTTGCGCGGCGCTTGTTCGCCTGTATGCCTGCGGTGTTGGCCTTTCCTTGAATTGATATTGGTTTATTAGCGTCGCCCCTGTGCGGGGCGGGCACCTACTTCTCTTTGCCGCCGCAAAGACAAGTAGGCAAGAGAAAGCGGCTAAAAACCCCTGCTAAGCGGGTTCCTCGCACAGTCGCGGTAGTGGTGCATCTGGAATCTGTGTTCTCGCACATTCAGCGTGAGTGACAAGGCAGTCATACTTCCGGCGGCGCTGCGCGCGCCGACACGGTACTTCATCAAACCGTACGCTGTTGCCGATGTTCGGTAGTACTTCGTCAAACCGCGCGCCGCTGCCGACACGCCGCGACTATTCGGCAACTCACCCGCTATCGGTGCGCTCGCTGCTGCTTCATTAGACCAATAACTGCTTCAGGCGTTAGGGGGTGCTAGCGACAGCTAGCTGCTTGATGCGCCCAGCGGCACACCCCAAGCCATCCGGTATTTGCAGCGCATCGCCGAGGCGAAGCCGATGGCCCCCACCATGACTAAACGAAGCCATTGGTTTGCATGGTGAACCCTTCCGGCGAGCACATAGTGCGAGGCGGGAAGCATGATTGCCTTGTCACTAGCGCGGAGTGTGCGAGAACACGGATTCTAGATGCACCACTACCGCAACTGCGCGAGGGACCCGCTTAGCAGGGGGTTCGAGCCGCTTTCTTTGCTTATCTTTCTTTGCGGCGGCAAAGAAAGTAAGTGCCTGCCCCGCACAGGGGCGACACTAATAGACCAATAGCAAATCAAGGAAAGGCCAACGCCATAAAAGCACAGACAAAAAGCGCCGCGCAGGCAAAAAAAACATTACTCCTCCGCATCATGCTCAATCACAAACCGCCTCAAATAAGCCAGCACAGCGGCTTCCACAGCCCGATGATCAGCGGTACTCTTCGACCCCGAATTTTCCTCATCGCCAAACAACGTGGACGGCGCATTATGCACATCCACTTCCTGGCCTTCGCGAAACACGCGAATCTCGTGAACGTCTTCAGCGTACTCGGCAATCCAATGCACGCCTTCGATATGCGCGCCCGCGCGAACGGTAGGTATCTTCATGGCCGTCTCCCGTCGGGCCGGACCACGGCGCCAACCCTTGCCATTACCATACGCCGTCCAGACGGCAGGCGCGAGCACTACAAGGCAATTTCCTGAAGCTCCGCTGCGTCGCAACAATACGGCGCGCGCACCCCACGCGCGCCGCATCTCGCCTGCAGTCTTACTGCACCGTCGCCAACACGTCGCCCACCGTCTTGAAGATGTGCGCGATCTGCTCTTCGTCGATGATGAGCGGCGGCGAGAACGCGAGGATATCGCCGGTGAAGCGCACCAGCACGCCCGCCTCGAAGCACTTCACGAAGGCTTCGTAAGCACGCGCGCCCGGCGCGCCGTCGCGCGACTCGAGTTCGACGCCCGCGATCATGCCGAGGTTGCGAACGTCCTTCACATGCTTCGCACCGCGCAACGAGTGAGCAGCGGCTTCGAACTTCGGCGCCATTGTCGCCGCGCGCTCGAACAGGCCTTCGCGGCGATACAGGTCGAGCGTCGCAACTGCGGCAGCGGCCGCAGCCGGGTGGGCCGAATACGTGTAGCCATGGAACAGCTCGATCGCGCCCTGTGCGCCGCTGTTGACGATCGTGTCGTGGATCGTGCGGCTCGCGGCCACCGCGCCCATCGGGATCGCGGCGTTGTTGATCGCCTTGGCCATCGTGATCAGGTCCGGCGTCACGCCGAAGTATTCGCTCGCCGTCGCCTTGCCGACACGGCCGAAACCGGTAATCACTTCGTCGAAAATCAGCAGGATGCCGTGCTTCGTGCAGATTTCGCGCAGCTTCTGCAGATAGCCTTGCGGCGGAATCAGCACGCCCGTCGAGCCGGCCACGGGTTCGACGATCACGGCGGCGATGGTCGACGCGTCGTGCAGCGTGACGATGCGCTCGAGTTCGTCGGCGAGATGGGCGCCCCAGGCGGGTTGGCCTTTCGAAAACGCGTTGTGTTCAAGGTTATGCGTGTGCGGCAGGTGGTCGACCGCCGGCAGTAGCGCGCCGGAGAACGTCTTGCGGTTCGGCGCGATGCCGCCGACCGAAATGCCGCCGAAGCCCACGCCGTGATAGCCGCGCTCGCGGCCGATCAGACGTGTGCGCTGGCCTTCGCCACGCGAACGGTGGTACGCCAGCGCGATTTTCAGGGCGGTGTCGACCGATTCCGAGCCGGAGTTCGTGAAGAAGATCCGGTCGAGGCCGTCCGGCATCAGTTCGGCGACTTTCGTGGCCGCTTCGAATGCCAGCGGGTGGCCCATCTGGAAGGTGGGCGCGAAATCGAGCGTCGACAGTTGCTGGGTGATCGCAGCGACAATTTCGTCGCGGCCGTGGCCGGCGTTCACGCACCAGAGGCCGGCGCAGCCGTCGAGCACTTCACGCCCGTCCGTGGTGCGGTAGTACATACCCTTGGCCGATTCCAGCAGGCGCGGCGCGGCCTTGAACTGGCGGTTGGCGGTAAAGGGCATCCAGAAAGACGACAGGTCGTCGATGACGGGGCGCGAAGTCATGGTTTTTCCTCGAAGTGGTCCCCCAAGGGGACTTCCTTCGGGGCGTAGCCAAAACTGTAGCGTTCGCGGTTTAATGGCGGCATAAACAGTTGACGCAGTGTGGCGCTAACTGTGTTGGTGGAATTGCGATAACTGTGTCGACTCCTCACTCCCGATCATGATCGAACTACAACTTGAGCGCGACCGGCGCGCCGCTCCCACGCTCGTCGAGCAGGTCGTGCAGGGCTTCGCGCGCGCCATCGAGGCGCAGTCGCTGCGCGCCGGCGCGCTGTTGCCGTCGGTGCGGCAGTTGGCGCAAAGCCACGAGCTGAGCACCTTCACCGTCACCGAAGCGTACAACCGTCTTGTTTCGATGGGCCTCGTGGTGGCGCGGCGCGGGTCCGGTTACCGCGTGGCGGCGCGCTTGCAGTCCGCGCGGGCCGCCCCGACCGATTGGCAACCGCCGAGCCTGACCGCGACCTGGCTGCTGTCCGATGTGTTCGCCGACCATTCGGTGCCGATCAAGGCGGGCGGCGGCTGGCTGCCGAACGAGTGGATCAACGAGACGGGTCTGCAGCATGCGCTGCGTGCGATGAGCCGGGTGCCGGCGGCGCGGCTCGGCGACTACGGGCATCCGTACGGCTTCGCGCCGCTGCGCGAGCGGATCGCCGAGCAACTCGACCGGCGCGGGTTGCCGGTCGACGTCTCCAACGTGCTGCTCACCCAGGGCGCGACGCAAGGGCTGGATTTGATCGTCCGCACGCTGCTACGCGCCGGCGACGCCGTGATCGTCGAAGATCCGGGTTATTGCAATCTGCTGCAAATTCTCAAGCTGGCGGGGCTGGTGGTGCATGGGGTGCCGCGCACCCCGGCCGGCGTCGATACCGACGTACTCGAAGCGCTGGTCGCGCAGCACAATCCGAAGGCGATTTTCGTCAACACCACGCTGCAGAATCCGACCGGCGCGACCTTCGGCATGTCGGCGGCGTTCCGTCTGTTGCAGATCGCCGAGCGTCAGCGCATGTGGGTGATCGAAGACGATGTCAGCCGCGAACTGGCGCCGCCCGGCGCGCCATTGTTCGCCGCAATGGAAGGCTTGCAGCGTGTGCTCTACGTTGGCGGTTTTTCGAAGACGGTGACGCCGGGGCTGCGCTGCGGCTATGTGGTCGCCGAGCGGGCGGTGTTGCGCGAGCTGGCGCGCACGAAAATGGCGGTGGGATTGACCTCGTCGGAAGCGATCGAGCGGATCGTCGACAAGGTGTTGCTCGAAGGGCGCTATGCGCGTCACGTCGAAGCCGTGAACGAGCGGCTCAAGCTCGCGCATGCGACCGTCGAAGAGCGGCTCGATTCACTCGGCCTCGAACTGTTTCACCGGCCGCGAGCCGGCCTGTTCCTGTGGGCGCAGCTGCCGATCGAAGCGGAGCGCGCGGGGGAAGTGGCGACCGCCGCGCTCGCGCATGGCATCTGGCTCGCGCCCGGCTCCTACTTCCGTCCCGACGATGCCCCGAGCGCCTGGTTCCGTTTCAACGCCCCGTACTCGACCGACGACGCGTTGTGGCGCTTCATCGAGCGAGTCGGGCAGGGCGCGATCTAGCTGTGCTCAACCTTAAGTGGACTGGCCGAGCAGCTTCAGCACGATCGGATACAGCGAGAGCACCAGCAGCAGCGCCATCGCCACATTGAAAATGCGCAGCCGCTTTGGATCCGACAGCACGCGCCGCATCGCAGTGCCGAAACCGGCCCACAGGCAGATGCACGGAAAACCGATCACGTAGAAGATCACCGCCATCGCGATGGCGTTCATGCTGTAGCTCTCGCTCAGGTGGATCGTCGTGGCGGCGGTCAGCACCATCATCCATGCTTTCGGATTGACCCACTGGAACGCGATGGCTTCATAAAACTTCATGGGCCGGCGATCGCCTTTCTTGACCTTCAGCTCGCCCGACGTGCCGATTTTCCACGCGAGATACAGCAGGTACGCGACGCTCGCGACTTCGAGCACCGTGTACAGCACGGGAAAGTGCACGAAGGCTTCGCCCAGACCAATCCCAACCGACAACATCAACAGCACGACCCCGGCGCTGATGCCGGAAACATGCGGCAGTGTGCGGCGAAAGCCGAAGTTGACGCCCGAGGCCAGCAACATCGTGTTGTTCGGACCAGGCGTGATGGTCGTGACGAGCGCGAACAGAATGCCGGCGGGCAGCGCGCTAAGGCTGAGGCTGAGGTAGGACATGGGTGGCTCCGGTGGCGGCCAATAGGACCTTTGGAGCATTCTAGCGAACCATTCCGGTACAGTACCTGTACGGTTTGTGGGATGCTGTCCGGTACAGGTGACGGGTTGAGGTTCGCATCGGAACCGAGGCTTCGATAGCGAAATAAACGGTATATACTGTTTATACAGTTATCAACGCGGAGAACCACATGACAACACCCGTCACTAAAGAGCACACCAAGAAGGCGTTCCATTTCCCTAAGAGCTCGTCCAAGCACGGGGTAAATGGCGCCGAGCCCGCAGTCGCGCCGGAACAGCCGGCAGAAGCGGCGCCTGTCGTCGAAAAGGCGTCCAAAGCGAAGCGCGCGGCCGCCGCGGAAGCAACGCCTGCCGTCAAGAAAGCAGCCAAAAAAGTGAAGCGTGCGGCGACCGCGGAAGCGAAGCCCACCGCTGAGAAACCAGCCAAAGCGAAGCGCGCGGCGACTGCGGAAGCGAAGCCCGCCGCCAAGAAAGCTGCCAAAGCGAAGCGCTCGGCAGCTGCGGAAGCGGCCCCTGTCGTCGAGAAAGCGGCCAAAGCGAAGCGCTCAGCAACCACGGAAGCAGCGCCTGCTGTCAAGAAGGCAGCCAAAGCGAAGCGTTCGGCAACTGCCGAAGCCGCGCCGGTCAGCGCTCCCGAAGCAAAGAAAGCCAAGCAGCCGAAGAAAGAGAAAGTCGTGCGCGACAGCTTCACGATGCCGAAATCGGACTACGACAAGATTGCTTCTCTCAAGCAGAAGTGCCTCGACGCCGGCGTATCGGTCAAGAAGAGCGAGCTGTTGCGAGCAGGGTTGATGATGCTGGAGTCGGCAGCGCCGCAGCGCCTGCTTGCCGCAGTGTCGTCGCTCGAGACGGTGAAGACGGGGCGTCCAGCGAATGGCTAAACCCCGGCATCATGGTTCGATGCAAGGTTTGAATCAATTCGTGCCCGCCCGGGCGGTGTCGGACTGCAGCGCATCCGGCTGCAAGTTCTCGAGCCGCTAGGGCGGGTACGAAGCATCATCATTACATCGCCATATTGCTGGAAGGTGACGGTCAAATTACGTCGGGCCGCGGGTTGCCTGACGAATCCGTTTCGTGGCGTGACTGCTGCCACGTTGTGTCACGTCCGTTTCGCAGAGCCGGTTTTCAGAACTGGCCAGACGCTTCGAGAGTTCCCTCAGCTCCCCACCGGCGAAGCCAGATAATTCCAGTCGTGCAGGAAAATCTGCTCGAAATAAGCCGCGGCATCGGCGCTATGAATGATCAGGCCCGCATCGCGATTGCGCAGCGTGCCGTCCGCCGACCAGTTCTGACTGCTGACCAGAACGACATTTCCGTCGACAACGATACCCTTGTTGTGAACGTTCGCCTGCCGGCGCAGCACGGACGACGGCACACCCGCCGCGATCAGCTTCTCGACCCACGCGTCATTCTGAAACTGGCTGGTGATCAGACGCACGTCGAGTCCGCGATCGATGAGCGCCTTCAGCGCCGCAATCAGTGCGTCATGTTCTGCATCGTCAGGGCGTCCGCTCGGATGGATATATTGAGTCTGCATGTAAAAGTGCTGCTGCGTGGACTCGATGAGCGCCAAAACATGAGGCTGATAGTTATCGGGTGTGAGTAGCGGCTGGATCGTCACAGTGTCAGTCAAGGTCTTCGGCGCGAAGAACTGGTGCGGAGCCTTGCCGGCAGCAAACGCTTCGATCGGAACGTCGAGAGCAGCGGCTCCGGCTCCCGGAACAGTCATGCGCTGTGCCTTAGCCTCAAGAATCGCGTTGTGAGAGACCGTATAGTCGTGCTGCAGGAATGCGCGGAACGTGCTCGCCAACGCCTTGCTCGTGACGATCACATGCCAGTCGCGATCATGTGTCTCGGCGAGCTTGCGCGCGGCCGCCACGTCCGACAGGTCGATCTCCGGCTGATTGCTGTTGTTCCAGTTGCCCGAAGAGAGCCAGAAAGTATCGTCTTCGCGCACGGCGACCTTGATGTGATACGCGTTCGGATAGATCCAGACGGGTGCCTTCGGGTCGGCATTGGTGAGTGCCCACGTGCCGGCGAAGCGCTCGCCGAGCCGGGTCGAGAGATCGGTCTGCGTTTGCTCGTCGGTCTGATCGGCCGTGGGATTCTTCGCGGGATGGTCGAGCGTGAGCGTCAGCTTTTTGCCGTCGGCAAGCGCGGCCTCAACTGTGGTGAGAATGTGCGCGGAGGTGAAGTCATACATGCCGACCACCAGTTCTTCGCGAACGCCGGCGATGAATTTCGATAGCTCCGCCCACCCGGCATCGGGACTCGCATGCAGTACCAAAGAGACCTGCTCCGTCACCGAATCGAGACTCGCGCCGGGCGCCGGCGTGTACGGAATCTCTTGTTTGCGCGTGCTGGCGGCAGCGAATGCGATGAGCGGTGCAGGCGGACTCGCAAGTGGGTTGCCTTGTTTGTCGAAGAACACCTGGTCCGCGAAATAGGGCTGCCGCAGTTCGTGGCGGGCTTCCGCCAGTGCGCAATATCGTGAAGGGTCGAGCGCTTGCATCGATTCCATCGCGTCTGCCGCGCGTACATCGACGGGTACGCCGTCGATCTGCTTGGGCAGCGCGGCTTGCAGCGTGGCCAGCTTGTCCGCCATGACGGTCACGACGATGGCACGCGTGGCAGCGCGTCCAGATGCCGGCCATTGCAAGCCGCTGCGCACGGACAGCACGCCCGCGTGCCGGAACGATTCGGCGTGCGTGTCGAGCATGGCCCGGATGTCGATTGGCGCGAGGTCAGGGCTGGTCTGAGGGGTTTGCGGCTGCGCGGCGCTGCCATCGTCGGCGTAAGGTGCGGCAGCGGATTGCGGCACAATTCCAGCGCAAGCGGTCAGCATGACATGTCTCCCTGGTGAGGACGGAATGGCTCATGCCTTCTATGAGCAGTAAGTTGTCAAGGCCTTTCGCGAACTGGGTCACGGATCATCGGTCAGCTTCCTTCTGCGCCTCACGTGCGGGAGCGCGTATCGGGTCAAGGGCAGGCCAAAGCCTGGCGCCAGCGGGACCCTTGACGCGGCGAAG
>NZ_WOEZ01000278.1 GCF_013177735.1 Paraburkholderia elongata | reverse complement strand
GCGAAGAGCTGCAGCCGCTGGCGGTGGCCAAGCTGCTGAAGGCGCTGGTCGACAAGGAACAGCCGCAGCTGATCATCCTCGGCAAGCAGGCCATCGACGACGATTCGAACCAGACCGGCCAGATGCTGGCCGCGCTGGCTAACCTGCCGCAAGCAACGTTCGCCTCGAAGGTTGTCGTGGCGGACGGTAAAGCTACGGTTTCGCGCGAAGTGGATGGCGGCGCGGAAACGCTGTCGCTGACCTTGCCCGCAGTCGTCACGACCGACCTGCGCCTGAACGAGCCGCGCTACGTGACGCTGCCCAACATCATGAAGGCGAAGAAGAAGCCGCTGGAAGTCATCAAGCCGGAAGATTTCGGCGTTGATGTCACGCCGCGCCTGAAGACGCTGAAGGTTGTCGAGCCGCCGAAGCGCTCCGCCGGTGTGATGGTGCCGGATGTGAAGACGCTGGTCGAGAAGCTGAAGACCGAAGCCAAGGTGCTGTAAGGAGACGGACGAAATGACGAATCTGGTTATTGCTGAACACGACGCCCCGAAGGAAGCCCCCTTGGGGGGCAACGCGTCGATCAAGGCCGCGACGCTGAATACGATTGCAGCCGCGCAGAAGATTGGTGGTGATATCCACGTGCTGGTGGCGGGTCACAACGCGCAAGCCGCAGCGGATGCCGCGGCGAAGATTGCAGGTGTTTCGAAGGTCCTGCTGGCCGACGCGCCGCAACTCGCAGCGGGCCTGGCAGAAAACGTCGAAG
>NZ_WOEZ01000277.1 GCF_013177735.1 Paraburkholderia elongata | reverse complement strand
TTGCTTCAGGTACGTTTCCAGCCGCGTCGTCCCCAGAAAAATAGCGTGCGCATCTCCGGTCACGAAGCGACGACCGCTGTTGACTGCCGTGCGTAGCAACGGCGCGTCCAGGTCCTGTGGCACACCATCAAACAATCTGAACTGCGCATCATCGGGCGAAGGTACTTTGCGCGCCGTGCTCATCGTGGCTTCCTGCCGTTTCGTTCCAGGCAGTATTGTATGGACCCGAGGGCTTTTGCGACAGCCTCTTCAGGCCGGGGTTTGGGCCCGACCCGTAAAACGCTGAGGGTATATTAACCTCTATATCGGGAGCCCCGACTATGCGCTACGCTTGGTTCCGGAATCGCACCCGGCTCCAACCTCGCGCCGTCGAGCACTTCATTGAAACATTGCATTTGTCTGCAAAGGGGGGCGAAACATGTTCGGGGGCGTTAGGACGTACGATCAGATTGAGAAGGACTTGGCAGAGGCCATCAAGTTAATTCAGCGGCTGCTTTGCAAGGAGATCAACAACAGCTGCCGAGCGGCGCAATACCTGCGCGACGTTGGCGAACTGGTGCAAACATGGCGGGCGGACGCTGGACAAGCAGCAATCGCGAAACATGGTGCTCGTCGTTTAGTTAATTCGCTAATGGAAGCGGATGCGCTTGGGTTCGTAACTCTGCTGCTGGCAGAGCAACTCGAATCCGACAAAATTCTGTTGGCAAAGCTCGAAAAGTGCTTCAACGGACCACTACAGACTGAGGATGAGGTTGGGAAACGTTCTATCGAAGCACGAAACTTCTTTTTTGAAATGAGGCTGCTAGGTCAGCTTACCTACGCAAAGCTTCCGGCGGTTTCGGGGGAGGCACCCGACGTTCAAACTGCGATAGTAGGCAAACCAGTTCTGATTGAATGTAAGCGAGCCTTCTCTCGTAATAATTTGACGTCCCTCACAAGAAAAGCTCGGGAACAACTTGATAGAGAATTGGAAGCCAACCCCGAGGCCGTCGGATTTATCGCGTTCGATTTCACGCGGATATTGCCGGATGATCGCTGGTACGTGTCGTACTCGACACGACAGGAATTGAATGTGCGATTGAAAGATGTCCAGGGCTATATAAGGAAATATTTTGAGCCTGACATCGTCAACGCGCTACGGAACAAGGTTCACGAAAGAGCCGTAGGACTTATCGAGTACTTCCAGACTGCCGGACACAATAAGTCTACTGGATGTTGGGGTACAACCTGGGGGCAGGAATTCGTGCCATTGCGTGATGCAAGCCCCACGGGCATCGTCGCGGAATTCTCTCGACTTGTTAAAGAGGCCAACGCAGTGCACCACGCTTCGCCAGGGGCTGACGAAGGTTAGTGGTGGTTAGTGGGCGGCGCGCCATGGTGTGGCCTTGCATCGCGTGACGTCCATCGTTAGGTGTCTGGAACGCTAATACCTACGCCGCGCGCGCATTATCGATGGAACGTCCCCAACTCACAAATCCCCCAATTCCCTATTGCCCCCGCACAATTGACCCGATGGCCTGTCCTGCTGGCTGCGCCATGGCAGCGAAATTATGGCAACGGTACGTTTGCTGGAATCACCCCAACGAGTCATTGATGACAGAGGCCGACGCGCTATGTGACGCGGCCAGCGACGAGTTCACACGACTCTTGCCTCAAAATACTACGTCATTGGGTCCCTACAGCAAACCCAGGAAGCATTCCGATCATCGACCGGCATTCATGCGCAGAATCAACGTGCCTCAGCAGTCGGCTAGGCACGATACGCGCCGAAACAAAACGTCGATCACTTCAGTTCAGGTCGGAGATCGCCAACCGGTGCTTTCGGCGATGAGGGGCGTTCGTTAGGACGTTGTCCGCAGATTGCGATCTTGTGCAGCCGGCAGGCGGTCCCCATTTTCGGGTGCGGACCGTTTGACCTCGCGGCCGCGACGGGGCCACGTACCGCCACTCGTATGGAAAGACACCAATGGGTCGCACGCCCAACGGCCGCACTTTGACGTTGGGCCTTGCGCCGGCTCCGCCGTTCCAAACTCTTGAGCACCCAGAGAGCGGACACCCATTGAGCCAGCCTAATGCGGCCTGCAATAAGGGCTTCGTCGACCGCAGGTATCGCAAGTCACTGGTATTGCCTATAGACAGATCGATGATCAGTCGTTTATGTCTGACGATATTCTGCGACCGTAGGAGGCTTGGTCGGCATTAAGGCACGGCCCACGGGAAGTCATTTACGACTCGTTGTTTGGCAAATTTGACACGAAGCAGCTAGTATTTCAACGATGTCGCTCGCGACCGACATCTTACAGTCCCAATGCACCTTGACGTCATAGTTGTCCGCTTGCATTTCGATAACGGAGCTATGAAGCGCCGGTCTCAACACGATACAGCGCCCACTCTAATGACTGTCTGGCAACAGGGGTGACGAAATGGACGAAGATGAAATCCTCAGAGAATTCCAGCACGTTCCGCTCACCGAATATCTACTGACTTGTAGAGAACACGGTCGGCAAAATATCCCTGCACAAAAAAGGCAAAATGCATGTAATCTGTATTCAATCGTAGATAAATGGAGAAATGCCGCAAGACCATTGTCATGGGAAATCCATCAAGCGATCAAGTTGGCGGAGGATTTTCTTTGGTCCGAATATTTTCTCCAAACCAATCCAATTCCGCGGTATGTGCATTATACGAATCTAAGAATCCTTGACCGCTTTCTTTATGTGGGACAACAGGTCCCGCTTTCTTTGTCACTTCAACGGTGCAACTTAGCGATTTCGCTTCTCGTAAGAGATTGGCGGGAGTATGAAGTGAACGCAATGATGATGGATCGAAATCAATATGATAGAAGCGGCTTTTCGGAGGATGATGTTCGAGAGCGC
This sequence comes from Paraburkholderia elongata, assembly GCF_013177735.1. Lineage (GTDB taxonomy): Bacteria > Pseudomonadota > Gammaproteobacteria > Burkholderiales > Burkholderiaceae > Paraburkholderia > Paraburkholderia elongata. The sequence goes on along the minus strand of NZ_WOEZ01000277.1, from coordinate 24,017 downwards.
ATCTCAGGTTTGGAAGAACTTACAAAATTCACTAATCGAAAGGGACTTCCGGATGTACATCCATTGGATTCCATGCATTGGATGCCAACGCATCCGTACCGCACCGACTGGATCTATTATGCGGTTGAATCGGAGGGGGCTATCGCGTTGTGCCATATGTCGGCTCTCCCTCAAACCAAATATCACGATGAGTATATGTTTCTCCGAACAATCCATATCGCGGAGTGTTGCTTTCTTGCAATAAACTTATCGGTGAGCGCAGCAATAACAAATTATCACGCAAACGTACCAGAGCAAGCCGTCGAATGCCTCCGTCAAGCGAATTATTTCGCCTCATTCCTTGTGAATCTATTCGCGCTTTTTACTACCATGCCAGTAGAAAGCTTCTATGATGGTTTCCGGCAAGCAACCGGAAATGCCAGTGCGATCCAATCGGAAAAATATCAATACTTGGAGAAGATAACTAGAGGGCAAAATGTAAAAAAGAAGGCCGCACTTGAAAAACAAAAGGAGGCAAAATTTTACTCAAAGTGGAATTTGCCGAGGAGCCACACTCTTTCGGGTTTGGCTGAGGATCTTAGCGAGAAAAAAGGCGATTCAGCCATCACCATTTTGAGTCTCATTTCGGAGCTTGATCGACAGCTACTTATGTGGCGATCGAAGCATTTGGGGATTGCAAGAAAATACCTCCCCCGGGAAACAAAAGGCACCGGAGAGGAAGGGATTTTGTATTTAGAGAAAAACGTTAGGGATCCAACTATTAGCGACGAGACTCACTTCGACGAGGCGCCGGAAGGAGGTCAACTAACTGTAGCCGCGTCGCTTCAGATTGTGGCGAGTAATACCCAATTTCATTGGTGCGAGTGCTCAAAGCTTGACGCCAAGAAAGTTTGCGAGGCACTGGAATCCAGACGGGAATTGACACTAAGAAACATAAGAAATGTATCGTCCGATATTAAGCAAGCAATGGAGTTGTACGACGCTTTTTTTTCTGATCATCAACATTCTTCTCTATTGACCGGTCCGCTCCTTGATTTTCAAATGAACGGGGCGCCGTCGGATAATCCAGTGGAGGAATTGCTGTTGAATTGCGAATTACAGTCCGGCGTACTCATTGGCTTACATGATATGGGACACGTTATTGGACGGCTCCGGTTGGACGTAGCTGTCGACGGAGAGACATATCAGCACATCTCCGGGAAGAAGCGACGCTGCCGTTCTGGTGACTGGGTTCTTCGAGACGAAAAAGGCATTATCGCGTCTTATTTTGACGGCCCCGGCAAACGTACGGCGCTTGACCCAATGCGTATGCGAGCAGGTGACGTATTGCCTAACATGGGCTTGATCCTCCTAGGCGCACCTGGATTAAGTCACGAGCGACTAAAGCACGCGAAGGAGCTTGTAGACCAGTTGGTAGGTCAGCATTCTGAAACCCACGCGTGGCGCTCCTGGAGCGTGTGACACAACACAACTATCGAGTGTGCTCGACATATAGCACGGAGGGCGACCAATGTTTGATGCAACCTTTCCAACGCGAGCAGTCGCAGCAATTCAGCCAACTGATCGATTGCATCTTGGCAATTACTTTGGCGCTCTTCAGCAAACTTTATCGTTTCAAGATATAGTTCCGCGAAACAACTTTTGTTTCGTAGCCGACTACCATGCGCAAACATCTAAAAAGAATTCATGGGAGGATTTGGGGCGGCTGACGCGAAGTCTAGCAATGGATTTTTTGGCGCTTGGCCTGAGGCCAGAGCAAACTTTTCTCTATCGTCAATCAGATGTGCCGGAGGTGATGGAGGTACTATGGCTACTCTCTCTAGTCACAAATTCTGCAACGCTTCAGGGCGGTCATAAAATGAAAGAAGCGGTCCCTACCGCTGCTATTTATTTATACCCATTACTAATGTCGGCGGATATACTGGCACTGCGTGCGACTCACGTTCCAATAGGTGATGACCAAAAGCAGCACCATGACCGTGCGCGAGACATCGCGGCTCGATTTAATAAGAAGGTCCATAGGCAACTGTTGCCCGTTCCAATCGGGGTCTGTAACAAGTCATCGCGCGTGCCAGGGACCGATGCACTAGACCCCAAATATCAGGCGACGGACCAGCGTCCCAAGATGAGTAAGAGCCTTGAAAATTTCATTCCAGTATTTTGTTCGGACGAAGAAACGGCCGAATACGTCAATAGCATTGTGACGCGACCAGTCAAGTGGGGTGAGCCAACTGATCCGGAAGATGACACTATTTATTCGCTGTACTGTCTGATGGCGACTCAAGCTGAATGTGATGAACTGGCGAATAAAATGCGTGCAGGAAGGATTGGATATGACGAGGCCAAGCGCAACCTCACTCGGCAAATTAATGATTATTTCGGCGTGGCACGGGATGTGAAGCAAAAATTGGAAACCCGTCCAGACGATGTCGAAGACATTCTTAGGGAAGGAGCCATGTTCGTTCGACGAGAGGTGCTGGCTACTCTTGACGAAATCCGATACCTGTCGGGACTTCGTCGTTATCGAAGATGGCCAACGGTTAGTTCGAGCTAGTGCTGTCCTTCCACCTTCACTAAGTCGCCATCGGTACTATATAGCCGAGGGAAAGCCACACCCTGGAGAACCGGGAACAGGTATGTCCCGCAACTGAATACACTTCGCGGACGTCATTTTTTGCATCTGGCTCATCTGATTCGCGCACAACGCCTGTCATTCACCATTGTTCCAACGTCCGAAAAGCAACCGATACCTGCCTACGGCACGCCGATTCCTGAATGTCGGCAATGGCCGATGAACGAGCATTCGTCTTTGACACTCGAATGGCCGGTTACGGGTGCGGACTCGACGCCTGAACGTCCGACCGACGACGCATGTGAACTACGGTTTGTGGCCAATTTCTGCCTGATCCCCGGCTACAGTTTATGTGCTTAATTCGTGCACAGAATCCGTTGCACAGTAACCCCGCACGTCAATTCAAGCTTCGACGTTCCCGTCGAGGTTGATAGTTTTTATGCGTTCCACGTCGGCTCCAGCATGTTTTTTTGCGCGCGCGGTTATTCGAAGAGGTCTGCCTGTCTGTAGACCACATCCCCTTTGCGCCGTGGTTCTTCCTTCGCCTTCTCCTCGATGCGGAAGAAGTCTGGGTCGACGCCGGCGTGTTTGGCGGCCGTCAGCCAGTCGGGCATCGGACCGACCCCGTTCCAGTCGTGGCCTCGCGCGTCGCGGTACAGCGGCGGGTGCGCGAGATCTTCCTGAATTGACGCTTCCAGTGCGTCGAATGTGACGCCGAATTCCTGCATGCGTCGGCGGATCCAGTTGATGAGCCGCTCGCGGGCCTCACCGTCAGCGATTTTCCCTTTCATTCCGAAGTACCCGGTTTTCGTTCGGGGAATTATAGTGACAGGCAGAAAAAAGCCCGCTCAATCGGCGGGCTGAATCCATATCGGAGGAGACATGGAGGAGACGGGTTAAGTATAAACCCTTAATTCTGTTGGCGCAGTGCCGTCGCCGATTTTGTCGCATCAACGCGACAGGCTCAAGCCAGCTTGCGGTCCGTTCGTCGGTACGCCTCGCCTGCCAGGAAGCGGTCGAGCCGTTCGCTCGCTTCGGCGACGGCCCACAGCGGGGCCTGGCGCAGTTGTTCATCGTAGGTCGTGACGATTACGGCGAACAGGCTTGCGGCACCCTCATCCAGTCGCCATTCGCCCGTGTCCCGGCCGCGGTCGAAAGCGGCCGAAATGGCGGCTTCCGCGACGACGAGTTGCTCGTACGTGGCCGCGCCGTAGCCTGCCTCGGCGATAAAGCCCGTCAGGATCACGGTCTGGGTAAGGGTCTGTGCGTTACGCACGCTGCCGACACCGGCCCGCATGGTTGCGAGCGCAAGGTGTACCCGCGGCGCGAGCTCGTCGGCGGTAGCGCGCGGCATCGGCAACAGCATCGGTTTGTCGCGATCATTTGTAACTGAGACCGTGCGTCCCTCGCCCAACGCAAGCTCGGTGAATGGCCGCGGCCGAGCAGGTACGACCGCCTCTTGTCGACCCATTCCAGCCATACGGGTGGTCTTTGGGCAACGACAGCTCTGAATACCTCAGCGGTCATTCGCCCACACAGGAATCTCTTGCGACTTGCCATCCGTCCCGCGCTGAGTCAGTTTGCCGTAATCCGGCCGTCTTCTGCATCCCGAACCAACGCACAGCAGTAACGTTGGCTAGGCCGCAGTTCGCGCCGCGTGTTCAATCAATAATACAGTGCAACATCGAGTTGCATTTATATTGCAAGCTGCTTTCTAACGCCATCCTGAATGCCGACACCGGAGCAGCATCTCGAAGTTTGCGCCAGTTGATCCCCAGCTCGGATCTGCACACGGTCCGAAAGCAGGTAGAGTGGTGCAACCTGATGCCCATTTGTGCGAATGCGCAAGCTGCTCCCGCATGGGCTGTGGTGGTGCGTATGAGCGCGTCCGGGATTTTTCCCTGCCGCCGCCTTTTTGGGCAGGCAGGTAATGCGGGATCGCGTGGGCTGGCCGTGCGGCGCGCGCAGAAAAAGGCCCGCTGCGCGCGATCGCATTGGAGACTTTCCGCCTATAGGTGCCAAATGACCGCAGAAACTTTCCTCGAGGATGAACGCGACTACCTTGCATGGTTGGCGGCGAACCCCCACGGTTTCGTCCTCAATCGCTTTCGAAAGGAAAACTCGGCGTCGTACATGGTCCTACACCGGGCAACTTGTCGCCTCATTAGTCAGTTATCGGGGAATGCGCGCGTGGGCGGATTCACTGAGCGCGGATACATAAAGATTTGCGCTTCGGATGTTGAAACGCTCGCGGGTTATGCTCGTCAGCACGCTTCTCAACATGGCAAGCCGGGTGGTTCGTTCTCGAAGGTCTGTGCCTTCTGCGATCCAACTGGCGTCGAGCGGTAACGCAGAAAAACGCCCGCGCGGCAGGTGCGGTGGCTATCAATCCGGCTGGGCAGGAGCAGACGGCGCAACTCAGGCATAGTCAGCGGGACCATGTCTTCAGAAGTTTCTTTGTCTGGGTCTGCAACACCACAAGAATCGGCATCCTAACTCCTTTGTGCCACCACAACATCGCTTGCTTCGGCGCTACAACAACGTTAAGACGTAGGATCCGAATGAAAGTTGTTTTCTCGCGAAAGGGTTTCGACCAACAGTACGGCGGCATGGCCAGTCCGATCCTGCCGGATGGCAGATTGATCCCACTCCCGATTCCGAGCGATCACGACCGAACGACGATCGACAACGTGGGCTTCCCCGATCTGGACTTGGATCCCATGCTCCGGGACCTGTCCTGCGAGCGGCATAGTTCCAAGTCGACGGTCCACTACGATCCGGACCTCGGCGGCAATCACGCGGCTGGCATCCCCGGCTGGCGGCCAGCCTTGGGTCAGACGGGCGCTGCCCAAGGCCACCTTTCTAACAACGGCGTTGGTGCTGGAGACGTCTTCCTGTTCTTTGGATGGTTCCGGCAAGTGGAAAAAGTGTCCGGGCGGTGGCGCTTTGTGCCGCGTGCGCCGGATCTGCACGTAATGTTCGGTTGGCTGGAGGTCGGTGAAGTGCTGCCTGTCGTCACTGACCGCCCCGGCTCGCTGCAGCGACATCCGTGGATTGCGACGCATCCCCACGTAGCTTCTCCAGAGAGATACACGGATCCGCGAAACACCCTTTACGTCGGACGCAAGCGTTCGGCCTATGTCAACGGTCTCGGGGGTGGGAGATTCCCGTCTCTGCGTGCGCCGTTGCAACTCACGCGGGAAGGGCTGTCGCGCAGTTTCTGGTCCTTGCCGTCGTGGTTCGAGCCGAAGGGCAGGACGCCGCTAACCTACCATCCCAGTGACGACTGCTGGAAAGTAGAGGGCGATAGTGTGACGCTGAAGACGGCGGCGAAAGGGCAGGAGTTCGTGATCGATGGCAAGGCCTATCCGGAACTGGAATGGTGGGTAGCAAACCTCATTGGAGATACAGCATGAAGCTACTCAAGTATGTGATGACGTCGGATACTGGGCTTGCCCCGAATCCTTACTTTGACATCTGCTCTCTGGCACTTTGTACGCCTAACCATATGAATGCGCGTCTTCGACCCGGTGACTGGGTTGTGGGGCACTCATGCAAGGCGACTGGGAATCACCTGATCTACGCGATGCGTCTGACCAAGGTTCTCGACATGGACCGGTACTTCCGCGAGTATCCGCAAAAGCGTCCGGTGCTGAACGGTGAGCCCGAACAGAGGTACGGGGACAACCTCTACTTCCGCGAAGGCGCGCATTGGCGAAGAGTACCTTCTCCAGGGCATAACTCCGTGGACTCATTCGCACAGGATCGAGGGAAGCTGGTTTTCTTGGCCGAAGGGTCGGGCAACTTTTGGTACTTCGGTGCGGCGAGTTCGATGCCTGAGTCGCTGGCATTTGCCGACCGATTTCCGGGGCTTATCCTCAGGCGTCAGGGCTTCAAGTACGTGTACGACGTTGAAACAATCGAGAAATTTGTTCACTGGCTTGAGTCAATTGGCACTCGCGGTCGCTTCGGAGACCCGCGCGATAAGGAGCCGGACAATCATCGGCACTATCTAACAGCAATCGAGCCGCAACATGTATGGCAGGAAGCTTGTGGAGAGGCCAGCCCGGAGAGTCTGGCGATTGCTGAGGCAGACCACGTCGGCGCGAATCACACCCGGCAAACCGAGAGTCGCGGGTGCGGCACACCTTCGCCAAGGCAGTATGCCGAAATGCGAACTGCCAGTGGGACTTGTGGCTCGCGGTGACGGCGATCACGGCGAGGCGAGATGGCTAAGTACGTTGCCCTGAGCGGCTGGCACGCTCGGCCACGGGGACAAGCTCTAGCAGGCAGGAAATGCAAAAAATCTGTGCGCACTGTTTTTTTGAGCCTCGCAACTACAGCCTGCCCACGCCGCCGATTCCACCTGTCCCCGCCCAGCCGATTCCAGACAATGGCATCGTGCTGCCATTCGAGGAACTGTCGGAAGGTCAGACCGCAACACTTACCGTCGACGCAATGGCCAGCAGCATCCTGAACATCGCGAAGCTAGAGGAGTGGAACATCCAGCGGCCAGTTCTGGTTGCGCAACCGACGTTCGAATGGCTGTGTTAAAGCGGGAGCCAGCGACCGGAAGTGGCCGAGTGCCGTCTTATGCAATTCGCATACGCAGCTCGCGCCTCGTGAGGCTGCGATCGGCAGCGAGCCCCCGTTGCTGCCGGTCGAGCCGTTGGTGTTCCAAGTGCAGGTGTCAGAGCGGAACGGTCACCATACCGTCGATCGAGGACCAGGCATCGGCCTTATGCGAAGCTTTCCATAAGGCCGATGACTTGCCGGCCGCCAAGAGGGGCGGAATGACCGGCCGCCTTGGAAACGGCCGTCGTGGCAACGCCAGCGCGTCAGGCCGGTTAGAGTCGACTGTCTACCGTTCTCGTGTCCCGTATCTTCAACGAACTCGGTAACGTCCGTGTTCTATCTTGTCAAATATTCTACGCGCGGTTCCAGCACAACTGCATGGAGACGCATTTCCTTTCGCATGATCATTTGGGAGGAGGCTACCAACCGAAAACTTAGGGAAGCGTGCGAGAACAATTCTCCGGATCTCATGCGTAGATAATTCAGATCCGCGGGCATACTTCAACGCAATTTCGATCATTTCATGATTGGTCAGTCTCATAATGCTCCTCGCCCAGTGACGGTTATTGGCCCCGTGTAGCTCGACTAGTTAGACAAGATTTCGGTGCACCAAACGCACATAACGATCGTCGTCGCGAGGGATGAAGTAGGTGGCATGGGGAAATGCGTGTCCAGTATGCTGTGTCGGGAGGAATACCCACCATTCGCTATCACCAGCCACTAGCTCATACAACTGCATTCCTAACACCTGCGAGGGCTTCGAGTCGAAGCGCTCGTTGAATTGGCGATGAAAGTTGTGTTGAGAACCGAACCCGGTCAGGATTTTGGAGATTGCCTGTTGGGCGTCGAGGAATGGCCTCGCCTGGATACGCATGCGGTCAAGCTCTGCTTGAAGGGCAGTCTCCGATAGGGCGTGCAATTCAGGAGCATCGTTCTCAAAGGAGAAATACTCGCCCCAATACGGTTTAAGCTTCGCGCGATCTAGATTTGGGCCTATTTCGGATCGGCATTCAATGTCAGTAATCATGTCATTTTGCCCAACGTTTCAGAGTGACCGGCCCGCGCTGAGGGGACAAACAAGCAAAGCGTGCCGGCGGCTTGGTTGACCGAGCAGTTGTGTCTGCGCCGTTTGTCCTACCAAAATGCGTTGTGTCGATGGCTTGGACTTCACGTACGATCCATCGCCGTTTTAGATCCATAGCTTCCGCCGTTCGCGCTATTCGACCATTTTCTCGCAAGAGCCAGAAAAAAGTATGTGCTTTTCTGCACACGGCTATGACCGAGTTGCTCCCATCGAGCATCCGGCAGGTTCCGAAGTGAACCGGACGTTGGAATGACGGCTTCGTGTGTTGCGCGAACGTCAAATATTGGCCGTCTGCTGCCCCACGTGTCTGACGTGTGCCGACACTCGAGATGAAGCCAGACTTCGAGGCAGCGAGGCTCCCGACTGGACGTTAGCTGAATGGCTTCCTCAGAGAATCCGAAGATGCCGGATCTTCCCAATTATGGGCGAGCGCTTCAGGATCAGCTCGGTGATGTATTCGGGCAGAAGTGCGCGCGGCACATTAGCCGGTATGTCTTCCACGCGCTGCGATGGAACGTGGACGATGAATTCATCCGGTTCATTCTTCAGGCTGTGTTCACAGCTGACGCGGTAATCCATGACTGTCCCGGATCAAGATGGTGATCTTCTCGTACAGGATTTTATCAGCGCGCGACGCGGCCGACTCGCATAACGGTCTTCCAACCGGGTCATACGGGTATCAGAGCAATTTTACTTCGGCGCTACAATAGCGCCGATCAGACTGGGGCAGTGGTGCGCACTGACTTGTCGCCAGCAAAGGAGCTAATAAGTGACAAAGGTAAATGCTGAAGGGCAAAAAGAACAAATCTTGAATGCAGCCGCGAAGCTTTTCATCGAGAAGGGGTTTGGCGGCGCATCGATGCAGGAGATTGCGGAGGCGTTGGGCGTCACGCGCACGGCGGTCTATTACTACTTCAAGAATAAGGATGAGATTCTCACCGCCCTGGTCGAAGAGGTTACGCTGAGAGCCAGAAGGCTCTCGAGTCGTGTCGCGTCTGAAGCTACGGATGACCCGAAGGAACGCCTGCGCGCACTCGTTCACCAGCACACAATGCTGATTCTCAGCCACCACAATGAGTTCAGGGTGATCGATCGAACGGAACAACAATTGCCCGACCGGGCGTACCGTGCGAACGAAGACGCAAAACGAGCTGTTCTCAACAACTTTACCTGCGCGATCGAAGATGGGGTAAAGGCCGGCGTATTTCGCGTCGTCGACGCAAAAATAACAGCGTTTACCCTTATCGGAATGTGCAGTTGGCCAGCTTTTTGGTACAAACCTGAGGGTGCAAAGAGCGCCGAACAGATCGCAGAGACGATAGCAGAACTTGCAGTACAGTCAGTTGTCAGGCCCGCTAAACGCCAGTTGAAGGGCGAGAGCGGGGTTTCCGAGGCACTTGCACTGCTGCGTGAGGACCTCGATCATCTGTCGCTCATGATCGAAAAAACGCCCCGTCCCGGCTAAGAAATTTTTTTGCGAAAGATTTGACGAATGTGTCAATAAATATATACTGGTGTCAACAGACACGGAGACGTTTCCTATGAGTAACACGCCGACCACCGCCGTTGTCGAAGGCAAGCATACGCTCACGATCGACTGGTTTCCCGAGGTGTTGCCCGACCGTACGCCGCAGTCAAGTGTGGCGCTGCGAACTGTAGACGGAGCGGCCACGTGCGGTGTCCTCTATAAGGGCGCGTCAGCGAAGACTGTCGTATGCCTGATGCACCCACGCGAAAACTTCACGTTCCATTACCTCATTCCTGGTTTGCTGCGCAGTGGCGCATCCGTCTGGGCACAGGCGGCCCGGTCCGTTGGCAATGACCTGCGCCTTGAGCATGAGCTGGCGCTGCAGGATGTCGCAGCCAGACTGCGGTTCCTCCTGGATGCTGGTTTCGAGAAGATTGTGCTGCTTGGCAATTCAGGCGGCTCGGGGCTTTACAGCTTCTACAACCAACAGTCGCTACTGCCGGCGAAGGATCGCATTGCGAAGACGCCGGGCGGCCGACAGACTCACCTGAGCGCTGCAGATATGCCCAAGGCAGACGGGATGATTTTCCTGGCACCACACCCCGGTCAGGGGCAACTGCTGCTCGGCTGCATCGACCCGTCAGTGGAGGACGAAAACGATCCTCTTTCGATTGATGAAAGCCTGGATCCTTTCAATCCGGCAAATGGCTTCTCACGTGAGCCAGGGGAGACGCGGTACAGCCCCGAATTCATCTCGCGATATCGCCAGGGTCAGATTGATCGCGTTGCCCGGCTGGACAAGGTTGCGCACGAGATGATTTCGGCGCGGCTGGAGGCTCGCCAGGCTGTGAAGGGCAAGGTAGCGACCCGCCGGCAAAAACTGGTGGCCAGCCATACGCAAATCATGACGGTCTGGCGGACCGACGCGGATCTGCGGTGCATTGATCAGTCCATTGACCCTTCTGATCGTAAGCCCGGTTCGCTCTGGTCTCCGACGCCGCTGATATCGAACTTCGGCTCCGTCGGGTTTGGCCGTCTGTGCTCGCCGGAGTCGTGGCTTTCCACGTGGTCTGGGCTCTCGTCCAATGCCGCGCTAAAGCTAACAGCACCTGCGGTGGCGGTACCTACACTGGTTGTCGAATTCACAGGCGACCAGACCACGTTCCCGAAAGTGATCGCGGGCGTCTTCTCGATGATTGGCTCGTCCGACAAGACCCACGTGCGTGTCCGCGGAGATCATCATGGCAGGCCACTGGAGCCGGGAGAAGAGTCTGGTCGCTCGGCCGCTGGTCGTGCGGTGGGTGAATGGTTGCGTGAGCGCTCTTTCCTTTAAGTTTTCGGAGTTGACGAATGAACAAACCTGAATCGCTGAGGCTCTCGGGGGTTGATCACACCGCACGGCCTACCTGGAAGCTGCGTGAAACCGTCGAGTTTTATCGTGACACGCTTGGACTTCCGCTTGTCCACACGATCTCGGCCCGTGGTTGGGGTCCGGAAAGTCACCCAGACTTTCTTCATTTCTTTTTCGACAGCGGTAATGGAAGCACGATAGCCTTCTTCTATTACCTCGGCGAAACGAAGCCTGAGGAGCGGCCTGTCATGCGGCCGGCGCCCGACGACCATATCTACGACGCGACTCATACCGCCTGGCTTGCCGACAACACAGAACAGCTTCTGATGTGGAAGGAGATGCTCGAGGCGAAGGGCGTTGAAGTCTCTGCAACTACGCGACATGAAGTCATTGAGTCGATTTACTTCCGTGACCCGAATGGCTACTTCATCGAGATTACGGTGAAGCTGCGCGCACTCCAGGCGCTGGATGCCCAGGATGCTGCATTGACGTTGAAAGCCGCTATTGACGCTGAAGTGGCAGCGCAGCAGACCCAGCATCAGGTGCGCGACATTGACGATGTCTGGCGCGAGAAGGGCAAGCTGTTGGGTAACCAATGCGGCATTCCAATGGGTGGTCCCGGTATCTTCGTTCCTGCGTTGGCTGAATTCTCGAGCGTAGTTGACGCGGCCCGCGACACTCGTGGTTGGCGGGTGTCCCAACCGTCGCCGGGATACTTCCTGATTGAAGCAGACCACGCGATTGAATTCAGTCGCAAGGACCTGGGATTGAAACCGGCCGTTTGGTACGGATTGTTCACTGGCGGCTTGTGCGGAAGAATTGAAACCTTCGACAGAGACCGCGTTCGCATCGTCAAACAGTAAGCGCGAGCAGTACTGGAGACACAGAAATGGCAGGCATCAACTTTCGCATCGAAGGCGTCATGTATTGCGACCCCGAGGCCGCAAAGCGGTACTTCGAAGCAGGTGCATGGGCAGACAAGACTTTTGGTCAGGCGCTCGCCGACACGGCTCGACGTTTGCCACAGAAACTTGCATTTATCAGCGACGAGCGCAACATCACGTTTCAAGAGTTGGACGAGCAAAGTGACCGGCTCGCCGGAGCGCTGGTCAAACTCGGCCTTGAGCCGGGCGCGCGGGCGATGTTTCAGATGGGCACGACGGTCGACACAGTCATTGCGTTGTGCGCCTGCTATAAGGCTGGCGTCATTCCGGTATGTTCGCTGCCGCAGTATCGCGAAGTCGAAATCGGCAAGCTGGCAGCGCTTTCCGAGCCCCAGGCATATTTCGTTCAGGCAGACTTCAGCCAGTTTGACCTGGTTGGGTTGGCACAAAAGATGTGCGCCGAACACCGGTCGATGCGACAGCTCATCGTGGCACGCGGCGAAGCGCCAGCGGGCACGCACGGTATGGGAGCGCTGATTGACGCGACACCACTCGAAGAGGCCCGCAATTTGCTGGCCACATTGGCGATCGGCTCGGAAGATGTTCTCAGCTTTCAGCTCTCTGGTGGAACCACTGGCGTTCCGAAGATCATTCCGCGGTTCCACGCAGAATATCTTGGGCATTCCATCGCGTGGTCGAATCATTCGGGTGCAGGTGAAAACGCGACGCTAATCTGGTCGCTCCCACTTCTGCATAACGCGGCGCATCTCTACGCGCTGGTGCCAACGATTGCCCTTGGTCAAACGACGGTCCTGATGTCGAAGGTCGACGTCCTGCGTATGGGCGAACTGATCCAGCGGCACCGTGTGACCCACGCAGTTTCAATCGGCCCGGTAGCGCCGCAAATCATGGCGTGTCCGCAAGTGCTCGAGTACGACCTATCGTCGCTCAAGTTGTTCGTTTGCCTCACCCGCGCAGATAGTCTCGAAGCATTCATCGGCGTGCCCTGCTCGAATCTTTATGGCACCACCGAAGGACTGCTGCTCGGTTCTGGTCCGGATGTCGACGAGTTCATCCGGCATCACACGCACGGCTGCTCAGGCTGCGACCAGGACGAAATCATATTGCTGGACCCGGACAGCGAAAAACCGGTGGCGCCTGGCGAAATGGGCGAGTTGTGCTTTCGTGGCCCGTCGAGTCTGCGCGGTTATTTCAACGCCCCTGAGGCTAATGCGACCGTATTCACGCGGGATGGCTTCTTCCGGACGGGCGACATGATGCGAGCGCATGTGATCGATGGCCAGACCTATGTGTCGTTTGAAGGTCGCCTGCGCGACAACATAAATCGCGGCGGTGAAAAAATCGGTTGCGAAGAGGTTGAGGTGTTTCTCAGCCGCCATCCTGCGGTACTGGATGCAAAGCTCGTCGCAATGCCGGACCCCCTGTACGGCGAAAAGGGGTGTGCATTCCTGATTCTGCGCAACGGTCGTTCCGCGCCTGAAATTCCGGAAATGATCGAGTTTCTTACCTCTCGGGGGCTCGCGAAGTTCAAGTGCCCCGAGCGCATCGAAATCGTCGAGGGATTCCCTGTGACACGTGTCGGCAAGGTGGACAAGCCGGCTATGCGTCAGATCATCGCGGCTACGCTCGCCGCCGAGGCATCCAAAAGCGAGTCCCTCTCCCAAAAGGAACATTGAAATGAGCAAAATGCACTACCGCATCGGCCAGATTGTGCCCAGCTCCAACACAACGATGGAGACGGAGGTTCCCGCGCTCTTTCGGAAGCGGGAGTTGCTGGCGCCTGAACGTTTTACCTTCCATTCGAGCCGCATGCGTATGCACAAGGTGACGAAGGAAGAACTGGCCGCCATGAACAAGGAAGGCCTGCGATGCGCTGCGGAGCTCGCAGACGCGCGTATGGACGTTATGAGCACCGCCTGTCTGGTCGCCATCATGGCAATGGGGCCGGGCTACCACCGCACGGTGGAGAAAGAGCTCGGCGACGCCGCGCGCGCGAATCACTGTGACGCAGCGGTGATGACTTCCGCCGGGGCGCTGATCGAGGGACTCAAGATCATGGGCGCAAAGAAGATATCGCTCATGGCGCCCTATATGAAGCCTTTGACGAAGCTGGTGGTCGAGTACATCGAAAGTGAAGGCATTGAAGTTATCGACGCTCTTTCGTTCGAAATACCGGACAACCTGGATGTCGGCAAGCGTGATCCGCGTCAGCTCATTATCGACGTACAGAAACTCAATGTTGCGAACGCTGATGTCGTTGTGGCGTCGGCCTGCGTCCAGATGCAGTCGCTACCGGCTATCGAGGAAATTCAGGCAAAACTGGTTCTCCCCGTGACGTCCACGGCTGTTTGCACGACCCGTCGGATGCTGGACAAGCTCGGACTGGATGCAGTTATTCCGGGCGGCGGCGCCTTGCTCACTGAACGCTTCAGTCCGCGCGCCGCGGCGCTGGAGGAGTGAGATGAGCGAGATTCGGGGATTCGATGTCGGACCATCGGAATGGCTGCTCAGCGAGTCGCCGTTCGTGGTGCGCCGTCGGGTGAAGTGGGGGGAGTGTGACCCGGCTGGTGTTGTCTACACGGTTAACTTCAGCGAGTACGTCATTTCAATTGTGAACAGGTTCTACAGCTACCTGCTCGGATCCCCGTCGGAAACGGCGAAGGATAGGAACGGTTTCGGGACGCCCGTCAAGGCGTTGAGCTTCGTTTTCAACAGGAGCCTGCGCCCAGACGAATGCTTTGACGTCAGCGTTGCGGTCGGCGACGTTCGTGAGCGCTCCTTTGACCTTTCGATGGAAGCAACAACCAAGGACGGCGAGAGCGTGTTTTCGGCAAAGCTTAGCCCGATCTGCATTGAACGCCGTGAACGGCGATCCATTCCGATTCCGCCGAAGTTTCGTGAGCGACTGCTCGAAGTCGCGTCGTGCCGGGCCGTTGCAAATACACACGCTGGAGACTGAGCATGGTTATCAATGTTGTGGGTGGTGGCCCGGGCGGCCTGTTCTTTTCGTACCTTGTGAAGAAGCGGTTTCCGCAGTGGACCGTTCGCGTATTCGAGCAGAACGAAGCCGGCGCGACGTACGGATGGGGCGTGGTCTTCTCCGAGGTAGCGCTGTCGTTCCTACGCAAATCGGATCCCGATTTCTTCGAACGATTCACGGCCGGGCACGTGCATTCCGACCATATGGAAATTGTCCACCGGGGCGTGCACGTGCCGATTCACGGCAACCGCTTTTCGCGGGTCGCGCGGATCGCGCTGCTGCAGTTCCTGCATCAGGAGTGTCGTTCGGTCGGCGTCGAACTGCTGTTCAACATCAGAATCGACGAGATGAGCACGGTCCGCCAGGCAGACCTCGTGGTGATTGCCGATGGCGTCAACAGTAGGATCCGCGAACAGTTCGAAGGTGCGTTCAAGCCGACTTTCGTGCACCGTCGCAACAAGTTCGCGTGGTATGGCACGACGAAGCTTTTCCCGGCCGTCGCGCTGATTTTCCGCGAAACCGAGTTCGGCACGCTCATCGCTCACGCATACCAGTTCAGCGATAGCACCAGTACGTTCCTGATCGAGACCGACCCGGAAACATGGAAGCGCGCGCGTCTGAATGAAAAAGACGACGTGGCCAGCAGAGAGTTTTGCGAGCGGGTCTTCGCGGATGACCTTGAAGGTCACGAGCTCATGTCAAACAAGTCCATCTGGTTCGAAGCGGTGACGGTCAAGAACGAGAAATGGCACCATGGAAACATGGTGCTGCTGGGCGACGCGCTGCGCTCCGTGCACTTCTCGCTTGGATCGGGCACGCGCATGGCGATGGAGGACTCAATCGCTTTGTATGAGGGGCTGTGCGCTCACTCCACTAGTCTCAAGGGTGTCTTCGAGCACTTCGAGACGATCCGTCGCCCTGCGTCGGACCGGTTTCAGGACGCTGCTGCGAAGAGTCTCGACTGGTACGAAAACGTCAGCGACAAGCTTCATCTCGACCCGATTTCATTCACCTACGATTACATGCGCAGAACTGGCCGCGTAACTCACGAGGACCTTCGCGAGCGCGACCCGGAACTGATTCGACAGTATGAGGCTCTTCACGGCGAGTCCGTGAGCTGACGTGCGACTGCTGGACGCCGTGATGTCGGGGGCGTCTTTCTGGTTGCACTTTCCTACTGCATCGCGCCGACAGTCTCCTGCCAGCATTACCGAGTAGTTCGCTGTTTTGGGGCTGGCCGTCTCGCGTCGGCCCTCTTTTCAGCCGCGCTTTCGTCGAAGACTGAACGACCATGTCGCCGGGATCGGCGCTTGATGATCCGTGAACGGCCGCTCGCGACGCTATCAGAAGGAGGGAAGCCTCGTCGGCGTGGAGGGACTAGGGAAAACCATATGAGTATTGTCTATGATGTAATAAAAATTGACGTATATGTCTATTTTGTTTAGCATGATTTTGAAGCGTATTGGATATGCCGATGGTGTCTGCAAGCGGCGCAGCAAATGAGGCGGGAAGTCGAATGGAGCTGTGGCAAATTCCCCGTCCATGTGAGCCACTCACAGTGCTTCCGGATACGTTGTGAACTTGTACCGTGTGGTTGGCGACACGCTTGAGCTTTCCGGGATGAGTTACGCCCGCCACGCTGAAGCAGGATCGATTGAGATTCGCTGTTGACACATCGCGCCCCAGGCCTAGGCTGCTATCAAATTCCTCAGCGGCGCAAACCATGTTCGAGGCGCGGCGAGTCACTGTGGTGACAGTTCCGCGGCGCCCGATCACATTTTCGATACGTTCCTGACCGCAGAGGCAAAAAAGCAAAGCTAAACAAACCTCAGCGCAATTTGGTTGGCTAATTTGGAGATCAGGTCGAACTTCCTGACATTGAATCAAGGTAACCGAAATGAACTTCTTACAAAATGCTTGGCACATGGTTGGGTGGAGTCATGAGCTTGGAGACAGCGGATTCGTGCACCGGACGATTGCCAACGAACCGGTACTCATCTATCGCCTTCAGGACGGTAGTCCCGCTGCGATCCTTGATCGGTGTCCTCACCGGTTCGTGCCTCTGCACCTCGGAAAGCAGGTGGGCGACACCGTGCAATGTGGCTATCACGGTCTGTGTTTCGACAAGACCGGTGCTTGCGTCAAGAATCCGGTCGATGGCGCGCCGATTCCCAAAGCCGCAAAGGTGAAGTCGTATCCGGTCATTGAGCGTTTCGGGGGCTTCTGGATCTGGATGGGTGATCCTGACCTGGCCGATGAGAGTGCATTGCCTGATTACGAGTTCCTGGTCGATCCGAAACGTGCCGCTGTGCATGGCTACATGATCACCAAGGCGAACTACCAGCTCACTATTGACAACCTGACTGACCTTACCCACATCCAGTTTGTGCACGGGAAATACCAGGGGTCGGAGGCTTATCCCCGAATCGTCACCGAGGTCAAGCAGGTTGGAAACACGGTATTCACCTACCTGACATTCCCGAATGGCCGGTCGCCGATGTTTTATGCGAATGCGCTCCCGGACCCTGAGCAACCTATCGACCTCGTGTACGAAGTACGATGGGATCCGCCGTCCAATGCAAAACTGACTGCGCGCGGATACGCGGTGGGTGACAGGAGCAAGAAGCTGTTCGAAATTCAGAGCGCACACATCATCACGGCGGAAACGGACCTGACGTGCCATTACTTCTTCTGCAACAGCCGCGACTACGCTGTCGGCGACGAGGCAGCCGACCAGAAGGTTCGCGACTGGCAGCGTATCGGTTTCATTGGTGAAGACAAGCCGATGCTTGAAGCGCAACAGCTTTCCATAGGCAATGTTGACATTATGGACCTGAAACCTGTCTTGCTGGGATTTGACGGTGGAGCCATGCGCGTTCGGCGTACATTGCAGGCACTGATTGACGCTGAACAGAAAGCGAAGATCGAGTTGGTGCAAGCCTGAGGTCTACCCGACCACTGTTTGCATCTGGTTTGTGCGCCTAACCTTGTGTGCCAGCTGCCGAAGAGCGGCGGAGGAGACGAACACCGGAAGCATCGAAGTACCTCCGAATTGACATGGAGGACGTGCGCCAGCGCCACTCACCGCGACGTTGGCGATCTCCCGGATTCCTCCCGAGACATCAAAGCCGCGCCCGAGCGCGCATGACACGATGCTCGAGGTAGGCATTGCGGCTGCTGGGCACTTTCTGCCGGCACGACCGTCTTCGAGAGAGTCAGGCGTCCCGGTACTACTTCCAGTTTTTGTGGACCTCCGAAAGGAGATAAAATTGAAGGTCAAAGTCGTAAAGAAGCAGGTCGAGGCTCTTGATATCTACAGATATGAGCTGGCGCCGGTTGACGGTGAGATGTTGCCAGGATTCTCTGCAGGCGCGCACATCGACGTTCACGTGAAGCCTGGGCTTGTGCGTCAATATTCGCTGTGCAATCACCCGGACGAGGTACATCGATACGTCATCTGTGTGCTACGCGACCCCAACTCCCGAGGCGGGTCGATTGCGATGCAAGAACTGGTTAAGGAAGGGGATACGCTTACCATCTCCGAGCCAAAAAACCATTTCCCGCTGGAACGGGGCGCGAGGCGTACTCTCCTGATTGCGGGCGGCATCGGTGTGACGCCCCTGCTTTGCATGGCAGAGCGACTGTCCCGCCTAAACGCGGACTTTGCGATGCACTACTGCGCACGGTCCGCAGAACGGATGGCATTTCGCTCCTATATAGCAGATCAGGAATTCGCAGAAAGGGTTTCCTTTTACTTCAGCGTTGGTGCTGAGACTGCGACGTTCGACGTGGCGTCGGTCATCGCTGGAGCGTCGCCTGATACGCACCTGTACGTGTGTGGGCCGGCGGGATTCATGGATTGGGTCATCCAGAGCGCACGCGAAGCGGGGTGGCCGGAGGAGCGTATTCACCGGGAGTATTTTGGTGCCACCGCCTCAGGAGGTGGAGAGAACGGGTCTTTCGACGTGAAACTGGCAAGTTCCGGAAAGGTCGTTTCCGTCGGCGCGGACGAGTCCGTTGTCCAGGCACTGGCACGCCACGGTGTCGAAGTTGAAATGTCGTGCGAGCAAGGCGTATGCGGTACCTGCATCACGCGCATCCTCGAAGGGGAGCCAGACCACCGGGATCTTTTCCTGACTGACGCCGAGCATGCGCTGAATGACCAGTTCACCCCTTGCTGCTCACGGGCAAAGAGCAAAGTCCTGGTTCTCGACATCTAGCGGTTCAGCATCGGTTTCCGACAACCGTTTAGAAGCGAATCATTAAAATAGGAGTACATATGTCAATGAATAGAGGTGTTGTCTACGTCGGTCACGGAAAGGTCGAAGTGCAGTCGATCGATTTCCCCAAGCTGACGACACCGCTGGGAAAAAGCGCTGAGCATGGCGTTATTCTCAAGGTGCTTTCCACGAATATCTGTGGTTCGGACCAACATATGGTTCGTGGTCGAACGACGGCACCGACCGGCCTTGTTCTGGGGCACGAAATCACAGGTGAGGTGCTCGAGGCTGGGCGCGACGTGGAAACCTTGAAGGAGGGCGATATCGTCTCGGTTCCGTTCAACGTTGCGTGCGGTCGATGCCCGCTCTGCAAGGAACAGCAAACGGGAGTATGTCTGAATGTGAATCCCGCGCGTGCCGGCGGTGCCTACGGCTATGTCGACATGGGTGGCTGGATTGGAGGGCAGGCAGAGTACGTTATGGTGCCGTATGCGGACTTCAACCTGCTCAAGTTTCCCGATCGTGCGCAGGCAATTGAGAAGATTGCGGACCTGACCTGCCTGTCAGATATTTTGCCGACTGGCTACCACGGTGCGATCACCGCCGGCGTTGGTCCGGGCAGCACCGTCTACGTTGCAGGAGCGGGTCCGGTTGGGCTGGCCGCGGCCGCCTCGGCACGCCTTCTGGGCGCCGCAGTAGTCATTGTTGGTGATGTCAACCCTGCGCGATTGGTGCACGCAGGTGCAGTCGGTTTCGAAACGGTCGATCTCTCGAAGGACGCGACGCTTGCGGAACAGGTTGCTGCGATTCTGGGGACCAGTGAGGTCGATTGCGCGATCGACGCAGTTGGCTTCGAGGCGCGCGGGCATGGTCACGAAGGTGCGCAACGAGAGGCGCCCGCGACGGTGCTGAACTCGCTGATGGAAATCACGAAACCTGCGGGCCGGATTGGTATTCCAGGCCTGTACATCACGGACGATCCGGGCGGTGTCGACAAGGCAGCAAAAAGCGGCTCTCTGAGCATCCGTCTCGGTCTGGGTTGGGCGAAGTCGCACAGCTTCTTTACTGGTCAGACCCCGGTGATGAAGTACAACCGAGCGTTGATGCAGGCCATCTTGTGGGACAAAATCAAGATCGCGGATGTCGTCGGCGTGCAGATCATCTCGCTAGACGATGCGACCAGGGGCTATGCTGAGTTTGATTCCGGTGTGCCGAAGAAATTTGTGATTGACCCGCACAAGCAGTTGGGGCATATCCAGGCACCCAGGGCGAACGGTTCAACGGAAGCAGCCATTTCCTGACCAACAGTATGTGCGCAACCAGCTTCGCATCCTGCGGCCGGAGTTGGCGTACTGGCTGGATGAAAACGCGGCCAGTGCTAGAGGCGGGACAAACTACCCCGCAATCAAAGGTTACGGCGCCAAGGTGCGTCTGATAGGTAAAGATGGACAAGCACGTTGCGATGAAAGTGTACGTACAAATTGTCGAGACCGGTGGATTCGCAAAGGCCGGCGAGGTCCTGCGTACGTCCGCGACCCAGGTCACGCGTACGGTGCAGGCGTTGGAGCGTGAACTTGGCGTCAAACTGCTCAATCGCAACACGCGTCGTATCAGTATCACGGATGCGGGCGCGAGCTACTACGAGCGGTGCGTCCGCGTGCTCCAGGAAATCGAGAATATGGAAGCTGACCTTCAGGGGTCAAAAGCGGGGAAGAAGGGCATCGTTCGCATCAGCGTGCCGGCCCTCGTGGCCAAGGAGACGGTGGTCCCAGCTCTCCCGAAGTTTTTTGCGGCTTATCCAGATATCAAGCTCGAAATCAGTATTGCTGACCACCATGCGGATTTGGTCGAGGAAGGGCTGGATTGTGCTGTCCACGTGGGGGCAGTGAACGATCTGGGCCTGGTTGCCAAAAGGATTGGGTTCTATCAGCTGATCACATGTGCTTCACCCGGATATTTGGAGAAATACGGAGAGCCGTCGTCTCTGGAGAGCTTACGAGAACACGTCGGCGTCGGCTACGCCATGAAGACTGGCCGCATCCGAGAATGGGAGTTCGTTGTCGAGGGAGAGTCCAGATCCTCACCTCTGAAAAGTATCATTGTCGTCAACGACGCAGATACCTACGTAGCGTGCGGTCTTGCCCGACTGGGATTGATCCAGGCGAGCAGTTTCATGCTTGAACCTCACCTGAGGGCCGGCCGATTGTATGAGGTTCTCACACAGTTTCCGTCTAACCCGCGTCCGGTTTCCATTCTTTACGCGCCGAATCGAAACAGACCAAAACGCGTCGGTCTTTTCATCGACTGGTTGATGGAGCTATACCCCAACCGTTGACGAATTGCTGCTTCCGTGAAACGTTCAACTCTCTGAAGGGCGCGACACAGTCCGTAGTCGCTCGTCAGCGCGCAGTGGCGTCACTAAGGGAGGGGACTACCCCAATCATCCGGTAGCGATGAGACTGACCACCGCTTCCTTGAGGAGATACGTTCGTTCGGCCGTTGCGTGGTCGCAGCGGATTGCGTTCGAAGAGACGCGAGCGCCGCGATTCACAGTGCAACAATTGCGTTAGAGCTTCAAAATCTAGACCTAACGCTACATCAAATTCTTCCGGGCGGACACAGCTCGATTCGATGGCCGATTCCAATGTCGCACTGCATGCAGTGCGTTCCTTCGCTGTTGGGGCCTGTGAACGACCCATTGCCGCTTACTGTCGCGACACCTTCTCCGAAACAAAACTTCCGGTTCACCGTAATATCGGTCAGGTTTTTGCCGCAATCCAACCGGCCGATCGCTTGAGAATCCGACGGCGATAGCCGTCTCAACGCTTGGTGACGCGGGTATCGATCTGACTTACATTGATGCCAACTGTCTGGCCCGATGGCTTTTCCCATCCTCCGCCCAGCGCCAGGAAAAGATTGACCTGGTCGACCGCAACCTGGCCGGATGCGGCCGCGACCTGCGCGTTCATCGCGACCAATGTTCGTGTCGCATCCAGATCGGAGAGGAAAGACTCCCGTCCGGCCACATAGAACCGATGGGTTTCATCGGCCGCTTTTGTGGCCGACTTCTGGGCATCCTGAAGTGATTCCAGACGCTGATAGTCTGCCGAGTATGTGGCAAGGTTCGTTTGCGTTTCCCGGAGTGCATTCAGCACGACGCCATCGAAATGAGCTAGCGACGCATCCGTACCCGCCTGCGCTTCACGAACTCGCTCCCGCTGGCCATTGACCGGAAAATTCCAGCTGACGAGCGGTCCGAAGCCCCAACGTTGTGTCGCTTGCCGGCCCATGTCTTCAAGGACGCCAGTCAGGCCGGCCGAAGCGCCGATCGTGACGGAAGGATAGAGTGCGGCGGTCGCCACTCCGATCTGGGCAGTCGCAACCGCGAGCTTGCGCTCTGCTTCCCGAACATCCGGCCGTCGCTTGAGTAGCGCAGCGCCGTCTCCGACCGGCAGCGTCTGATTGATTCGGGGTGTCTCGTGGCAAGCACGTGCCGCGGGCGGAAGGTCGGAGGGCGATTCAGCGAGCAGCATGGCGAGCCGATACAGGGCCATCTGATGGCGAGCCTCCATGTCGGGAACATCGTAAGCGCCTCGCGATGACCGTTCAGTTTTTCCTGGACGCCACGGTATGAAGCACGACATGCTATCGCTTTAGGGATGTTTCGTTACCCGGTAACGGTCTGCAGGAATTCGTTACCGTGTAACGATGATCAGGAGTAGCGGGATGGCACAGACGACAGCGGAGCGACAGGCCGCCTACCGCGCAAGGCGCGCGACGGCCGGAAACGATGGCAACGGAGAGCGGCGGCTGAGCATGTGGGTGACCACTGAAGCGGATCTCGCGCTCGCACGGCTGGCATGCCGTTACTCGGTAACGAAGCGCGAGATTGCTGGTAGTGCGGGCCGACGCGGCGATCGTGCGCAAGCTTGACCCGGACTCGGCGGAGTGGAATGTCTACTTCAACGAACCCCGATAGCTCACCAGTGTTACCGGGTAACGGAGCGCTTTCTTCGGTGCAGTCGAATGCCCGGCTCAGCGCCTGCGAGCGGGGAGGTCGAATCATGAAGCCTGCAGCTGTTGCTCAATCGTCTGGAGGCGGAGGTTTGGGCGGATTTCGCAGGTGTTCGGCAATGCGCCAGGGCAGCAGTTCGTCAACGCGGTTGACCGGATGATCAGCGATACAGCTCAGCACGTGGCACAGGTAAGCGCGCGGGTCGATACCATTGAGTTTGCAGCTCCCGATGAGCGAGTACATCGCTGCTGCCCGCTCGCCCCCGCTGTCGGAGCCGGCAAAGAGGAAATTCTTGCGTCCCAGGCTTACACAACGCAGCGCGTTCTCGGCGAGGTTGTTGTCTATTTCGACCGTGCCTTCATCGCAGTACAGCGTCAGCGCGGCCCACTGGTTGAGCGAGTAGTTGATCGCTTTGGCCGTCTCGGACTTCGACGACAGCGTTTCGAGCTTCGCCCTGAGCCAGGCTTCGTAAGTTTCAAGCAGCGGTTTCGCCTTCTCCTGCCGAACCCGCAGCCGTTCCGCGGGAGACTTGCCGCGGATGCTGGCTTCGATCCCGTAGAGCTCGCCGATATAGTCGAGCGCTTTTTGCGTCGTGTCGGACGGCGTGCGCACGTGAATGTCGTAGAACTTCCTCCTCGCGTGGGCATGGCATGCAGCCTCGCGAATCGAGCCATCGCTGAACAGCTCGTTGAAGCCTGCGAAATGTTATGCATAACATTTCGCGGGCTATGTTGCGGCCAAATTTATGTGGCGGCGATGTCTTCGAGTCAGGGCTTATCCAATCCCCCCTGACTCGTGCCCGCACATAAAAAATGCCAGCGAACAACTAAAGTTGCTTCAGAAACGT
>NZ_WOEZ01000028.1 GCF_013177735.1 Paraburkholderia elongata | reverse complement strand
CCAATCAGCCTTCAAATTGCTTTCATTGCGTGTCGACGACGAAGTGAGTCCGCAAACCGGCGCGAACTCAGTCGGACCTTGAAGTGTTTTGAATTACGCTTCACCTCAACTCCGACGGTCTCCTAGTATCAAGGTAGTCGCCAAGCATTTTTTACAAACCCATGAAAATCAAATGCTTAGCGACCTCTCTCAGGACAGGTTTGGTTTACGAGCGACCATAGTCAGTACACGCCGGACACGCTAGTGCTTTTGCGGCCACCTCCTGCTCGCGCCGCCCAAAGCTCGCGAGCGCCGCAAGTCCCAGCAGCGCCAAACCGCTGCCGAAGAGAAAGTCGGCGGAAATGCCGACATGGTCGACCACAACACCACCAATGAGCGATCCCAGCGCGATGGCAACCTGAATGATGCTAACGAAAAGCGCCGAGCCCGCTTCTGGCGAATCCGGCGTGGCGCGTTGAATCCAGATGCTGAAACAGAGTGGCAGCGCGCCGAACGAAACACCCCACGCGAGTACGAGCGCCGCGACGCCGATCGGCGATTGCTGTAACAGCGGCATCGCCAAGAGCGCGAACATGAGCAGAGAAACCATCGCGCCGACCGACATTTTCAGGTTACGCGTCACCGTCGACGAAACGGCAAAGTTCGAGAAGAACCCAATAATGCCGAAGCCGAGCAGCAGCAACGTAATGGTCGACATCGTGAAATTCGCGTTACGCAGCAGGAACGGCGTGATGTACGTGTACGAGGAGAAATGCGCGCCGAATACGAGCGCCACCATCAGCATGCTTCTACGCGGATGCGGGCGGCGCAGCAGCGCCACCAGATCGCGCAGCCGCAATGCGGCTGTCGACGGCAAGGACGGCACGAAGACGAACTGCGCCACGAGCGCGATTGCGACAAGTACGCCGGTTGCCATAAACGAAGCACGCCACGACGCGAAGCTGGCGATGAATGTGCCGAGCGGCACGCCGATCACCGTCGCACAGGTCACGCCGGTCAGGATCGTCGCCATGGCTTTGGCCGAATCCTTCGGCTGCACGAGGCGCCCCGATGCAGCCGTCGCCAACGTCCAGAATCCGCCCAAAGCCGCACCGAGCAGCGCGCGTCCGAGCAACATGAACAGAAAATCGGGTGCAAAAGCGGAAATCAGATTCGACGGCAGCAGCAAGGCCGTGAGCAGCAGAAATACTCGCCGGCGATCCATTCGTCCGGCCACCAGCATCAAACCGGGCGCCGAAATGGCGGCGATCACACCCGGCACGGTAACCATCAATCCCGCGGTGCCAGGCAGCACGCCGAGATCTGCTGCTATGCGCGGCAGCAGTCCAACGGGTAAAAACTCCGTGGTCACGAATGCAAAAGCACCGATTGCAACGGCCACGACAGCAAGCCACGAGCGCAGAGACGACGAGGCGCTATCGACCGGCGAGGCAGTGCTCGCAGGCAGATTATCTTCCATTAACATAGTATTGTTTGCGAGTAACTAAACAACGGGTGGGATTGGAGCAGTCGCACCGAACTAATCAATTCACGGACAGCAAATCATGAATAAAAAAGCAGGCGGTATTGGCCTGCTTATGATCGCGATTGGAAAAGACAGCGGGTGAAAACCTGAACGGAACACACCTTAACATCGTATTAAATCGCCCGCTGGCCACTCCGTAAAATTGCAGTTGGGCGTGTGGGTATTTCGATCACGGCGCCGTGGCGCGAATGGGTTAGAGGCGGTGTATGCGGCTCCCCCACCGCCTCCCGAACTGCCGGTCTGCTACTGGCCAAAATAGATCCTGCATTGCGGCCCGGAAGCGCACGGCCGTTCCTGTCGGCCTCCCGCTTCCGTCGAGCCTGCGCCCACACCGCCATAGGAGGCGTTCCGCACCGATTGAGCGGCCGGCATGATGGTCCGTCCAGCTTCACCATACGACATGTCGGTGATGTCTTGCGCTGATTCGTTTGCGTTCTGCATTAGCACCCGGCCCGACACAGCTTCGCCCTGCTGGCTGTCAAATGCGCCGGCTGTATTCGGCGCCAGAAAGAGAGCGGCGCTTGCCAACGCCATCAATAAACGTAGTTTCATGTCCAGACTCCTCGAATCCGGCGCAGCAGCTCTCATCCCCTTCAAAAAGAATTGATCCGCGAAAAAACGTCATGTCACCATATCGAACTGACGGACGGGCGAATGCCTATGCGGGACTGCTGCGGCGAGTCACCGAACTAAACGAGTAATTAGTTGCCAGACCTGAGACCGATGTCGGGCGCGCACGTGCGGCTTGCCGGAATCAGTCGCCACCAGGCTGGAAACGCGGAGTGTTGCTCCGCTGTTTCGTTATAGGTCGGCCACTCAGGATTTCAAACCCGGCGGTGCGGGCTGTTAGCGACGCCGGTTGCACCCCGGTCAGGGACATGCGGCAACAAAATCACCCAGGCTGGCGCATGCTTTACCCGAACAGTGCGCTATGATGATGGAATAACGCACAAAATCAGCCCCACGCGAGGCACCGGCGAGAGACGGAACGTGGGCATGAGACCGGCGATTCGCAATCAGTGCATCGTCATCACCGTTTTTTCCATAGCGGCCGTAGGCTTACCCAGCCGTACCTGCCGCGCGGCGGAACGCTTGAATATTCACTGATTGGCGCGGCCAGCCGGATAGGCGGCCTCACCGGGCATATGCAGTAAAACAATTTATGAGGCACCGTTTTTTGACGTTGCCAGTGGGATTTCCTTCGATCAATCACTTTACCGCGGGCGGACCCCATTTACATGGGCTCAATGCTTTCGCGGCTTCCCCTTGCAATCTGCAACTGACAGAACGCCAGACGCTTTAGAAGGACGAATATCTTATGGACGAAAGGAAGCGAGATAGCATGATTGCGTATCTCCGCCATCGCATGGAAGAGTTTGGTATCAAACCAGAAGACCTCGCCGCCGCGCTGGCGGCCGAACCGAAGGGGCAAAAGACCGAGCGCTACCGCAGCGCAACTGGAGATAGCTGGGACGGCCAGGGTGAAATGCCCCAATGGCTTAAACAGGCAATCAGCGCAGGTCAATCAATTGACCACTTCGAATTGTCGGCCACGCCGGCACCCGCCCCGCAGCCGAAAAAACAGGTGGATTGGCTAAACGACCCGTTCGCCGGCAGTCCGCTTGCGCGCCAGAACAACCGCTAAGCCGTCAGCGTGTTAAACCGCTAGCGCAAAGGCATGAACCCGCACTTTCCTGGTGGCAACTGCAGGTTCGACACGGTCGTCGACGCGCTCAAAGCGCCGGAGGATGTTCGTAACATAACGTGCCGCTCACGCAAGCCGGCGCCTCCACGCTCGCGGCAGCCTTCCGCGCTGCCGCGTACTGCGGCAATTCGATGAATGTGCTGACCTGCCGGACGACTTGCCAGAACAGCTTTTCAAACAAGCGGACTCGCTCAGGCTCAGGCATGCCGTCGGCGAGCGGATCGGCAAAGATCCAGCTACACATCGAAGGCGTTCCGGGAAAGAGCGGCGCATGATGCCCGGCGACGCATTCGTCCATGGCGATGACGAGGTCCATCCGCGGCGCCCATTCGCCGGTGAATTCCAGCCAGCTTTTCGGGCTAAGCACGCCGAGGTCCGATATCCCTGGCCGCAATTGCGCGATCGCAATAGGATGAACTCGCGCGGCCGGCTCCGGCCCCGCGCTGAATGCGTCGAACCGGTGTCCAGCCAGTTCGCGCAGCAAAGCTTCGGCGATGATGCTGCGTGCTGAATTCTCGCGACAGAGAAACAGCACCTTATATTTTCTGGTCACGCTCACCCCGTACCCGTGTTTTTTTAGCTCTCAGTGTGATTCTGCCGGCCCAGTCTTGCGCCCTCATGACACTACGATGTCTAAATTTGTTGCGCCACGAGAATTTGTGCCAGGGCGGTCAACCCACGGGCATCGCGCGTTGCATTTGCGGCGAAGTTTAGCTGCACAAATTCGAATCTTTCAGCATGCTGTCAACCGCGCGCCAGCCGGGCGACTTCCGCAGTGACAGCATCTCCTCAGACGGAAGCCTCGCTGTCGCGCCGTTCGGACACGATCCGATTCGCGGCGTCGCTGGCGCCGTCAGACGCCGCCGGTGAAGTTTCGAACAGCATCGCGGCAGGCGGCGCGCTGATCGCCTTGACTCCGTTCGCAATGGCGGGCGTTGCGACATAGGGGATAAACGCCGCTATCGCAACGACAAAAATAAAAGTAACCATGGCCGTCGTGCCTCTCGGAATCCGCAAGTGGAGGTCAAGCGAAGCGGGTCTTTCGCGGGGGAAGCAGAGTCAGCAACAAGGAGATGAGCAGCGAGCACACGTGCAAGCTTGTGCCCGACATGCTGATGCGTTCGCCACCCGCATGCGTGGCAATGAGGAACCGTCGCTCTTCATTTCGGCGCTCGAACGACACATGTCACAGACGTGTTTTAATTTTAGAAGCGGACACCCAAACGCTGAAGGCCGCTCTCTATATCTATTCGGTCTACGTCTCTGGTCTACCGGCCAAAATCATCTATTCAAAAGCGCAAGCCGTTCAGGAACTGAAACCAGAGTCCGCCCAGTACGCCGGCCGGGTGGGCATCGCCTGCACTTTCTTCACGCTTGCCCGCCGAGTTGCCGTGGTTAGCCGGCGCCCCACGATTGGCGGCATCATCGTTCACGGTAGTCGCCTCCGCTTTGGCTGAAACGTCAGGGACGTCCGCCGCTTTCGCAGCCGCCTCGGCCGCAGCCTCCGCCTTCTCCGCCTCGCGCCGTGACGCCTGCAAGGCCGACACGCTGTCGGCGATCTGCGCAGCCCGCCGCGCCTCGCATCGACGTCCTAGCAGCACGCCGAACAGCACGTCGCGATTGTGGCCCTCATCGGCGAAACGCATGGCAAGCGACACCATCTCGGCATAGGCCGCTTCGTCCGCAGCGCGCGCCGCCGCCTCGCGTTCGGCTTGCGCTTTTTGGTGGCGTGCGCGCTGCGCTTCCCAGCCGCGCATCTGCTCGGAATAAACCGCGTCATACACCTTGCGCTGCGCGGCGTCGGAGAGGATTGCGTACGCGTCCTTGATTTCCTGGAAGGTGGCGCGCGCAACTTCTTCCGCGCCGTTGTTGCGATCAGGATGCCATTTCATCGCGGCCTTGCGGTAGGCCCGCTTGATTTCTTCGTCCGTGGCGTGCATGTGCACACCGAGCGTGTCATATAGGGTTGCCATCGCTTGTTCGACCTCGCCGGGAATCGTTTCGCGGACCATCGTAGCATGCGAAAAGCGGTTTTATCGTGAAGCGGCAAGCGCTTACGCCACTGAAAGGCCAGACGAAAAAAAGGCCCCGCCACTGGCGTAGCGAGGCCGAGTCCCATGTGAGATGTCATGGAGGAGACGACTCGATCATAGCGGTGCGTCATCGCACCCCCAAACAATGGTTCGCCATATGCTTATCCAGCGCGGCTTCAACTGCATTGCACAGGGCGGCTTGTAGGGTTCGAGATCAGTTTCGAATCGGCTTCGAAGCATCCGTCAGACAGCCCACTGAGCCGGCGATAACGCCGCACGGTTATATCGTTAGAACAAAAAGTCGCTTCGTCCGGGTGGCGGCGGCAATTAAGATGACACTTCAAAGTCCGGTTCGCCCCGGTTCGTCTCTCGCGCAAACCCGCGCCAGCGTCCCGTGAGCCGCTACCGAAGGAGCATTTCGTTGACCAGTTTCGATCATCAGCGCCGGCCACTCGTCATTGGTATCGGCGGCACGACACGCGCGGCGTCGTCGACCGAGCGCGCGCTCGGCTTTGCGCTGCGTGGCGCGGAAGCCGCGGGCGCGAACACCCGCCTGTTTGGCGGCACCTTCCTGCATAGCCTGCCCCACTTCGCGCCGGAAGACCCTCGACGCACCGACGAACAGCTGGAACTGATCGAAGCCGTGCGCCATGCAGACGCGCTGATCATCGCGACGCCCGGCTATCACGGTGGCGTCTCGGGCCTCGTCAAGAACGCGCTCGACACGCTCGAAGAACTGCGCGCCGATGAGCGGCCGTATCTGGATGGGCGCGCGGTCGGCTGTATCGTCACCGCTTATGGCTGGCAGGCTGCCGGCTCGGTGCTGACGTCGCTGCGCTCGATCGTCCACGCGTTGCGCGGCTGGCCCACGCCGTTCGGTGCCGGGATCAACACGCTGGAAACGCGCTTCGACACCGTCGACACCTGCTCCGACGCCAAAGTTGTCGATCAGCTCGCCACGGTCGGCCAGCAGGCCGCGCAATTCGCCCTGGCGTTCAACGCGCATCGCACGCCGACGGCTGCGCCGCCCGGCCATGCAGTCAAGGAAGCGCAACCCGCCCGCTTGCTGCACGCGGTTTAAGCGCGAACTGTGTGACATCGTGGATCGCGGCTTGCGGTCCGCGAATCTCGTGCGAATCCTGCGCGAATCCTTTTTTACCGGCCGGTTTCCTCGACGCGCCGCATCCGCCCCACTCCAAACCGTGCGCCACACAACAGACCATCCGCCAACAAGGCTGGATAGTGTCTTGACGCTCGGCGACTATGGTCCGCTCCGACCTCCTGAAGACCGTTCCCGAACCTCGCTGATTTGCTTACGACGAAAGATTGGTTCACCCGCTGCGCGGCGCGGCCTACGCTTGATCCCGCCCGCTCACTCACCGGTTGCCTGATGCACAGGGTTGCGTCCCGCGCCGGCTCCTTAGCAACACACTCGGGCACACTCACTGCCACGATCATGAACTCACATATCCGCTACAAAGGCTACGAAGTTGCGCCGGCTGCACAGCGCTTGCCCAACGGCCTGTTCGCCGCCAATCTGACCATCGAGAAAACCACTGCAAACCCGGGTCAGGCCTACTCGTTCGACGCGCTCGATTATTTCTTCGACGAAGAACACGCGCTCGCCTATGCGTTCCGCTGGGGACGCATGTGGATCGACAGCCGGCAATAACGGCGGCAGACGCGTCCGATATCGCCCAAAGAACCCACAGCACGCTCACGCCGGACACGTGCGCAGAACCGGAAAGCGAGGCGTGCCGCCGACCGGCAATATGACAAACGCAGGCCACCTTGTGCCGCTTGGCATCGGTTTCTAAACGGCTGTGCCAGAATAGGTGACACTTCAGTGCAAGGAGACGCCTGCAATGACATGGACCGTCGATGAACAGTTGGCCCTAACCGCAACGGAAGCGGTCGCCGCGATCCAGTCCGGGCGCATCAAAGCCGCCGACTATATAGCCACGCTGCTGGCGCGCGCGGCGTCGCTCTCGAGCCTCAATGCGCTCACCACGCTCGACCTCGACGGCGCGCTGGCCGCCGCGCAGCGCGTCGATGCGTTGCCGCCCGAAGCAAAAGCGCAATTGCCACTCGCCGGTTTGCCCATCGTCGTGAAGGACAACATCAACACGGCCGGCTTGCAGACCTCGGCGGGCACGCCCGCTCTGGAGGGCTTCGTGCCGAAGACGAACGCGCCTTCGGTACAACGGCTTCTCGATGCCGGCGCAATCGTGCTCGGCAAAGCCAACATGCACGAACTCGCGTTCGGCATCACCAGCACGAACTTCGCCACGCACGCCGGGCCGGTGCGCAATCCGTACAACCCCACACTGATCCCCGGTGGCTCGTCGGGCGGCACTGCCGCCGCGATCGCCGCGCGCATCGCGCCCGCGGGTCTCGGCACCGACACCGGCGGCTCGACCCGCATTCCGGCCGCGTTGACGGGTATCGCGGGGTTTCGTCCGTCAGTCGGTAACGGCGGCGCCGAACGGCGCTATCACGACCCGAATGCCGTCGTGCCGATCAGCCATACGCGCGATACGGTGGGACCGATGGCGCGCACGGTCGCCGATATCGCTTTGCTCGACGGCGTGATCACCGGAGCGGGCCCGTTGCCCGCGCTTACGTTGAACGGCTTGCGCATCGGCTTGCCCGCGCCGCTCTGGGAAGGGCTCGAAAGGCAGGTGGAAGACGTCGCGCGCGCCGCCTTGCGCCGGCTCGAAACAGCGGGCGTCATCTTCGTGCCTGTCGCGATGAGCGAACTGGAAACCTTGAACGGCCTGGTGGGCGGTCCGATCGCGATCCATGAGCCGCGCGAGGACGTACTAGCGTGGCTTGTCACCAACGATGCGCCGGTCAAGACCGTGGCCGAAATGGCGGCCCGCATCGCAAGCCCGGACGTGCGCGCGATTTACGACGGCGTGCTCGCCGACGTGCTCGGCGCCCAGTACAACGCAGCACTCCTGCAATGGCGGCCGCGCTTGCAGCAGTACATCGCGGCGACTTTCGCCGATGAGCGTCTCGACGCGCTGCTGTTTCCGACCACGCGCCTCGCCGCGGTGCCGATCGACGACCTGAACGGTTCGTCGACAGTCTCGATCGATGGCGCCCCGCCGATCGATACGATGGACGCGTTCCTGCGCAATACGGACCCGGCCAGCACGTCCGGCATTCCGGGCTTGTCGCTGGCGGCCGGGATGACCGCGAGCGGCCTGCCGGTCGGCCTGGAACTGGATGGACCGCTCGGCGAGGACCGGCGGCTGCTGGCGATCGGCGTCGCATTCGAGCAATTGCTCGGCGTGCTGCCGGCGCCGGTTCTCTGACGGCTTTGAGGATGCCTTCAAAGATGCCGTTGAAAACACCGCTGAAAAAGTGCCGCTTCACATATCGATTCACATACCGATCCGCATGCCGATGAGACTGCCAAAGCCAGCCGGTCTTCGGCAAACTATTCTGCGAACCGTCGCAGCATTGGCGGTCGTCTTCACCGCCACCTCCTGCGCGCGCCTTGCCGCAGTCGACTCGAACGCGCTCTGGAAGATCGTCGATCTGCGCTGCGTGCCGTCGCAACAGGCCACCGGCACGCCCGGCCAGTGCACGGTCGTCGACCTCGACAAACGCTATGTAATCCTGAAGGATATTGTCGGCCGCTCGCAGCATCTGCTGATTCCGACCGACCGTGTCACCGGCATAGAAAGCCCATTCGTACTGGCGCCGCATGCACAGAACTACTGGGACGACGCGTGGGCGTCGCGGCTCTACGTCGAGAAGTCCGTCAAGCGGACCTTGCCCGACAATCAACTCGGCCTCGAGATCAACTCGCAATACCGTCGCACGCAAAACCAGTTGCATATCCACATCGATTGCATGCACGGCGACGTGAGCGACGCACTCGCGCGTCACGCGAAGGACACACCAGGCGAGTGGCATTGGGATACGCTCGGCGGCCAGCGCTACCGGATCATGCGCGTCACTTCGCTCAATCAGGCGAACAATCCGTTTCGCATCGTCGCGCGTGACGACCGGGACAGCCAGGCGATGGCCATGCAAACCATCCTCGTGACCGGTGCGGGGCCATCGGCTGAAAAGGACGGCTGGCTCGTCGTGAATAGCGCCATGGATGTCGACAATGGCAGCGGCACGGCGGAAGGTTTGCTCGATCATGCTTGCCGCGTGGCGGACGGTGGTTGAGCGTTCCCCGCTTTTGCACAAATGCGCAGATGCATTGCTGAACAAAATGGTTCTAGTGCTGCCAATTGGTCAGTAGGATCGGTCTAAACCTGCATTCCGACCAATCCAGCCAATGGCGATTTACCTCGACGACACGCAACGCAAAGCACTCGCCCACCAGGCTGCAAGCTGGACATGGCGCACACAATGGCCGACGTGGCTGCTGATCGTCACGATCTATGGCGGATGGTTCGGCGTAGCGACGCATGCGCGCACGCTCGGCTTGCCACTGACCACCGCGCTGCTGGCGCTGTTTGGCACGTGGTACATGTCCCTGCACCACGAACTGCTGCACGGTCATCCGACGCGCTCGCCGCTCCTCAACGCACTGTTAGAATTCGCGCCGCTCGCGGTGTGGTTTCCGTATGGCGTCTATCGTGATTCGCATCTTCAGCATCACGACGATCCGCATCTGACGCGCCCGGAGCGCGATCCCGAAAGCTATTTCGTGAGCCAGCGTGTGTGGCAACGCGCGGGTCTCGCGATTCGCACGCTACTGACCTTCCGCAATACGTTTGTCGGCCGCCTGCTGGTTGGGCCGGCTTTTGCCATTGCGGCAACGGGCGTGGATGCGCTCGGCAAAATCAAACGCGGCGATTGGCGCGATGTGCCGATGTGGCTCGCGCATCTGGCCGCGCTAGCCGCACTGACGGTGTGGCTTCAACGCGCCTGCTCAATCCCGGCGTGGGTCTTTATCGTCGGCGCGGGTTATGGATCATTGTCGTTGGGGTCGATCCGCTCGTTTCAGGAACATCGCGCGGCACATGCTCACGACTTACATTCCGCACGTCGAGGACACAATTTGGCGCGAATTTCGTCGCTAGTCTGGCGGGCGAAAAGCGCCTTCAGGGACGCCGAGTAGCCCGAGAAGTTGCCGCTGCAAATCAGTGAGAGGAACG
>NZ_WOEZ01000276.1 GCF_013177735.1 Paraburkholderia elongata | reverse complement strand
TCATGCCTGATGACCATAGCGAGTCGGTCCCACCCCTTCCCATCCCGAACAGGACCGTGAAACGACTCCACGCCGATGATAGTGCGGATTCCCGTGTGAAAGTAGGTAATCGTCAGGCTCCCCAGCAAGACCAGAAACCCCACCCCGAAAAGGTGGGGTTTCTGCGTTTACGGCGGCATTGGAATCGCTATATAAGTGAGAGCTATGAGTTTGGGACAGTCAAGCAAGCCTTGACAGCAAGCGGTTGTTCCCTCATAATCATCAGTTCTCTGCGGAGGGGTGCCCGAGTGGCTAAAGGGGGCAGACTGTAAATCTGTTGGCTTACGCCTACGTTGGTTCGAATCCAACCTCCTCCACCAGAATGCAAGCTGTAGCAGTAGTTGGGAATCCATGGATCCTTGCGGGTGTAGCTCAATGGTAGAGCAGAAGCCTTCCAAGCTTACGACGAGGGTTCGATTCCCTTCACCCGCTCCAGTAACAAAGAAGTAGCGCCCATGTGGCTCAGTGGTAGAGCACTCCCTTGGTAAGGGAGAGGTCGGCAGTTCGATCCTGCCCATGGGCACCAGAAGTACTCGGTGATTGTTTGCGCGCGGCGCAACGTACGGATAAATCCTCTTAGGAGTCGAAAATGGCCAAGGGTAAGTTTGAGCGGACCAAGCCGCACGTGAACGTCGGCACGATCGGTCACGTTGACCACGGCAAGACCACGCTGACGGCAGCGATCACGACGGTGCTGACCAAGAAGTTTGGCGGCGAAGCAAAGGCATACGACCAGATCGACGCGGCGCCGGAAGAAAAGGCACGTGGCATCACGATCAACACGGCGCACGTCGAGTACGAAACGGCTAACCGCCACTACGCACACGTCGACTGCCCGGGCCACGCTGACTATGTGAAGAACATGATCACGGGCGCAGCGCAGATGGACGGCGCGATCCTGGTGTGCTCGGCTGCAGACGGCCCGATGCCGCAAACGCGTGAGCACATCCTGCTGGCGCGTCAGGTTGGCGTTCCGTACATCATCGTGTTCCTGAACAAGTGCGACATGGTGGACGACGCCGAGCTGCTGGAACTGGTCGAGATGGAAGTTCGCGAACTTCTGTCGAAGTACGACTTCCCGGGCGACGACACGCCGATCATCAAGGGTTCGGCCAAGCTGGCGCTGGAAGGCGACACGGGCGAGCTGGGCGAAGTGGCGATCATGAATCTGGCCGACGCGCTGGACACGTACATCCCGACGCCGGAGCGCGCAGTTGACGGTGCGTTCCTGATGCCGGTGGAAGACGTGTTCTCGATCTCGGGTCGCGGCACGGTGGTGACGGGTCGCGTTGAGCGCGGCGTCGTGAAGGTCGGCGAAGAAATCGAAATCGTCGGTATCAAGCCGACGGTGAAGACGACCTGCACGGGCGTGGAAATGTTCCGCAAGCTGCTCGACCAGGGTCAGGCAGGCGACAACGTGGGTATCCTGCTGCGCGGCACGAAGCGTGAAGACGTGGAGCGTGGCCAGGTTCTGGCGAAGCCGGGTTCGATCAACCCGCACACGCACTTCACGGCTGAAGTGTACGTGCTGAGCAAGGACGAAGGTGGCCGCCACACGCCGTTCTTCAACAACTATCGTCCGCAGTTCTACTTCCGTACGACGGACGTGACGGGCTCGATCGAGTTGCCGAAGGACAAGGAAATGGTCATGCCGGGCGACAACGTGTCGATCACGGTGAAGCTGATCAACCCGATCGCGATGGAAGAAGGTCTGCGCTTCGCAATTCGCGAAGGCGGCCGTACGGTCGGCGCAGGTGTGGTTGCTAAGATCCTCGAGTAACGCCAGAAAGTTCTCGTTGATCGGTAGTTTCGGGGTTGGCGGTGTCGTCAACCCCAAAATGGTTTAGGGGTATAGCTCAACTGGCAGAGCGTCGGTCTCCAAAACCGAAGGTTGGGGGTTCGATTCCCTCTGCCCCTGCCAACTCTCGCGCCGTATATGGCGCTTCGTTAAGGTGTTATGGCGAATCCTTCCGTCGAAACTGTAAATACATCCGGCGACAAGCTGATGCTCGTCGCGGGCGTATTGTTGGTCTTGGCCGGGTTCGTGGGGTTCTTCTGGCTCAGCGGCCAGGAATGGTACGTCCGCGGAGCTGCCTTGGCTGTTGGCGCTATCGCGGGTGTTGCAGTCGGTCTTCTCTCCGCGCCTGGCAAGGGTTTCATCGCTTTCGCCAAAGACTCGTACAAAGAAGTTCGCAAGGTTGTTTGGCCGACTCGTAAAGAGGCCACCCAGACAACGCTCGTAGTGTTCGGCTTCGTGTTCGTCATGGCGATCTTTCTTTGGATTAGCGATAAATCCATAGAATGGGCGATTTTCTCGGTGATTCTGGGTTGGAAATGATATGAGCGATACTCCGGCATCCCCGAGCGGCAAACGTTGGTACGTGGTGCACGCCTACTCCGGCATGGAGAAGAGCGTGCAACGTGCGCTTCAAGAGCGCATCGAACGTGCTGGCATGCAAGACCAGTTTGGTCAAATCCTCGTTCCGACTGAAGAAGTGGTCGAGGTGAAAGGCGGTCACAAATCGGTGACCGAGCGTCGTTTCTTCCCGGGCTACGTCCTTGTGGAAATGGAAATGACAGACGAAACGTGGCACCTCGTGAAGAACACGGCAAAGGTGACGGGTTTCGTAGGCGGTGCGCGTAATCGTCCGAGCCCGATTTCCCCGCGGGAAGTCGAGAAGATCATGTCGCAAATGCAGGAAGGCGTGGAAAAGCCGCGTCCGAAGACCCTGTTCGAAGTAGGCGAGATGGTGCGGGTGAAGGACGGTCCGTTCACGGATTTCAACGGCAGCGTCGAAGAAGTGAACTACGAAAAGTCGCGCGTCCGTGTTTCCGTTACAATCTTCGGCCGCGCAACGCCGGTCGAGCTGGAATTCGGCCAGGTCGAAAAGTTGTAATCCAGAATTCTACGGGGCGCACCGGTCGGTGCGTTCCGTATTTCGCGCTTACGGTCCGCGTAATGGCCGTTGAGGAGCGTAAGTAGTCTGTTTTTCGGCGAACGCGCGCTACTACTCACTGAATGTCCGCTTGCACTAGGGCGGCGTTCCTAAGAGGTTTTCAAAATGGCAAAGAAAATCATCGGCTTTATCAAGCTGCAGATTCCTGCAGGTAAAGCCAACCCGTCGCCGCCGGTCGGTCCGGCACTGGGCCAACGCGGCCTGAACATCATGGAGTTCTGCAAGGCGTTCAACGCGCAGACTCAAGCTATGGAACCGGGTCTGCCGATTCCGGTCGTGATCACCGCGTTCGCGGACAAGAGCTTCACGTTCGTTCTGAAGACGCCGCCGGCTACGGTTCTGATCAAGAAGGCAGCGAAGATCGACAAGGGTTCGGCCAAGCCGCATACCGACAAGGTCGGCAAGATCACCCGCGCTCAAGCTGAAGACATCGCCAAGACCAAGATGCCCGATCTGACGGCAGCTGATCTGGACGCAGCGGTTCGAACGATCGCTGGTAGCGCCCGCTCGATGGGCATCACCGTGGAGGGCGTGTAAATGGCTAAGCTTTCAAAGCGTCTGCAGGCATTTGCAGCCAAGGTTGATCGTCAAAAGCTGTACGCGATCGACGAAGCTCTGTCGCTCGTGAAGGAATGCGCAAGCGCGAAGTTCGACGAGTCGATCGACGTTGCAGTGCAACTCGGCATCGACGCGAAGAAGTCGGACCAAGTGGTTCGCGGTTCGGTTGTCCTGCCGGCTGGTACCGGTAAGTCGGTTCGCGTGGCCGTGTTCGCACAAGGCGAAAAGGCTGAGCAAGCTCGTGCAGCCGGCGCAGAAATCGTCGGTATGGAAGACCTGGCTGAACAAGTCAAGGCCGGCAAGCTGGACTTCGACATCGTGATTGCTTCGCCGGACACGATGCGCGTTGTCGGTACGCTCGGTCAGATCCTCGGCCCGCGCGGCCTGATGCCGAACCCGAAGGTTGGCACGGTTACGCCGGACGTCGCAACCGCGGTCAAGAACGCCAAGGCTGGTCAGGTGCAATTCCGTGTCGACAAGGCCGGTATCATCCACGCCACGATTGGCCGTGCTTCGTTCGAGCCGACTGCTCTGCGTAGCAACCTGAACGCTCTGGTCGACGCGCTGCAAAAGGCGAAGCCGGCAACGAGCAAGGGTGTGTACCTTCGTAAGGTTGCGCTGTCGAGCACGATGGGTGTTGGCGTTCGCGTCGACCAGGCATCGATCGCAGCACAGTAATAAATTTCATCGCCTCGATGTGAGTCGGGGCGGTTTTATGGGCTTTGGGCGGTCGCAAGATGGCAGTCTGCATCGAGCGACCGGTTGTCAAAGACCGTTGGCGGGAACGCAGCAGGTAGGCGAACCCTTAATGCAAAGCCAACGCAGATGGCGAACCCGAAAAGGTTTTGTAGTGATGAAACCGTTCGATCTCCACAGCAATGTGGGTGTTGGGCGGTCGAAATACTCCTGACTGGTCGGACGCCGTTATTGAACGCGGTACACAAGGCGCACGCTGCGTGTATCGAATCTGGAGGTTAACCGTGCCACTCAATAAAGAAAGCAAGCAGGCCGTCGTCGCTGAGGTTGCCGCGCAAGTCGCGAAAGCCCAGACCGTGGTTCTGGCTGAGTATCGTGGGATCACGGTTGGCGATCTGACCAAGCTGCGCGCGAAAGCGCGTGAGCAACAGGTTTACCTTCGCGTGTTGAAAAACACGCTGGCGCGTCGCGCTGTCGAAGGTACCCCGTTTGCTTCTTTGGCAGAGCAGATGACCGGTCCCCTGATCTACGGCATCTCGGAAGATGCCATTGCCGCTGCTAAGGTCGTCAACGACTTCGGCAAGAGCAATGACAAGTTGATCATCAAGGCTGGTTCCTACGAAGGCAAGGTGATGGACAAGGCTGGCGTGCAAGCGCTGGCAAACATCCCGAGCCGCGAAGAACTGCTCTCCAAGCTGTTGTACGTTATGCAAGCACCTGTTTCCGGCTTTGCGCGCGCCCTGGCCGCGCTGGCAGAAAAGAAACAAGGCGAAGAAGCCGCTGCGTAACGCACTTCAGTCGAGCGTGATTGATCGCTGGCTGTATCCGAATTCAATTTAGGAGTATTTCAAATGGCAATCGCAAAAGATGACATCCTCGAGGCAGTAAGCTCGATGTCGGTTCTGGAACTGAACGAGCTGGTCAAGGCGTTCGAAGAAAAGTTTGGCGTGTCGGCAGCTGCTGTTGCAGTGGCAGGCCCGGCAGGCGGCGGCGCTGCTGCTGCTGCTGAAGAGCAAACCGAATTCACGGTCAACCTGACGGAAGTCGGCGCGAACAAGGTTTCGGTCATTAAGGCTGTTCGCGAACTGACGGGTCTCGGCCTGAAGGAAGCGAAGGACCTGGTCGACGGTGCACCGAAGCCTGTTAAGGAAGCGGTACCGAAGGCTGCTGCTGAAGAAGCCAAGAAGAAGCTGGAAGAAGCCGGCGCGAAGGCTGAAATCAAGTAAGTTTCGGCGCGTTGTGCGAAGGCTGGCGGTTTTCCACCGCCGGCCTTTTTGTGCTTGTTGGGGGCCACGTTTTTGCCAGCCGGTTTCGGCAAGAACAGGAGCCCCAGAAGCCAAAGAGAATCGTCTATCGGTAATATTGACCGGCGTTTCTCTTTGTCTTCTGAAGCGACTGCAGAAGGCAAGTTTGGTCGGGTAGCGGGCAACACAGGCATCCGCTGCCGTCAGCCAGCGGTTGGTAGCGGCCAACCACCAAGCTTCTAGGCTCGTTCAAGCCATCGGACGGCCATCGGGTCTCAGTCGGTGAACACTCGGGTTGTCTCATCAAGGTATCCTACCTCGACAACAATGCCCGCCGTGATTCGGAGATCGTATGCAATATTCCTTCACCGAGAAGAAGCGCATTCGCAAGAGTTTTGCGAAGCGCCCCATCGTTCACCAAGTACCTTTCCTGCTGGCTACCCAGCTTGAATCATTCAGCACGTTTCTGCAAGCAGACACGTCATCCACGCAACGCAAGCCGGAAGGCCTGCAGGCTGCGTTCACGTCCGTTTTTCCGATTGTTTCGCATAACGGGTTCGCTCGTCTAGAGTTCGTCAGCTACATGCTGTCGCCGCCGGCATTCAACATCAAGGAATGTCAGCAGCGCGGTTTGACGTACTGCTCCGCACTGCGCGCGAAAGTGCGTCTGGTGCTGCTCGACAAGGAATCGCCGAGCAAGCCGGTCGTCAAGGAAGTGAAGGAACAGGAAGTGTACATGGGCGAAATTCCGCTCATGACGCCGACGGGTTCGTTCGTCATCAACGGCACGGAACGAGTGATCGTTTCGCAGTTGCATCGTTCGCCGGGCGTGTTCTTCGAACACGACAAGGGCAAAACGCACAGCTCGGGCAAGCTCCTGTTCTCGGCGCGCATCATTCCTTACCGCGGTTCGTGGCTCGACTTCGAGTTCGATCCGAAGGACGTGCTGTACTTCCGCGTCGACCGACGTCGCAAGATGCCGGTCACGATCCTGCTGAAGGCTATTGGCCTGACGCCGGAACAGATCCTCGCGAACTTCTTCGTGTTCGACAATTTCACGCTGATGCCGGAAGGCGCGCAGATGGAATTCGTGCCGGAGCGTCTGCGTGGTGAAGTCGCACGTTTCGACATTTCGGATCGTGATGGCAACGTGATCGTCCAGAAGGACAAGCGGATCAACGCCAAGCACATTCGCGATCTCGACAACGCGAAGACGAAGTTCATCTCGGTGCCGGAAGACTATCTGCTCGGTCGCGTGCTGGCGAAGAATGTCGTCGACGGCGACACGGGTGAAGTCATCGCTAACGCGAACGACGAAATCACCGAAACCGTCCTCGAAAAGCTCCGCGAATCGAAGATCAAAGACATCCAGACGCTCTATACGAACGATCTGGATCAAGGTCCGTACATTTCGTCGACGCTACGTATCGACGAAACCGCGGACAAGATGGCCGCTCGCATCGCGATCTACCGCATGATGCGCCCGGGCGAACCGCCGACCGAAGAAGCGGTCGAGGCGCTGTTCAACCGCTTGTTCTACAGCGAAGATGCATACGACCTGTCCAAGGTGGGCCGTATGAAGTTCAATCG
This sequence comes from Paraburkholderia elongata, assembly GCF_013177735.1. Classification (GTDB taxonomy): domain Bacteria; phylum Pseudomonadota; class Gammaproteobacteria; order Burkholderiales; family Burkholderiaceae; genus Paraburkholderia; species Paraburkholderia elongata. Next base: position 85,260 of record NZ_WOEZ01000276.1, on the reverse strand, counting down.
TCGCGTGGGTCGCGACGAAATCGTCGGCCCGATGACGCTGCAAGACGACGACATCCTCGCCACGATCAAGATCCTGGTCGAGCTGCGTAACGGCAAGGGCGAAGTGGACGACATCGACCACTTGGGCAATCGTCGTGTGCGTTGCGTCGGCGAACTGGCGGAAAACCAGTTCCGCGCAGGTCTCGTGCGTGTCGAACGTGCTGTGAAGGAACGCCTCGGCCAGGCCGAAAGCGAAAACCTGATGCCGCACGACCTGATCAACTCGAAGCCGATTTCGTCGGCGATTCGCGAGTTCTTCGGTTCGTCGCAGCTGTCGCAGTTTATGGACCAGACCAACCCGCTGTCGGAAATCACCCACAAGCGCCGTGTTTCGGCACTTGGCCCGGGCGGTTTGACGCGTGAGCGCGCTGGCTTTGAAGTCCGCGACGTGCACCCGACCCACTACGGCCGTGTGTGCCCGATTGAAACGCCGGAAGGTCCGAACATCGGCCTGATCAACTCGCTCGCACTGTACGCGCACCTGAACGAATACGGCTTCCTCGAAACGCCGTATCGCAAGGTGGTGGACAGCAAGGTGACCGATCAGATCGACTATCTGTCGGCGATCGAAGAAGGCCGTTACGTGATCGCTCAGGCGAACGCGGCGGTGGCTGCTGATGGCTCGCTGACCGACGAACTGGTGTCGTCGCGTGAAGCAGGCGAAACGCTGATGGTTACGCCGGACCGCATCCAGTACATGGACGTGGCGCCGTCGCAGATTGTCTCGGTGGCAGCATCTCTGATTCCGTTCCTCGAGCACGATGACGCGAACCGCGCATTGATGGGTTCGAACATGCAGCGTCAGGCTGTGCCGTGTCTGCGTCCTGAAAAGGCCGTGGTCGGTACGGGTATCGAACGCACCGTGGCAGTCGACTCGGGTACGACGGTTCAGGCATTCCGTGGTGGTGTGGTCGATTATGTCGACGCAGGCCGTATGGTGATCCGCGTGAACGACGATGAAGCCGTTGCTGGCGACGTCGGCGTGGACATCTACAACCTGATCAAGTACACGCGTTCGAACCAGAACACGAACATCAACCAGCGCCCGATCGTGAAGGTCGGCGATATCGTGTCGCGTGGCGACGTGCTGGCTGACGGTGCATCGACCGACCTCGGCGAACTGGCTCTCGGCCAGAACATGCTGGTCGCGTTCATGCCGTGGAACGGCTACAACTTCGAAGATTCGATCTTGATCTCGGAGAAGGTGGTTGCTGACGATCGTTACACGTCGATCCACATCGAAGAACTGAACGTCGTAGCTCGCGATACGAAGCTCGGACCGGAAGAAATCACGCGCGACATCTCGAACCTGGCTGAAGTGCAACTCGGCCGTCTCGACGAGTCGGGCATCGTCTACATCGGCGCTGAAGTCGAAGCAGGCGACGTGCTGGTCGGTAAGGTCACGCCGAAGGGCGAGACCCAGCTGACGCCGGAAGAAAAGCTGCTGCGCGCGATCTTCGGTGAGAAGGCTTCGGACGTGAAGGACACGTCGCTGCGCGTGCCGTCGGGCATGAGCGGCACGGTGATTGACGTTCAAGTGTTCACGCGTGAAGGCATTCAGCGCGACAAGCGTGCGCAACAGATCATCGACGATGAACTGAAGCGCTATCGCCTCGACCTGAACGACCAGCTGCGTATCGTGGAAGGCGATGCATTCCAGCGTCTCGCACGTATGTTGACTGGCAAGGTCGCGAACGGCGGTCCGAAGAAGCTCGCGAAGGGTACGAAGATCGAACAGGCTTACCTGGAAGATCTCGACCACTACCACTGGTTCGACATCCGCCTCGCGGACGAAGAAGCAGCGGCACAGCTCGAAGCGATCAAGGACTCGATCGAACAGAAGCGTCACCAGTTCGATCTGGCGTTCGAAGAAAAACGCAAGAAGCTCACGCAAGGCGACGAACTGCCGCCGGGCGTGCTGAAGATGGTCAAGGTGTATCTGGCGGTGAAGCGTCGTCTGCAGCCTGGCGACAAGATGGCCGGCCGTCACGGTAACAAGGGTGTGGTGTCGAAGATCGTTCCGATCGAAGACATGCCGTACATGGCCGATGGCCGTCCTGCTGACGTCGTGCTCAATCCGCTCGGCGTGCCGTCGCGGATGAACGTGGGTCAGGTTCTCGAAGTGCATCTGGGTTGGGCCGCGAAGGGTCTCGGCTGGCGTATCGGCGAAATGCTGCAGCGTCAGGCGAAGATCGCTGAACTGCGCGAATTCCTGACCAAGATCTACAACGAGTCGGGCCGTGCTGAAGAGCTGGACAGCTTCACGGACGACGAAATCGTCGAACTGGCGAAGAACCTGCGCGAAGGCGTTCCGTTTGCCACGCCAGTGTTCGACGGTGCGACGGAAGAAGAAATGTCGCGCGCGCTGGATCTGGCATTCCCGGACGACATCGCCAAGAACCTCGGCATGACGCCGTCGAAGAACCAGGTGCGTCTGTATGACGGCCGCACGGGTGAGATGTTCGAACGTACGGTGACTGTCGGCTACATGCATTACCTGAAGCTGCACCACTTGGTCGACGACAAGATGCACGCGCGTTCCACGGGCCCGTACTCGCTCGTGACGCAGCAGCCGTTGGGCGGTAAGGCGCAGTTTGGTGGCCAGCGTTTCGGTGAAATGGAAGTGTGGGCGCTCGAAGCGTACGGCGCATCGTACGTGTTGCAAGAAATGCTGACGGTGAAGTCGGATGACGTGGCGGGCCGGACCAAGGTGTATGAGAACCTGGTCAAGGGTGATCACGTGATCGACGCCGGCATGCCGGAATCCTTCAACGTGCTCGTGAAGGAAATCCGCTCGCTCGGTATCGACATCGACCTCGACCGCAACTAACCGGACTACGGAGAGAAAGCAATGAAAGCTCTGCTCGATCTATTCAAGCAAGTCCAACAGCCTGAAGTTTTTGACGCGATCAAGATCGGTCTGGCCTCGCCAGACAAGATCCGTTCGTGGTCGTTCGGTGAAGTCAAGAAGCCGGAAACCATCAACTACCGGACGTTCAAGCCGGAACGCGATGGTTTGTTCTGCGCGAAGATCTTCGGGCCGATCAAAGACTACGAATGCCTTTGCGGCAAGTACAAGCGCCTGAAGCATCGTGGCGTGATCTGTGAAAAGTGCGGCGTCGAAGTGACGCTCGCGAAGGTGCGTCGCGAACGGATGGGCCACATTGAGTTGGCCTCGCCGGTCGCTCACATCTGGTTCCTGAAGTCGCTGCCGTCGCGTCTGGGCATGGTGCTCGACATGACGCTGCGCGACATCGAACGCGTGCTGTACTTCGAAGCATACGTGGTGATCGATCCGGGCATGACGCCGCTGAAAGCGCGGCAGATCATGACCGAAGAGGATTACTACAACAAGGTCGAAGAGTACGGTGACGAATTCCGTGCCGAGATGGGCGCGGAAGGCGTTCGCGAACTGCTGCGCGCGATCAACATCGACGAGCAGGTCGAGATGCTGCGCACCGAACTCAAGAACACGGGTTCGGAAGCGAAGATCAAGAAGTACGCGAAGCGTCTGAAGGTGCTCGAGGCTTTCCAACGTTCGGGCATCAAGCCTGACTGGATGGTGCTCGAAGTGCTGCCGGTGCTGCCGCCGGAACTGCGTCCGCTGGTGCCGCTGGATGGCGGCCGCTTCGCGACGTCTGACCTGAACGACCTGTATCGCCGCGTGATCAACCGTAACAACCGGTTGAAGCGTCTGCTCGAACTGAAGGCGCCTGAAATCATCGTTCGCAACGAAAAGCGGATGCTGCAGGAAGCCGTCGATTCGCTGCTCGACAACGGTCGTCGCGGTAAGGCAATGACCGGCGCGAACAAGCGTCCGCTGAAGTCGCTCGCTGACATGATCAAGGGTAAGGGCGGTCGTTTCCGTCAGAACTTGCTCGGTAAGCGTGTTGACTACTCGGGCCGTTCGGTGATCGTGGTCGGCCCGACGCTCAAGCTGCATCAGTGCGGTCTGCCGAAGCTGATGGCGCTCGAACTGTTCAAGCCGTTCATCTTCAACAAGCTCGAAGTGATGGGTGTCGCTACCACCATCAAGGCAGCGAAGAAGGAAGTCGAGAACCAGACGCCGGTGGTGTGGGACATCTTGGAAGAGGTGATCCGCGAACATCCGGTCATGCTGAACCGTGCGCCGACGCTGCACCGTCTTGGCATTCAGGCTTTCGAGCCGGTGCTGATCGAAGGTAAGGCTATCCAGCTGCACCCGCTCGTTTGCGCGGCGTTCAACGCCGACTTCGACGGTGACCAGATGGCTGTGCACGTGCCGCTGTCGCTCGAAGCGCAGATGGAAGCGCGTACGCTGATGCTGGCGTCGAACAACATCCTGTTCCCGGCCAACGGCGATCCGTCGATCGTGCCGTCGCAGGATATCGTGCTCGGCCTGTACTACGCGACGCGTGAAGCAGTGAACGCCAAGGGCGAAGGGCTGACGTTCACCGGCGTGTCGGAAGCACTGCGTGCTTACGAGAACAAGGAAGTCGAGCTGGCCTCGCGCGTCAACGTGCGGATCACGGAAATGGTCCACAACGAAGACAAGTCGGAAGGTGCGCCGGCGTTCGTGCCGAAGATCTCGCTGTACGCGACGACCGTCGGCCGCGCAATCCTGTCGGAAATTCTTCCGCCGGGCCTGCCGTTCTCGGTGCTGAACAAGCCGCTGAAGAAGAAGGAAATCTCGCGTCTGATCAACACCGCATTCCGCAAGTGCGGTCTGCGTGAAACGGTGATTTTCGCCGACCAGTTGATGCAGTCGGGTTTCCGTCTGGCAACGCGCGCTGGTATTTCGATCTGCGTCGACGACATGCTCGTGCCGCCGCAGAAGGAACAGATCGTCGGCGACGCCGCGAAGAAGGTGAAGGAATACGACCGTCAGTACATGTCGGGTCTCGTCACGTCGCAAGAACGCTACAACAACGTGGTCGACATCTGGTCGGCAACGTCGGAAGCGGTCGGCAAGGCGATGATGGAACAGCTGTCGACGGAACCGGTGGTCGATCGCGACGGCAACGAAACGCGTCAAGAGTCGTTCAACTCCATCTACATGATGGCTGACTCGGGTGCTCGTGGTTCCGCGGTTCAGATTCGTCAGTTGGCCGGTATGCGCGGTCTGATGGCGAAACCGGACGGCTCGATCATCGAGACGCCGATTACGGCGAACTTCCGTGAAGGCCTGAACGTGTTGCAGTACTTCATCTCGACCCACGGTGCACGTAAGGGTCTGGCTGATACGGCACTGAAGACGGCAAACTCGGGTTACCTGACGCGTCGTCTGGTCGACGTGACGCAGGATCTGGTGGTGGTCGAGGACGATTGCGGTACGTCGAACGGCGTCGCCATGAAGGCGTTGGTCGAAGGCGGTGAAGTCGTCGAAGCGCTGCGTGACCGTATCCTGGGTCGCGTGACGGTGGCTGACGTCGTCAATCCGGAATCGCAGGAAACGCTGTACGAAACGGGCACGTTGCTCGACGAAGACGCGGTCGAAGAAATCGAACGCCTCGGCATCGACGAAGTGCGCGTGCGTACGCCGCTGACTTGCGAAACGCGTTACGGTCTGTGCGCAGCCTGCTATGGCCGCGACCTGGGTCGTGGCTCGTCGGTCAACGTCGGTGAGGCAGTTGGTGTGATCGCTGCTCAGTCGATCGGTGAACCGGGCACGCAGCTCACGATGCGTACGTTCCACATCGGTGGTGCAGCATCGCGTGCAGCAGTGGCTTCGTCGGTTGAAGCCAAGTCGAACGGTACGGTGCGTTTCACGGCGACGATGCGTTACGTCACCAACGCGAAGGGCGAGCAGATCGTCATCTCGCGTTCGGGCGAAGCCATGATCACCGACGACCACGGCCGCGAGCGTGAACGTCACAAGGTGCCGTACGGCGCGACGCTGTTGCAACTGGACGGTGCGCAGATCAAGGCCGGCACGCAACTGGCGACGTGGGATCCGATGACGCGTCCGATCATCACCGAGTACGGTGGTACGGTGAAGTTCGAAAACGTCGAAGAAGGCGTGACGGTTGCCAAGCAGATCGACGATGTGACGGGTCTCTCGACGCTGGTCGTGATCGACGTGAAGCGCCGCGGTTCGCAAGCGTCGAAGACGGTGCGTCCGCAGGTCAAGCTGCTCGACGCGAACGGCGAAGAAGTCAAGATCCCGAACACCGAGCACTCGGTGCAGATCGGCTTCCAGGTCGGCGCTCTGATCACCGTGAAGGACGGTCAGCAAGTGCAGGTCGGCGAAGTGCTGGCACGTATCCCGGTTGAATCGCAGAAGACGCGTGACATTACCGGTGGTCTGCCGCGTGTGGCCGAACTGTTCGAAGCGCGCTCGCCGAAGGACGCCGGCATTCTGGCGGAAGTCACGGGCACGACGTCGTTCGGTAAGGACACGAAGGGCAAGCAGCGTCTCGTTATCACGGACCTCGAAGGCAATCAGCACGAGTTCCTGATCGCGAAGGAAAAGCAGGTTCTGGTGCACGATGGTCAGGTCGTCAACAAGGGCGAAATGATTGTCGACGGGCCGGCTGATCCGCACGACATTCTGCGTTTGCAGGGCGTCGAAGCGCTGGCGCGTTACATCGTGGACGAAGTGCAGGACGTGTATCGTCTGCAGGGCGTGAAGATCAATGACAAGCACATTGAAGTGATCGTCCGTCAGATGCTGCGCCGCGTGCAGATCGTCGACAACGGCGACACGCGCTTCATCATGGGCGAACAGGTCGAGCGTTCGGATATGCTCGACGAGAACGACCGGATGGCTGCGGAAGGCAAGATTCCGGCAACCTACGACAACGTGCTGCTCGGTATCACGAAGGCATCGCTGTCGACCGATTCGTTCATCTCCGCGGCGTCGTTCCAGGAAACGACTCGCGTGCTGACCGAAGCGGCGATCATGGGCAAGCGCGACGATCTGCGCGGGCTGAAGGAAAACGTGATCGTTGGTCGTCTGATTCCGGCTGGTACGGGTCTCGCGTTCCACAAGGCACGCAAGAGCAAGGAACTGTCCGACCGCGAGCGTTTCGATCAGATCGCAGCGGAAGAGTCGTTCGAATTCGGTACGCCGGAAACCCCGGCCGCCGAACAGCAGCACTCAGGCGAGTAAGTCCCGGCGGCGCAAGCCGCTTGGGGCTCACCAGCCAGCGAAGCCGCTCAGTTTCGACTGAGCGGCTTTTTTATGCGCCTCATTTTTGTGCGTTTTTTGTGGATTCGTCGGCCGAACGGCTAACGTTGTCGCAAAGCGCGGGCGCAGCACGAATGCGTTGGTAAAATTCGTGTCACCGGCATTACGCTGCTTCTCTCAAATTCATGTCCCGTCCGCTCGAAATCCTCAACGAAGTCTTTGGTTACCCCGCGTTCAGAGGACAGCAGGGAGAAATTGTCGAGCACGTTGCCGGCGGCGGCGATTGCCTCGTGCTGATGCCGACGGGCGGCGGCAAGTCGTTGTGCTATCAGATTCCGTCACTGGTGCGGCGCGAAGCGGGATGCGGAGCGGGGATCGTGGTGTCCCCGCTGATCGCATTGATGCAGGACCAGGTCGCCGCACTCACGGAAGTCGGCGTGCGTGCCGCTTACCTGAACTCGACGCTGTCGAGCGCGGAGGCGATGGCCACCGAGCGCGCGCTGCGTGAAGGCGAAATCGATCTGCTGTATGTGGCGCCGGAACGGTTGATGACGCCTCGTTTCCAGGAGTTGCTCGAGCGCACGCGTATCGGGCTGTTCGCCATCGACGAAGCGCACTGCGTGTCGCAATGGGGTCACGATTTCCGTCCTGAATACATTCAGTTGTCGGTGCTGCACGAGCGCTTTCCGAACGTGCCACGCATTGCGCTCACCGCAACCGCCGACGCGATCACGCGCGACGAAATCATCCACCGTCTCGCGCTCGATGACGCGCGCATCTTCGTATCCAGCTTCGATCGCCCGAACATCCGCTATCGCATCGTCGAAAAGGACAATGCGCGTACGCAATTGCTCGACTTCATTCGCGCCGAACATTCGAAACCGGACGGCACGACCGACGCCGGTGTTGTCTACTGCCTGTCGCGTCGCAAGGTCGAAGAAACGGCAGAGTGGCTGAAAGAGAAAGGAATGCGCGCGTTGCCTTACCACGCCGGCATGGACTTCGAAATCCGCCAGAAGCATCAGGAGATGTTTCAGCGCGAGGAGGGCATCGTGATGTGCGCGACGATCGCGTTCGGCATGGGAATCGACAAGCCGGATGTGCGCTTCGTGGCGCACCTTGATTTGCCGAAGAGTGTCGAAGGTTACTACCAGGAAACCGGGCGCGCAGGCCGCGACGGCATGCCGGCGAACGCCTGGATGGCGTACGGTCTGGGCGACGTCGTGCAGCAGCGCAAGATGATCGATGAGTCCGACGCCGACGATGCGCATAAGCGTGTGCAGACCGGCAAGCTCGATGCGCTACTCGGGCTGTGCGAAGCGGCGACCTGCCGCCGGGTGCGGCTGCTCGCGTATTTCGGCGAATCGAGCAAGCCGTGCGGCAACTGTGACAACTGCATCGAGCCGCCCGACACATGGGACGCGACGCGCGAAGCGCAGATGGCGCTGTCCTGCGTATTCCGCGCGCAGCGCGCGAGCGGGTTTCACTTTGGCGCCGGCCACCTGATCGATATCCTGCGTGGCAACCGCAGCGAAAAAATCCAGCAGCGCGGTCACGAGAAGCTCACCACCTTTGGGATCGGGGCCGCGCTCGGCGAGCCGGAGTGGCGCGCCATCTTTCGCCAACTCGTCGCATTTGGCTACCTCACCGTCGACCACGAAGGTTTCGGCTCGCTGGTGTTGACCGAGGCTGCCAAAGCGGTGTTGAAGAGCGAGCAGAACGTGACGATGCGCCGCTACGTGAAGCCGACGCGTACCCGCCAGTCATCCGGCCGCACCAGCGAGCGCGCCGACCCGACGATTGGCATGGGGCCTCGCGAACGTGCCCGTTGGGAGCGCCTGCGCGCGTGGCGCACCGAAACGGCGAAGAGCGACGGCGTCCCTGCCTACGTCATCTTCCACGACGCCACGCTGGCGGAAATCGCCCGCAACGGCCCCGATTCAATCGAGGACTTGCGCGGTATTCCAGGCATGGGTGCACGCAAACTCGACCGTTTTGGCGACGAGTTGCTGGAAGTCGTCGGCGCCGACTGAGCGCCGTCGAGCCCCGTTTGCGGTCGGCAGGCGTGCGAAACATTGCAACCTGTTGACTCGCTTAGCATTTTCGGAATATTATGCTAGGTTCCGGTTCTTGGAATGCCTGCGCATAGAGTCAATTCATGCGCTGACAGCCCGGTCCGGAAGTTCGATGCGCAATCGTTTCTGCTTTGCCCGGAAACAGATGCGTCGATTTTGTTCAATTTCAGGAATAAACAATGCCAACCATCAATCAACTGGTTCGCAAAGGCCGCGCGTCGGAAACGACGAAGAGCAAGAGCCCGGCTTTGCAGGACTGCCCCCAGCGTCGCGGCGTGTGCACCCGTGTGTACACCACGACGCCGAAGAAGCCTAACTCGGCACTGCGTAAGGTTGCCAAGGTTCGTCTGACGAACGGCTTCGAAGTTATTTCGTACATCGGTGGTGAAGGCCACAACCTGCAGGAACACTCGGTCGTGCTGATTCGCGGCGGTCGTGTTAAGGACTTGCCGGGTGTGCGTTACCACATGGTTCGCGGCTCACTGGATACCCAGGGCGTCAAGGATCGTAAGCAGGCTCGCTCGAAGTACGGTGCGAAGCGTGCCAAGGCTGGCAAGTAATTAGCTGGTCAGTGTAGTTTCAGGTCGCCTGCCAAGGCGGTAATAGCGGTGGTGCCGGAATCGCCGGTGCTGTCGAGTAAGTGGTCACCCGACCAGGCTGGTAAGTCGTTAGAGATGAATCGGGTTAGTTGGTGGCCGCGGGGCTAAAAATAGCTCCAACTGAAAAGTAAAGGAAGAAACATGCCGCGTCGTCGCGAAGTCCCCAAGCGGGAAGTGTTGCCGGATCCGAAGTTCGGTAACGTAGATGTAGCTAAGTTCATGAACGTGCTGATGCTCTCCGGCAAGAAGTCGGTTGCTGAGCGTATCGTGTACGGCGCTTTCGAACAGATCCAGACCAAGGGTGGCAAGGACCCGCTGGAAGTGTTCACGGTAGCGCTCAACAACGTCAAGCCGGTGGTCGAAGTTAAGAGCCGCCGCGTTGGTGGTGCGAACTATCAGGTTCCGGTCGAAGTGCGTCCGTCGCGTCGTATGGCATTGGCGATGCGTTGGTTGCGTGAAGCCGCGAAGAAGCGCAGCGAGAAGTCGATGGCCCTGCGTCTGGCAGGTGAACTTTCCGAAGCGGCCGAAGGCCGTGGCGGCGCGATGAAGAAGCGCGACGAAGTTCACCGGATGGCAGAAGCCAACAAGGCGTTCTCGCACTTCCGTTTCTAAGCTTCCCGAACCCGGGTTTAGCAGAAAAAGCGGAAAGAAATTCCGGGCGGGTGCGCTTACAAAGCGCCTCGCCCGTTTGTGTTACAGCGCGATGGGTATTTTCTCGCATCGCGTCATCCCAATAGAGGATCAAAGTGGCTCGCAAGACACCTATCGAGCGCTACCGTAACATCGGTATTAGCGCTCACATCGACGCCGGCAAAACGACGACGACCGAGCGCATCCTGTTCTACACTGGCGTGAACCACAAGATTGGTGAAGTTCACGACGGCGCTGCCACCATGGACTGGATGGAGCAGGAGCAGGAACGCGGCATCACGATCACGTCCGCTGCTACCACGGCATTCTGGAAAGGCATGGCCGGCGACCGCGCTGAGCACCGCATCAACATCATCGACACCCCGGGCCACGTTGACTTCACGATTGAAGTTGAGCGCTCGATGCGCGTGCTCGACGGCGCATGCATGGTGTATTGCGCAGTGGGCGGCGTGCAGCCCCAGTCGGAAACCGTGTGGCGTCAGGCTAACAAGTACAAGGTTCCCCGTCTCGCGTTCATCAACAAGATGGACCGTACCGGCGCGAACTTCTTCAAGGTCTACGACCAGCTCAAGCTGCGTCTGAAGGCGAACCCGGTTCCGGTCGTGGTGCCTATCGGCGCAGAAGAAACGTTCACGGGCGTGGTCGATCTGCTGAAGATGAAAGCGATCATTTGGGACGAGGCGTCCCAAGGTACCAAGTTCTCGTATGAAGAAATCCCGGCAGAACTCGTCGACACGTGCAACGAATGGCGCGAGAAGATGGTCGAAGCTGCGGCTGAATCGAGCGAAGACCTGATGAACAAGTACCTCGAAGAAGGCGAGTTGACCGAGGCAGAAATCGTCAAGGGTCTGCGCGACCGTACGATTGCTTGCGAAATTCAGCCGATGCTTTGCGGTACCGCGTTCAAGAACAAGGGCGTGCAACGCATGCTGGACGCCGTGCTCGACTTCCTGCCGTCGCCGATCGACATTCCGCCGGTTACGGGCGAACTCGAAAACGGTGAAAAGGCTGAGCGTCGCGCAGCTGACGACGAGAAGTTCTCGTCCCTCGCATTCAAGATCATGACCGACCCGTTTGTCGGCCAGCTGATCTTCTTCCGTGTGTACTCCGGCACGACGAAGTCGGGTGACACGCTGCTGAATGCGACCAAGGACAAGAAGGAACGTCTGGGTCGTATTCTGCTGATGCACGCAAACCAGCGTGAAGAAATCAAGGAAGTGCACGCAGGCGACATCGCTGCGGCTGTTGGCCTGAAAGACGCAACCACGGGCGACACGCTGTGCGATCCGCTGCACCCGATCGTGCTCGAACGCATGATTTTCCCGGAGCCGGTGATTTCGCAGGCTGTTGAGCCGAAGACGAAGCCGGACCAGGAAAAGATGGGTCTGGCCCTGAACCGTCTGGCTCAGGAAGATCCGTCGTTCCGCGTTCAAACGGACGAAGAATCGGGTCAAACCATTATTTCGGGCATGGGCGAGCTCCACCTGGAAATTCTGGTCGACCGGATGAAGCGTGAATTCGGCGTCGAAGCAACCGTCGGCAAGCCGCAAGTGGCGTATCGTGAAACGATCCGCGGCAAGGCGGAAGACGTTGACGGTAAGTTCGTCAAGCAGTCGGGTGGTCGCGGCCAGTACGGTCACGCGGTCATCACGCTCGAGCCGAATGAGCAGGGCAAGGGCTACGAGTTCCTGGACGAGATCAAGGGCGGTGTGATTCCGCGTGAATACATCCCGGCAGTCGACAAGGGTATCCAGGAAACGCTGAAGGCTGGCGTGCTGGCAGGCTTCCCGGTCGTTGACGTGAAGGTTCACCTGACGTTCGGTTCGTACCACGACGTCGACTCGAACGAAAATGCGTTTCGCATGGCCGGTTCGATGGCGTTCAAGGAAGCAATGCGCAAGGCTCAACCGGTCATCCTCGAACCGATGATGGCTGTGGAAGTCGAAACGCCTGAAGATTACATGGGCAACGTGATGGGCGATCTGTCGGGTCGTCGCGGCATCGTTCAGGGCATGGACGACATGGTTGGCGGCGGCAAGATCGTTCGCGCCGAAGTCCCGCTGTCGGAAATGTTCGGCTACTCGACCTCGCTGCGTTCGCTGACCCAGGGTCGTGCAACGTACACGATGGAGTTCAAGCACTACTCCGAAGCACCGCGTAACGTGTCGGAAGCGATCATCAACGCCAAGTCGAAGTAATCGCGCGGCAAGTCATTCAACGATTAACTTTTTGAAAGAAGAGAAACATGGCTAAAGGTAAATTCGAACGGACCAAGCCGCACGTGAACGTCGGCACGATCGGTCACGTTGACCACGGCAAGACCACGCTGACGGCAGCGATCACGACGGTGCTGACCAAGAAGTTTGGCGGCGAAGCAAAGGCATACGACCAGATCGACGCGGCGCCGGAAGAAAAGGCACGTGGCATCACGATCAACACGGCGCACGTCGAGTACGAAACGGCTAACCGCCACTACGCACACGTCGACTGCCCGGGCCACGCTGACTATGTGAAGAACATGATCACGGGCGCAGCGCAGATGGACGGCGCGATCCTGGTGTGCTCGGCTGCAGACGGCCCGATGCCGCAAACGCGTGAGCACATCCTGCTGGCGCGTCAGGTTGGCGTTCCGTACATCATCGTGTTCCTGAACAAGTGCGACATGGTGGACGACGCCGAGCTGCTGGAACTGGTCGAGATGGAAGTTCGCGAACTTCTGTCGAAGTACGACTTCCCGGGCGACGACACGCCGATCATCAAGGGTTCGGCCAAGCTGGCGCTGGAAGGCGACACGGGCGAGCTGGGCGAAGTGGCGATCATGAATCTGGCCGACGCGCTGGACACGTACATCCCGACGCCGGAGCGCGCAGTTGACGGTGCGTTCCTGATGCCGGTGGAAGACGTGTTCTCGATCTCGGGTCGCGGCACGGTGGTGACGGGTCGCGTTGAGCGCGGCGTCGTGAAGGTCGGCGAAGAAATCGAAATCGTCGGTATCAAGCCGACGGTGAAGACGACCTGCACGGGCGTGGAAATGTTCCGCAAGCTGCTCGACCAGGGTCAGGCAGGCGACAACGTGGGTATCCTGCTGCGCGGCACGAAGCGTGAAGACGTGGAGCGTGGCCAGGTTCTGGCGAAGCCGGGTTCGATCAACCCGCACACGCACTTCACGGCTGAAGTGTACGTGCTGAGCAAGGACGAAGGTGGCCGCCACACGCCGTTCTTCAACAACTATCGTCCGCAGTTCTACTTCCGTACGACGGACGTGACGGGCTCGATCGAGTTGCCGAAGGACAAGGAAATGGTCATGCCGGGCGACAACGTGTCGATCACGGTGAAGCTGATCAACCCGATCGCGATGGAAGAAGGTCTGCGCTTCGCAATTCGCGAAGGCGGCCGTACGGTCGGCGCAGGTGTGGTTGCTAAGATTCTCGAGTAAAATCGCGGATTGAACTTGCAGTAAGTGGTGCCCGGAGCCGGGCGCCGGCCCACAGCGGGCGCCCGGCTCTACGTTCTTTTACTATCTGGCGGCGCAATACCGCCTCGCTCTTTCCAAGGAATTGTCATGCAGAACCAGAAAATCCGCATTCGCCTGAAGGCTTTCGACTATCGTCTGATCGATCAATCGGCAGCTGAAATCGTCGATACGGCAAAGCGGACTGGCGCAATCGTTCGTGGTCCGGTGCCCCTGCCGACCCGCATTCAACGTTTCGACATCCTGCGTTCGCCGCACGTCAACAAGACGTCGCGCGATCAGCTCGAAATCCGTACGCACCAACGCCTGATGGACATCGTCGATCCGACGGACAAGACCGTTGACGCACTGATGAAGCTGGACCTGCCGGCTGGCGTGGACGTGGAAATCAAGCTGCAATAAGGCTTCCAGAGGTTGTCCGGCTTGCCGGGCAACGCTAAGTCATTGATTGCTTGCGGAAAACGAAAAGCCTCGCTATAATGCAAGGCTTTTCGCGCATTTGCGCAAAAAAGTCGGTGTGCTGCAGCATGAATTCATGCCCGAAACGGCACCGGCATTTTGTAAATTAGCCCCGACCAATCGCAGTCGGGAATGGAGAAAACGATGAGCCTTGGACTCGTAGGTCGCAAGGTTGGCATGACCCGTATCTTCACGGCAGAAGGGGATTCGATTCCCGTTACCGTGCTGGACGTGTCCGACAACCGCGTGACGCAGATCAAGACTGTTGAAACCGATGGCTACACGGCCGTGCAGGTTGCATTCGGTACGCGCCGTGCATCGCGTGTGACGAAGCCGTTGGCCGGTCATCTCGCCAAAGCCGGTGTTCAAGCCGGTGAAATCCTCAAAGAATTCCAGATCGATGCTGCCAAGGCTGCCGAGTTGTCGAACGGCACCGTGGTCGGTCCCGACCTGTTCGAAGTAGGCCAGAAGGTCGACGTGCAAGGCGTGTCGATCGGTAAGGGCTACGCCGGTACCATCAAGCGTTACAACTTCGCATCCGGCCGTGCATCGCACGGTAACTCGCGCTCGCACAACGTGCCGGGTTCGATCGGTATGGCGCAGGATCCGGGTCGTGTTTTCCCGGGTAAGCGCATGACCGGTCACATGGGTGACGATACGGTAACCGTGCAAAACCTCGAAATCGCTCGTATCGACGCTGACCGCAAGCTGTTGCTGGTCAAGGGCGCCGTTCCGGGTGCGAAGGGTGGCAAGGTATTCGTTACGCCGGCCGTGAAGACGCGTGCCGTGAAAGGAGCGAAATAATGGAACTTAAGCTCCTGAATGCCAATGGTCAGGAAGGTGCAGGCGTTAGCGCGTCGGACGTAGTGTTCGGTCGCGATTACAACGAAGCCCTGATTCACCAGGTCGTGGTGGCGTACCAAGCGAATGCCCGTAGCGGCAACCGCGCGCAGAAGGATCGTGAGCAAGTCAAGCACACGACCAAGAAGCCGTGGCGCCAGAAGGGTACGGGCCGCGCCCGTGCCGGTATGTCGTCGAGCCCGCTGTGGCGCGGCGGTGGCCGGATCTTCCCGAATTCGCCGGAAGAAAACTTTTCGCACAAGGTCAACAAGAAGATGCATCGCGCAGGTCTCTGCTCGATCTTCTCGCAGCTGGCCCGCGAAGGCCGCATCTCGGTGGTCGACGAGCTGACGCTCGAAGCGCCGAAGACGAAGCTGCTGGCCGAAAAATTCAAGGCGATGGGTCTCGACTCCGTGCTGGTGATTACCGACACGGTTGACGAAAACCTGTACCTCGCGTCGCGCAACCTCGCCCATGTGGCAGTTGTCGAGCCGCGTTACGCCGACCCGCTGTCGCTGATCTACTTCAAGAAGATCCTGATCACGAAGGCTGCGGTCGCCCAGATCGAGGAGTTGCTGTCATGAGCGAGATTCGCAAGAACGATCATCGTTTGATGCAGGTCCTGCTCGCGCCGGTGATCTCCGAAAAGGCGACGCTGGTGGCCGACAAGAACGAGCAAGTTGTGTTCGAAGTCGCGCCCGATGCCACGAAGCAGGAAGTGAAAGCTGCAGTCGAGCTGCTGTTCAAGGTGGAAGTCAATTCCGTCAACGTGCTGGTCTCGAAGGGCAAAGCCAAGCGCTTTGGCCGCTTCATGGGCAAGCGCAAGGACGTGAAGAAGGCGTACGTCTGCCTGAAGCCCGGCCAGGAAATCAACTTTGAAGCGGAGGCCAAGTAATCATGGCAATCGTTAAAGTTAAGCCGACTTCGCCGGGTCGCCGTGCGATGGTCAAGGTGGTCAACAAGGATCTGCATAAGGGCAAGCCGTTCGCACCGCTGCTCGATTCGCAATCCACGACCGCCGGCCGTAACAACAACGGCCACATCACCACGCGCCATAAGGGTGGTGGTCATAAGCATCACTACCGTGTCGTCGATTTCCGTCGCAACAAGGACGGCATTCCGGCAAAGGTTGAACGTCTTGAGTACGATCCGAACCGTAGCGCGAACATCGCGCTGGTTCTGTACGCAGACGGCGAGCGCAAGTACATCATCGCTCCGAAGGGTGTGACGGTTGGCCAGCAACTGATGTCGGGTTCGGAAGCTCCGATCCGCGCAGGTAACACGCTGCCGATCCGCAACATTCCGGTCGGTACGACGATCCACTGCATCGAAATGCTGCCGGGCAAGGGCGCGCAAATGGCGCGTTCGGCTGGCACGTCGGCGATGTTGCTGGCTCGTGAAGGCATCTACGCACAGGTCCGTCTGCGCTCCGGTGAAATCCGCCGCGTTCACGTTGAATGCCGCGCGACGATTGGTGAAGTTGGCAACGAAGAGCACAGCCTCCGTCAAATCGGTAAGGCTGGCGCGAACCGCTGGCGCGGTATCCGCCCGACGGTGCGTGGCGTTGCAATGAACCCGGTCGATCACCCGCACGGTGGTGGTGAAGGCAAGACGGCTGCAGGTCGCGATCCGGTGAGCCCGTGGGGCACGCCTGCTAAGGGTTATCGCACCCGCAGCAACAAGCGCACGACGAGCATGATCGTCCAGCGCCGTCACAAGCGTTAAGGAGTAGGCAATGGCACGTTCTGTAAAAAAAGGTCCGTTCTGCGACGCCCATTTGCTGAAGAAAGTTGAGTCGGCAGCCGCTGCACGTGACAAGAAGCCGATCAAAACCTGGTCGCGTCGTTCGACGATTCTGCCGGACTTCATCGGTTTGACGATTGCTGTGCATAACGGCCGTCAACACGTTCCGGTGTACATCTCGGAAAACATGGTCGGCCACAAGCTTGGCGAGTTCGCATTGACCCGGACGTTCAAGGGTCATGCAGCCGACAAGAAGGCTAAGAAATAAGGGGATCATGATGGAAGTGAAAGCAATTCATCGCGGTGCCCGCATCTCGGCGCAGAAAACGCGCCTTGTGGCTGACCAGATCCGCGGTTTGCCGGTCGACAAGGCGTTGAACGTTCTGACGTTCTCGCCGAAGAAGGCTGCGGGAATCGTGAAAAAGGTTGTGCTGTCGGCGATCGCGAATGCGGAGCATAACGAAGGCGCCGATATCGACGAGCTCAAAGTAACGAGCATCATGGTCGACAAGGCTGCGTCGCTCAAGCGTTTTACCGCGCGCGCTAAAGGCCGCGGTAACCGCATCGAGAAGCAATCCTGTCACATCACTGTGACGGTCGGGAATTAAGGAGTCATACGATGGGACAGAAAATTCATCCGACTGGCTTCCGTTTGGCCGTCAGCCGCAATTGGGCGTCGCGTTGGTACGCGAACAACAACAATTTCGCGGCGATGTTGCAGGAAGACATCGGTGTTCGTGAATACCTGAAGAAGAAGCTGAAAAACGCTTCGGTTGGTCGCGTCGTTATCGAGCGTCCGGCGAAGAACGCGCGCATCACGATTTATAGCTCGCGTCCGGGTGTCGTCATCGGTAAGAAGGGCGAGGATATCGAGCTGCTGAAGTCGGAACTGCAACGCCGCATGGGCGTTCCGGTCCACGTCAACATCGAAGAAATCCGTAAGCCGGAAACCGATGCGCAACTGATCGCGGATTCGATCACGCAACAACTCGAGCGCCGGATTATGTTCCGCCGCGCGATGAAGCGTGCGATGCAAAACGCAATGCGTCTGGGTGCTCAAGGCATCAAGATCATGAGCGCTGGCCGCCTGAACGGTATCGAAATCGCTCGTACGGAATGGTATCGCGAAGGTCGCGTGCCCCTTCATACGCTGCGTGCTGATATCGACTACGCAACTTCGGAAGCGAAGACGACGTACGGCATCATCGGCGTGAAGGTGTGGGTCTACAAGGGCGACACGCTCGGCCGCAACGACGCACCGGTGGTTGAAGAAGTCGCCGAAGAAAAGCGTCCGCGCCGCAACGCACGTCCGGGTGGCGATCGCCGTCCGCGTCGCGATGGTGAAGGTGGTGGCCCGGCAGGTGCACGCCGTGGCGCTCCTCGTCGTGCTGGCGGTGCCGGCGACGGCGGGAAGACTGGAGAATAACGATGCTGCAACCGAAACGCAGAAAGTATCGCAAAGAGCAGAAGGGTCGTAACACCGGTATCGCTACCCGCGGCAACGCGGTGTCGTTCGGTGAGTTCGGCCTGAAGGCTATCGGTCGTGGTCGCTTGACCGCGCGCCAGATTGAAGCGGCACGTCGTGCAATGACGCGTCACATCAAGCGTGGTGGCCGCATCTGGATCCGCATCTTCCCGGACAAGCCGATCTCGCACAAGCCGGCTGAAGTACGGATGGGTAACGGTAAAGGTAACCCTGAGTACTACGTCGCAGAGATTCAACCGGGCAAGATGCTGTACGAAATGGACGGCGTAACCGAAGAGCTGGCACGCGAAGCGTTCCGTCTGGCTGCAGCTAAGCTGCCGCTTAAGACGACGTTTATCGTGCGTCAGCTCGGCGCCTAAGGAGCAAATGATGAAGGCTTCCGAACTTCACCAGAAAGATCAGGCCGCGCTCAACAAGGAGCTGACGGACCTGTTGAAGGCGCAATTCGGCCTGCGCATGCAACTCGCGACCCAGCAGCTCACGAACACGAGCCAGCTGAAGAAGGTTCGTCGCGACATCGCACGCGTGCGGACCGTCCTGACTGAGAAGGCGAACCAGAAATGAACGATAGCGTAAAAACCTCGCTCAAGCGGACGCTGGTCGGCAAGGTCGTCAGCAACAAGATGGACAAGACGGTCACCGTGCTGGTTGAGCACCGCGTGAAGCACCCGATCTACGGCAAGTACGTTGTGCGTTCGAAGAAGTACCACGCGCACGACGATGCGAACACTTACAACGAGGGTGACCTCGTTGAAATCCAGGAAACGCGTCCGATTTCGAAGACGAAAGCTTGGGTTGTGGCTCGCCTGGTCGAGGCTGCTCGCGTCATCTGACGCCGCAAAGCTGTAGAAGTAGTTGAAATCGCAGTAAGTTTCGCTTGCAAGGCCGGGATTATCAGTTATAATCTCGGTCTTCCCTCTTTTATGGGAGCCCCGTCGCGGGCGAAGTTGGTGGGGGAAGCGGTTCAGGCGCCAGTCTGTTCCGAAGGATTCACCGGATTGCGATGGCGGGTTTCGTTTGCCGTCGCTGCTGTTCATACCCAAGCAGCCGATTGGCTGACGGGACCAAGACTGACCGGGTACGCCATGGTGGTGTGACCGGATTAAGTTGGGAAAGATAAACCATGATCCAGACCGAAACTCGGCTTGAAGTGGCCGACAACACCGGTGCGCGTGAAGTCATGTGCATCAAGGTTCTCGGCGGCTCGAAGCGTCGTTATGCCAGCATTGGCGACATCATCAAGGTGACCGTCAAAGAAGCAACGCCGCGCGGGCGCGTGAAGAAAGGCGAAATTTATAACGCCGTGGTGGTTCGCACCGCCAAGGGCGTGCGTCGTCAAGACGGCTCGCTGATCAAGTTCGATGGCAATGCCGCAGTGCTGTTGAATGCCAAGCTCGAACCTATTGGCACCCGTATTTTCGGGCCTGTTACGCGCGAGTTGCGCAGCGAACGATTCATGAAGATCGTTTCGTTGGCACCTGAAGTGCTGTAAGGAGTCGCGATGAACAAGATTCGCAAAGGTGACGAAGTTATCGTCATCACCGGCAAAGATAAGGGCAAGCGCGGCATCGTGCTGTCCGTTGGCGAAGGCACTGTGATTGTCGAGGGTATCAACCTCGTCAAGAAGCACGTCAAGCCGAACCCGATGAAGGGTACGACGGGCGGTGTGGAAGCCAAGACGATGCCGCTGCAAATTTCGAACGTCGCATTGGTCGACGCGAATGGCAAGGCGTCGCGTGTAGGCATCAAGGTCGAAGGAGACAAGAAGGTCCGTTTCCTTAAGACGACCGGTGCCGAGCTGAGCGCCTGACGCAGCGGAGTAAAAAAATGGCTCGTTTGCAAGAGTTTTACAAAGAAAAGGTTGTACCCGGCCTCATCGAGAAGTTCGGTTACAAGTCCGTGATGGAAGTGCCGCGCATCACCAAGATCACCCTGAACATGGGCCTTGGCGAAGCGGTTGCTGACAAGAAGATCATCGAAAACGCCGTTGGCGACCTGACGAAGATCGCAGGCCAG
The DNA here is from genome assembly GCF_013177735.1 of Paraburkholderia elongata. Classification (GTDB taxonomy): domain Bacteria; phylum Pseudomonadota; class Gammaproteobacteria; order Burkholderiales; family Burkholderiaceae; genus Paraburkholderia; species Paraburkholderia elongata. Next base: position 64,772 of record NZ_WOEZ01000276.1, on the reverse strand, counting down.
AAGCCGGTGATCACGAAGGCACGCAAGGCAATCGCTGGCTTCAAGATCCGTCAGGGCTATCCGATCGGTGCAATGGTCACGTTACGTGGTCAGGCAATGTACGAATTTCTGGACCGTTTCGTGACGGTTGCGCTCCCCCGTGTGCGCGACTTCCGTGGCGTGTCGGGTCGTGCATTTGATGGTCGCGGCAACTACAACATCGGTGTGAAAGAGCAGATCATTTTCCCCGAAATCGACTACGACAAGATCGACGCACTGCGTGGGCTGAACATCAGCATCACGACAACTGCGAAGACCGACGACGAAGCAAAGGCTCTGCTCGCCAGCTTCAAGTTCCCGTTCAGAAACTGAGGTTACCGTGGCTAAACTGGCACTGATCGAACGTGAAAAGAAGCGTGCTCGCCTGGCCGCTAAGTACGCTCCCAAGCGTGCTGAGCTGAAAGCGATCATCGGCGATATGAGCAAGTCGGACGAAGAGCATTACGTAGCACGTCTGGAACTGCAACAACTGCCGCGCAACTCTAACCCGACCCGTAAGCGCAATCGTTGTGCAATTACCGGTCGCCCGCGTGGCACGTTCCGTAAATTCGGGCTGGCGCGTAACAAGATTCGCGAAATCGCGTTCCGCGGCGAGATCCCTGGCCTGACCAAGGCGAGCTGGTAATAGGAGAAACGTAAATGAGCATGAGTGATCCTATCGCCGATATGCTGACTCGCATCCGCAATGCGCAGATGGTTGAGAAAGTTTCGGTGACAATGCCCTCGTCGAAAGTCAAGGTTGCGATTGCGCAGGTCCTGAAGGACGAAGGCTATATCGATGATTTCGCAGTGAAGTCCGAAGGTGCGAAGTCTGAATTGAACATCGTGTTGAAGTACTACGCTGGCCGTCCGGTGATCGAGCGCATTGAACGCGTTTCGAAGCCTGGTCTGCGTGTGTACCGCGGCCGTAACGACATCCCCGTGGTCATGAATGGCCTCGGCGTGGCAATCGTGTCGACGCCGAAGGGCGTGATGACGGACCGCAAGGCGCGTGCAACGGGCGTTGGCGGCGAAGTCATCTGCTACGTCGCTTAAGGCCGAAAGGAGAGAAACATGTCTCGAGTAGGTAAAAGCCCGATCGCGCTGCAAGGCGCAGAAGTGGCCCTGAGCGACGAACGCATTACCGTCAAGGGCCCGCTGGGTACGATTTCGCAGGCTGCAAACAGCCTCGTGAAAGTGGTGAACGACAACGGCACGCTGAAGTTCGAGCCGGTGGATGAAAGCCGCGAAGCGAATGCGATGTCGGGCACGATGCGCGCACTGGTTGCGAACATGGTGAACGGCGTGACGAAGGGTTTCGAGCGCAAGCTGACGCTGGTTGGCGTCGGTTACCGCGCACAGGCGCAAGGCGACAAGCTGAATCTGTCGCTGGGTTTCTCGCACCCCGTGGTGCACCAGATGCCGGAAGGCGTCAAGGCTGAAACCCCGACGCAAACCGAAATCGTGATCAAGGGGATCAACAAGCAACAAGTTGGCCAAGTCGCTGCAGAAGTGCGCGGCTATCGCCCGCCGGAGCCCTACAAGGGCAAGGGTGTGCGTTACGCCAATGAGGTTGTGATCCTCAAAGAAACGAAGAAGAAGTAAGGGTGCGCAATCATGGATAAGACTCAATCTCGCCTGCGCCGCGCTCGTCAGACGCGTATCAAGATCGCTGAGCTGCAGGTCGCGCGTCTCGCCGTGCATCGCACGAACACGCACATCTATGCGCAAGTGTTCTCGCCGTGCGGCACCAAGGTGCTCGCCAGCGCGTCGACGCTCGAAGCCGAAGTGCGTGCGCAACTGGCTGATCAGACGGGCAAGGGCGGCAACGTCGCTGCTGCGACCCTGATCGGTAAGCGCATTGCAGAAAAGGCTAAGGCTGCCGGCATCGAATCCGTCGCCTTCGACCGTTCGGGTTTCCGTTACCACGGCCGCGTGAAAGCGCTGGCTGATGCGGCGCGCGAAGCCGGACTCAAGTTCTAAGGGAAGAATTCGTCATGGCAAAGATGCAAGCGAAAGTTCAGGCTGACGAACGCGACGACGGCCTGCGCGAAAAGATGATTTCGGTCAACCGCGTGACCAAGGTTGTGAAGGGCGGCCGGATTCTCGGTTTTGCCGCACTGACCGTGGTTGGCGACGGTGATGGCCGCGTCGGTATGGGCAAGGGCAAGGCGAAGGAAGTGCCGGTCGCTGTTCAGAAGGCGATGGAACAGGCTCGCCGCAACATGTTCAAGGTGCCGCTTAAGAACGGTACCCTGCAACACGAAGTGCACGGTAAGCACGGCGCATCGATGGTCCTCCTGGCTCCGGCCAAGGACGGTACCGGTGTGATCGCTGGCGGCCCGATGCGCGCAGTGTTCGACGTGATGGGCGTGCAGAACGTTGTGGCCAAGAGCCACGGTTCGACGAACCCGTACAACCTCGTTCGTGCAACGCTCGACGGTCTGCGCAAGCAGTCGACGCCGGGTGATATCGCGGCGAAGCGCGGCAAGTCCGTCGAAGATATTCTGGGCTAAGGTGGACACCATGTCTGATAAAACTGTCAAGGTCCAGCTCGTCAAGAGCCTGATCGGCACCCGTGAAACGCACCGTGCTACGGTGCGTGGCCTGGGTCTGCGCCGACTCAACTCGGTTAGCGAGTTGCAGGACACGCCGGCTGTGCGCGGCATGATCAACAAGGTTTCGTACCTCGTTAAGGTCATCAGCTAAGCGGCTGACCAGGACTCAAGGAGTTGATAATGGAATTGAATAACCTGAAGCCGGCTGAAGGCTCGAAGCACGCTAAGCGTCGCGTCGGCCGTGGTATCGGCTCCGGTCTGGGCAAGACTGCTGGCCGTGGTCACAAGGGTCAGAAGTCGCGTTCGGGCGGCTTTCACAAGGTTGGCTTCGAAGGCGGTCAAATGCCGCTGCAACGTCGCCTGCCGAAGCGTGGCTTCACCTCGCTGACGAAGGAATTCGTCGGTGAAGTGCGTCTCTCTGATCTGGAAAAGCTGCCGGTCGACGAAATCGATCTGTTGGCTCTGAAGCAAGCCGGCCTGCTCGGCGAGCTGATCAAGAGCGCCAAGATCATCGCGACGGGCGAGCTCAAGCGCAAGGTCGTTGTGAAGGGTCTGGGTGCGACGAAGGGTGCGCGCGCTGCGATTGAAGCAGCCGGCGGCTCTTTTGCCGAGTAACGCGCAAGTTATTTGCCGTCACTAGCATTTGCATCGGAGAAGGTACTTGGCTAACAGTCCGAGTCTCGCAAAACCCGGTCGCAGCGCGGCGAAGTTTGGCGATCTGCGTCGGCGTGCAGTATTCCTGCTGCTGGCGTTGATCGTCTACCGTATCGGCGCGCACATTCCGGTGCCGGGTATTGACCCGGACCAGCTGGCAAAGTTGTTCCAAAGCCAGTCGGGCGGCATCCTTGGCATGTTCAACATGTTCTCGGGTGGTGCACTTTCGCGGTTCACGATTTTTGCGCTGGGGATCATGCCGTACATTTCGGCGTCGATCATCATGCAGTTGCTGGCGATTGTCTCGCCGCAGCTGGAAGCGCTGAAAAAGGAAGGGCAGGCGGGTCAACGGAAGATTACGCAGTACACGCGTGTCTTTACGGTCCTGCTGGCGACGTTCCAGGCGTTCGGCATTGCCGTCGCACTGGAAAATCAGCCGGGCCTGGTGATCGATCCGGGGATGGTATTTCGGTTGACGACGGTCGTGACGCTGGTGACCGGCACGATGTTCCTGATGTGGCTGGGTGAGCAGATCACGGAACGTGGGCTGGGTAACGGTATCTCGATCATCATTTTCGGCGGTATTGCGGCGGGTTTCCCGAACGCAATCGGTGGTCTTTTCGAACTGGTGCGAACCGGCTCGATGAGCATCATCTCGGCGATTATCGTGGTTGCGCTGATTGCTGGTGTGACGTATCTGGTGGTGTTCATCGAACGCGGCCAGCGCAAGATTCTTGTGAATTACGCCAAGCGGCAAGTCGGTAACAAGATTTACGGCGGACAGTCTTCGCATCTGCCGCTGAAGTTGAATATGTCGGGTGTGATTCCGCCGATCTTTGCATCGTCGATCATTCTCTTCCCGGCAACCATCCTGAACTGGTTTAGTTCAGGGTCGCGTGCCAGCTGGTTCGCAGACACGTTGCACAACGTGGCCGAAGCCATTAAGCCCGGTCAACCCGTGTACGTGTTGCTGTACGCGTTGGCGATCGTCTTCTTCTGCTTCTTCTACACCGCACTGGTGTTCAACAGCAGGGAAACGGCCGACAACCTGAAAAAGAGTGGCGCTTTCGTCCCAGGCATCCGCCCGGGCGATCAAACGGCGCGATACATCGACCGCATCCTGACGCGTCTGACGCTGGCTGGTGCGATCTACATCGTGTTTGTTTGTCTGCTGCCTGAATTTTTGGTACTGCGCTGGAACGTGCCGTTTTATTTTGGTGGAACGTCGCTGCTGATCATTGTCGTCGTCACAATGGATTTCATGGCGCAGGTGCAGTCGTACGTTATGTCGCAACAGTATGAATCGCTGCTGAAGAAAGCTAATTTCAAAGGCGGCGGCGTCCCGATGCGTTGAAAGGACTTATGGCCAAAGACGATGTTATCCAGATGCAGGGTGAAGTCATCGAGAACCTGCCTAACGCTACCTTTAGGGTGAAGCTGGAAAACGGCCATGTCGTATTGGGACACATATCCGGCAAGATGCGGATGCACTACATCCGAATCTTGCCGGGCGACAAGGTAACGGTTGAATTGACGCCTTACGATCTGTCGCGTGCGCGGATCGTGTTCCGGGCGAAGTGATTTGAAAAAAGGGTAATATCATGAAAGTGATGGCATCGGTTAAGCGCATTTGCCGCAATTGCAAGATCATCAAGCGCAAAGGCGTTGTGCGCGTGATTTGCAGCTCTGATCCGCGCCACAAACAGCGTCAAGGCTGAACGCCGCGCTTTTTGCTGCGCTTTTTGTTTGAGGAAAAACAATGGCTCGTATCGCAGGGGTTAACATCCCGAATCACCAGCATACCGAAATCGGCCTGACGGCAATTTACGGTGTCGGCCGCACGCGCTCGCGCGACATTTGCGTCGCTGCTGGTGTGGCATTTTCGAAGAAGGTCAAGGACCTGAACGACGCAGACCTCGAAAAGCTGCGTGAAGAAGTCGGCAAGTTCATCGTTGAAGGCGATCTGCGCCGTGAAACGACGATGAACATTAAGCGCCTGATGGATCTCGGCTGCTACCGTGGCGTGCGTCATCGCAAGGGCTTGCCCCTGCGTGGCCAACGCACGCGTACGAATGCCCGTACGCGCAAGGGTCCGCGTCGTGCAGCGCAATCGCTGAAGAAGTAAGCGGAACTGACAGTTACAGGAAAACGTAATGGCTAAGGCTTCGAACAACTCCGCGGCGCAACGCGTTCGCAAGAAGGTCAAGAAGAACGTCGCCGAGGGCGTGGTTCACGTTCACGCGTCGTTCAACAACACCATCATCACGATCACCGATCGTCAAGGCAATGCACTTGCTTGGGCAACGTCGGGTGGTCAGGGCTTCAAGGGTTCGCGTAAATCGACCCCGTTTGCAGCCCAGGTGGCAGCCGAATCGGCTGGCCGCGTGGCGATGGAATACGGCGTGAAGAACCTCGAAGTGCGTATCAAGGGCCCCGGTCCTGGCCGCGAATCGGCGGTGCGCGCGTTGCATGGTCTTGGTATCAAGATCACCGCGATCTCCGACGTGACTCCGGTCCCGCACAACGGCTGCCGTCCGCCGAAGCGTCGTCGTATCTAAGACGCTGTTTTCGCTAGCGCCTGTTGCCGCCGGTGTTCAAGCCGGCGACCACAGGCTGCTTGCGCTATTGAATTGACTAAGCCCACCGTTCGACCCAAAGGGTTCGAACTAGCGCGAGTGCATGCATTCGTGCGATTAATCATTGAAGGAATCAACGTGGCACGTTATATCGGCCCTAAGGCCAAGCTGTCCCGCCGTGAAGGCACTGACCTCTTCCTGAAGAGCGCCCGTCGTTCGCTCGCTGACAAGTGCAAGCTTGACAGCAAGCCTGGCCAACACGGCCGCACGTCGGGTGCACGTACGTCCGACTACGGTACGCAGCTGCGCGAAAAGCAAAAAGTGAAGCGCATCTACGGTATCCTGGAGCGTCAATTCCGCCGTTACTTCGCTGAAGCCGACCGCCTGAAGGGCAACACGGGTGAAAACCTGCTGCAATTGCTCGAATCGCGTCTCGACAACGTCGTGTATCGCATGGGCTTCGGCTCGACGCGCGCTGAAGCGCGCCAGCTGGTGAGCCACAAGGCGATCGCGGTGAACGGTGTTGTGTCGAACATCCCGTCGATGCAAGTGAAGGCAGGCGACGTCGTCGCAGTGCGCGAACAAAAGAAGAAGCAGGCGCGTATTCTCGAAGCGCTGTCGCTGGCTGAGCAAGGCGGTCTGCCGAGCTGGGTTGCTGTCGATTCGAAGAAGTTCGAAGGTACGTTCAAGCAGAAGCCGGAACGCAGCGACATCGCTGGCGATATCAACGAAAGCCTGATCGTCGAATTGTATTCGCGGTAATCGGATTAACGGCCGGGGCACCCCGATTGCGTTGCGCAAGGGGGCGTCTCGGCTGTTTATTTTCAGGTTGTTACCGGTCAGCCTTATCGGTGTAACGAGCCGAGGGTATTGAAAAGGAAAACCTATGCAAACCAGTTTGTTGAAGCCCAAGATCATCGCAGTTGAATCGCTTGGTGAGAGCCACGCGAAAGTGGTCATGGAACCGTTTGAACGCGGTTACGGCCACACCTTGGGTAACGCGCTTCGGCGCGTGCTGCTGTCGTCGATGATCGGCTACGCGCCGACCGAAGTGACGATCGCAGGCGTCGTACATGAGTATTCGACGCTCGACGGTGTGCAAGAGGATGTGGTCAACCTGTTGTTGAACCTGAAGGGCGTGGTGTTCAAGCTGCATAACCGTGACGAAGTGACGGTTACGCTGCGCAAGGAAGGCGAAGGCGTTGTCACCGCTGGCGACATCGAACTCGCGCACGATTGCGAAGTGATCAACCCGGATCACGTGATTGCGCATCTGTCGAAGGGCGGCAAGCTCGACGTGCAGATCAAGGTCGAAAAGGGCCGTGGTTATGTGCCGGGCAACGTGCGTCGTTACGGCGAAGAATCGGCCAAGATCATCGGTCGTATCGTGCTGGACGCGTCGTTCTCGCCGGTTCGCCGCGTGAGCTACGCTGTTGAAAGCGCGCGCGTCGAACAGCGTACCGACCTCGACAAGCTCGTGATGAACATCGAAACCAACGGTGTGATCTCGCCGGAAGAAGCGATCCGTCAATCGGCGCGTATTCTGGTTGATCAACTGTCGGTGTTCGCTGCACTGGAAGGCACCGAAGCAACGGCTGAAGCGCCGTCGCGTGCGCCGCAGATCGATCCGATCCTGCTGCGTCCGGTCGATGATCTCGAACTGACGGTTCGTTCCGCGAACTGCCTGAAGGCCGAGAACATTTACTACATCGGCGACCTGATCCAACGCACGGAAAACGAGTTGCTCAAGACCCCGAATCTGGGTCGCAAGTCGTTGAACGAAATCAAGGAAGTACTGGCGTCGCGTGGTTTGACGCTCGGCATGAAACTCGAAAACTGGCCGCCGGCAGGTTTGGACAAGTAAGTCGAGAAGTAATCTCGGGACAGAACCCGCCGCTGCACTGGCAAAGACGCGGATTTTCCTTTAAAATCCGCGTCTTGTCTTTTTTCACTACCGGCCCGTGCACTCGTCACCGTTGGGAAACCGAGGGTAGACCGAGCGCGATAGAAGAGCTGGACCAAAACTTTGAATCAAAGGAATTAACATGCGTCACCGTCATGGTCTGCGGAAACTGAACCGCACGAGCAGCCACCGTCTGGCAATGCTCCGTAACATGTCCAACTCGTTGATCGAGCACGAAGTCATCAAGACGACGCTGCCGAAGGCGAAAGAACTCCGTAAAGTCGTCGAGCCGCTGATCACGCTCGGCAAGAAGCCGTCGCTGGCAAATCGTCGTCTGGCGTTCAACCGCCTGCGCGATCGTGACTCGGTCACGAAGCTGTTCGAAGTCCTCGGCCCGCGTTACGCTACCCGTCCGGGCGGCTACCTGCGCGTCTTGAAGTTCGGCTTCCGCGTCGGCGACAACGCACCGATGGCACTGGTCGAATTGCTGGACCGTCCGGAAGTCGAAGAAGTTGAAGTGCAAGAAGCTGAGTAAGCTTTTTAGCATAGAAGAAAAGCCAGGCGCCAAGCCTGGCTTTTTTGTTTATGGCGGCAAATTTCGTGGCGGCATGTCGATCGCGGCGGCCAAATGCCGCACGCCTGCAGCAGAGGCCTCAGCGGCACCACGAGGCTAGGTGATACGATATCGGCACCTGAATCGTGCCTGGCCGGAGCCTTTGTGAGCGTGAATGTGACCTTAATTCTGACGACGGTACCCGATGCCGGCGTTGCTCAGAAGCTCGCGGCGGACGCACTGGCCGCGCGGCTGTGCGCCTGCGTCACGCAGGTAGGCGCCGTGCAGTCGAGCTATCACTGGCAGGGCGCGATCGAAACGGCGCAGGAGATCCAGTTGCTGTTCAAGACGAGCGCGGCACGCGCGCTCGAGCTCGAGCAGTACATTCAGGCGCACCATCCCTACGACACGCCGGAAATCCTTTCATGGCAAGCGACGGCATCGGCCGCGTACGGCCAGTGGATCACTGCTGAAACCCAACGTCCTCTCCATGTTTAACGGTCTCAATCGACGTGCACGTCATGCGTTGCGCGCCGTCTTCTTCCTGTTCGGTTGCCTGATCTTCGCTCAGTTGGGCACGCCTGCGCACGCTGCGGACGACTTCCTCGATCCCGCCGTCGCCTTCAAATTCAGCGCGACCGAAAAACCCGGCGAAGTCGACGTCACTTACAAGATCGCGGACGGTTACTACATGTACCGCGAGCGCTTCGCGTTTGCGACCCGTAACGGCACGACGACGATCGGTGAGCCGCAATTGCCGGCCGGTCACGTCAAGTTCGATCAGACCTTCAACAAGAACGTCGAAACCTATCGCAATGAACTGACGATTCGCATCCCGGTGAAACAGGCCCAGGGGCCGTTCGATCTCGCTGTTACGTCTCAAGGCTGCGCCGATGCCGGCATCTGCTATCCGCCGATGGAGCGCGTGTATCACGTGAGTGGTGACGCATTGCGGCCTGCCGGCAGCACAGCGGGTGCTGCCGCCACGCAGCAATCCGCGGCGGCCGGCGCGTCGTGGTATGAGCGCGCCACCAGCGCCGACTATGCGCAGTCGCTACTGCAAGGCGGAGGCTTCTTCGCGATCATCGGGCTCTATTTCGTGGCCGGCGCTGTGCTCAGTCTGCTGCCGTGCTCGTATCCGATGATTCCAATCCTGTCCGCGATCATCATCGGCGAAGGCGCGCGGGTGACGCGTGCCCGTGGCTTTGCGTTGTCGCTGGCGTATGTGATCGGCATGGCGCTTGTTTACACGGCGCTTGGCATTGCGGCAGCGCTCGTTGGACAGAGCCTTGGTGCGTGGCTGCAGAATCCGTGGGTGCTTGGTACGTTCGGCGTACTGCTGACAGTTTTCGCGTTGACGCTGATCGCGGGCTTCGACATCGCCTTGCCGCAGCGCTGGCAGGACGGCGTGTCGCGTGCGTCGACCGGGCGCTCCGGTGGCAAGTTTGCCGCAGTGGCCGTCATGGGTGCGCTGTCCGCGTTAGTGGTTGGCGCCTGCATGACCGCGCCGCTATTTGCCGTGCTGGCATTCATCGCGCATACAGGCGACGCGTTGCTCGGTGGCGCGGCGTTGTTCTCGATGGGACTCGGGCTCGGCGTGCCCCTGCTGATCATCGGGCTTGGCGCAGGTACTTTGCTGCCGCGCGCCGGTGCATGGATGAACGGCGTCAAGGTGTTCTTCGGCGTGGTGCTGCTTGCGGCGGCCCTGTGGATCGTCTGGCCGGTGCTCGGTGCGACCGCGACAATGCTGTTGAGTGCGCTGTGGTTGCTGATCGCCGCCGCCGGACTCGGTCTTTTCTCGGCCGCGGCGGCGGGCGCTTCCGTTTGGCGCCGGCTCGGCCGTGGTATCGGCGCGGCGCTGGCAATCTGGGCAGCGGTGCTGCTGGTTGGCCTCGCGGCAGGCTCCACCGATCCGCTGCGTCCGCTAGCTGTCGTGGCTGCGCGCGGCGGCGCGGAGGCAAGCGTGGCAAATGTCTCCAATACGCCGAATACGGCGTCACAGGGCGATCTGGCATTCGCTCCGGTTCGGTCCTCGACGGAGCTCGACGAGGCCGTCAAAACGGCTGCGCAGCCCGCTATGCTCGATTTTTACGCAGACTGGTGCGTGAGTTGCAAGGAGATGGAGAAGTTCACGTTCAGCGATCCGCGTGTCCAGGCGAAATTGAAGCAGATGAACCTGCTGCGCGCCGACGTCACCGCGAATAACGCCGACGATCAGATGCTGCTCAAGCGTTTCGGCCTGTTCGGGCCGCCTGGCATTATCTTGTTCGATCGAGGCGGCAAGGAAGTGTTGCGCGTTGTCGGATACGAGTCCGCGGACAAGTTTTTGCGCAGCCTCGATCGCGCGAGTGCGCCCGGCGCCTAGCCGAAGCGGTTCGCCCGCGTGGGCGTGCATAAAAAAACGGAGGCGTGACTGAAAAGTCCGCCTCCGTTTTTTTCAAGCGTTCAGACTAACGCCGCCAGCCAGGGCGACGCGTCAAATCACTTCTGTGAGCGCAAAATCCGCGCGGCATCCAGCGCGAAGTAGGTCAGCACGCCATCCGCGCCAGCCCGCTTGAACGCCAGCAGCGATTCCATCATCGCCTTGTCGTGATCGAGCCAGCCGTTCTGCGCGGCCGCCTTCAGCATCGCGTATTCGCCGCTGACCTGATACACGTAAGTCGGAAACTTGAACTCGTCCTTCACACGACGCACGATGTCCAGATACGGCATGCCCGGCTTGACCATCACCATGTCAGCGCCTTCCTCGATGTCCGCTTGCACTTCGCGCAGCGCTTCATTCGAATTGGCGGGGTCCATCTGGTAGGTCATCTTGTTGCCCTTGCCAAGGTTCGTCGCGGAACCGACGGCATCGCGGAACGGGCCGTAAAACGCCGACGCGAACTTGGCCGAGTAAGCCATGATCCGCGTGTGGATATAGTCCTCGCTTTCGAGCATTTCGCGGATCGCGCCGATGCGGCCGTCCATCATGTCCGAGGGCGCGACGATATCGACGCCCGCTTCAGCTTGCGCACGCGCCTGTTCCACGAGGATCTCGACGGTCTCGTCGTTGATCACATAGCCGGCTTCGTCGAGCATGCCGTCCTGGCCGTGGCTCGTATACGGATCGAGCGCGACATCGGTAAGCACGCCGAGGTCGGGGAAGTTCTTTTTCAGTTCGCGAACCGCGCGCGGGATCAAACCGGCGGGATTAGTCGCTTCGCGGCCATCAGGCGTCTTCAACGAAGGCTCGATTGCCGGGAAGAGCGATAGCACCGGCACACCCAACTCGACGCATTGCTCGGCCACGCCCATCAGCAGGTCCACCGACACGCGCTCGACGCCCGGCATCGACGGTACGGCTTGCCGCACGTTGGTGCCTTCGACGATAAACACGGGATAGATCAGATCGTTGGTGGTGAGGATGTTTTCTCGCATCAGACGGCGCGAGAAGTCGTCACGGCGCATGCGGCGCGGACGGTAGTGCGGAAAGAAGCTCATAAACGAATCGAAGAAACGTGGATGTGTGGAGTGGACAAGTAGCGCCTGCCTCCGCTCCCGGAAACTTTTCGAGACAATGGTATATCATACCGATCGAGCAAGGCGCCCTGCGCTGACCTCCCCGCTTCTCCTCCCTGAGCGGGTGCCTGTCGTTTTTTCGATTAGGCTGTTTGACCCGCCGTTAAAGCGGCGGGTTTTTTTATGGGCGGCCGAAAAGGCGCTTTTGCCCGGCTCGTACAAGCCGCGTGGTTACTGCGGCGCGTCTGCTTCGCCCTTCGCATCGGGGATCAGCCAGCTTTCGATCAGCTCGTGCGCTTCGTCGATGCCGACGCGTTTGAGCGCCGAGAACAACTGCGCGGTCAATTCGCCCTGGTAGCCGGCGGTACGATATTCAGCCAAGCCTTTCTGCGTCGTACGCAAGGCGTTGATGCTTTCCTGGCGCGTCAATTTGTCGCACTTCGTCAGCAGCGTGTGGATCGGCTTGCCGGTCGGCGCGAACCACTCGATCATGCGCCGGTCCAGATCCGTCAGCGGGCGGCGCGAGTCCATCATCAGGATCATGCCGCGCAGTTGCGAGCGCGATTGCAGGTAGGTGGAGAGCAGCGCTTCCCAGTGAGCCTTGGCTGCGCCCGGCACTTCCGCATAACCGTAGCCCGGCAGGTCGACCAGGTGCGCAGTCGGCTCGTCCTCCTTGCCTACCGAGAAATAATTGATGTGCTGCGTGCGGCCAGGTGTTTTACTGGCGAACGCGAGGCGCTTCTGGTTGCACAGAATATTGATGGCCGTGGATTTGCCCGCATTCGAGCGTCCCGCAAAGCAGATCTCGGGTTGCGCGGTGGCCGGCAGATCACGCAAGTGATTGACGGTCGTGAAAAAGCGGGATTGATGGAGCAGGAAGGACATGATCAGGCCAAGATTCGAGACGCCGGGGAACCCGGAGTGGGGACGGGTCAAGCCCGACTGGCGTCTTAGCGATTAGCGAGTTATTGTACAATACGATGGTTTACTGAAAACCTGAGGGGGCCAGCCCGCGTGCCTTGGCGGCCCTTTGCGGTCACTCAGTCGCTGTCGTATCTTGCAAAACCTCTAAAATCCCACAAGACGAGACAGGGTGTGCGAATGAATCGACTGTGCAAGACTCTGATGGTGCTTCAAGTAGCGGCAGGTCTTTCAGGTTTGGCAATTCAGGCACGAGCAGCAGATCCGGCAAAGCCGGACGTCAATCGGGGGCAGGCAATCGCGGTGCAGGTTTGCGCGGCATGTCACGGTGCAGACGGCAACAGTGCTGGCGGTGCGTATCCGAAGTTGGCGGACCAGCATCCTGAGTATCTCGTCAAGCAGTTGGTGGATTTCAAGACGCAGCCGGGCGCCAAGCAGCCCGCGCGCAATAATGCGATCATGGCGGGCATGGCTGCGGCGCTGTCCGACCAGGACATGACCAACGTGGCTGCTTATTTTTCGACGCAGACTCCGAAGCCAGGCTACGCGCATAACAAAGATACCGTCCCGCTCGGTCAGAAGATTTATCGCGGTGGGATTGCCGATAAGGGCGTGCCGGCATGCGCAAGCTGCCACGGGCCGACCGGTCAAGGGATTCCGTCGCAGTATCCGCGTCTGTCGGGGCAGTGGGCCGAATACACGGTGGCGCAGTTGACCGCATTCACGCAAGGTCCGGGCGCACGTAACAACAATGAGGCGATGCACGCCATTGCATCGCGTCTGTCGGACAGCGAGATCAAGGCTGTAGCCGATTACATCGCGGGCTTGCACTAAGAAGTCCGCACGCAAGTGCAACCGGCCCGGTGAGGCCGGTACAAAATAAGAAAAGGGTGAGGGCGTCGTGCCTACGACAGCCCTTCACCCTTTTTTGCTGTTCAGTCGGAGCATGAATGAGCGTCACCACGTCGGGTTTGCAGTTGAAGTCGGGCAATCGCAATACGCGCAGCATCATCGAAGTATTGAGTTCGATGCGTTTCGCGATTGCGCTGCTCGTGATTCTGTCGATCGCCAGTATCATCGGCACCGTCCTCACGCAGGACGATCCCTATCCCAACTACGTCAATCAGTTCGGCCCGTTCTGGGCGGACATCTTCCGCTCGCTGAGCCTGTACACGGTGTACAGCTCGTGGTGGTTCATGCTGATTCTCGGCTTTCTGATGGTGTCGGTGTCGCTGTGCGTGATCCGCAATGCACCGAAAATGGTCGCGGACGCCAAGAGCTGGAAGGACAAGGTCCGCGAAGGCAGCCTGCGCGCGTTCCATCACAAGGGCGAGTTCGCGGTGCACGGCGCGCGCGCGCAGACCGCGGCGGTGCTTGCCAAACTCTCGGCGCAGCTCGGCTACAAGTTCGTCACGCGTGAGTCGGACGGCGCAACGCTGATCGCCGCCAAGCGCGGTGCGCTGACCAAGTTCGGCTACATCTCCGCGCACATTGCGATTGTGGTGATCTGTCTGGGCGGTCTGCTCGACAGCAATTTGCCGATCAAGTTGCAAATGTGGCTGTTCGACAAGTCGCCGATTCGCGCCAACACGGTGATCAACGACATTCCGCCGGAACATCGCCTCTCGCAATCGAACCCGACTTTCCGCGGTTACGCATGGGTGCCGGAAGGGCAGCATGTGTCGACGGCGATCCTGAATCAACCGGACGGCTCGCTGATCCAGGACCTGCCGTTCTCGATCGAACTGAACAAGTTCATCGTCGACTATTACTCCACGGGCATGCCGAAGCTGTTCGCGAGCGACATCGTCGTGGTCGACCATAAGACGGGCGCGCGCGTGCCGGCACGCGTCGAAGTGAACAAGCCCTTCACCTACGACGGCGTGTCGATCTACCAGTCGAGCTTCCAGGATGGCGGCTCGCAGATGCAGATGACCGCGTACCCGATGTCCGGCGCGAGTGCAAAAAACGCGCCGTTCGGCGGCACGATCGGCGGCAATGCACCGTTGAGCACGGCTACGCCGCTGGCTGACGGCCAGACCGTCGAATTCACCGATTTCCGCGCGATCAACGTCGAAAACGTCTCGAACGGCAGCGGCCAGACCGACGCCCGTGGCGTCGCCGCGCATCGCACGCTGAAAGAGGCGTTCGACGAGCGCCTCGGCTCCGGCGCCAAGAGCTCCAAGCCGCTGGATCTGCATAACGTCGGCCCGTCGGTGCAGTACAAGGTGCGTGACAAGGACGGCCAGGCGCGCGAGTACAACAACTACATGCTGCCGGTGGACGTCGCGGGCGAAAAGATGTTCCTCGCCGGCATGCGCCTGAATCCGGACGACCCATTCCGCTACCTGCGTATTCCCGCCGACACCGGCGGTACCGTCAAGGAATGGATGAACCTGCGCGCCACGCTTGAAAATCCGGCCATGCGGGCAGCCGCCGCTCACCGTTTTGCGCTGCGCTCGGTGCCGGGTTCGAATACCGAACTGCAGCAGCACCTGGAGGAAAGCGCACTGCGTGTCCTGACCCTGTTTGCCGGTGCGGACAACGGTATCAAGATGCCGAACGGCCAGGCGGTCGGCGGCTTCCAGGCGATCGCCGGGTTCATCGATCATTCGGTGCCGAAGGGCGAGCAGGAAAAGGCCGCGGGCCTGCTGCTGCGCATGCTGGAAGGTGCTACGTGGGACCTGTGGCAACTGTCGCGTGAGCAGCTGGGCGAGCCGGATGCGCAGGCCAATGCGGACGCCAGCCGTTTCATCCAAAGCGCGATCAATGCGATATCCGACAGCTTTTTGTATGGTTCGCCGGTCTACTTGCAGCTTGACTCATTCAAGCAGGTGCAAGCTTCGGTATTTCAGTTGACGCGCGCGCCGGGCAAAAAAGTCGTGTATCTTGGCAGCCTGCTCCTCGTGTTGGGCATCTTTTCGATGTTCTACGTCCGCGAACGGCGCCTCTGGTTCTGGCTCAAAGATACCGATCACGGCACGAATGTCGTGATGGCGATGTCGAGCGCGCGCAAAACGCTCGATTTCGAAAAGGAGTTCGTCCAAACGCGCGACGCCGTCGGCGCCGCGTTGGGCACCAGGCTCATAGAAGCATCCGACGCCGCCGGCGCCTCCGACAAACCCGGCCAAGCCGGCGCGCCGTCCGCACGCTCACAAGATTCGACCCGGTAAGATCATGGACTTGACTCAGGTTTCCTCATCCTCCTCTTCACCCTCGCGGCCGCACAAGGCGTTCGCGAGCGAGGCGCTCAACGTCGCGCAGTATGACGAGCGCCCCTTCCTGAAGCGCCTCGGCATCGTCGACTGGCTGTTCGCCGTCGTGATGGTCGCGGGCGCGGGGTTCGCGCTGTCGCGCTATTACCCGTTCATGAACTACTACGACAAACTGGTGCTGTGTCTGGCGGTGCCGGTATTCGTCGTACTCGGCTGGCGCTGGAAGCCCGTGCGTCCGCTGATGGTCGGTATTGCAGCGCTGTCGTTGCTGGCGATCCAGATCTATCAGGGCGATCTGTCGCGCGCGGATAGCGCCTTCTTCCTCAAGTATTTCCTGTCGAGTCAGTCCGCAATCCTGTGGATGAGCGCGCTCTTCGTGTTCGCCACCGTCTTCTACTGGATCGGCCTGCTGTCGCGTTCCCCGACCGGCGCTGCGATCGGTTCGAAAATGACGTGGGCCGCAGTGGTGATGGGCTTTGTCGGTCTGATGGTGCGCTGGTACGAGTCGTACCTGATCGGCGCGGACGTCGGTCATATTCCAATCTCGAACCTGTACGAAGTGTTCGTGCTGTTCAGCCTGATCACGGCGTTGTTCTATCTGTACTACGAGCAGCACTACAACACGCGTGCGCTCGGCGCGTTCGTGCTGCTGGTGATCAGCGCGGCGGTCGGCTTCCTGATGTGGTACTCGGTCGCTCGTGACGCACAGCAGATCCAGCCGCTCGTGCCGGCGCTGCAGAGCTGGTGGATGAAGATCCACGTGCCGGCTAACTTCATCGGTTATGGCAGCTTCGCGTTGTCGGCAATGGTCGGCGTCGCGTATCTGGCGAAGGAGCGCGGCGTGCTGGCAGACCGCCTGCCGCCGCTCGATGTGCTCGACGACCTGATGTACAAGTCGATCGCCGTCGGCTTCGCGTTCTTCACGATCGCGACGATCCTCGGCGCGCTGTGGGCCGCTGAAGCATGGGGCGGTTACTGGAGCTGGGACCCGAAGGAAACGTGGGCGCTGATCGTCTGGCTGAACTACGCAGCCTGGCTTCATATGCGCTTGATGAAGGGCCTGCGCGGCGCGGTGGCGGCATGGTGGGCGCTGACCGGCCTGCTGGTGACGACCTTCGCATTCCTCGGCGTTAATATGTTCCTGTCGGGGCTGCATAGCTACGGCAAGCTGTAAAAGAATACCGGAGCGCCCGCACCTTTCGTCCGAAGCTCCGGCTTGCCGTGCGCATCGTTCGACGGGCGACACACGCTGCGGGTCTCGCCCCATTCATTTCGGCGAGCATTCCTACTTTTTCGCGCTGCCAATCCGCGCAAGAATGAAGTTAGGGGTCCGGATAGATCCCGATCTACGGTCAGCGAGGTCGCCATGAGACGCATATACTTTTTGCTTCCGAGCACGCAATGTGCGCGGATGATTGTTGACGAGCTTCTGTTAAGGCGGGTCGACTGGCGGCATATCCACGTGATTGCCAACCATAGTGTACGGCTCGACGATTTGCCGGAGGCCACGCTTGCACAGAGCAGCGACTTGCTTCACGCACTGACGCGAGGTACGGCGGCGGGTTGCGCGACCGGAATGTTGACGGGCCTGGTTGCAATGGCTTATCCGCCTGCGGGCCTGACCATTGCGGGCGGCGTTGTCGTTGCGCTCACGCTTGCGGGCGCCGGGTTTGGCGCATGGACGGCGACGATGATCGGTGTCGATGTCCCGAATACGCGGCTGAAACGTTTCGAAGAGGCGATCGAGCGGGGTGAACTGCTGATGATGATCGACGTCCCAAAGGATCGCGTCGAGGAAATCGAAGAGATGATCAAGCTTCACCACGCGGAGGCCGAGATCCGGGGAACGGAGCCGACCATTCCAGCATTTCCGTAATCCGTTCCCGGACTCGGCAACAGCACGACGAGGCCGGTGGCTGGTCACGCCCGGATGTCATCGATACGGGCGCCGGCTTGCCGCCGGAGCACGCAACGTCAACCGGCTGCGAGCATGCGCCGATAGCGCTCCAGAACCCGTGGCACGTAAGCGCGCGTTTCCCGCAGAGAGGGCACGCGATAGCCGGCCCGAATCACGGCATTTTCCCCAGCGTTGTACGCGGCCACGGTGAGTTCGACATCGTCGTTGAAGAGATCGAGAAGGAAGCGCAGATAGCGTGCTCCTGTCAGTACGTTGTCTCGGGGATTGAGCATGTCTCCACCGGCAAAGCGCCGTGCTGTCTCCGGCATGACCTGCATCAGTCCTTGCGCACCTTTGTCTGAAACCGCCTTCGGGTTGTATCGGGATTCGACGTCGATCACAGCGCGCAAGAGTTCGGGCTTAACGCGAAAGGTGCGGCTTGCTTCCTCGATCACATCGGCGAACCGCGACGCGTCGCCGCTCCCGGACGTTGAGGCTTCCGCGCGCTTCGCATCGCGTTCGGATGGCGGATCGCCGGCAACGATGACGGCCAACCCTGCTTTGCCAGGTTCGTTGGTCAGGACGATTGCACCATTACTCGCAACCGCTCCAAAAATCTCTGCGCGTGCAACCCCCGGTGATGCCATGCCAAGCATCGCGCATGCGATGAGGATCGCATGTCCTGGTCCGGATGAAAGGCTATAGCGCATGGTCGTGTTCCCCCGCATCTCAATTGTGGTGTGGAGGAAAGCGCAGCTGCAATGGGGCACCTCCCTACACTTTGAGACGCAAAACGGACGGGTCGGAGGGCTGTACAAAATCGTTACATTCGTAACGCCGGGTAACCGTGGGAAATCAGATGCGGTATGACCTGGCATAGACGTCGAGGGGGAATATTTCCGATTCGAACTGGTAATCGGTAAGTACTGTCCCGTTGATCAATTCAGCGCGTGATATCTACTCTATCGGTATTGCTACTAATCTCCCGTCCGGGGGAAATTTGTTCAAATTTGAAACATACACGTCGCTATCTTCGGCCATTTCAAACGTCGTATGAATTTCGCTACTGATCAATGCTGGCTCGCAGAGACATGGCGCGAACCTTGCGGTGGGAAGACGTATGCGGCGTGGCTGCATAGCAAGTGAAAGTTAGGAATTCGAAGGTAGGGGATGTAAAAAAGCCGAGACATGCGGTGGGCGCCGTTTAACGGCCGCACAGCCTTGTCGCGACCGGTTCCTGGCTGCCGGGGGAAAAACATGAGTACCAACTGCCGCGTCGTGATCGCCGAAGACCACGATCTGCTACGAAACGGTCTGCGCTCGATGCTTTCGGCGCAAGGGGGCTATGACGTCATCGGTGAAGCGAGAGACGGCAAGGAAGCCTGTCAAATGGCGATGACGCTGAATCCCGATCTGATGCTGATGGATCTGTCGATGCGAGGCATGAACGGAATCGATGCCAGCGCGGCAATCAAACGCCGATCGCCGAACATACGAATCGTAGTGCTCACGGTTCACCAGAGCGAAGAGTATGTGCGTGAGGCGCTGCGCGCCGGCGTCGAGGGTTACGTGCTGAAAGATGTCTCGTTCGATGAGCTCCTGGTCGCCATGCGCATGGTGATGCAGGGGAAGAAACATCTGAGCGCCGACGTGTACGGGTACATGGTCGACTCATTCGTAACAGGTCGCGAAGCGCCCGCGCCAAAGAAGGCGTGGGACGTTCTGACGGGGCGGGAGCGCAGTGTTCTGAAACTGATCGCAGAAGGGCGCACTAACCGGCAGGTCGGGCAGTACTTGAATCTCAGCCCGAAGACGATCGAGAAGTATCGGGCCAGCATGATGCACAAGCTCCATATCGCCAATCTGACGGAATTAGTCCTGGTCGCTATCAGCATGGGCCTGCTGACTTCTCTGGCCGAGAAGTGCTCCGAGCCGAACGCTAACGACACGCTCGTCCGAGCGCCGGCCGACCCGGATCCACCGCCGGAATTCCCTCCGGCCCCGGAGTTGCCCAACTACCAGCTGGGCGGGGCGGCGCGCTGAGCGCGAATGGAAAGTACACTAGGCGGTCCATGCCGCCGAGACCAGCGTTCCGCTCGTACCGAACGACTGGATTGAAAACGTGCCGCCGTGCGACTCGACCCGGTGTTGCATGCCGATCAGGCCAAGACCGGTTGCACAGGCGTCCTCTGTCGACAGAGGACGGTTTTCGTAGCCGACGCCGTTGTCCAGAATCGTCATCAAAAGGCCGCCCGCAATACGTCGGAACCCGAGCGTGACTTCCGTGGCTGCTGCATGCTTGACGGTGTTGTTCAGCGCTTCCTGAGCGAGCCTGAATATGTCGGCCTTTAGATGCTCCGGCACGTCCTCGTCGCCGACGTCGCAGTTGAACACGACCGAGATGTGTTCGGCGCTGCGCTCGATGCGCCGGCATAGTGAACCCAACGCGGCGGGCAGGCCGAGCTGATCGAGCATGACCGGGCGCAGTTCCCCGCATATCTGCCTCACGTCGCCGATCGTCTCACGGATTCTGAGCACGGTTGCATCCAGCAGCTGGGCAGCGTCGTCGACCTGCCCGCGGCGTATCCGCATCAGTGCGTCCTCGGCCATCAGCTTGACGAGCGTCAATGCTTGCCCAAGGCCGTCGTGCAGTTCCGCCGCAAGGCGTTGACGCTCTTTCTGTTGACCCATCGTCAGGTACGTTAGACGGTCCCGCGCACTCGCATCGGGCAAACGCGTGGCATCCGCAAGTTCGGGCCCGGGAATCAGAGACTCCTCAAAAAGCGTCAGCAACGCACTGCGCCCGGTCTGGCCGCTGGGGACCGACTGCTGGTGCAACATGAGCCGGGTCGGGTGGCCGATGCGGCCGCAGAGTACCGCAGGAAAGGAATGAAATTCGCGATGCGCGCTCACGGACAATTCTCCCGCGAGCGCTACGCACAGGTCGTCCGGCGCCAGGTCGACGAGCCGCTTGCCGGCCAGCTCGGCGCTCGAGTAGCCCAACAGGGCCGCCGCGGTACGATTCGCCGACAGGAATGTTCCATCCGGCGTGAGAACGGCAAGTGCCGCACCGCGCGCATCAGTGACGCTGCCGGTGCCCGGTTCGTGAGGCCGTGCCGCAATGCAAAGCTTGCGCATGGCCTCGATCAGGTCGACCAGCTTCACCTGGTGTCCGGCAGGCTCGTTTGCATCCATTGGAGCTCCCGATGCGTTTCCTTAAGGGAATCTTAAGCCTATACAAATTGTAGGCCTCGACTCGCGCTCGCTGCAACCGGACATGTACTGAGTCGCGATGTGGGGAGTCCCCGATTAAACACGGCGGGTTTTCCCGCAGGCGGACATGCCCTACCTTGCTTTGGGGGCTCTCATCCAATGACGCTCGCGCGCAAATTCATGAGACTGAACATGCACGGTGGCGCGCCTTTCATGCGGTCACGCGGGTATCGACGCCGTGTTCATGATACTTCTGGAGCCAGCAATGAGAACGACCAATGTAGTCCTGTTCGGCGCGGTCCTGCTAGCCGGCGCCGGACTGGCAGGTCCCGCGGCATGGTGCGCGTCTGCCGCAGATGCCGCCGATGGCGCCGACGCGCATATGCATCATCACATGATGTCGGGCACCATGCGCTCGACCGTCGACTACACGCTGCCGCCGGTGAAGCTGGTCAGGGACGACGGCAAGACGGTCTCGTTGATCGATGAATTGAACGACGGCCGGCCGGTGATCCTGACTTTCATCTACACCACGTGCACCACCATTTGCCCAATGGTCAGCCAGACGCTCGAGAAGTTGCAAAGCGAGTTAGGCGGCGACCGGAACAAGGTGCACATCGTGTCGATCTCGATCGATCCTGAGCAGGACACCCCGGCACGCCTTAGAACGTACGCTGCCCGATTCGACGCCGGCCCGGAGTGGCAGCACTACACCGGCACCGTCGAGGCGAGCATTGCGACGCAACGCGCCTTCAACGTCTATCGGGGCGACAAGATGAATCACACGCCGGTTGCATTCCTGCGTGCGGCGCCCGGAAAACCATGGCTGCGTATCGACGGCTTCGCGACGCCGGCGGAACTGCTGAGCGCCTACCATGACGCCGTTGCGTCCAACTAGTCTCGCACGGTGCGGCAAGGAGCGACGAAATTGGAGACCCAGCATCGCGTGCTGATTGCGGAGGATCAGCATCTTTTGCGCAGCGGCCTTTGCCGCATGGTGTCCGAACTATACGACTACCGGATCGTTGGTGAGGCGAGCGACGGAGTCGAAGCATACCGGCTAGCGATCGCGACGATGCCCGATCTCATCTTGATGGACCTTTCGATGCCGGGCGGGAGCGGTTTCGAGGCGATCGCCGCAATCAAGCGCCGCGCCCCGCAGATCCGCATCATTGTCCTTACCGTTCATCGCAGCGAAGAACACGTGCGAGAGTCGTTTGCCGCGGGCGCCGACGGCTATGTGATCAAGGACGCGTCATTCGAAGACCTGGTCGGTGAGATGCGGCTTGTCATGCAGGGCAAGCGCAACACGAGTCTCGACGCTCGCGGTCGCTGTGCCGGTTCGCTTGACCTCGCTCCGGGTACCCCGCAAAAAGCACACGGCTGGGATGCGTTGACCGGCCGTGAGCGGTCAGTGCTGCGACTCGTTGTCGAGGGGCACACCAATCGGCAGGTCGGCGAGCACCTGAATCTCAGCCCGAAAACGATCGAAAAGCATCGCGCGAGTCTGATGCGCAAGCTGGGCATCACGAACGTGACAGGTCTTGTGCGCATCGCAATCGACATGGGCGTGCTGACGCTGCCGGACGAAGAACGCGTGCATCACCCCTCCGTATAAGCGCGGCGCAACTGGAGGGTCTTTACCCATGTCTTTGGACGGCTCTCCCTACTTCTTGCCCGTATCGACCTGAACAAGAATGCATTCAACGGCTTCGGCATTGCCGAAGCGGTGGGTCGATACAGGGGGGAGCTGTGCACACTGAATTGTCCTCTATCAAGCCCGGGCTGCCCGGGCGTCCGTGGCAGTGCGTCCGCCTCGAAAGGGGCGGGCGACGCAGCCGCGGCTTCACGCTGCTCGAGCTGCTCGTGGTGATGGTCATCATCGGCTTGCTGGCGGGTCTCGTTGCTCCTCGATATTTCGAACAGGTCGGCAAGTCGAATACGAAGATCGCGCGCGCGCAGATCGTCTCGCTGGGGCAGGCGCTCGATCAATACCGGCTGGATGTCGGGTCCTATCCGTCGACCGAAGAAGGGCTGCAGGCGCTCATGGCCAAACCGCAGGATGCGGCACATTGGAGCGGGCCGTATCTGGCGAAGGCGGTGCCGGTCGATCCGTGGGATCGCCCGTACCAGTATCGTTCGCCGGGTGAGCACGGCGACTACGATCTGTTTTCGCTTGGCAAGGATGGACGAGGCGGCGGCGTCGGCGAGAACACGACCGTTTCTTCGTGGTAACGGTGCGCCGCGCGGTTGCCGCGACGCCGGGCCGGTAGTGGGTGGTTTGCAAGGAGAGTCGACGTGAAGTACGTGCTGCGTGTTTTCGATACCAGTGGTGCGGTCCAGACGCTTCGCATCGATAGCGATTCGTCGTCGACTGCTGCGTCGCTTGCACGCGCCCGCGGTCTTCGCGTCGTATCGGTTCGCGCCGACGCCGGACGGCGGCGCTACCGGAAGAACTGGGCGGCGCTGCCCGGCGCCCGGTTCAACGTCGAACTGTTCGCGCGCGAACTCGCGGCATTGCTCGACGCAGGCGTCGGCGTCGTCGACGCACTGCGCACGCTCGGCGGCAATGAGCGCCGCGAGGCTTCGGCACAGGTGTACCGCGAGCTGTTGCGACTACTGGAAGAGGGGCAGTCACTCTCCGCGGCGCTCGAGCACGCGAGCCACATCTTTCCGCCGGTGCTTGTCGCGTGCGTGAAAGCCAGCGAGCAAACCGGCGGCCTCGCGGATAGCCTGACCCGCTATTCGCGCAATAGCGCGATGCTTCACGAACTGCGCGGCCGGGTGGTGTCGGCAGCGATCTATCCAACCGTCCTGTTACTGGTGGGCGCGGCGGTCGTGCTGTTTCTGCTGGGTTTCGTTGTGCCGAGGTTCGCGACCTTGCTTGAACACAGCGGGCGCGAGCTGCCGCTGCTCTCGCGCTTGCTGATCGCCTGGGGCAGCATGGTGCACGCCCACGGGGCGGAGTTGAGCGTTAGCCTTGCTGTGCTGGCGGTGGTGGCCGGTTTCGCGCTGCGCAGGCCGGCGGTCCGGACCTGGATCACCGATCGCATGCTTGCCCTACCAGGCATCGGGCAACACTTCCGTGTCTTTCGCCAGTCGCAGTTTTATCGCACGACCGCGATGCTGGTCGACGGCGGTATTCCCGCCGTGCGCGCGTTCGAACTTGCGCGTGGGCTGGTCGGCCGCGCGGACCAGGCCGCACTCGCAGAGGCCCTCCAGCAGGTGCGCAACGGCACAAAGATTTCCGACGCGTTTCAGCAGGGTGGACTCGCCAACCCGATTTCCTATCGGCTCCTGACGGTGGCGGAGAAGACCGGCGGTCTTGGACCTGTTCTCGACAGAATCGCTGCGTTTCAGGAGGCGCAGGTGTCCCGCACGATTGATCTGATCTCGCGTCTGATCGAACCCGCGATGATGATTTTTATCGGTGTGGTTATCGGTGGAATTGTCGTGCTGATGTACATGCCGATTTTCGAAATTGCATCGAGCATTCAATAGACCTCCCTGGAGAAAAGACGTGGATTCCGTCAGCACACCTCTGGCAAGCCTCAATGTCGAACCGCGTGTCGAGCTGCGCGACGCACTGCGAACGCTCAGCGAGCGGCATGGTTCCGGCATTCGTGCGCTGGAGGAGTTGATGACGCAGACGGCGCTGAGCGCGGACGAGATGTGCACCCGGCTGGCCGCGCAATTCCGCATGAAGCCGATCAGCATGCGCGAGTTGAATCAGTACGAGCCCGATTTCGACGTGATTTCGTTTGTCGAAGCGACGACCCGCCTGTGCGTGTGCTTTCGCGAGATAAACGGCACAAATGGTACAAACGGCACAAACAGCGGCAAGGGTCTTCTGTTCGTCATCGCCGATCCGCTCGACGCGCGCACGCGAGGCGTCGTCGAGCACCGCATGCGCTCGCGGCCGACCGTGCCGTACGGCTGGGCGCTCGCGAGTGCGGGAGACATCAGCGCGTATCTGGCTGTGCGCGAAAAAGACGTGCGGGCGATGGACTCGCTCGCGTTCGACGACCCGATCCAGAGTGCAGTCGATCCGTCTTCGCTCGCGTTGACGCTGCAGGGCATCAGCAGTGACGACAGCCCGGTGGTGAGGCTGCTCAACTCGACGATCTATGACGCGCTGAAGATGATGGCAAGCGACATCCACCTCGAATGCCGCGCCAGCGGTTTGATGATCAAGTGCCGTGTGGACGGCGTGCTAACTGTGGTGCGCCGGGTCGAAGGCCGCGATGTCGCGGACCAGGTCCTGTCGCGCGTGAAAGTGATTTCCGAACTCGATATTGCCGAGCGCCGCGTTCCGCAGGACGGGCGTTTCAAGGCGCAGTACGCGGGACGTGACATCGATTTCCGCGTGTCGATCATGCCGAATCAGTTCGGCGAGGATGCGGTGCTGCGGATCCTTGACCGCTATCAGCTTTCGCAGGCCTCCGGCGGTCTGACGCTCGAGGCGCTGGGTTTCCAGCAGGCTGATACACGCTTCATGCGCTCGGTTGCGTCGATGCCGTACGGGATGCTGCTCGTGACTGGGCCGACCGGCAGCGGCAAGACGACGACGCTCTACGCGATTCTTACCGAGATCAACAATGGCCTTGAGAAGATCGTGACGATCGAGGACCCGGTCGAATATCAGCTGGGCGACATCCTGCAGATTCCGGTCAACGAAGCGAAGGGGCTGACGTTCGCGCGCGGACTGCGGTCGATTTTGCGGCATGACCCGGACAAGATAATGGTCGGCGAAATCCGCGATTCGGAAACCGCACAAATCGCCGTGCAGGCAGCGTTGACCGGTCACCAGGTGTTCACCACCGTGCACGCGAACAACGTGTTCGATGTGATCGGCCGCTTCACGAACATGGAGGTCGATCCGTACAGCTTCGTGTCCGCGCTCAACGGCGTCGTCGCCCAGCGTCTCTTGCGGCAGTGTTGCCCGGATTGCACGACCGATGAGGTGATCGACGCGGACACGCTGGTTCGTTCGGGCATCGATCCGGATACCGCCGGCAGCTATTTGTTTCATCGCGGCACGGGCTGCGCGGCGTGCCGCGGCAGCGGGTACCGCGGACGCCGCGCAATCGCAGAAGCGTTGCGCATGAACGACGAGTTGCGGCAACTGCTGTCGGAGCGCGCGCCGCTTGGGGCTATCAAGGCGGCAGCGATGCGCTACGGCATGCAGTCGCTGCGTACCGCTGCGGTCGAACTCGTGAAGCGCGGCGAAACGACTCTCGAGGAGATTAACCGTGTCACGATGGTTGAATAGTCCGGTTGCAATCGGAGTCGGCACACGTGAGATTGTCGTCGGTGCGCGCGTGCCCCGGCTGTTGCGCCTGCGCAAACCGGCATCTGCTGCCGAGCCTGCCAGCGTTGCGATTCCCGAGGAGCAGTGCTGCACTGAACCGGGCGCACTCGATGCGCTGCGCGCAGCGCTTGCCGAGACGCTCATCGCGACGCCCGCCGCCGATACCGCGCCAGTGCCGCAGGAGTTTGTGCAGAAGCGCAGCGCATACATGGTGCTGGATGATTTCTGGGGCAATCACGCGATCTTGCGTGGCGATTTCCGCGCGCTGCGCGCGCGCGAACTCGAAGAGATCGCGTTAGCTCATTTCACCGATACGTACGGGATGGACGGCGCGTCGCTGGTGGTGCGTTTCAGCGTGCAGCGCGGCGGTCGGGCTCTGTTTGCCAGCGCGATGTCGCGCGAACTGCTTGACGGTATCCACGACGTGAGCACGGCCGAACAGGTCGGGATTAGCCGTTTGACGCTATGTCTTCCGGAGATGCTCAATTGCATCGGCGACGCGGTCGAGGGCGGTGAGGCGCTGCTGCTGTTCGTCGCGGACGAGCAGATGCAGGCGGTCATGATCGAACAGAATCGCTGGGTCGCCTACGACGCACAGCGCCTGTTTCCCGGTGATGCTGGCGACGCGTCCCGGCTGGCCGAACTGGCCGAGCAGTTGTTCGAACGCTCCGCGACCCGGGCAAACCTGAAGCACGAAGACTGCAAGATCTATCTGTTCGGGGTCGAGACCGAGTTGGCGCCGTTCGAAGCGCGTTTCGCCGCAGCGATCCGGCAGGCGCCGGCGACGGACCGCTCGCCCGC
Organism: Paraburkholderia elongata; assembly: GCF_013177735.1. Taxonomy (GTDB): domain Bacteria; phylum Pseudomonadota; class Gammaproteobacteria; order Burkholderiales; family Burkholderiaceae; genus Paraburkholderia; species Paraburkholderia elongata. Next base: position 37,654 of record NZ_WOEZ01000276.1, on the reverse strand, counting down.
GCATCGGCTGATGGAGTGTGCACAATGATCCCGCGCCTTGACCTCGACTTCAGCGGGCGCCGTGCCACCCCCCCGGCTGGCGGCATCATCCTGCTGTGCGTCGCTGCCGTGCTGTTGCTCGCAAGCGGCGCGCGGCTCTGGCATGCGCACGCGGAAAACGATCGCGCGCAGGCGCAACTGGAGGCCGTCCGGCAGCAGACAATGGCAAGCCGGCACGTGGTGAAGGCGCCGCTGACGCCGGCCGCCAGGCTCGCGGAAAAGCAGAGCCAGTCGGTTCTGCGGGAACTGACCGTGCCGTGGCAGGACCTCTTCTCGATCGTCGAAGACTATCCGGATCACGATGTCGCGCTGATCGGCATCGATCAGAACCCCGCGCAAAGCCAGATCCGTATCACCGCCGAGGCGAAGAACTTCGACGCGATGATTGCGTACCTGAAGTATCTGCAGAGCAGCGTTCTGCTGCGCGAAGCCGTGCTCAACGATCACCTGATCGAGACGAATGTGCCGGGCAAACCCGTGCGCTTCCAGATCACTGCCGTCTGGAGGAAGTCATGAAAACGGACCAGCTGCAGGACACGCTGTTGACGCTGCGCTTCGAGATGCAGCGCTCGTTCGGCCTGCCGGGACTGCTCGGCGCGCTGGCGATCGGCGTTGCCGCCATCGTGGCCGTCTCGACTCCCAGTGTGGACTCCGGGACGCACGGAATGCATGAGATGCAGGATCCTGCGCGAGTCGCGCGTACGGCGAACGCGCATCACGTTGCCGGCGAGCGCAGCGCGGCGGTGGATGCGATCGCACTCGATACCTTGCCGGGACTGTTCCCGGGTTTCACGCAAAGCGCGAACGATATCGCGGTGATATTGGCGCAGGCTCGCGACAGCAATTTGACGCTCGGTTCCGCCGAATATCAGGTGACGACCGAAGCCGGTGCGCCCTTTACGCGGTATCAGGTGCTATTGCCTGTCAAGGATCAGTACAGTGCGATCCGGCGTTTTCTCGCGGCAGTCCTGAACAACGTACCCAATGCGGCGCTACAGGCGATCCACGTCGAACGTCCTGCGGTCGACGGCAATATTCTCGATGCACGGGTCCGCTTCGAGCTCATCTATCGGACAGCACAGCCATGAAACCCGCTCTGGTCAATCGCGTTCGAGCTCATCTTTCGGACAGCGCAGCCATGAACCTCGCGCTGCTCAAACGCGTTCGAGCTCGTCTACCGGACAGCGCAGCCATAAAGCCCGCTCTGGTCAAACGCGTGTTGCTGACGTTCTGCGGGATCGCCGCCGTGGGGTTCGGGTATCGCGCGCAGGTGACGGCGACCCAGACGCCGGTGGTGCTTGCCGCGCTCCACGGCCAAGGGCATGACGGCACGCGGGCGCGGCCTGCTTCCGTTCATCACCAGTCATCCGCATCTGCCGTGCCCGTAACTTCGCGGGGAGCCGCGGCTGCTCCGGTTCCTGCGTCGCACGCCGTCGCCGCCAGTGCTGGACCGGCGATAGCGGCGACGCCACGTGCAAAACTGATCTCCCTGCGTGCGCCTCTGTCCGTCGAATCGGCCAACAACCCGTTCGCCGCCTCTTCGTGGCTTCCGCCGCCGCCTCCGGTCGAGGTGGCGGTCGTACCCGAGGTGCGCGCACCGGCGCCGACTGCGCCGCCCGTGCCTTTCACTTACCTGGGCGAGCTGGATGCGAAAGCGGCCAAACCGCAGGTATTTCTTAGCAACGGCGATCGGTTGCTGATCGTTTCACCGGGCGAAGTCGTCGATGACCAGTACCGCGTCGAGTCGGTTTCGGAATCCGACGTAGTGCTGACCTATCTACCGCTTAACCAGACGCAGGCCGTATCCATTCCAAGAGAGGCGAAGTAGATGAAAACCTCACGCACACGGGGTGCGAGCCGCAATGGGGACAGCGGCCCATCGAACCCTCTCTCGCCACCCGTCCCGTTCCGTGCCCAGCGCATGCCAATCGGGGGGGGCGCGAGAAAGCGTGTGCTCGCGATTGCTATCTCCACGCTTGCCCTCAGCAGTTGCATGCACATTCCGAACCGGCAGGACGATCCGACCAACGCCGAGGTGAAAATCAACTATCTGCACGACCGCAATAATCAGGTCAACGCACTGCTCGATCAGGCCGACCAGTTTCGTCTGAGCTACCAGTTCGATGCCGCGATCCAGAAGCTTTATGCGGCAAGCCAGATCGATCCGACCAGCGAACGCGGCCGCAAGATCGGCGCGCTGATCGACCAGGACCGCCGGGATCTCGCGACCCTGCAGGAAGCGGACCGCATGATGCAGCGCGGCTCGTTTGGGCCGGCGGCCGATCGTGTGCACCGCGTATTGTTGGCGAATCCGACCAGTGCGCTGGCATTGCAGATGCAAAAGGAAATCGACGAGAAGATCCGGCAGCAACGCGCGGACAAGGAAGATCGGCTTGCCACTTCGTCGATCATGCGTACGCCAGTCACGCTGCAGTTTCGCGATGCCAACGTGCGCATGGTCTTCGAAGCGCTGTCGCGCACTTCGGGATTGAACGTCATCTTCGACCGCGACGTCCGTGCTGACCTGAAGACGACAATCTTCGTGACGAACGCGTCGCTGCAGGATACGGTCGATATGATCCTGATGCAGAATCAGCTCGACAAGAAGCAACTCAACGCAAATACGCTTTTCATCTACCCGGCGACTCCGGCCAAGCAGCTCGAATATCAGGAATTGAAGGTACGCACGTTCCAGTTGTCGAACGTCGATGCCAAACAGATCCAGTCGCTGCTGAAGAGCCTGCTGAAGATCAAGGAAGTCGTGATCGACGAGCGCGCGAATACGGTGACGATCCGCGGTACCCCGGACACCATCAAGGTTGCCGAAGAGATGATCGCCGCGCAGGATTTGCCGGAACCGGAGGTAATGCTAGAAGTCGAGGTGCTGGAGGTGTCGCACGAACGCCTGTCCAATCTCGGGATCGAATGGCCGAATTCGTTCTCGGTGTCGACGCCGTCCACCGTGGACACATGGGGCGCGTTGCACCATCTTCCCATCAATGCGCTGAATGTCAGCGGTCTGTCCGCGACGGCGAACTTCAAGCTCACGGATACCGACGCGAATTTGCTGGCGAGTCCACGTATCCGGACGCGCAACAAGGAGAAGGCCAGGATATTGATCGGCGACAAGTTGCCGGTGATTTCGAGTTCCAGCACGCCCAGCACGAGCGGGCCGTCATACACGCAAATGATTCAGTACATCGATGTCGGCATCAAGCTCGAAGTGGAGCCGCAGGTCTATCGGGATGGCGATGTCGGCATCAAACTGAATCTCGAAGTCAGCAATATCACCAATACGATCCAGAGCGGCAATTCGCAAACAGGTCTGAGCTCGCTCGCTTATCAGATAGGAACGCGTAGCGCGTCGACAAGCCTGCGCCTCAGAGACGGTGAAAGCCAGATTCTCGGCGGCCTGATCTCGGATCAGGACCGCAGGTCGGCCGACAAGGTGCCCGGCCTCGGGCAGTTGCCCATACTTGGGCGCCTGTTCTCGGACCACAACGGCGACCATGTGAAGACGGAGATCGTGTTGCAGATCACGCCGCACATTGTCCGGCCGCAGCTCTCGGCGGATGTGGATACGCAGGAGGTCTGGTCCGGCACCGACGTCAATGTGCACGCCGACCAGCTTCGGCTCGATCCCGTCATCGCCGCCGCGCCGGTGCCCGGAGCGGCTGCCGTGAAGGCGCTGCCCGGCAGCGTAGGCGGTGGCACGGTAGGCGGCAAGTCCGCTCAAGCGGGTGCGGCAGCGAACGGTTCGATGGCGGTACCCTCGACCGGGGCGTTTGGGCAACCGCCTCCGGCGCCGCGCACGACGCCGCCACCCTTACCCTACGGCGGACGCTTCGCGCCGCAGTCGACCGCGCCGGCGCCGGTGCCGGTTCCCGGTGCACCGCCGGCAGCGGAGCAGGCGGGAGGCGAAGCGGAGCCGGGCGGCGGGGCAAACGTGGCGCCAGCGGCCGCCCAGCCGGCCGCGCCTCCCCCGGCGGCGCCCGCACCGGCGCCCACGCCCGCTCCGTCGATCCTGCAGATGCCGCCGGGTGACATGCCGACCGACAACCCGCTTCGCCCGATTCAAAACGGGTATTGAGCCGTGGCCATGCCGACGAACGCGGTCCGCTCGCTTGGCGCAAGCCGGCCCGATCAGCGTGGGTTCACGTTGATCGAGCTGGTGATCACGCTCGCGCTCGTGTCCATCCTGGCGCTCGCGATCATGCCGTTCTCCGAACTGATCGTGCAGCGTCAGAAGGAACAGCAGTTGAGCGCCGCGTTGCGCGAGATTCGCACGGCACTCGACGCATACAAGGATTCGAGCGACGCGGGTTTGATCGACAAGGAGGCGGAGGCGTCCGGCTATCCGCCGTCGCTGACCGTGCTCGTGACAGGCGTGCCCAATGCGAAGGATCCGAAAGGCAGTCTGTTGATGTTCCTTCGCCACGTGCCGCGCGATCCGTTCTTTACCGGCGAGCCGGACACGGCCGCGGAGGACACCTGGAACGTGCGGGCCTATGGGGTGCCGCCGGATCAGGCCGGTGCCGATGGGTCGTCCGTGAGTGATCGGGCCGGCACGGATGTGTTCGATGTGTCGTCGAAATCCGATCGCGCCGGCATCAACGGCGTTCCGTACAAACAATGGTGACGGTGCAACATGAAACCCGCTCATACGCGTAGATCCGGCGGTTTTACGCTGATCGAACTGGTGGTCGTGATGGCGATCATTGGCCTGCTGCTGACGATCGCGCTGCCGCGTTATATGCACAGCATCGAACGTGGCAAGGAGCAGGTCCGGCAACAGAACGTCGCCGTGATGCGCGATGCGATCGATAAATACTACGGCGACAACGGCCAGTACCCGGAAACGCTCGATGAACTGGTGGCGAAGCACTATCTGCGGGCGGTTCCGGTCGATCCGGTCAACGGCGACGACAAGTGGGCGGTGATCGCTTCTCCCGACGAAACCAAGACGGGCGTGTACGACGTCGTGCCGGCGAGTAGTCCGCAGGGCACACCTGCCGATCCAGCAGGAGCGGGCAAGTGAGGCGCGGCGCTTTCTCGGCGCGAGGCGGCGTGCGCATTTCGTCGGCATCGAAGCGGGCTGCGCGGCACCGAACCTGGCCTCGCGCCGCGCGCCAGCGTGGCCTCGTGCTGCTGGCGCTATTGATCGCGCTGACGCTGATGTCGATCGCCTTGGCGGGCGCGCTCGACGTCTGGTCGTTGGAACGGCGGCGCGAGCAGGAGAAGCAGCTGTTGTTCGCCGGTGACCAGTACCGGCAGGCGATCGTGCGGTATTACCGCGTCGGCCGCGTCTATCCGGCGTCGGTCGACGATCTGCTGGACGACACGCGCTTTCCGGTTCCGATGCATCATCTGCGTCAGGCATACCCGGATCCGGTCACCGGCAAGACCGATTGGCTCTTCTTGCTGCAGGGCGATCGCTTTTATGGTGTGTATAGCAGCTCGGAGGCGTCGACGATCAAGCGCGCGGAGTTTCCGCGGCGATATGCAGACTTCGAGACCGAGCAGACTTACGGCGGGTGGAAATTCATCTATCTTGCCCCGGGGCTGCGCAGCACGCCCGCCAATGCTGTTACCGCAGCGCCCGGTCGGCCGGTGCAGACCATTAATCCACAAAATGGTGCGGGACGCCTTCCGTCGGGAGGCTTCGGTGCAAAGGGTTGGTGATCGTCGAGTCGGTACGGTTGAGCATCGCGCGGGCCTTGTTCATATCGAGCGCCCCCTCCCATCGAGCCACCACAATGGTCGCAACCCCGTTGCCGATCAGGTTCGTGACCGCGCGGGCCTCGTTGAGGAAGCGGTCAACGCCCAGCAGCAGCACCAGTCCGGACACCGGGACTTTGTGCATGGTGGCCAGCGTGGCAGCCAGCGCCACAAACCCGGCTCCGGCCACACCTGCAGACCCCTTGGACGTCAGCAACATCACGCCGAGCAGCAGCAACTGGTCCCAGATCGACACATGGATCTTCATCGCCTGCGCGATGAACAAGGCAGCCATCGTCAGGTAGATCGCGGTTCCATCGGCATTGAAGGTATAGCCCGTAGGCAATACCATCCCGACGACGGGTCGTGAGCATCCCAGCTTTTCCATTTTGATGAGCATCTGCGGGAGCACGGCTTCGGTCGAAGCCGTGCCGAGGGTAATGAAGATTTCGTCCTTGATGTAACGGAGATACTTCCACAGCGACAGCCCGCTCATTCGCATCACCAGACCAAGCACAACGACCACGAAAAAAATCGACGTCAGGTAAAGGCACAGCATCAGTTCTCCGAACGATGCCAGCGTACCAATTCCGTACTTCGCGATGGTAAATGCCATGCCGCCAAAGGCACCGACGGGCGCGACATACATTACGATTCGCACGACGCCAAACATGCCCTGAAGGAACATGTCGAGCATGTCGACGAGCGGCGCAGTGCGGGGGCCAAGCTTTGCCAGGGAAATTGCGAGCAGAACGGAAAAGAAGATGATTGGCAGGATATCTCCATTCGCGAATGCGCCGACAATGCTGTTCGGCACGATGCTCATGAAGAACTCAAGCATCCCGTGCTGTTGTGCTGCATGGGTGTAGGTGGAAATGGCCGAACTGTCGATATGCGCGGGGTCAATGTTCATCCCGCTGCCCGGCTTGATGACATTCACGACTACAAGGCCAACAGCGAGAGCAATCGTTGAAGCAATTTCGAAGTAAACGACCGCTTTGACGCCGACGCGACCGGCCTCATGAAGGTCGTTCATGCGGGCAATACCGACCACAACGGATGCGAAAATGATCGGGGCAAGCAGCATCCGGATCAGTTTGATGAACAGGTCGCCGAGTGGTTTAAGTTGAGAACCGACGTCAGGGTAGAAATGGCCGACGAGGACACCGGCAACAATGCCAATCAGAACCTGTACATAGAGCTTGGAAAGAGATTTTCCGATCTTTGAAACCCGCATGACTGTCTCCTATGCGTGGCATCTTTTAATGAAAGTCAGATCGAACCACCGCGGCGGGATTTGCCGCTGCAGTGAGTACGGACCGATTTCGCCTGCGTTCCCTTTGTCTAATTTTATGAACGCTACGCCGACGGTTTTGCCGGCGCGTTTTGCCGGTTAGTGGCTTATGCGGACAGTTTTTTCATCTCGGCGAAGAGATCAGCTTTTCCTTCGAAGCCGATGCCGGGTAGATCGGGCATCGTGATGAAGCCGTTTTCCACCTTCACGCCGTCGGGGAAGCCGCCATAAGGCTGGAACAGGTCCGGATAGGATTCGTTGCCACCCAGGCCAAGGCCGGCCGCGATGTTCAACGACATCTGATGCCCGCCGTGCGGAATGCAGCGGCTCGGCGACCAGCCATGCTGATGCAGCATATCGAGCGTGCGCAGATACTCGACGAGGCCGTAGCTCAATGCGCAGTCGAACTGCAACCAGTCGCGATCCGGACGCATGCCGCCGTAACGGATCAGGTTGCGGGCGTCCTGCATCGAGAACAGGTCTTCGCCGGTCGCCATCGGCTTGTCGTAGTAGTTGCGAAGCGTTGCCTGCAATTCGTAGTCGAGCGGGTCTCCCGGTTCTTCGTACCAGAACAGGTCGTATTGCGACAGCGCCTTAGCGTACTGGATCGCCGTGTCGAGATCGAAGCGGCCGTTGGCATCGACGGCAAGTTTTTGCCCGTCACCGAGTACGCTCAGGATCGAGTCGATGCGGCGCAGATCTTCGTCGAGCGAAGCGCCGCCGATCTTCTTCTTCACGACCGTATAGCCACGGTCGATATAGCTGCGCATTTCGTCTTTCAGCTTCTCGTGATCCTGGCCTGGGTAGTAGTAACCGCCCGCGGCGTACACGAAAATCTTGCGGTTGGGCCGGCCATTACCGTAGCGGTCGGCCAGCAACTGGAACAGCGGCTTGCCTTCGATCTTCGCCACCGCATCCCAGATCGCCATGTCGATCGTGCCGATCGCGACCGAGCGCTCGCCGTGGCCACCCGGCTTTTCGTTCGTGAACATGGTCGCCCAGATCTTGTGCGGATCGAGGTTGTCGCCGGCATCGTTGACTAGCGTGGCGGGATCAGCTTCGAGGAGGCGCGGAATGAAACGCTCGCGCATCAGCTTGCCCTGGCCGTAACGGCCGTTGGAATTGAAGCCGTAACCCACAACCGGCTTTCCGTCCCGGATGACATCCGTCACCACGGCGACGAGACTCAGCGTCATCTTGCTGAAGTCAATGTAGGCATTCCGGATGGGGGAGCTGATCGGAACGGTCTTTTCGCGGATTTCAACGATTCTCACGACGGTGTCTCCTGAGTTTTGGGCACGTATTGCGTGCGTTGGCTAGCAATGGAAACTAGCTTATCGGCGAAAAGAGGCGTTAAAATTCACTTTGATTCATTTCATTTTTTACTTTAGGTGAACAACTGAAGTGACAAGCGATTCGGCGTCCGATTTCGAATTTTTCATCCTCCTCGCCAAACTGAAGAGCTTGTCGGGAGCGGCGCGGGCGCTCGATCTCACCCCGCCGGCCGCAACCAAGCGCCTGGGGCTAATCGAGCAAAGGCTAGGGGCGCGGTTAGTCAACCGGACAACACGGAGTGTCAGCCTGACGCCGGAAGGCGAGACCTACCTGCGCTACGCGACGCAGATCGTGGGGCAAGTCCGGCAGATGGAAGACGAGATATCCGGGGCCAGGTCCGATCCCCACGGTCTGTTACGCGTCAATGCGACGCTCGGCTTCGGGCGCACGACCATCGCGCCGCTTGTATCTGAATTCGCGAAGCGCTTTCCCAATGTGGAGATCCAGTTTGAGGTGACCGACCGGCCCATCGATCTGGTTGGGGAAGCGTTCGATATGGCGATCCGTTTTGGAACGCTTCCCGACAGCCGGCTTAGCGCCCGGCGCATCATGAGCAATCGTCGTTTCCTTTGCGCGTCTCCAAAGTACCTTGAGCGTTTTGGGACGCCGGAGCGCATAGAGGACCTTGTTCGACACCGCTGCATCATTCATCGCCAGAACGATGATGCTTACGGCGTCTGGAAGTACATACAGGGCGACCACACCGAAGCGCTGAAAGTCATAGGCGCGCTTTCAAGCAATGATGGCGATATCGTGCTGCGGTGGGCACTCGATGGCCATGGGATATTGATTCGTTCCGAATGGGATCTGGCGAAGTACGTTCAGAGCGGCCGGTTAAGACTGGTGTTGCCGGACACGCTACTGCCGTCAGCCGACCTGTTTGTCTACTACCCCAGCCAGCGAAACCAGACAGCACGCGCCCGAGCATTCATCGACTTTCTGATCGACCATTTTCAAGCGCCGTTCATCCCGGTCGAAACTGGAGCTTTGATTTACGATCAAAAAAAGAGAGCGGGCCGTAAGCCGTAAGCCGTCAGCCGTAAGCCGCGCATCGTAGTAAGCCTGGCGGTCCGAAATATGCAGGCCTGCGGTCATTCGCGTCGAATCCTCGAAAGACTCTTCCTGGCCGATAGCCGCGCTACACAATGTTCGGCCATAGCGGACGATGGAAGGTGCGCCTTTCTGCGGCGAACACGCAAACGCCAATAGTCTGATCAAATCTCCGTGCCCGACCGGTTACGTTCGGACACACTTCGTTGCGAATCAGAATACGTCCGCCATCTACAATCCGCGCAGGGAGAAAAAACATGATCAGACTTTTGTGTGTTGTTGCGCTTGCGGCTGGCCTGTCAGGCTGCATTGTCGCTCCGCCGTACGGCTATGCGCCTGCGCCGGCCTATGGATATGGTTATGCGCCAGGGTACTACGCAGCGCCGTCCGTCGATGTCGGCATCGGCTTCGGCGGTTACGGGCACGGCTGGCGAAGATAGCCTTGGCGCCGCAATGAACAGTTTCGATACAGCAATCCAGATCTTCCTGACGCACAACGCTTTCCGCTCTGCGGCAATGAATCACGCGATAAGGGTGATAGCGGGCCAGGTCATATTCAAAGGCCTCGTCCTTATACCCGTGTTGTGGTGGATGTGGTTCAAACCGGATGCGCGTGGTGAATGGAAGCGCGAGATGATCATCGCGACGGTCGCAAGTGGTCTCCTATCACTTGCGAGCGGCAGGCTTCTCGCATTGTTCTTGCCGTTCCGGCAGCGGCCGCTCTACAACCCGGAATTGCGCCTCGACTTTGCCTCTGCCGGCCTGCATGACGCAGTTTTGCGCACGTGGAGTTCCTTTCCTAGCGATCATGCGATGTTATGGATGTCGATTGCGACGGGCATCTTTCTTGTCTCGCGACGCGTCGGCGCGCTCGCGCTGTTGTACACAGCTATCTTCATATGTTTGCCGCGGGTGTATCTTGGGCTGCACTATCCGACTGATGTTCTCGCGGGAGCGGCCATCGGTGTAACCATCACGTGGATCGCGACGCGGGATTTTGTCAGAACGCGTCTTGCAGGACCGATCCTGCGATGGATGAACGATTATCCAGGGCCTGCCTATATGCTGGCGTTCGTTTTGTCTTTTGAACTGGTCACTCAGTTTGACGAACTGTTCCTGTTCGTCAGGGCGGGTTTGAAGGCGTTATAAGCACGCGTGGGTTCCTGCGGGAGCGTTGTCGCGGTCGCTCCGGCCGATCGTGTGCGCAACGACACGTAAAGCCCTTTCTCGAAGGATCAAGCAGCGGATCAGGTTGGCATCGGCGTCGGCCTTCCTTTGCCCAAGCTTGCTCTGCGCGTCGAACAACTGTTCTTGGCAACGCGCAGATCCGGCAAATCTCACTGACATGGAATATCGCGAAGGGCCTAGCCAGCCGGCGCGACTGCAAGACGAAGTTCCCGGTACGCAGTCACCAGCGCGTCGAGGCTGAATGTCCGGTTCAGGCCGCTGGGATTTGGCAACACCCATGCGCGGGCGCCGCCGAACGCTGTTGGTTGCGGGCCCCAGTGGATGTCGCGTGTGCCCGACATGGCGCAGAGTGCCATCTTCCCGAGGAAGGCAACACATTGCGGCGCATATCGTTCAATCTTCTGCTCGAATTCCGTCGCGGCCGCTTTGAACTCCCATTGCGACAGTTCGTCCGCTCGTGCGGTTGGACGCGAGACCACGGTTGTCAGGCCACAACCATACTGCAGGAGAGTGCGATCGTCCTCGGGACAAGTCTGTTCAGGAGTAAAACCCGCCAGATGAACGACCCGCCAGAACCGATTGCCTCTGCCGGCAAAATGGTGGCCGGTCGATGCCGCAAGGACGCCGGGATTTATTCCGCAAAACACCACCGATAAACCCGGTTCGAGGATATCAGGAAGACTTTGAAGTGAATCGGAGTGGGTCACGGATGGGATAAGCCTTTATTGGGAGGGGGCTCCCGCAAGCGCGGCAGTTTGAGCCATCCCGTCACGGTAGACAAGCGACAAGCGGGGCCAGGGCGAAGCTACTCGAGTATGATCACCGGACCGTTTATCCCGTCCCGGTCTGAGCGGGAACCCGGAGGGAAGGGTGCAGAGCGTCAAGCGGCTGCGGATATGTTCTAACCCTACTTCGTGTAACGATGCTCGACATGGCAAGAAAGACGTAACCACAAACGATGGATAAGATTACCGCAATGAAGGTGTATGTGAAGGTGGTCGAATCGACTAACTTCACGAGAGCCGCCGAAGTTCTGCATACGTCGCCAGTCTATGTTACCCGTATGGTTCAGGCCCTTGAGTCGGATCTGGGCGTGAAGCTGCTTAACCGGACAACCCGTCGAAGCAAGCCGACAGATGCGGGCCTTCGTTACTACGAACGTTGCGTCGCGCTTCTTCGGGATATAGACGACATGGACGCCGACGCTCAGGCTTCCAAGGGAAGCAAAAGCGGAACGGTCCGTGTCAGCATGCCTGCGCTAGTCGCGAAGTCGACCGTTATCCCGGAGCTACCGAAATTTTTCGCCAGTAATCCTGACATTCGACTGGATATCAGCATTGCTGATCAGCACCCCGATCTGATCGAAGAGGGGCTGGACTGCGCCCTGCGCGTGGGAACGGTGAGCGAACCTGGACTAGTCGCTAAAAAAGTGGGTACGTACAAAACGCTAACCTTTGCGTCGCCCGACTATATCCGGGCCTATGGCGAGCCCTTCACCCTGGATGACCTCAGCGATCACATCGGCGTGAGTTACGTCACGAAGTCAGGCCGTATCAGAAGTTGGGAGTTTCTCGAGGGAAACGAGGTCCGTTCCGTTTCGCTGAAGAGCACGGTCCTGGTGAACGACGCGGATACCTACGTAGCATGTGGGCTTGCGGGCCTCGGATTGATACAGGGGGGCACCTTTATACTCGACGCTCAAGTGCGAGCCGGGAGACTGTGCAAGGTTTTGAGGGACTATCCGTTGAATCCACGGCCTGTGTCAGTTGTGTATATGCCTAATCGAACCAAGCCGAAGCGGGTCGATATTTTTATCGACTGGTTAGTGGATTTGTATTCGGTTCATCTTGCTGAGCAGAGCTAATTTGCTTCGGCGGCACCCATGGCCGTCGGATTCATCCAGATCGCTTCCCAGATGTGGCCGTCGGGATCGGCCAGGTTTCGGTTGTACATAAAGCCAAGGTCTTGCATCGGGTTGATGTCGGCTGTCCCGCCGTTAGCCGCTGCGGCCGTATTCATCGCGTCGACCGTCTCGCGACTGTCGCAGGAGACAGCGAGCATCACCTCGCTTGAGGTGCTGGGCGGAATGGAGCGAGTCGTGAACGTGCCCCACTTGGCATGGGTCATCAGCATGACGTTTATCGACTCGCTCCACACCATGCAGGCAGACGTGTCGTCGCTGAATAGTGCGTTGTTCGTGAAGCCCAGTGCCTCGTAGAAGCGCCTCGATGCAGCGAGGTTTGCGACAGGCAAATTCACAAAAATCATCTTGGTCATGACTTTATCCTTTGAAGAATATGCGAAGCGCGGTATCGCCTCGTACCGGTATTTATCATAGGAATAAGACAGCGTCCATCAATAGTTCGGCAACCTGAAAGCTGCCACTCGCAAACCGCGGTCTCTGGCCGATCCCGGTCCGATGACGAATTTTCGTAGTCGTTTAGGGTTGTTCGACGCCTGCCAGCAACGCGCAGTGGCGCACTCACACTTCTGTTGACGATGGCAGGCGTCGAACAACCCTAAACGGCAAGCGTCCACTCGCTCACCGGTTCCCTTCACAAGGGAGACGCGACGATGAAGCAAGCGCTTAATCGGTGCCGCATCTTTGGAAGTGCGCTACGGCCAATATGTCTAATATGCGGGACACCCCGAATTGCCGTACTCCTGAACCTCCTTCTACCATCAACTCCCCGCTGCATATCGCAGCCAAACGCGCCACGGGTAATGCGTCGCCGCAAGCGAGCCCTATAGCCTGGCGGGCACGGCACGCAAGCCGGTAGCCGGCGCATTCCATGTACAGCACCTACTCGAACTCTCAGGAGACAGGTATGCTCAGCCCCCATGAATTTGCGACATTGATGCTCGTCAAGGACTGCGTCGAACAGATTGCCGACCGGGACGAACTTGACACGTTGCTCGAACGTCAACTGCTTGACATGGAGCAACTTGCGGGTGGTGCCGTGCTTCCTCGGGTTACGCAGGACGGAGATTCCCTGCTTCGTACCCTCGCGCGAATTCACTGACACGTCGGACCGTGTGAGCCCGCACGCTCGGTGATATGCGGGATTGACCGTCATCCCAGGCCCTTGCCGCGGCCCCAGGATTTCCGAAATGTTCTTGAGGAGATCGCCATGTCTCGCGAGTCCGAATGGGTCAAATTCGTGCTCCACGACGAATTCCCGTCTGACGTTGAATTTCTTGAAGGAAGCGCGCCGAACCATTCGTTGTCGAGATTGACGAGGGTGACCTCTGACATCCATCTCGCGCATCCACAGCCCGTCACGTGATACGCCGAAGGGGCATCGCCGCGGCGGCGTGTCATCATCGACGATGCAACCGTACGCCGAACACAATTCGCGCGTCGTCGGCCACATCCAGGTTTCGGACGTTGAACGCCTTCGTGATACCGTCGACAATCACGGCAGCAGGCCCGGATAAGCGGCGCAGGCACTCGCCGAAATGGGTGGGATACTGCGTCATGCCAAGATTTCCTGAAAATCACAAAGGGGATCAAAAATGCGTTGGCTCGTCATCTTGAATGGAAAGCATTGGGGTGATGTCTCACCGGTCATCTTCCACGAGCACCACCGGAACAAGGATTGGTGCATGACGCTTTGCGACGCTGTTGACACTGACGGGGCGATGATCGAGATCACCCGCGGAGACACCAGATGCTACGTGCCACAAGACGCCGTCGTGGCAGCAGTCCACATCCAGGATGCCAATCAAACCATGGGATTCATTGACCCGAAGATAATTGAAGAAGGGGCTCACGACTGAACGGGCACGTCTGCAAACGTATCAACCGTCTTCGTATCGACTGCTCGCGCCTTCGCCGCGCCCTACGCCCGAGTCACCCACGCGATAGTGTTCAGGTTCCAGATGAAGTGGAGGGTGTACGTGTCGAGCACACGAAGGTCTGCTGTCCAGTGCGGAGCCGCCGTTTGAATGTCCGTCTGGCAAACATGCGAAGACTCGTGACAGGTTTCGATGCGAGTTCACAGCCAGCATAGAATTCAAGCGGAAACATCAACAAGGTAAGACGGTTGTCCGCCCGAACCCATATCAGGCCGGCATGATCCGGGCCGTCGGCGGTTTGGAGCGCGACGCGCTCATTCTGTCGTGCACAGATTTCGACCGGGTGCTCAAGGAGACATGACCATGGCAAAGCTCATCGCACTTTACAAGACGCCGTCAAACCCGGACGCATTTGACGCACACTACTTCTCGAATCATGTGCCTCTTGCCAAAACGATACCTGGGCTTCAGCGCTATGAAGTTAGTGCCGGGCCGGTAGCGACCCCGCGAGGCGACTCTCCGTATCACCTCGCAGCGATCCTGAGCTTTGATTCGATGGATGCTCTGCAACAGGCACTCAATTCACCCGAAGGCCGAACGACCGCGAGCGATCTAGCCAATTTTGCACAGGCCGGTGTCGAGCTTCTTGTATTCGACACCAAAGACGTTTAAGCCTAGTCAGTGTCTCGGTCGCATACGTCAACGATCAGGCAATGCGTCCGGCACCGGATGTGCTGCTCGCTATCCGGCCAGCCTCCTAGCCATGCAATTGCGGCGTCCGAATCCACCTTGCCGCCGCTGACGCCAAACGGGAACCAGCCGGGAGGCACCACTGACGACGCAGCAACGACCAGCTGTCGACCGGCAGCACGCGACTCAGGCCGTGTGAGAACGCAGCTAAAAGTAACAGTCGAATAAATCGACCCTTCAGATCGTGCCATATCGGCTTGGCGGCACCTTGGGAAGGGTAAAACGACACCCGTAAACCGAGTACTTTTCCGTTTTGACACAGCCTGGACCCGAAGCGGACATCGGATTCGCCAAGGCGCTCGCGGTCTTGGAGCAAACCATGCCGCTACTTCTCGAACCAGTATTCGAACTCGGTCCGGTTCTGGTTGAAGGCCTTGTTGTCGGAAACTGTTTCGGCGCGTACGATGCCGCGAATGCTGCGGAATTTACCAGTGCCACCCGTGATATCCAACTCCGTGAGGTTCTTCGAGCGGTCGCTGCCTGGCAACTTGTGCGTGAGGAAGAATCCGCGTGCAAAAATCTTGTCGCCGTTCTCCATCCTGTATTCCACATAGCTGCGGCCGAGCCCATTCGAGTCAGTCTGGTCGCTGGTGCCACGGATAACAGCCTCCTTGAGGACGATGCCCTCAATTGTCTGGTCTTTGCCGCCGTAACTGCGCACTAACTCGAACAGCCGCAGCTTGTGTTCAGGCACGTCGCCGACCTCGAGGATGTACTGCTGCGTGTACTTGTTGCCGCTCGCTGGCGCTTCGAACGCAACGACATGCTTCTCTTGCGCAAGTGCGATCGTCGAAGCGAGAAGCACGCCGCATAGCGCCGCAGACGTTCTCAATTGCATGGTCTTCTCCCTGCGGGATCGGGAACCTGATTCACTCTAGTAAGACCGCACAACTAAGGCAAGAATGCTGATCGGACCCGCCCCCGAAGGGACCAGACCTAATCGAATGCCCGCAACTGGCCGGTCACTGCCTGACGGCGATCGGCGGCACACGGCGAGATGGTAGTGCGCCCGTCTTCGCAGGTCGTCGTCAAAAGCTACGTGTACGACGTGGATCACCCGGAGAAGGACAATGTCGCCATCCGTCTGGTCAACGGCGGCCTGCGCTCGGTAACCGGCCTGATCGGAAAGCGCAACCATGATGCCGTCAGCTTTGAGACGCCGACGGGCACCATCGGCGTAAATGGCACCAACTTCGGTGCGCTGTTCTGCCAGTGCGATTGCGGCAGTGTACCGACGCTGAGCGGGAGCGCGCCGCAGAACGGTCTGCATGTCGACGTGGCGCAGGGCGCCGTAGTGGTCAGCAATCCGGGCGGCCAACAGGTATTTCAGACTGGCCAGTTCGGCTTTGTAGCCAACCCGTCGAGCCCGCCGGTAGTGGTGCCGCCGGCACAGGGCGTGCCGGTAACGATGCCGCTCTCGATCAGTAAGAACGTGCCGACGACGGGTGCCGGTGCGAAGGGCACTGCCGTGGATTGCGTGGTGCGGTAAATGCCGTAAGCATCCTGGCCCAGTGTCGTAGCGCGAACCCGGGCCGACGGGATCAATGAGACCGCTGAAACTGGATTCAATCGATGGACGGCGGCTTCGACCCGGAGCGGCCTTTCGATCTTCTCGATAAACCGTCTGTCACTTCGCACAGTGATCGGCAGGTCGTCGGCCTTTGCTGACATTTAGGTGTCCCCGTTAGTGAGGCTGCTACAGGTTGCTTTCCTGACATTCGCTCCCCGGTAGCCCAGAATGTTAGGTCTCGCTGCAAGCGGATACGTACTGCCGACCAGAAGCATGCGTAGCTGGTCCAGTTTGCCCAGAAGGTGCTGGCTCGGTGATTCACTGACATGGGGCTCGTGGGTGCCGTGCGAGAACATGCACCACTGTAGCGCTTCGGGATGGTCGTGAACGCAGCGGATCATCTTGCCAATCTCTTCCGAAGGCTTCATCCCGAGGGAGGCACACATCGGCATGGCGCGCATGATCATATGGGATGGTTGAGGCCTTATGGCTGGCGCGCAGAGCGCTGAACTCCACGCAGATCGACGCATATCACGTGGGTGGCAAGTAACGCGTTCACGCCTGCGTTGACTACGGGCATTGGCTACACGTACATGAACATCGGTGGCGGCAGCGACGTCACCTATGGTCCGAGCGATTTCCTGCCTTCTGATTCGCGATTCCGCGCAGATCGTGTGGGGCGCTGGCCGCTCGTCCTCGCGCTGGCAGACGACCATCCGCTCGCTTCGAAACGGCGCATCTCGGCGCGGGACCTGCAGGCCGAGCGAATCATCCTCGCCGCGAGCGAAAAAGACGAGGAGGATCCATGGCGCTGGCGCGCGCGATCCTCGGTCACGATGTTCGCGCCATTGAAAGCGCATTCAGCACGAGCGCCCTGTTCGCCATGGTGGCGGCCGGGCTGGCCTAGCCTGGCAGGCTGTTGAAAAGCGCCCCGCCATGACGACCGGGGCACGGCGTAAGCGAGTTTCGTGCGCGATCGATGCTCAATTGCATACGTGTCGCTGCGCACTCCCGCTTGGCATCAAATTCACGGGACCCCCTTGCACGGGGCATGTGACGGCTCCGACGGCAGAGCGGTTTTTACTTCCCGGTACCCGCTCGTCGGCTGCCCTTCTGGCGCACGCGCTTCCTATCGTTAACCCGACCGTCCCAAACTTTTCTCTGTTTCTGGTGCTATAGTCACCTGGTGACTTGTTGTCGTCAAAGTTGCGAAATGTGAGCGGCTGAGACTACGCCCAGAAAAGGAGGCTTGATGTTCAAGAGAAATCGACTGCTGGAAATGCTGGAGCGGGACGAAATTCCACTGGGGATGCAGTGCTTTACCGGTCATCCGGCATTGATCGAGGTCATGGGGATGACGGGATTCGATTTTGTGATGATCGACTGCGAACACTCGGGCAACGACGTCTGCGCGATGGAAAGCAGCGTACGGGCCGCACAGCAGGCCGGTCTTGCGCCTTACATCCGGGTGCCCGATCACGCGGACGAAACTGCGATCAGGCGTGCGTTGGAGGCAGGTGCGGAAGGTATCTTTCTGCCGATGATCCGCTCGGCCGCCGACGTCCGGCTGGCCGCGAAGTGCGCTTTTTTCCCGCCGATGGGCGAGCGCGGAATCTGCCCCGCGACGCGTGCCGCACGCTACGCATTCAGGAACTTCGACCAATACACCGCCTGGAACAACGCGGAAATCGCGCTCGTGCCGATGATCGAACACCCCGATGCGGTCAGGGACATCGATGAAATTTGCGCTCTCGAAGAGGTGAAGATCATCGTCTTCGGCGCAGGCGATCTGGCCTACGCGATGGGTGAAGGGACTCTGATGATGAAGAGTCCACGCGTTCAGGAGGCGTACCGTGCTGTGCTTGACTCCACGTCGATCAGTTAAAGAAGCTGAATGTCGAGGTGCAGCAAAAGCACGCGCCAACGGCCGAAGATCTGGCGCGCCATCCGAGCATGCACCGCATTGGGCAGGTCAGCAATGATAAGTCGAGCGCGTTCTACCACAACGCCATAAACGTGAATCGATACAACCTTTTCGCGATTGGCGGCCTGGTCGGCTACGACTTTGGGCGCGCTACCGTCAACCTGTGGGCAACCAAGGACATCACCGCCAGCGCGTCAGGTGGACCAACCGGACCCAATAAGGCAACGATCCTGAAGGGGTACAAGGTTTTTGCCAATCTTTGCTGCCGCTTCTAGCAAACGGATCAATGCAATGACGGAGACTCCTATGGATGCAACGCACGAACTCGATCTCGAAGCCATCATCGATCAGGGTGGCGTCAAAGGCCTGCAGATCGTCATATTTCTGCTCTGCGGGCTGATCGCGATGATCGATGGATTCGACACCCAGGCGATTGCTTTCGTCGCACCGCAGATTATCGGAACGTGGCACGTGGCGCCAGCAACATTCGGGCGCGTGTTCGGCGCCGGCCTTCTAGGTGGCCTTGTCGGGGCGCTCGTACTCGGCGCCGCGGGGGATCGCTTCGGCAGAAAGACAACCATGTCAGGCTCGGTGCTATTGTTTGCGATCGCATCGTTGTCGACACCGTTTGCGCAATCGATCGGGGAACTCACCGCGCTAAGGCTCGTTACGGGCGTTGGACTCGGCGGCGCGTTGCCGGCGTTCGTCTCGCTCACGTCGGAATATGCGCCAAGGCGTCTGAGGAGCACGCTGGTCGGCATGATGTTCTGCGGCTTTCCTCTGGGGGCAGTAGTTGGGGGCGTCGCATCCGCCGCGCTGATTCCAGCGTTCGGTTGGAAATCCGTGTTCTACGCTGGTGGAGCGCTGCCCCTACTCATTCTGCCGCTCTTCCTCGCCGTGGCGCCCGAATCGGTGAGGTATCTCGCACTGCGTGACAATCAAGAAGCGATCGCACGCATCTTGCGTCGTCTCAATGCGCATGCGCAATGGAACGGCCAGATCGGCTCGCACTCTCACGCGTTGCATTCGCAAGTGTCGAGCCTGTTCAGGAACGGACGCGCGGCGACCACATTGCTCCTCTGGATCGCATTCTTTCTTAGTCTGCTTCTGACCTATTTCCTGATCAACTGGATTCCCGTCGTGGCTCGCGGCAATGGCCTCAATATCGAACAGGCCGTGCTTGCCGTATCCATGCTCAATCTCGGCGCTGTGACAGGCTGTGTCGCGCTGGGTCGTCTTTCCGATCGTTTCGGCGCACCGAGCGTGATCAGCGCAGCATATCTCGCAGGCGCATTGGCGATCATGGCTATCGGCTTCGTCGGCTGGTCGCCGGAACTGCTCTACGTCATGACTTTCGTCGCGGGTGCATTCAGCCTTGGCGCGCAGATGTGTACCGTCGCACTCTGCGCGGTGTACTACGACACGTTTCTTCGGGCAACGGGCATCGGCTGGGCGATGGGTATAGGCTGGATCGGCGCGATCGTCGGACCTGTGCTGGGCGGCGTTCTGCTCGGCACGGGTGTTACGGCGGGAACGCTGTTTCTGGTGGCGGGCGCGACATCCGCCGGCGCGGCGGTTGCCGTGCTGATACTGGGCAGGTTCGTCAGCAGGGAGGCCGGTCACAACGAAGGCGGTCGCGTGGCGAGTCGCGCCCGAGGTCCGTCGCCCGGGGATCCCGGTTCGCTTACACGTACGACTCCCCCTCACTGATCAATCATTCGACTCAAGGAAAACGCAACATGCACACACTGTCACTCGAACAAGCCGCGGCAATTGTCGACGCGGCACTTCACAAGGCGCGGCAAACGGATTGCGCACCCATGACTGTCGCGGTGCTCGACGCCGGTGGCCATCTCGTCGCGTTCAAGCGGGAGGACGACAGCGGTATCCTGCGGCCGCAGATTGCGCAGGCAAAGGCCTGGGGTGTACTCGGCATGGGCGCGGGCGGACGCGCGCTTGCGCAGCGCGCGAGTGCAGCGCCTGCCTTCTTCGCCGCGCTGACGGACATCTCGCAAGGACGTATCGCGCCCGTCGCGGGGGGCGTGCTGATTCGTGATAGCGAAGGCCGCGTAATAGGTGCAGTCGGAGTGAGCGGCGATCACCCCGAAAAGGACGAAGCCTGCGCGGTATACGGCATCGAAGGGGCATGCCTGAGGGCAGATGTTGGCTAAAGATCTTGCCGGCGAGATCAATCCTGGAAGCTCACGGCCAGTTCGCAGCGGATCTGGTGGTGGGCAGCAGTGCCGGCCCCCTGTTCACTATCGCCGGATTTATTTCACGCGGCAGCGCGCTCGCGATGCTCGCAGTGGACCATTTTGGCTGTTCGCTCGAGTCTGATCAGGGACAGGCAATCTAAACGCGAGACAACATACACCCTGAGAGGAGCTCAAGATGAAAATCGTTCCATTCGACCCTAGCAACTGGAAGAAAGACCATCCGACCGGCGCCATTGCCTTTCAACACATGCTAAAGGGGGATGACCCGACCTCACCCGAAAATTTCATGTATATCCTCGCGAGGCAGGATGCCGACTTTCATATGCCTCGACATCGCCACAATTTCGAACAGATTCGTCTTCCATTGAAGGGGGCGTATCACGTCCAGCCGGGCCTGACTCTTGAGGAAGGGCAGATCGGCTACTTTCCCGAAGGCTTGGCGTATGGGCCGCAGGAGGACCCGATTACCGAGCAGACCCCGGCGGGTCGTCTCTTGCTCACGTTGCAGTTCGGCGGATCGTCGACGTACGGGTTCATGAGTATCGAGCAGCGGCGTCAAGCATGGAAGGAACTCGAAAAGAGCGGGCGATTTGACGGCCCCTTTTACGTCCGCTCTGACGGCAAACGCGAGTGGGGGCTCAATGCCATATGGCAGCAAGCTTTCGGGGTCAAGCTGAAGTATCCTCATCCGCGCTACAGGAAAGTGATTGTGGCGGATCCCAAGCATTTCAACTGGCTGACGTTGAAAGGATTGCCTGGTGTCGATCACAAATTCATGGGGAGCTTTGCGGAACGCGGTGTGTGGATTGAGATGATACGCCTGCGCGGTGAGGCCAGTTGGTCTTCGGTGGACGAGTCTTCACAGCGTTTGTTTGTTGTCCTGTCTGGTGAAGGGACCGTAGACGCTAATCCGCTGACTCCCTTGACCGCGTTGCAGGTATATCCGGGGGAAAAACTCGAAATCGAGACGACGTCGACAATGGAACTGTTTCTGGTCGGATTGCCGCCCATCGAACCGCCGGTTGTTGAGTCGGATCAGTTCGCCGAGGAGGAAATGAGGCCGGAAGACCAGCTTGAGCAATTGCGTTCAGGCGCATAACGATATATGCGCCTGCTTCATGACTCTTCGTTACGAGACACGCCTATGCAAACCTTATCATTGGCTCAAGCTTCCGGAATTGTGGACGCCGTACTCGAGAAGGCATGGTCGTTGGCTGTAAGCCCCTTGCGCTCGCGGTGCTTGACGCGGGCGGCCATCTCGTCGCACTTAAACGTGAGGACCATAGCAGCATTCTTCGTCCGCAAATTGCCGAGGCAAAAGCATGGGGCGCACCGGGCATGGGAGCGGGTGGCCGCACATTGGCGGAGCGCGCTGCAGCAGCACCAGCATTCTACGCAGCATTGAATTGCATCCCCGGCGGGCGGATCGTCCCGGTTCGTGGCGGTGTCCTGGTCCATGACGAACAGGGCCACTTACTTGGCGCGGTATCTCGCAAGGACGTATCGTGCCCGTCGCGGGGGGCGTGCTGATTCGCGATAGCGAAGGCCGCGTGATGGGTGCAGTCGGAGTGAGCGGTGATCACCCCGAAAAGGACGAAGCCTGCGCGGTATTCGGCATCGAAGGGGCTTGCCTGATGGCAGACGTTGGTTAGAGCTCTTGCCGACTGGATCAATTTTTTAAGCTTACGGCCAGTTCGCAACGGATCTGGCGGTGCGCAAATCGCCACATTCCACTCGTGTCCTTGCACAGTTCATCGAAAACATCGTTCACCCTTAGGGATAGTGTTCAAAACACGCTCGGCGACACCGACCTGACAACGTAAGTATCGCCAAGTGAAATCAATGAGACGAAACGTGCGAATTCCGTGTTCTATTCAGCATAGATGGAGTCGCGCGGTCTGTGCTTCGGCTCGTCTGAGCCGAATCCGGACGCACTCATACCACGAATTCCTGCAGAATTCGGCGGCGTACCATCCAAAGATTGCTCAAGGCGAACAGCGTTTGCAATTGCTGCATGTTCTTCGCCAATCCACGATAACGCACCTTGAGATGGCCGAACTGGCGCTTGATAACGCGAAACGGATGCTCCACCTTGGCGCGAATACGTGCCTTCAGCCTTTCGCGTTCGTCAGGCAGTTGGCCCAGCGGTGTGTCCTTGTTCAAGGCACGACACTTACCTGGACGCATGGCGATGTGCCAGTTGACCTTGACGTCTTGCATTTCCTCGCGCTTTTGCACGCCTTGGTAACCCGCATCGCCAAACACCTCGCGTTCGTCACCATGCACGAGCGCATGCGCTTGCGTCACATCGTTGACGTTGGCAGCCGTCCCCACTACCGTGTGCACGAGACCCGAGTCGGCGTCCACGCCGATATGACACTTCATGCCAAAGTGCCATTCATTTCCCATCTTGGTCTGATGCATTTCGGGATCGCGCTCACCGCCCTTGTTCTTGGTTGAACTCGGCGCGGCAATCAGTGTGGCATCAACCGCCGTCCCTTCCTTGAGCATGTAGCCCTTCGCACTGAACTGGGCGTTGACGGTCACCAGAAATTGCTCGGCCAACCGGTGTTGTTCCAGCAGATGCCGAAAGCGCAGGATACTGACCCGATCCGGCAATCGGCTCATGCCACCCAGCTCGGCAAATTCGCGATACAGCGGTACGTCGTACAGCGTCTCTTCCATCGCGACATCGCTCAGGCCAAACCATTGTTGCAGGAAGTGGATGCGCAACATTGCTTCAATCGGAAATGGCCGGCGACCCGTCGCCTTGGTCGGCGCGTGCGGTTCTATCAGCGCCACGAATTCGTTCCATGGCACCACGCGCTCCATCTCATCCAGGAGCGCGCGCTTGCGCGTGCGCTGGTTCGTCAGGTCAAGATTCAGGTCGGTCTGTTTCATGCGCTCATTGTGCCAGGCAACCTCAGTCCTGAACATTCCACGTTGACTGAGTTTTGAACACCATCCCTAGGCGTTCAAGGTTATCTGCTCAAGGGGGTGGAGCAAGGTAAGCGCTTGTGCTCTGCAGGACATAAAGCGTTTAGGCATAGTGCCGGGTTAGCCACAGTTCGCCAGTCATCGACTGCCAGCGGGACTTCCTCACGGCGCGTCATGAAGGCATGCGGGCCGCCGCAGTCCTCTGGCGGCGCTCGGCGCTTGCCACCAATGCAGCACCGAAAGATGCGTTTCTCCTCCAGCCCCAGCCGCGCCTCAACGCGCACCTGGTGTTCCGATCCATCGTTCAAATCGTATTCGTAGAGAAACCGTTCGTTGACACGAAAGCGGAAATCGCGCAACTGGACGTGTACTGGATCGGTTGAGAAGCCGATTCCACCGTCATGGTAGACGCCGTAGTCCTGGCCATGGATATGAAAACGGTTCAGATGCTCATCGCTCCAGCCAAAGGCGATCCGCAGGATGTAGTGCAGATCGGTGATCGTGCTGTCGCTGCGCACCAGAAGCCGTCGCCAGATCATCGGACTGATCTGGCGAAGCCATACGTGGAGCCGATAAATCCCGACGCCCGGTTCTTCGTCCATGATCGAGCAAGCTTATCAAAATTCAGGGCCATACCTTCCAGCGCCCACTTTGTATCGCTCTCCTAACCGCGCCTCAATTCACCCACAGATCCCCCGACGATCGATTTTTTTCTACGCCAAACGGGGAGTATTGCGTTCTCTATTTACTTTGACGATGTCGCTGCCGTTAGATAGCTCATGATCAGCCGAAACGTCTCCCGCTCGATCAGGCCATCGGCAAGGAGCTCATTCTGGTCGATCACCGCTTTGTGAATGAGCGACTCGAGAACTGTTTCAATGATGATGGCCAGCACGCTCAGTTTGCAATCCACGGCAATCTCATTGACGTGGGCATGCAGAAAGCGCTCTATTGCTGCCGTGATTTTACGGTGAACGTTCGTTGCCTCTGCGAGCCCGCCAATTCTAGGGATCTCTTCATGCAGAACCTTTTGCAGCGCGGGTTTGATGCGGTGCGCCGCCGTGGCTGCTTTGATGATCGCTCCGAGTCCATCCGCTAGCGTGGCGTGACCGGGATCTTCGAGCGCTCGCCGCATAGTTCCGATCATTTGGTCCGCATGATGCTCGATCAGCGTCGCAACGAGCGCTTCCTTGCTCGGGAAATACTGGTAAAGCGAACCGACGCTGATGCCAGCACGCTCCGCCACACGAGCGGTGGTAGCCCTTTCATATCCATGCTCGATCAAAACCTGAGCAGTCGCGGCGATGATCGCCTCGACCGTCATCTTCGCGCGCTCTTGACGCGGCATTTTACGTGGGGTTGTGTCGATTCGGCGGACGCCCATCCGGCTTCTCCAAATGCGAATAGTCAAATGTGAAGGAATCGTCGCATAATGGTTTGAAAGTTGCAACAGTCGCCGCCTTTGGTCGTTGCATAGCTTCTTCTGCCGCTTTTGATACCCAGTCATAGGACAAGATCATGACCATGGCCGCCACTTCTCTTGGCTTTGACGCTGAACACCTTTCCCGCCTGCCGGACGCCATCAAGACCGACATCGCGGCTAAAAAATTCGACGGCGCCGTGGTGCTGGTAGCGCGGCGCGGTGAGATCGTGCTGCACGAAGCGTTGGGCTATGCCGATCGAAGCGCGGACAAGCCGATGCGGCTCGACTCCGTCTTCTTCACCTTTTCGATCCTGAAACAGCTCACCAATGCGCTCGTCTTGCAACGTATCGACCGCGGCGATATTGCCTTCACCACGCAGGTGCGCGAGGTGATTCCGGAATACGGCGTCAAGGGCAAGGAACACACGACGATTGCCGACCTGCTCTTGCACAAGGCGGGTCTGCCGTTTGACGTGCCGCCACTGTCGCCCGAGCAGCTCGGTGACATCCGCGCTGTTACCACCTTCGCATGCAGCTTGGTGCCACAGGCAGTGCCTGGCACTGCCGTCAGCTATTCGGCGGTCGTCGGGCACAGCGTGCTCGCCGAAATCGTGCGCAGGCTAGATGGCGGCAAGCGGTCTTACACGCAGATCATGGTTGACGATCTTCTGAAACCCCTGGACATGACCGACACGAACCTTGGCGCTCGCGCCGATCTTGCGGTGCGGCGCGTGCCAGTCGTGATGGTCGATCGGAGGCTCGG
This sequence comes from Paraburkholderia elongata, assembly GCF_013177735.1. Classification (GTDB taxonomy): domain Bacteria; phylum Pseudomonadota; class Gammaproteobacteria; order Burkholderiales; family Burkholderiaceae; genus Paraburkholderia; species Paraburkholderia elongata. The sequence goes on along the minus strand of NZ_WOEZ01000276.1, from coordinate 11,709 downwards.
CGCCTTTCAACCCGAGCAGCTCGAAGGGCTCGGTGCCGTGATGACGGAAACCTTCGAGCTGCCTGCAGGTGGCGGACTCTCCACGGCGATGGACTACTATCGTTTTGCCGAGGCATGCCGACGTGGCGGCGAACTCGGCGGTGCGCGGGTCTTGAGTCCGGCCATTCTCCGCTTCGCGACCACCAACGCAACGGGTACGCTGCCGAACGGTCTGTGGGATTATGCGCGCGGCATGCGAGGTTGGCCGGAAATTCCGGCCAACCTCGGGCTCGGTTTCTTCTTGCGCGGAGAGGGTGTCTTCCCGCACGCCTTCGGGCAGCTCGCCTCGCCGGGTACTTTCGGCGGGATCGGTTCCGGCTCGAACTGCTTCTGGGTCGATCCGGAACGCGAGCTGACCTACGTGTTCCTGTCGGCCGGGTTGATGGAAGACTCCTATAGCTGGGAGCGCCACCAGCGGTATGCGGATCTCGTGCAGTCGGCCCTTATTCTGTGACGTATGTTCGCCATCCTTCCTCGCGTGACAGCGACTGAATGAACTTCAAAGCAATTCCCCGGTGTATCCCGAGAAGGTGAACGCCGGGGACCGCACTCGGAATACTCGGATGACAAATAAACACGCTGAACAACAAGGTGGCGCTGATTATGGGCGCTGCATCAGCCATCGGCAGAGCAACGGTGCAACTTTTCGCGGCAGAAGGTGCGACTGTCATTGCGCTTGACATTGATCGTGCAGGCGCCGAGGAGACCGTCGCCAAGATTGAGGTTCAAGGGGCGCGCAATCGCGGGAGCACTCGATGTTGCCGACGAAACAGGCTGGGAATCAGCGATACCGCATACCCTGGTGGCCTTCGGCAAGTTCGACATCGCCTGCAATATCGCCGGCATCGGCGCGCCCATCGACTTTCAGGAACTTACGTTGGATCAATGGAACCGGGAGATCGCGGTCAATCTCACCGGTGTGTTTTTGGGCTGCAGCAAGGCGTGCGCGCCATCAAACAGACAACTGGTTGCTAGTTTCGAAGCAGGTTTTGTACAGAGCGGTCGAACAAACCCGATGCGCAAATCGATGTCGGGCGTGGCATGCTGAAGATGCGATGTATGTTTCGTTTGCGAAGGTGAAGGTGTCGGGAGGTCGAGGACGATCGCAACGCTGGGCAGAGCGCCGATGTTACGCAAGGCTTGGGCGTGAGATCAGTTCGCGCAGGCCAGGGCGCGCAACCCGCGGCGTTGGTCCCGCTCGACTCGCAATTGGGAATTGAAGGATGAAGTCTGGCTCAATCCGGAGCGCACATCCCCGGCCGAATTAAAGCAGCCTCAATAGTGAAAGACCCAAGGGTCAAAGGAGAGTGCGAATGAAGTGACGCGACAACTATGTCTACAAAGCCCGCTCGATGGCGGATATTCATCATACGGGTACAACGTGGCGAACTGGAGGCGCTTCCTGGCACCCGGGTGGCCCGTCGATTGACCTCGATCATTTTTAAATCTCTACGGGTCGCATTCCCCGCCGCTTGCGGCGTAGGCCGGTCGGGGACCGGCTGCTTGGAGAAGCGCCGTTCATACCCCGCAGCTTGTTGCGGGGTGCTTGATTATCACACTACTTTTCTAGGAGAGTCTCATGGCTGGTATTGGAACCGAGAAGGTTTTCGAGAACGACAAGGTCGTTGTCTGGAACTGCAGTTTGGCCCCGGGCGAATATTCGTCGCTTCACACGCACGAGCACGAATACATGTGGTATGCGATCGAAGGCGCTCTTCTGCAGGTTTTTGATGAAGATGGGAATGATCTGGGGACTTTCGACGTGCCGACGGGGGCATTCTATTCGTTCAAGCTAGATAATGGTTATATTGAAGTGCTTTCCGAAAACGGAAAAGGCGCGCGCGTCCCTGCGACCCATAGGGCGAGAAACGTCGGAACGACACCATATCGTGAAGTGCTCGTCGAGTACAAATGAGTGAAACGTTAAAGGCGTCGGGCATCGCATGACGCGGTGTCGTCGCCATTTGGCCGAGGCATAGCCGAGAGCGGTGGCTCGATGGTTGTTGGCGACGGCCTCGGCGCGACGACCGATTTTGTTACGCCGACTGACATCCAACTGGTTGCTAGTTTCGAAGCATGTTTGTACAGAGCGGCCGAACAAACCCGATGCGAAAATCGATGTCGGGCACGGCATGCTGAAGATGCGACGATATGTTCAGGTATGCGAAGATGAACGTATCAAGAGGTCGAGCACGATCGCGGCGCGGAGCGAAGCGCCGATAATGCGACGCCAGGCTTCGGCGTGGGATCAGACTCGGCAGATAGGGGGTTGAATGCGCCACGATCCCAATCTATCAGCCCAGAGCGAAGCTGGCCGGCGGACGCCCAGCAGCGTTAGCCCGAATCGCCAAACGCGTCGGTTTCCTCTCCATGCAGTAGGCTGTTGGCTTCGACCACGGTGCTGACGTTGGCCGACATGCCCCGCACCGTGTGCACCCGCCCGGATTGGGCATCCACGCCGACGTGCGCTTTCATGCCGAAGTACCACTGGTTGCCTTTCTTGTTCTGATGCATCTCCGAGTTCGCCCGAGGCATTCTTGATTGAATTCGGGGTGCTGATCAGCGTCGCATCCACCACCGTGCCGGCGCGCAGCATCAACCCTTTGTCGCGCAGGATATCGTTGACCAGCGCGAGGATCTGCGCGGCCGGCTTGTGCCTCTCCAATAGAGACGGCACCGCAGGATGGTGCTCTCGTCGGGCAGCCGCACCGTCCAGTTGTCCAGTCCGGCGAACTCCCGGAACAGCGGCACGTCGTGCGGCGCTTCTTCCATTGCCGGGTCCGACGGGCCGAACCATTGCTGCAGGCCCGCAACGACGCGATCGCAAGCGTTGCAGAGGCCTATCCGAGCCAGTCCGGCCTCGATTTGGACCGCTGAATTCGCCCGCATTGATGCGCAAGCTTGATCGCGACGATCCGTCGTACCGACACTACCAGGATCCAAATATTAACGTGACTGGAGGCGGTGGTCGGTCTTGACAACTTAACGGTCGGTTAGTAATCTTGACAACAAGACATCAGTGACGAGGAACAGGATGTCGGGAGAGGTGGAGATGCGATTGGAGAAACTTGCAGGGCCGGCGTGACGGCGGTTGTCCATTCTCTAGCGGCGTTCCGGCGGCCTAGGTCGCGGAGTCGGTGACTGCGCGGTCAGTCTCAATTCGCCGCCATCTCGCGTCCTCATTCATGACGGCAGAAGCCGTCCCATGGTTTGCCTCGACCGACAAGGTCGAGGAAAGGAGGTGGACTTGACTGCATCCAATCATAGCGGCGTCCAGACGGAACCGGTGGAAACCGTGCCATTCATGCCAGACATATTCGAATCTACTGCGGAAGGAGGAGCGCGCCTCCGCGCAGGTCGCTGCACGTCGTGCGGTGCACTTTCGTTTCCTCGGCGCACGGTATGTGTTCATTGTGGCCCGGGACATGAGATCGAGGTGACGGTGATCGAGGGCGGTGGCACAGTTTACGCAAGTACAGTGGTTCGAGTTCCCTCTCCGGTCGGGCTGAAAGCGCCATATGCCTATGGCTACGTCGATCTCAACGATGTGCCGCTACGCGTGTTCGGCCTCTTCGCCCAGGCAGACGCCGGAGGGCTGACTCCCGGAACGCCGGTGCGATTGGTGGCCGAAAACCTCTGTCGTGACGCTGCCGGACGGGAGCTTGTCGCTTACAAGTTTGCCAGCTTGAAGGGAGCAACAGCATGAGGCCGGTCTATGTAGCGGGCGTTGGTTCGACGACCTTTGGTAAGCATCTTGACCGAAATTTGCGCAGCCTCGGGGGCGAGGCTGTTGCGAAGGCTCTAGTCGACGCAGGGATCGACCGGCGTGAGATCGAGGCAGGCTACTGCGGCAATGCGCTCGGCGCGATGCTACAGGAGGAGACTGGCGTCGGTCAGCACGTTCTATGGGAAGTGGGCATGGGGGGGCTGCCCATCGTCAACGTAGAGAACGCGTGTGCGTCTGGGTCGACAGCGCTTCATCTCGGCTGGCAAGGTGTGGCAAGTGGCCAATATGATGCAGTCGTTGTCTTCGGAGTTGACAAGGCGGTTATGCCGAAGGGCACGCCCCTCAAGGTTGGTGCGGCAGAAATGGAGGTCCGGCTTGGCGATCTTTTCCCCGGCTACTTTGCCATGGTCGCGCAAAAGCACATGGAGGCGTATGGCACGACACTCGAGCAGCAGGCCAAGGTCTCGGTGAAGAACCATGACAACGGCTGCCTCAACCCCTACGCGGAATTCAAGAAACCGCTGACAGTCGAAGAGGTCCTTGCATCGCCTATGATCGCGGACCCTATCACCTTGTTCTCTTGTTGCCCGAACAGCGATGGCGCCGCTGCGGCGATTCTGTGCTCGGAGGCCGTAGTTCGCCGTCTTGGCAAGCCGCGGGTTCGTGTTGCTGGTTCGGTGCTAGCAACCGGCCTCTATGACAATCAGCGTGACTTTTCCCATTGGGAGATCGAGGAGAAAGCCGTCGCGAAAGCGTATGAGCAGGCTGGTGTCGGTCCCGGTGATTTGTCGCTCGTCGAGGTGCACGACGCTTTCTCAATTTGCGAAATCGTCCACTACGAAGGTCTTGGTCTTTGTGCGCGTGGCGAGGGTGGACGCTTGATAGATGAGGGGGCGACCGCAATCGGTGGGCGGATCCCGGTGAATGCCAGCGGTGGCTTGCTGGCCAAGGGACATCCAATCGGCGCGTCAGGGCTAGGTCAGATAGCAGAGCTTACTTGGCAGCTTCGAGGGGAAGCTACCGGTCGACAGGTCGAGGGTGCGCGCGTCGCGCTGGCGCAAATGATGGGCGGCAGCAAGGAAGCCGACGCCCGGGCTTGCAATATTCATATCCTTATCGCGGAATAGCCGCATGAACGGAGTAATTTATGGATGACGCGACCTACCGCGAGTGGTTTCCTAAGGTAAAAGATCTGATTTGGAACGACCTTAGCCAGTACGTTGATCAGATCGAGCGCGAAGGGCATATTCCTCATGACGAAGTGATCCCCAAGCTAGCCGCGCTGGGCCTGTACGGTTGTTTGGTGCCAGAAAGCTACGGGGGGCTCGGGCTCTCGGTCGGGCAATACGTTCCAGTTCTGATAGAGCTATCAAAAATGTATGCGGGGCTGCGCGGCTATCTTCACGCGCATGTTTCCGCCAGCAAGCTACTCGAGTTCGCAACCGACGAACAGAAAGCACGCATTTATCCAGGCGTTGCCAAGGGGGAAATCCAGCTAGCGTTCGCATTAACCGAGCCGGACAATGGTACCGGCGTCGACATCACGACTACGGCGCGTCGCGAGGGTGACGTCTATTTCGTCAGTGGACGGAAACACTTGATCAGTAACTGCGACATCGCGGACTATCTAATGTTGGTCTGCTACACCGACCGGAGCCGAGGCGCAGACGGGATTAGCGTGTTGATGTTGCCGAAGGAGGCCCCTGGCTTCACTTGGGATCCGGTAGGCGGGCTGATGGGCTGCAAGGGTGCTGAACATGGCAGGCTCAACCTCGATGATGCGCAGGTGCCGGCGGAGAACCTTCTTGGCGGTGTCGAGGGAAAAGGGCTCGCCCACGCGCTTGAGGCACTCGAAGAGAGCCGAGTCTTCATTGCATCGACCTCGCTCGGTACTGCTGAACGCGTACTTGAACTGTCACTTGACTACGCCACGGAAAGGGTTACCTTCGGCAAATCTATATCAACGCGGGAAACAGTGCGGTCCTATCTCGCCGAGATGGCGACGGATATTTTCGCGTTGCGCTCAATGCTCGCCGACGCGATTGCCAAGCTTGACCGGGGTGAGCGCATTCCAGCGGAAGCGGCGATGTGCAAGCAGTTTGGCGCGGAAGCCGTGAATCGGGTAACTGACCGTGCGTTGCTAGTCCACGGTGGGATTGGCTACACGACACAGCGCGACATCGAAAGGCATTATCGCGACTGTCGGATCAACATGATCGAGGAGGGTACACCGTCAATTCAGAAGACCGTCATCGCGCGGACTTTTCTCGACGGCTACCGCTTCCAGGACTTTGGGAGCCAGCTATAAAATGCGTTTTCTTGGCGACATTGCGCGTCTCAACGCGCGCCGGTTCGGATCGGAGACGGCCCTGATTTTCGAAGGGCAGGCGATAAGCTTTGCCGAACTCGACGTTTATTCGAACGGCATCGGTTGGCAGTTGCTTGAAGCTAGCGTTGCCCCGGGTGACCGGGTTGCTGTGCTAGCCGAAAACTGCCTGGAATTTTTCCCGCTGTATTTTGGGATCCTAAAAATTGGCGCGGTGATTGTTCCGCTCAACTATCGTTGTGTTGTCGCTGAGATTGAGCAAATGATGCGGGACAGTTCTCCCCGCATCCTGTTCTATACGCCCGCATTTGAAGCGCAGGCGAGCGAGGTCGCGGAGCGGATCGGCGGTGTTCTGCTCGCGCGGATCAATTCTGATTTGCTTCGTGGTGGTGCCGAGCCACTTCGGCCGTTGCCGGCATCATTTGACGAACGGGCCACGGCGGCCATTTTGTACACGAGCGGCACTACAGGGACGCCAAAAGGTGCGATGCTTCCTCATCGCGCCCTCATCGAATGTGCTGCCTCGACGGCGCTGGCCACTGGGGTGCGTCATAGCGACAGGGTCGTAGTCACCGTGCCGCTATTTCATGGCGGCGGACTTTATGTCGTTTCCCATCCGCACCTCTATGTTGGAGCATCGATTGTACTCACTGCCCGCTTCGAGCCGGATCAAGTGTTCGAACTGATCGAGCGTTACCATGCGACTACTTTTTTCGGGGTGCCTGCGCAGTACGCGATGCTGCTGGATCGGACACCGACCTCCGGCACGCCATCGAGCTTGAAAAGCGCGTGGTACGGAGCAGCGCCTATGCCTGTCGAATTGGTGAAGGCGTCGCAGACGCTCTGGCCGAACGTCGGCTTCCTGCAGTGCTACGGTCAGACCGAAACTACACTCAATACCGTACTTCCCGCCGACGAACACAACAGCAAGCTGGGAACGGTCGGGCGAGAATTGCCGCACATGGAGGTTCGCGTGGTCGACGAGACTGGCATCGAATGTCCATCGGGAGTTGTTGGGGAGGTGATTGTCGACAAAGAGGCTGGCATGACCGGCTATTTCAATAATCCCGAGCAGACCGCGGAGACAATCCGCGACGGTTGGATCTATACCGGCGATCTCGGTTATTTTGACGAAGACCGCTTTCTGACTCTCGTCGATCGGAAGAAGGACATGATTGTCAGCGGAGGCGAAAACATCTATTCCAAGGAAATCGAAGATGTCCTTTGCGCTTGCGAGGACGTAGTCGAGGCGGCGGTCGTAGGTGGGCGGGATCCGAAATGGGGCGAAGTGCCGGTCGGATTCGTGGTGCTTTCCGCGTCGAGCAGCTTCGTGACAGCCGATCTCGAGAGATGGTGTGAGGCGCGCCTTGCCCGCTATAAAGTTCCGCGCAGATGGCATATCGTCCAGGAGCTGCCAAAGACCGCTACCGGTAAGATTCGAAAACCGGCTTTACGCCAAATGCTTAACGCTAGTTGAGACAATTCGTAGTCGCAAATATGGACCGAACGCGGTGCGCAACGTTCTGGTTTCTATCACGTAAGGAGAAGAGAATTGGATATCAAAGGTAAAGTCGTGGTAATCAGTGGGGGCGCTTCTGGATTGGGGGAGGCGACCGCGCGCCACTTCCTTTCAATCGGGGTGCGCGGCGTTGTCGCGCTTGATCGCGACGCGGCACGCGGTGCGGCGATAGCCGAGGAACTCGGCGAGGGCTACCTCGCCGTCGAATGTGATGTCGCCGACGCAGATGCGGTGCAGGCAAGTATCGACGCCGGTATCGAGCGCTTCGGCCGCATTGATGTCGCGGTCGCAGCCGCCGCCATCGGTGGACCGGCTAAACTGATTAGCCGGAAGGGGCCGATTCCAATGGATCGCTTCGATCAGGTGGTGAAGGTCAATCTGTACGGCACCGTCCATCTCTCGCGTTCGGCTGCACTAGCCATGACGCGCAACGAACCAAATGCAGACGGAGAGCGTGGCGTGATTATTAATCTCGCCTCCGGCGCTGCATATGAGGGGCAGGTGGGCCAAGTCGCCTACAGCGCGTCGAAGGCGGCGATAGTAGGCATGACGCTACCGCTGATGCGCGAACTCGCCGAGCATGGCATTCGGGTAGTAACCGTGGCGCCTGGCGCTTTCGACACACCGATGTACGAACAGGCGCCGCCGGAGGTGAAGGAAGGCATCGTTTCGGCTTCGCTCTTTCCCAAGCGCATGGGCAAGGCGTCGGAATTCGCTTTATTCGCGGAAGAGATTGTGCGTAACGCCATGCACAACGGACGAAGCTATCGCTTCGATGCAGGCCTCATGCTTCCAGTGTCGTGATGGCTCAGCGAGACGGGGCGGGTGAATTGAAGCACTATGCGAATCGAATCGCGCGCGTCATCCAAAACGTCGATGCACGAGAAGTCCTTCCCGCGATCCTCGAGGAGGAGCGGCTGGCTCCGGTGCTCGTACTGACGAGCGCATCGTTCAAAACTTCGAGTTATCTGGTCTCGCTGCTGGCTGCAGTACCCGTACCGTTCGTGATATTCGGCGAATGCCAGCCGCATTCGCCGGCTCATTGTGTCATTGACGCGATTGCAACACTGGGCGACCTTCAACCCGACGCCATTGTGGCCATTGGCGGAGGCTCGGTAATCGATACCGCAAAAGCGGTCTCGATGGCTCTATGGCGCGACATCAAATCGCCTGACCGCTTATCCGAACTGCGCTCCCAGCCTACGCGCGTCAATTCTGGTGAAGGCGAGCCGGGACCACGCATCATCGCGATTCCGACTACTCTGTCCGCCGCCGAACTATCTCCAATTGGCGGGATGACGAACGATGTCACCTTGCACAAGGACGTAATCGGCCACGAATACGCGATACCGCGAAGCATTATTTACGATCCGCGGGCGTTGCTCGACGCGCCGCGCTCGATACTACTGGGATCGGGCGTCAAGGCGATAGACCATGCGGCCGAAACGCTTTGTGCGGGTTCGGCATCCGGCTATGCTGCTCCGCTTGCCCGTCAAGCCCTGAGGTTATTCGCTCGCGCCCTGCCGGCAATAGCTTCTGCTTATGAGGCGGGAAGGCAGCCTGCGCGATCCGATTTGGCGGAGGCGCAACTGGGCTGCTGGATGTCGATGGCCGGCCCAGCACACGGCGCGCCAGTGGGCGCCAGCCACGCCTTAGGCCATGCGCTTGGCGCAATATGCGGTGTGGCACACGGCCTGACATCCTGCGTGACGCTTGCACCGGTCCTCCGTTGGAATCACGACTGGTGCATCTCGGCCAAGCGCGAAATCTCCGAGGCGCTCGATGGCCACGCCGACGAGAGAGCTGAAACTTCCGTTGCACGGTTGGTTGGCAAGCTCGCTCTACCTACCCGACTTTCGGAGCTCGGCGTGACGGAGGCACAACTGCCGGTCATTGCAGCATATGCGTTCGAGGATCGTAATGCGGCGACCAATTGCCGACCGATTGCATCCGGCCAGGAGATGTTGGAGATTCTTCGAGAATGTCTCTAGGCCGGGCGCCTTGGGATGACGGAGAGGCTCGTAGTACCGCTGAAGCCGGGTAATGCCGGTGGAGGGTTAGGGAGCTTGGCTCGAAGTGCAGGAAGGTGCTTTACTCCCTGCCGCAATTGGGCTACGGCGCCAAATAGTAAGGCGGAGAAGTCGACGACTAGTGAAGACAAGTCACTGCGCGCGATGGTCGCGCACTGGCTCGTGCCGGACCCGGCGAAGCCGGTTCGGGTCACAAAGTTCAGAAACAGGCGATCCAGACGCGAATGCTATGTATGCATCGATACATTCAGGGCTGGAGTGCAGGTTGCGATGTTTTTCTTTCGTCACGAAGACGGCAGTTGGCGCATATACCCGCCGACTCCAGAACGACCCACTATGTGCATCCCTGATACTTCCGCAAGCTTTTGAGGTGCGCAGGTCGACCGTCACGCTTTTTCATTGCATGTGCGACTTGCACACATCGCTTCAGCTAGCTTGCGCGCCTATGGCATGAGAGATTTCCACGCGATTGCGTTGGGCGCGTATGCACCACGAGACCGGCGTCGCCGGTCTCTTATTTCGCGGTGCGCCACGTGTGCTCGTCCACCACGGTCGGGTTCCAGCCCAATTTGAATTCGAACCCGGACGGTGTTTCGACGTAGAAGGAAAGCTCGCGGTCGTTAGGGTGCTGCTGGCCGATGGCGTTGGCGATCGGATAACCCATCGCGCGACACCGGAAATAGGCCTGGGTCACGTCGTCCGGCGAGGCGCACTGAAGATTCATGTGGTGGATCTGGGTGCGCAACGGGTTCCAGCGGACGCCACGTGTCGATGCGGTCGCGAGCGAATGGTGACGCTCGTTCAAGCGTAGGAACGCGAAGTCGAGATTCAGGCGGTCGTTCTTGTCCTCGATTTCGTCAGAGAGCCGCGCGTCGAACACCTTTTTCCAGAATGCCTGCAAGACTCCCGGCTGGCGAGTCGTAATGGCGACATGCGCGCCGGTCACGAACCCGCTTGCTTTCATCTGCAACGGCAAATCGCAGAGCACCGCATCCGTGAAAAGTTCGGTGCGCAGCTTCTTGGGACCGGCGAAGAACCAGAATCTGCTCACTCCGCGCAAGGCCGCCTCTTCCGTGCTGCCTTCCTGCACGCTGATGCCGCGGGTGGCCAGCCGCGCGAGCGCAAGCCGTAGGGCGGCCTCATCGTCCAGTTGCCAGCCGATTGCGATCACATCCTCTGCGGCGCCTTCACGAACGATCAGACGCCGTTGATGCGCATCTATGCGGCATGCGAGGACGCGCGGTTGGGGGATATCTACATGCAGTCCGAGACCCTCTGCGGCGAATTTCCTCCATTCGTCCAGCCTCGAGGATTCGGCGAGCAGATAGCCCAAGCGAACGCGACCGAAAAGGCTCTTCGACGCGGGTTCCGAACTCGCGATGGTCGGCATAATGGCAAGCTCCAGGTTAGCTGGTTTGAGTGGCGCGCGCGTTGGCGCCGTCCTGAGGGAACCTCTTCTTTACCAGTGGCGGGTGTAGATCAGACTGGTGTAATGGTGGGCATTCGACACTCACTCTGATCAATCAACGAGGTCCCGGGAGGCTTCCGCTGATGGCGGAAGTCTTTTTCGAGAGCTTTCGCCTGCTTGACACGCAACGCATGCGTGTCGTCAATGGCACCATGTGGATCGGAGATGATATTTAGTACGCGCGCGGAGATATCCCGCGCGCGTTTCTCGCCACATGCGGCGTCGCCTTACGCGTCCGGCCGTCACGGACAATGTCACGAAACGCATACATATGGGGTCGGGCGCAGCGCTGCTCACGATCGAGTCAGAATTTGGTGCGTAGGCCCACTCCAATGTCGGTTACGCTTGAGTGGTGCGGTCCCAACGCTCCGGACGGTGTATCAGGATCACCTACTTCCGCACCAGTCAGACGTGTGTAGTCTGCTTCCACATACAGATCGGTGCGTTTCGAAAGCAAATAGTCGACGACACCATAGTCTTACTGTGTCACATAATTAGTTGCGCGCTCTATTGCCGTACAGGAAGAGTGCCATCGTTGCATGAGCCGTAGTCCAAGCAGGATACGCAACGTGGTAATGGAATCAGGAACGTGGCGTTGTG
>NZ_WOEZ01000275.1 GCF_013177735.1 Paraburkholderia elongata | reverse complement strand
GGCCGGTCTGGTTCGAATCGTCGTCGATGGCCTGCTTGCCGAGGATGATCAGCTGCGGCTGTTCCTTGTCGACCAGCGCCTTCAGCAGCTTGGCCACCGCCAGCGGCTGCAGCTCTTCGCCCGACTCAATCAGGATCGCGCGGTCCGCGCCGATCGCCAGCGCCGTGCGCAGCGTTTCCTGCGATTGCGTCACGCCGCACGACACGGCGATCACTTCGGTCGCCACGCCCGCTTCCCTCAGACGAACTGCTTCTTCAACCGCGATTTCGTCGAACGGATTCATCGACATCTTCACGTTCGCGATGTCGACACCCGTGCCGTCCGATTTCACCCGGACTTTCACGTTGTAATCGACCACTCTCTTGACGGGCACAACAATCTTCATGGTTCCCTCTCCAGTCGTTTGAACGCTAGTGTGCTTACTCAAACCTGGAGTTGGAATTCGGCATTCTGGAACGCCGCATTTCAGTCGCTCGAATGCATACGCAAGCCAAAACGGAAAGGATCTGCGCGTGAATCCGCACCGACAAATCCCGTTAACCCCAGCCTAAACGTGTCTTCCGCAATCAGTAATTGAGCGACGACTTTTGCTGATGCACGCTATCACTCATCAAAGCAAGGTAATCGATTGGCCCTGCTTAGCGCGACGGCTATCCGTTTTTATCAACCTACCAAAACTCGTCATCATGTCAGTCAACTGGCCGGAAACAATCTTCGAGCACTTCAAAGCCGCTGACGTGCGGCAAGTGGCATACGTGCCTGATGCGGGGCACAAACGTCTTATCGAACTCTGTGAAGCAGATGCCGAAATCCATGCGGTTTCGCTGACCACCGAAGAAGAAGGGGTGGCCATGATGGGCGGCGCATGGGTCGGTGGCCAGCGCGGCGTACTGCTGCTGCAGTCGAGCGGCGTGGGCAACTGCATCAATATGCTCTCGCTGCAACACGAATGCCGCATGCCCATCGTAATGCTGGTCACCATGCGCGGAGAGTGGGGCGAATTCAATCCCTGGCAAGTCGCCATGGGCAAATCGACCCAGGAAGCCCTCGAATCGGCCGGCGTTTATGTCTACCGCGCGGATGATCCCGCCGAGGTCCCTGAGACCGTGCGCGCCGCGCTGAATTTCGGCTACAACACCTCCCGGATGGTCGCTGTCCTGATCGGACAGCGCGTTATCGGCACCAAGAACTTTAACAAGTGAGTACGAACATGACTCAGCAGACGACGCCCCTGAACCGTCGACTGACGGTGAAGCGGATTCTCCGCGATCGGCAGCAGGACGTTCTGGCAGTGACCAGCCTTGGGAATCCGACCTTCGATGTGGCCGCCGCCGGCGACACGCCACAGAACTTCTACCTGTGGGGTGCGATGGGCGGTGCCGTCACCTTCGGTCTCGGTCTTGCGCTGGCACAACCCGAGAAACGCGTGATCGTGTTCGTTGGCGATGGCGAAATGATGATGGGACTGGGATCGCTGGCAACCGTAGGCGTCGATCGGCCGGCCAATCTCTCCATCGTCGTTATCGACAACGAACACTATGCGGAAACGGGCATGCAGTTGGCCCACGCGGGACGAGGCGTGGATATCACTGCAATCGCGCGCGCCGCTGGATTCGAAAAGGCGACGACAATCTATGCCGAAGGCGAGCTCGAAGAATATGTCGACGTCATTCTCAAAGCCAAGGGTCCTGTGCTCGCCACGGTAAAGGTCGGAACCGATCCCGAGCCCACCTCCCTTCCGCCCCGGGATGGGCCGTATCTGCGCAGCCGTTTCCGAGAAGCGCTGCTCGGCGCCAAGGCGCACGCCAGCCAATAAGCGCCAAGGCGCGGATTCCTGCAGGAAAGCGGTGGAGCGGCTAGCTACCGCCCCACCGCTTTCCTCGCTCCCGCCACGGATTACACCCCCTGTACAATCGGGATCACTGTGACTTCACGCTGATCCTCTTATGCCCGCCAAGGCCTATTCCGATATGTTGGTGGAGGTCTTTCGACAGCTGGACCGGCAGCCCGAGATGCTCGAGCGCGTCTTCGATTGTTTTCCGGACGTGCTGTACTACATCAAGGATGCCCAGGCGCGCTATCTTTCCGTCAATCAAACGCTCATCAACCGAAGTGGGATGGCGCGCGACGATGTGATTGGCCAGACGGCCGACCAGCTATTTCCCGTGACCGGTGCAAGCACCAACGCGCAAGATCTGAACGTTATCGAAAGCCAGTCTCCGATTGTCGATCGTCTGCGCCTCTACTCGTCCGGATCGGGGCATCGATACTGGTGCCTGAGCTCCAAGTTCCCGGTACTCAACGAAGACGGGCAAGCGATCGGACTGATCGGCATCTCGCGCGATCTGCCTCGCCCCGACGAACGGCACCACGGCTACCGCCGCTTACTGGAATATCTGGATTATCTGGAACAGAACCTCGGACAGAACATCCTGGTCACTGAAGCGGCGGAACGCGCCTCCATCTCTGTCGATACGTTGGAACGTCTGACCCGTGAAGTGTTTCATCTGACGCCCAAGCAACTGCTGATGAAATTGCGGATCGACCACGCGTGCAAGCTGCTCGAAACGACTGACAACAGCATTACGGATATCGCGACGGACTGCGGCTACGCGGACCACAGCGCTTTTGCGCGACAATTCAAGTCCGCCACGCACCTCACGCCCCGACAGTATCGAAACGCGCGAGGGCGTGGCCTGCATCCACACTGATCAACCGCCTGCCGGGCGCTAGTAAACACCCTCTTCGATCACAAGTTGGCCCGAAGTGAGCCGCGCCGGCGATAGCGGCGAGAGGTCCAAAGTTCTGAACTCGCCGAAGGTCAGCAGTTCAGCCATTGCACGACCGACGCCCGGACTGTGCATCATGCCGTGACCGCTGAAACCGGCCGCCACGAACGAGTTTTCCGGGCCCGACTGACCGACGATGCCGTTCTGGTCGAGGATGTTGTATTCGTAGTAGCCAGCCCATGCGTGTTCCACGCGTAGCGCCTCAAACGCAGGGATCCGCTCTGCCAGCGTCGGCCAGATGATCTCGTCAAACTCGGAAAATTGCACGTCTAGCGGCAGGTTATCCAAATCCATCTCCGCCGAGGGCGAGACGATGCACAGGAAATGGTTCTGCTCCCTACGCAGGTACACGCCAGACGTATCGATCAGGATCGGCATATCCGGGATCGACGTCGGGCATGACACGACGAACGCCGAACGCCGTCTTGGCCGAACCGGCAGATCGACAGCGACGCTTTTGGCAAGAGGCGCGCACCACGCTCCGCCAGCATTCACGAACGTGTCCCCGGAGATTTCCCGCCCATCCGTCAGTTCGACATGGGTAATCCGGTTTCCGCGTGTACGGTAACCCGCCGCTTCACCCGTAGCGAAATGAACACCCGCCTCACGCGCACGGGTTCTGAACCATTGCATAACGCTGTAGCCATCGAACCAGCCTTCGCCTGCAAGGCCTTCAACGGCATAAGTCAGATCGCCGACGTTCATCCACGGGTAGCGCTGCTGCAACGCTTCAGCGGAATGTTCCTGCAGCTCGACCCCTAACGATCTGGCGAGCGAGCTCCGCCGACGTAGCACGCTCTCCTGCTGCGCATTGCCCACGAACAGATAGCCGCAATCCACCAGATCGACACCGGCACCGTACCGCGCCTTCTCCCGCTCGCAGGAGGAGAAGAAGTCATAGCCGAACTGCGACAACTGAATGCAAATAGGCGTTGAGAACTGCTGCCGGATCGAACTGGCCGAGAGCGATGATGACGCGATCTGATAGGTCGGATCTTTTTCGATCACCCAGATCTCACGTCCGGGCGTCTTCTGGAGGCTCAGGAAATACGCGATTGAACAACCAATTGCACCACCACCCGTGATGACAATCCTTTCGCTCATGATTCACCTTCGAAGGCTCGTTGGGCTCCTGAGAGCCGAGCAGTGTGTGGATAACGGACTATCAGACCGCTACAGTTTCGAGGCTTTGACACGTGGCGCGAATCCGGCTCAGCGCTTCGTTCAGGTCGTCGAGTGATGCGGCATAAGAGAGTCTGAAGTACGGCGAGAGCAGAAAACCGGAACCTGAAACCACCGCCACGTTCGCCTCTTCCAACAAGTACATGACGAAGTCCTGGTCGTTCTCCAGAAGCCTGCCGCTCGGCGTACGGCTTCCAATGACGCCATGGCAGCCGACAAATGCATAAAAGGCGCCTTCAGGCTCGTTACTGTGGAGTCCCGGAATGTCGCTCAGCGTTTTGACCACAAGCTTCCGGCGTTCGTCGAAAGCCGATCGCGATCGCTCTACGAATGACTGATCACCATTGAGTGCTTCAATCGCAGCGTATTGCGACACCGACGACGCACTGGTGACAATCTGCCCTTGCACAAGATTCATGGCCCGGATGAGCGCAGCCGGTCCGGCGGAATAGCCAATCCGCCAGCCTGTCATCGAGTACACCTTGGAGACCCCATTGATGATGAGCGTCCGCTCCTCCAACTCTGGCGCCACGTTCAAAATATTGACGAACGGGCTTCCGGTATAGATGAGCTTTTCGTAGATGTCGTCCGACAGCACCCATACATGGGGATGTCGACGCAGTACTTCCGCGATGGTGCGGAGTTCCTCAACCGAGTAAACCGCCCCGGTCGGGTTCGACGGCGAATTCAGCATCAGCCACTTGGTACGCGGCGTGATCGACGCCTCAAGCTGGGCCGCCGTCAATTTGAACCCTGCCGCTTCATCGCACGCCACAACGATGGGCGTCCCCGTCGCCATTTTGACGATCTCCGGATAGGAGACCCAGCACGGTGCGGGCACGATCACTTCATCGCCCGGATTGAGGGTCGCGAAAAAAGCCGCGAAAATCGCCTGTTTCGCACCAACCGACACGCTGACGCCATCGACTGGGTAGTCGACGCCGTTGTCGCGCTTCAGTTTCGCGACGATCGCCTCGCGCAACTCCCGGATACCCGCGGCCTCCGTGTAGCGCGTCTTGCCTTCGCGCATCGCACGAATCGCTGCTGTCTGGATGTTCTCGGGCGTGTGAAAGTCTGGTTCGCCTTGCGACAGGGAAATAACGTTCTTCCCGGCACGACGCAGTTCTGCCGCTTTTGCTGCCATTGCCATCGTCTGCGCAGGGGCAATCTGGCCAATGCGGTCTGCAATGAAGCCCATTGTGTTCATTCCGTTCGTTTTTAAAAAGCCTACCGTGTGAACCGGGGCTGCCTGTCAGTGGTGCCCCGGAACACGCACGTTTACAGACGTTCAGCCACTGCCTTCATTTGCAGGAACTGCAAAAGGTAATCAGGACCGCCCGTCTTGGTATCGGTACCCGTGAGGTTGAAACCGCCGAACGGCTGAACACCGACCAGCGCGCCCGTACACTTGCGATTGAAGTACAGATTGCCGACGTGGAAATCACGGCGGGCTCGTTCGATGCGACTGCGGTCGTTCGAGAAGAGCGCGCCAGTCAGCCCGTAGACCGTGTCATTGACCACCGCCAGACCTTCGTCGAAATCCTTGACGCGGATCGCGGCGACGAACGGTCCGAACACTTCCTCTTGTGCAATGCGCGCGCGAGGCGAGACGTCGCCGAAGATGGTCGGCTCAATCAGATAGCCCGCTGCATTTTCCACGGCCTTGCCACCCGTCAGCAGCTTGCCCTCGGTGTGACCGATATCGATGTACGACAGCACCTTCTTGTACTGCAGTTCATTGCACACCGGGCCAAAACTTGGATTGTCCTTGGCCTCACTGACAACGAGTTCCTTCGTCTTCGCAACGACCTTCTCGAGCAATGCGTCGTAGACCGAATCCACCACGATCAGACGCGAGCAGGCCGAACACTTCTGGCCGGAATAGCCGAAGGCTGCCTGGATCACCGCAGTCGCTGCGCCATCGAGGTTGGCCGTCTCATCGACAAGAATCGCGTCCTTGCCACCAAGCTCAAGAAAAACCCGCTTGAACCATTTCTGGCCCTCGGCCAGCTTTGCAGCGGACTCGTTGATCTGGGCACCGGTTGCGAGCGAGCCCGTGAAGTTGATGAAGCGCGTCTTCGGATGGGCGACCAGATACGAACCGATCTCGCGTCCGGTACCCGGCAGATAATTCACCACGCCGGGCGGCAGTCCTGCTTCGGCGAAGATGTCGAAGATCTTCGCCAGTGATACCACCGTATCTTCCGCAGGCTTGCAAACGACCGTGTTACCCACCACGATCGCACCGACCGTCATGCCGGTCATCAATGCCATCGGGAAATTCCACGGCGAAATCGTCACACCCACGCCCAGCGGGATGTAGAAGCTCTCGTTCTCCTCACCCGAATAATCAATCAGCGAACCGAGGCCGCCGACGTGCTTGATCGCCTGACGTGCGTAGTACTCGATGAAGTCGATCATTTCCGCGACTTCGGCACTTGCTTCGACATAGTTCTTGCCGATTTCATAGACCAGCCACGCCTCGAGCTCGCGCTTGCGCCTGCGCATGATTGCCGCGGCCTTCAACATGACGCGCGATCGATCCTCCTGGCTCCAACGCTTCCACGATTCGAAGGCCGCCCAGGCTGCTTCCAGCGCGGCGTCCGCGTGCCGCGTCGTCGCCTTGGCGGTATAGCCGACGATCTCGTCCGGATTCGACGGATTCGTTGAGACGAGTGTCGCTTCGGTCTGCACGCGCTCGCCATTGATAACCAGGGGATAGGTCTTGCCAAACTCGGCACGCACCTTTTTCAGCGCCTGCTGCATGTCTGCTTTGGCACTTTCGGTGTCGAACAAATCGAACGGCTCGTTCTTGAACGGCGCAATCAACATCGCTTTCTCCAGATTGGATGGTTTGGGGTGCTCTGCCGCTCTGACGAACGCGGCACGCTACCGTGAACCGATTGTCCAGCGCGAAATTGTTCCGGTCTTGATCTAGTCGCCGTTTATTTTGCGGAGTTTTGCATACTTATAGAAACACGGATTATCCAAATCATCTCCAATAGCCCTCTACTATTGAGACTTCATAAAATTTTATGGAGAACATCGTAAATACCGATTTGCGGAGTTCTGCTATTTGCTACACTGAATCAACGGGGCATCTTTTCATTCGGAGCACGTATCATGGCCATGCATTTCGATCTGGTTGATCTTCGTCTCATCACATGTATTGCTGAGACGGATAGCTTGACGCGTGGTGCCGAGCGGTTTCATATGTCGGTACCCGCAGCAAGCACCCGGATCAAAAATCTCGAAGAAAGCATGGGAGCAAAACTGCTGTATCGGACCAGCCAGGGGGTGACCCTCACCCCACCGGGTCAGGCGTTCCTACACCACGCGCGGGTCGTCCTGTCGCAGCTCGAGCAGTTGCGCGGCGACATGCAGGAGTACGCGCGCGGTGTCAAAGGTCATGTGCGAATCTTTGCGAACACGACTGCCACCACTGAATTTCTTCCTAACGACCTGCGTGACTTCCTCGCCGAGCATCCCGATGTGAACGTCGAGCTTCGCGAACGGTTGAGCCATGACGTGGTGCGTGCGGTCAGTGAAGGCACGGCGGACGTCGGGATAGTGGCGGGGAATGTCCGGCCCGAATCGCTGAAAGTCCTGCCGTACCGCTCGGACCGGCTCATATTGGCCGTGTCGGAATCACACCCCCTGGCCGGAAAATCGTCCATTCCATTTGAGGAAGCAACCGGGTTCGACTTCGTCGGGATGCCGGAAGCAAGCGCGATTCACACCTTTCTGAACCGCGTAGCAAGCGACATGCACAAGAAACTTCAGGTGCGAATTGAAGTAGGTAACTTCGAAGCACTGTGCCGAATGATCGAGGCCAACGTCGGGATCGGCGTGTTGCCTTGCTCGTCAGCAGTACGCTACGTCAAAACCATGAACATCCGGCTCGTTGAAATCGAGAACGACTGGGCGACGCGCAATCTACTGATCTGCGTGCGCAACCTTGACCTGTTGCCATCCTTCGCGCGGGAACTCGTCGACCTCCTCACGCAGAAGTGCAAAACCGAGCGCGAGTCCCAGCCGGCCTGAACATCAGCAGTTAGTCTGCGTTTAAAGCCCTCTTCTCCAGACACAAATTGTAGTCAGCAGGCGGGTGCGTCAATCTAGCGTGAACGACGCTACCCGACGCCCCCATGACTGCTGAACTCAACTATCTTCGCACCTGGATCGGCCGCACTCAGGCTGAGCGCGAATTCGTCTCACCACGTCTTGCGCAACAACTCGCCGCTACGCTGGACTATGAGGACGTCCCGCATACCGGCTGTCCATTGCCTCCGCTGTGGCACTGGGCGTTTTTTCCTCACATTGTTTCGCAGTCACAGGTGGGCGCGGACGGACATCCGACACGCGGTGGATTCCTGCCGCCAGTGCCACTGCCCAGACGCATGTGGGCTGGCAGCCGCGTCCGGTTCGAGCGTCCACTCGTGGTCGGCAGCGAAGTCACCAGGACGTCGCAGATTCTTGACGTCGCGGCCAAGGAAGGACGCACCGGAAAGCTCGTTTTTGTACGTCTGCGTCACGAACTGGAAGACCTCGAAGGTCCGCTGATTTCCGAGGAGCAGGACGTTGTGTACCGCGAGTCCGCGACGACTGCGTACACCGCGGCAACCGGCCCGACCGCGCCGACGGATTTCACATGGAAACGGGAGATCGTGCCCGACCCGGTGCTGCTCTTTCGCTACTCCGCAGATACCTTCAACGGCCACCGCATCCACTATGACCGCACCTACGCCCATGAGCAGGAAGGCTATCCGGCGCTGGTCGTTCACGGACCACTGACTGCGACGTTGCTGATCGACCTCGTCCGGCGCAGTGTTCCCGGTGAATCGATAGCTTCTTTCTCATTCAAAGCGGTCAACCCGCTGTTTGACCGGGCCCCGTTTCATCTCTACGCGGCCCGTGCCCCTGGATCGACCGAAGTGAAGCTCTGGGCGGCCAATTCCGATGGCGTGTTATGCGTCGATGCCGAGGCGACGCTAACGGCACCCGCGTATGTTCTTCAAAAATAAACTCTGAGGAGTAGAGACAAGTGCTGGCTAACGTTGACCCCTATCAGGACATTCGCGAAGCGGTTCGCGATCTGTGTTCCAACTTTCCCGCCGAGTATTTCCGCAAAATCGACGAGGAACGAGCCTACCCCGAGGCGTTTGTGCAAGCCCTAACCGACGCCGGTTGGCTGGCAGCCCTTATTCCGCAGGAATATGGCGGCTCGGGGCTCGGACTGACCGAAGCTTCGGTGATCATGGAAGAGATCAACCGCAGCGGTGGCAATTCCGGCGCGTGTCACGGACAGATGTACAACATGGGGACACTCCTCAGGCACGGCTCCGAAGAACAAAAGGCCCGGTACCTTCCGAAAATCGCCAGCGGAAAGTTGCGGCTTCAGTCGATGGGCGTGACCGAGCCGACGACCGGCAGCGACACCACGAAGCTCAAGACAACCGCGGTTCGCAAAGGCGACAAATACGTCGTCAACGGTCAGAAGGTGTGGATCTCCCGGATCCAGCATTCCGATCTCATGATCCTGCTCGCGCGGACCACTCCGATCGATCAGGTCGCCAAGAAATCCGAAGGCATGTCGATATTTCTGGTCGACCTGCATCAGGCAATCGGCAAAGGCATGACCGTTCGCCCCATCCCGAACATGGTGAATCACGAGACTAACGAACTTTTTTTCGACAACCTCGAGATCCCCGTCGAAAACCTGATCGGTGAGGAAGGCAGAGGCTTCAAATACATCCTCGATGGCCTGAATGCCGAGCGAACGTTGATCGCCGCTGAATGTATCGGCGACGGCTACTGGTTCCTCGACAAGGTCTGTAAGTACGTCAAGGAACGCGTCGTCTTCGGCCGCCCGATCGGACAAAACCAGGGCGTGCAGTTTCCGATCGCCCGCGCGCACGTCAACGTCGAAGCGGCGAGCTTGATGCGATATAAGGCCTGCGAGCTTTTCGACGCCAAACAACCAGCCGGCGCGCAGGCCAACATGGCAAAGCTGCTCGCCGCGGACGCTTCCTGGGAGGCCGCGAATGCGTGCCTGCAGTTCCACGGCGGCTTCGGTTTTGCGAACGAATACGACGTCGAACGCAAATTCCGCGAAACACGGCTTTATCAGGTCGCACCGATCTCGACCAATCTTATTCTTTCGTATGTAGCCGAGCATCTGCTCGGACTGCCACGTTCTTTCTAAGGGGAAAGACATGAAACCGCTGGACGGCGTCAAGGTCATCACCCTCGAACACGCGATTGCAGCACCGTTTTGCACCCGTCAACTTGCAGATCTTGGCGCACGCGTGATCAAGGTCGAACGCCCAGGTGTCGGGGACTTCGCACGTGCCTACGATGAGCGCGTGCACGGCATGGCCTCGCACTTTGTATGGTGCAACCGCTCGAAGGAGAGCCTCACGCTAGACGTCAAGGCCCCGCGGGCGCAGGATATTTTCGAGCGCCTGCTTGAGGACACCGACGTGCTGGTGCAGAACCTGGCACCCGGCGCCGCGGCGCGACTGGGGCTGTCGTATGAGGCGTTGCGTGACAAGTATCCCCGCCTGATTGTCTGCAACATCTCCGGTTACGGATCCGATGGTCCCTATCGGGACAAAAAGGCATACGACCTGTTGATCCAGAGTGAGTCCGGGTTCCTTTCGATTACCGGCGGCCCGGACTCACCGGCAAAAGCCGGCTGCTCCATTGCTGACATCGCTGCAGGGATGTACGCCTACACGAACATCCTCTCCGCGCTTCTGCAACGATCGAAGACCGGCTTGGGACGAGAAATCGATGTCTCGATGCTCGAGAGCATGGTGGAGTGGATGACGTACCCCCTCTACTACGCGTTCGATGGCGCATCCCCGCCACCTCGTGCCGGCGCCGCTCACGCGACCATCTACCCCTATGGCCCCTTCCCCGCCGGCGATGCAAAGACAGTCATGCTGGGATTGCAGAACGAGCGTGAATGGGGTGTCTTCTGCGCGCAGGTTCTGCTGGAACCCGAGCTCGCCATCGATCCTCGTTTCAGTTCCAACTCGAAGCGGGTGGCAGCACGCGAGGAACTGCACGAAATCATTGTCGCCGCTTTCAGCAAACTGACTTCGGAAGAAGTCATCAGTCGGCTGGATAGCGCGCAGATCGCCAACGCGCGAATGAATGATATGCCCGACGTGTGGTCGCATCCGCAGCTTAAGGAACGCAATCGCTGGGTGAACATCGACTCACCTGCCGGTTCCATTCCCGCCCTGCTGCCGCCAGGCATCAGTACAGCATCCGATGTTCGACTGGACGCCGTGCCCGCGTTAGGCCAGCACACCGAAGCCCTTTTGAATGAACTGGGCTTTTCGACCCATGCCATCCGCGAGCTTCGTGAAGCGGCCGTGATCTAACTCCCCAGTTAAGGTAAGCCTGTTATGAGCAACACACAGATTCTTGCTTCGTTTGCGGCCAATCTCAAGTTTGAACAGATCCCCAAAGACGTGGTGGCACGCACGGAAGACCTCTTCCTTGACTGGTTCGGATCAGCACTGGCTGGCCGCGAAGCGCGCCCCGTCGAGACGATCCAGAAGTACGCATTCGCTTTCGGGCCGCAGTCCGGTCCCTGCGAAGTACTGATCTCCCGCCGAACGACCAGTCCACTCTTCGCGGCAATGATCAACGCCGCAGCATCGCACTTCGCTGAACAGGACGACCTTCACAACAGTTCGGTCCTGCATCCGGCAACCGTCGTCTTCCCCGCAGCGTGGGCCGCCGCACAAGCGCTTGGCAGAAGTGGCAAAGAGTTCATCGCAGCGTCTGTCGCAGGCTATGAAGTGGGCATCCGTGTTGGTGAATTCCTCGGCCGGTCGCACTACAAGATTTTTCATACCACCGGTACGGTCGGGACGATCGCGGCTGCGGCAGCAGTCGGTAATCTTTTGCGATTGAGCGACGAGCAGATGGTGAATGCGTTTGGCTCCGCCGGCACCCAGGCAGCCGGACTCTGGGAATTTCTGAAAGACGCCGCAGACTCCAAGCAACTGCATACGGCCAAGGCTGCGGCGAACGGTCTTCTCGCAGCCTACCTGGCGGCCGACGGCTTCACCGGTGCGAAGGACATCTTCGAGGGCGCGAAAGGCATGGGGGCGGGCATGTCCACGCAAACGCATCCGGACAAACTCGCCGAAGCGCTCGGCGAGCGCTGGGCGCTGATCGAAACGTCTTTCAAGTATCACGCTTCCTGCCGGCACACCCATCCGGCGGCCGATGCTCTGCTGCAGGTTATTCAGCGCGAGAAGCTCGCGCCGGATGACATCGAGACGGTGGTGACTCATGTTCACCAGGCTGCAATTGATGTCCTTGGACCGGTAACCGATCCTCAGACGGTCCATCAGGCAAAGTTCTCCATGGGCACCGTGCTCGCTCTGGTAGCGAAATTCGGCCACGCGGGCGTACGTGAGTTCGACGACCATTACAAGGAAAGCAGGATCGCGCACTTCTGCAAGAAAGTCTCGATGGTGCTCGACCCTGAAGTCGATACGGCCTATCCGTCACGTTGGATTGGGAAGGTCATCGTTCAGACGAAGGATGGCCGCACCTTCGAGGGCCGCGTGGATGATCCCAAGGGCGATCCGGGCAACACGCTCACGCGCGCTGAACTCGAGCGCAAAACGATGACGCTGGGTTTGTATGGCAATGCGGCTACCGAAGACGAACTCAAGCGCTCAATCACATCGGTATGGACGATTACCGATGCAACCGTCGTACCCAAACTGCTCCCCGAATCGAAACTGGAGGCCCAACATGGCTGACCTTGCACCCCGCTCCTATCTCTTCGTTCCCGGCAACCGACCGGACAGGTTCGCCAAGGCGGCTGCGTCGGGTGTCGATGTGGTCGTTATCGATCTGGAAGATGCAGTGCCTCCTACTGAGAAGAAGATCGCGCGGGCGGCCCTCGCCGAGTGGCTTTCGACAAACAGTACGCCGGTGGCAGTGCGGGTAAATGATGTGAATAGCGAGTGGTTTCGCGACGACATCGCCGTATGTCGTGCGCCATCCGTCGCCGCCGTCATGCTGCCCAAGACGGAACGCATCGACGATATCTTCCTGTGCGAGTTCGCGGGCAAGCCGACCGACATCCTGCCGATGATCGAGACCGCTCAGGGTTTTCGGAATGTGGTCGCTATCGCCCAACACCGGCTGACCACCCGACTCGTATTCGGCAATGTGGATTTCCAGCTCGACCTCGGCATTGACGGCGACGATGAGCAGCTTCTGTACTTCCGCTCACAGATCGTCTTCGCCTCTCGCATCGGCAACCTGCTGCCGCCGGTGGACGGGGTCAGCACCACACTCGACGATCCCGAGCAAATCACCCGCGACACGATCCGTGCAAGGCGGCTCGGCTTCGGCGCCAAGCTTTGTATTCATCCCAGGCAGGTGGCCGCAGTCAATGCCGCGTTCATCCCCAGCGAGAAGGATGTCGAATGGGCGCAGCGGGTTGTCGAAGGCGCAGCTGCATCCCACGGCGCGGCCGTTGCTGTAGACGGCCGCATGGTAGACAGGCCGGTCATTTTGAAGGCGCAGGAAATCCTGGCTGAGTCCCAGCGACGTCTGCCCCTTGGCGCCTGATTCAACCTCAATTGGAGACGAGAGTCATGCAACGATTTGAGATGTATATCAACGGCGAATCTTGCCCGTCAACTTCGGGCGAATGGTTCGATACGGAAAATCCGTTCACGGGAGAAACCTGGGCACAGATTGCAAAAGGCAACGGGACCGACGTCGATCGGGCTGTGCAAGCGGCGCATACCGCATTCAGTACAGGACCATGGTCACAGATGTCTCCGAGCCAGCGAGGCCTGCTGCTTCATCGGGTCGGCGACCTGATCGCACGAGACGCAAAGCGGCTTGCCGAGCTCGAAGTTCGGGACAACGGCAAGCTCATGGCGGAGATGCTCGGCCAGTGCCAGTATTTGCCCCAGTGGTATTACTATTTTGGCGGTCTGGCGGACAAGATTCAGGGCGCCGTCATTCCGCTCGACAAGAAGGGATACTTCAACTTCACGCGGAACGAACCGTTGGGCGTCGTCGCCGCGATCACGCCGTGGAATTCGCCCCTGCTACTGGCAACATGGAAGATAGCGCCCGCGTTGGCCGCAGGTTGCACGGTTGTGATCAAACCGTCCGAGTTCACTTCGGCGTCCACGATCGAGTTTGCGAAACTCTTCACCGAAGCCGGCTTTCCGCCGGGCGTGGTGAACGTCGTGACCGGATTCGGTACGGACGTCGGCTCGCCTTTGGTGGAACACCCCCTGGTCAAGAAGATCACGTTCACCGGCGCAGATTCCACAGGCCGCGCGATCAACGAGGCGGCAGCACGTCAATTCAAACACGTTAGTCTCGAACTCGGCGGCAAGTCACCCAACATCGTGTTCGAGGATGCCGATCTGGAAGACGCAGTGAATGGCGCGGTTTCCGGCATCTTCGCCGCGACCGGACAGACCTGTATTGCCGGCTCGCGGCTGTTGTTGCAAGAAAGCATCTACGACTCGTTCGTCGACAAACTCCTGACGCTGGCACGCACCGCAAAAATGGGGGATCCGTCGAGCATGGATACACAGGTCGGGCCGGTAACGACGCGTCCTCAATACCAGAAAGTCCTGTCTTACATTGAAACCGCGAAGCAGGAAGGCGCGACGTTGCTGCTCGGTGGAAAGCCAGGCAGTGCACCGGAATGCGGCAATGGCTGGTTCGTCGAGCCAACCATTTTCGGTGACGTCAACAACAGAATGCGGATCGCACAGGAAGAAGTCTTTGGTCCTATCCTGTCTATCATCAAGTTCAAGGACGAAGACGAGGCCGTTGCACTGGCCAATGATGTGCGCTTCGGTCTGGGCTCAGGGGTCTGGACGAAAGATATCGGCCGGTCCATTCGTGTCGCTGAAAAGCTGCAGGCCGGCATGGTCTGGGTGAACAGCTATCGCGCAGTAAGCTACATGTCGCCGTTCGGCGGCTACAAGGATTCGGGACTCGGTCGCGAGAACGGTATCGACGCGATCCGCGAGTATCTGCAAACCAAAAGCGTCTGGATCAATACTGGGGTCAAGACTGCAAACCCGTTCGTCATGAGATAAAACTGACGATGCCCCGCGGCAGGCCGCGGGGCAGTTCTGAATTAGATTGGGGTAACCGGAATAACGAATGGATCACACGGAAAGCGTGTATCAGGACTTGATGCCTTGAGTTGCCTTGGTACTCGGCGCCCGAACCTCCAACGTGACCCCAGCGCCTTCGTTGACCGTCTTGAAGTACGTGAAGCCGCTTCGATCAGGGAGACGCCCACGTGCCAGAACATCCAGTCCGGCGTTCGCAGCCTGTTCCTCTGCTTTATCGCAGCTCTCGACAGAGAAGCCGAGATGAAAAACACCCTCGCCGCGTGACTCCAGGAAACGTCGTTGCGGCGTGTCTCCGTCCCCTGGCTGGCAAAGCTGCAGCTGGGCGTTGTCGATGTTCGCGAACTTATAACGCATCTTCAGAAAGGCTGGACGATCGTAGCCGTCCAGTTCGTACGCATCCATCAGCGGAAAATCTGTCCACGGACCGACTCCGATCGACTCGTAATACTTCACGGCCTTCTCAATGTCACGAACCACGATGCAGACGTGATGCAGCTTCTGAAACATGGGCAGCTTTTCCATCGTGTGTTTCACTCCTGGTCAGTTTCGATGCTGGGCCACAGAAGCTTTCGAATTCAGCTGCGGCCCGACGTCACGCCGGATCATCCCGCCTTCGCAATCTTCTTCGGCGTGTACGTTTCTGCCGCATCATCATGCGACTGGCCGACGGCCGGGTTCCATTGGAAGCCGGAACGGGCCACCACACCTGGCTTCAGACGTTGGTCAAGACCAAAGTCCGCAAAGGGATGGAAGAACAAGGGCTCCGTGCTCTCGAGCGTGCGTAACCGCGCTGCGTAGGAGTCGAGGTACGCTTGCCGCTCCGCGGCGCTCACGCGGCCAGGCATCCACGACACATGCGGCGGCAGCACATCGAAGCCAAGGTAATTGAAGATCCCGTTGTGGATCGGCCATAGAATGTGATTGATATCACCGTCGACACCGTCCGGTTCGTAAAGGCTCGCGGCCGTTCCCGTCGTGGTCGAGACCATCGCCTTGCGGCCCCTGAACATTCCGGTCTCGTATTTTCGCCCGGTCGCATAGGCGAATCCGCGGGTCATCACGCGATCCACCCAGCCCTTCAGAATCGCCGGCATCCCGAACCACCACATCGGATACTGGAAGATGATCAGATCGGACCAGAGCACCTTCTGCTGCTCGGCGTAAACAGCCGGCGTCGGTTTCGTGGACGTCCCGAACATATGTTCCTGTTCCGCCGAGAGATCGAGGAAGTCAGGGTTGAGACGCTCACCCACGAAGTCTTCGACGCCGAGCTCGGGCCGCCACTTCAGTTGATACAGGTCGGTTACCTGAACCTCGTGCCCCTGCGCTTTCAGGGTCGAGACAGCCGTATCTTTCAGCGCACCATTGAACGACTTGGGTTCGGGGTGAGCGAAAACGATGAGCACTTTCATGCGAAAACTCCACAAAAAACCAGTTCATTGAGCGTGCGGGCCGGTGCCCTGCACTTGAATTCGTTCCGCATATGCCGCCATCGTCCCGTGCAGTCCCAGTAGGCAGGCTCATGGATCGGCCCTCATTCTGGAACGCAATCCCATGGCGACGATCGATTCGGTTTACAGCATTCTGGATCTTTGCTAAATTCCCGTCTTGAGAGGGCTCGGCTAATTTTCGCGGAATTCTGCACATTTCTTAAGGATATACGCCCCTACGTAGGCCGGAGAACCCCTTTCCGCAATGGCGCTCAACTCACCGCAGGGCACCATCACTCTGCGGAGAACTGCCGCAATTCGCCTGCCTCGAACCTCGAAAGGGGGGCGAGCACCACGCGCCCTTCAGATCACCGCTCAGGCGGCATCCAGTTGGGCGGTGTCGCCCTCCAGATACGCCGCCCGCACAGCAGGGTTGGCCAGCAACTCAGCGCCGCTCCCGCCGAGGGCGATCTGTCCGTGCTGGAGCACGTACCCTCGATGCGCAACGCGCAAAGCGTGATGAGCGTTCTGTTCGACAAGCAGAATCGTCATCCCGAGCTGCTCGTTCAACTCCTTGATGACCGAAAAAATCTTCTTGATGAAGATCGGCGCGAGACCGAGCGACGGCTCATCGAGCAGGAGCAATCTCGGCCGCGACATCAATGCGCGTCCTATCGCGAGCATCTGTTGCTCCCCTCCCGACAGCGTGCCGGCACGCTGCGAGGCTCTGCTCCTCAGGATCGGGAACATCTCGTACATGCGCTCGAGATCATCCGCGGTCCTGCGGTTGCCCGATGTATCGCCCATTAGGAGATTCTCGAGCACGGTCATCCGCTGAAAGATACGGCGCCCTTCGGGCACAACCGCAATGTCGAGTTTGCCGATCGCATGCGATGGCAGTTTCGAAATATTCTGTCCGTCGAATTCGACGTTGCCGCCGCTGGCCCGTGGATGGCCGAAAATGGTATTCATCAGCGTCGACTTGCCTGCGCCGTTCGCGCCGATCAACGTGACGATCTCACCGGTCTTCACACTCAGACTGACCCCGCGTAGTGCCTGGACGCTGCCATAGTGGGCACTGAGTTCGGTAATCTTAAGCATGAGCTGATTTCTCCTGCGATGCTTCACCGAGTGACGATGTCTCGTCGTCCTCGCCGAGGTATGCGCTGATCACCTCAGGATTCACCTTGATGTCAGCAGGCAAGCCTTCTGCAATTTTCTTCCCGTGATTGAGCACGACAATATGGTCTGAAACCTTCATGACGACGCTCATATCGTGCTCGATCAACAATATCCCGATGCCCTGCTCCCTCGCGAGCGAGGTCAACAACGCGGTGAGTTCTGCCGACTCGCGCGGATTGAGACCGGCAGCCGGCTCATCCAGACACAGCAGAATGGGGTCCGCACACATCGCGCGCGCGATCTCGACGCGACGCTGCACCCCATATGGCATGTCGCCAGCAGGTTTGTTAGCTATATCCCGAACGCTTAAGCGTTCGAGCCACGTCAAAGCGTTGTCTATCGCCTTGTCGTTCGCGCGTCGAAATGACCGCGCGTTGAGTGCGCCAGCAATCGAGAACCTAGACGCGTCCTGCAACACATTGTGCTGGGCGATCATCAGGTTTTCGAGCACGGTCATACGCGGGAACAGCCGTATGTTCTGGAACGTTCTGACGACCTGGCCAATCCGCGTCACGTCGACATTCTTCATCGCATCCAGCCGAAGTTTCCCATGACGGGGATGCCCCAACGTGATGGCGCCTTCGGTCGGCTTGTAAAAGCCCGTCAGGCAGTTAAAAAATGTCGTCTTTCCGGCCCCGTTCGGCCCGATCACCGACGTCACCTCTCCTGCGCGCGCCGTCATGGACAGGTCTTCGATCGCGCGAAGCCCGCCAAACTGCATTGTGAGATTCTCAACGCTGAGCAGCGAAGTGGATGCGTTCATGGCTTTGCCTCCACGCCGGGCGCGCTGACAGTCGCACGGCGATGGCTGATCAGCCCGCCGGGCCGCACGACCATGATAAACACCATTGCAATACCGAAAAGCAGCATTCTGTACTCGGAGAAATCACGCCCTAACTCGGGCAAAATCACCAGCAAGGCTGCCGCAAGGACGACGCCGAGCTGGCTTCCCATACCGCCGAGCACCACGATCGCGAGAATCGTGGCCGACTCCGAAAATGTGAAGCTCTCTGGCGAAATGAACCCCTGCCGTGCGGCGAAGAACACGCCGGCGAATCCTGCCAGCATTGCACCAGTCGCAAAGGCAGACAGCTTCACATTCGTTACGTTGATCCCCATTGCTTTGCAGGCGATCTCGTCTTCGCGCACCGCTTCCCACGCGCGCCCAACGGGTAGCCTTCTGAGCCGCGAGACGAGCAGGTTCGTCAGCAGCGCGAGTGCGAGGATGAGGTAGTACAGAAAGACGACTCGCTGGCCAGGCGAGTAATCAAGGCCAAACACGGTCGCGAAGGTCGGACCATCGCCAGTTGCCTGCATGGGGAGCCCGAAGAAGGTCGGCTTCGGAATGGACGAGACGCCGTTGGGTCCGCCTGTCACGTCGCCCCAATTCACGAGTATCAACCGTATGATTTCCCCGAATCCGAGCGTGACGATGGCCAGATAATCGCCTCTGAGCCGGAGGGTCGGGTAACCAAGCAACATGCCGAACGCCGCAGCGAGGCCGCCGGCGATCGGCAAACACTGCCAGAAACCAAAGCCGAAATGCGTCGATAACAGGCCGTATGTGTACGCGCCCACCGCATAGAACGCAACATAACCGAGGTCCAGCAGCCCCGCCAGACCGACGACGACATTCAAGCCCCAGCCAAGCATGACGTAAATCAGTACGGTCGTCGCTGTATCGACGACGTAGCGGTTTCCGGCGAACAACGCAGGCAACAACACGGCGAACGCCACGCATCCGGCGCCGGCCCAGACAAGCGAGCCATTACCCGCAACTTGAGGAGCGGGCCTGGCGCGCGACCGACGATTTGAAAAAAGACTAAAACGCTGCAGCAAAAGCTGCATGACGAGGCGCCCGGCAAATGCGATCGCGATGAAAGCCGCCAGCAGCGCCCATCGCGTCTGAACCTCGAGACCATTGCTGCCATCTCGCGTCGTCAAACCCAGCATAGGCAAGCCGACGAGGCCGGCGACCAGCGCCGCGCCAAGTGCATCCTTGACGCGAAAATGTAGATTCGTTTCTTGCATGACTGTCGAACTCATCACACCTTCTCCACTTCGGGTCGGCCAAGAAGCCCGGATGGACGAAACATCAAGACCACAATCAGGATTACGAACGTGGCCACATCCTTGTATTCGGGCGAGAGGTAGGCAGCCCAGAATGCTTCGATCAAACCGATGATCACACCGCCCAGCATTGCCCCGGGAATCGAGCCAATTCCGCCGAGCACGGCTGCGGTAAACGCCTTGATACCGGCATCGAATCCAATCGAGAAGTCGATCACGCCGTAGTAAAGCGTGACCATGACGCCTGCGACGGCTGCGAGTGCGGCGCCGATCATAAACGTCAGGGCGATGATCCGATCCACGTTGTAACCGAGGAACTGCATCATCCGTTGATCCTGCTCACAGGCTCGCTGCTGCCTGCCAAAAGGTGTTTTATTGATGAACAACGTGAAGGCGCACATCAGCAGAATCGTTACTGCAACGATGAGAATTTGCACGTACGAAACGTATGGCCCGTGAAATTGTTCACCCGAGAAAAGGTTCACCCCTCCGGTCACAAGCGGCTGGATGGACTTGACTCGTGCGCCTTGAGTAAGCTGAACCATGTTCTGCAGGAAAATCGAAATCCCGATCGACGAAATCAGCGGCGCAAGACGATTGGATCCGCGAAGCGGCCGATAACCGACACGTTCGACGGTCCAGCCGAATACGGACGTCAGTGCGATAGATACGATCAACGTAATTGCAATGCTCGCCACGACTGACGAGATTCCGCTACCAGCAAGCAGCGTGAAGCAGGTCACGGCGATGAAGGCGCTGACCATATATATATCGCCGTGAGCGAAGTTGATCATGCCGATAATGCCGTAGACCATCGTGTAGCCGATCGCGATCAGGCCGTAGACGGCGCCCAAGGTCAGCCCGTTAATCAGTTGTTGCAGTGCCTGGCTCATGTCCTCTCCGGTGAATCTGCTACAGAGGCGGCGCAGTATAGCGACGCACCGCCTCTTTCCTTGCTACATAGACTGGACAGGACGCGTCACTTTACATAGTCGTAGTTGTTGCCTTTCCAGCGGTAGACCACATAGCCGGGACTCTTCAGATCGCCTTTCGCGTCGAAGTCCACTTGGCCGACTACCGTACTGAACGATGCGCTGTGAAGCTGCTTCACAATCGCCGCATAGTCCGTGGAGTTGGCCTTCTTCACGGCCTCTGCAAAAACCTGCATGGCGGCGTACGAGTACAGCATGTAGCCTTCCGGCTCGATCTTCTGCGCGCGAAACGCCGCCACTACCTTTGCAGCTGCGGCACTCTTACGCGGGTCGGGCGGGAAGGTGAACAGAACCTTGTTGATTTCCGGCCCGGCTGCAGTCACCAGTTCATTGTTCGTCAGCGTGTCGCCGCCGAGGACCGTCAGGTTGAGCCCTGCCTGCGCCGCCTGCCGCAGAATCAGCGCGACTTCCTGGTAATAGCCGCCGTATGCAAGAATCTGAATGCCGTTCGCCTTCAGTTTGCTGATCAAACCGGAGTAGTCCTTTTCACCGGCCGTGATCGACTGGCGCAGCGCCACGGGTGTCTGCTTCGCCGCCAGATCTTTTGCAATTTCGTCCGCCAGACCGCCGCCATACGCCGTCTTGTCATCAATGACGGCGATTTTCTTGCCCTTGAAGTTTGCAGCGATATAGTCGGCCGCGACCTGTCCCTGCTGATCGTCTCTGCCGGTGATACGGAAGATTCCGTTGATACCGCGTTCCGTGATTTTGGGGTTGGTCGACACAGTGACCTGGGGGATCTGCGCGTCGTTGTAAACGTCGGATGCCGGCAGCGTGGAACTGGAGCACCAGTGGCCGTCGACGAACGCCACCTTCTTATTGACGAAACTGTTGGCAACGGAAACCGCCTGCTTGGGATCGCAGACGTCGTCACCGACGACCAGGTCGAGTTGCTGTCCAAGCAAACCGCCTGACGCGTTGATGTCCTTCACTGCCTGTTCTGCGCCCTTGCGAAACTGGTCTCCCCCCGACGCGTACTCCCCCGTCATCGGACCCGCCACTCCCACCACAACGCTTGCGTCCGCTGTGGCCGAGCATGCCAGAGCCATCCCGCCCATGCTGAGCGCTGCACCCAATTTAACCAATCGTTTCCGGCCGTTCATAACCATCTCCAAGAGCAGGCTTCGATGCAGGAACGAACAGGTCTCAGCTATCGTTCCTGGGTATTGCCTCGTGTTCAATCGCGAGGTAGATCGAAGGTTGCCGACACCAATAACTGGCTGGAATTTGATTCTGCGAAAGCAGGGATTAGGTGCAGCTTAAAGATGCGTAACGCCGAGATTAGCTTGCGGAGAATCGCACAATTTAGCCACCCGGTCCTCCATGCAACCACGTAAACGACTATGCTCCCCGCCTTATGGTCTCGTTGAACGCTTGCGGGATTTGACGCACTTCACATTCAGAAAGATGCGGCGGCCACCGCCGTCGACATGCACTGACCGACACATCCTGCGGTGCAACAGGGAAAACCCCTGGGTGACGAGGTCCTACCCTCTTGAACAGTCCAGACACGGTCTTAGCTATCAGATCAAAAGAACATTACCTTTGAGATAACGAACCCGCCTCGAACGTGATTGAATCGATACCCTTCGCTCCATAGACTTGCCCCATGTCCCGAGGGTGAGCAAACATGTCCAGCCAAAGTCCGTCTCCATCTCGCTGGGCCGCTCATCGCGAGCAAAAGGATCACCGCCTCGCGCCCGACGATCGCGTAGGCTTGCTGACCGATGTGACTGTCCGCAAGCATGTAGTAGCCAAGTTGCGAGGCCATCGAAACCAGGTCGAACTAAAGGCCGACGAGCGCAAACATACCGACCTCGAACTGCTGGAGTCGCGCGAACAACTGCGTCAGTTGTCCGCGCATATGGAGGCGGTCCGCGAGGAGGAAAGAAAGCACATCGCGATGGAAGTTCACGATGAACTCAGTCAAATGCTGACAGCATTGAAAATGAACGTTTCCTTGCTCGGGATGCAGCTTGCCAATGATTCGGCTGCGATGCACAAGGTCGACGAGATGCGGGCGCTGGTTGAGAAGACGATCCAGATCGTACGTAATGTGGCCAGAATCTGCGACCGGTCGGAATCAGTGATGACGGCCGGGGCTTCGATACGGGTGAGGCTGGTGCTGGATATTCGTATGGCCTGCAAGGCATGGTCGAACGTGCCAGGTTGATTGACGCAAAACTGCACATCGAAAGTGCTCAGTACACAGGCACTGTGATCTCGATCGACGTGGCTGAAGATTGACTGAACAGCGATCAGGATCTTGTCCGCGGACCGCGGCGATCGAATGTGAAGTCCTAAAGCTGCCGCATTCCTGACTGACCTGGTGGTAATTCCCATAACACACGCGTTGGTCGACAACTCTTTCGACACGATTGTCGATCCGGACACGAGGTCGGGCATTCGACGCCCAGCCCGAATACGCTGAAACGATGCGCTCTCACGTTGAACGGGAAAACCCCTAAGTGACGAGTTCAAGCCCTCGCACCCGATCCCTTCGCGGTTTTAGTGCTCCGCCCGAAAGATCATTACCCTTGGGATAACGGACTCGCCCCGAACGTGATTGAACCGATACCCCTCGCTCCATAGACTCATCTCATGTCCAGAGCGAGAGCACACATGTCCAGTCAGAGTCCGTCCCATTGGGCCACGCGGCGTGCGGAAAAACATCGCCGCCTCGCGCGCGTCGCATCGATCGCGGACGGCGTGGTATTGCCCACCGAGCGCATCGTCGACGTCCTTCAAAACCTGATCGCGCCGGGCGACCGGGTTGTCGTCGAGGGCAACAACCAGAAACAGGCCGATTTTCTGTCGCGCGCGCTCGCCAGGGTCGATCCGGGCATCGTCAACGGCCTGCACCTGATCATCCCGAGCGTGAGCCGCGCCGAACATCTGGATCTTTTCGAGCGCGGCATTGCCAGAAAGCTCGACTTCGCCTACGCCGGTACGCAAAGCCTGCGCATCTCGCAGTTCCTTCAGGACGGCATTCTCGAAATCGGCGCGATCCATACCTACATCGAACTGTACGCGCGCCTCTACGTTGATCTGACGCCCAACGTCGTACTCGTGGCCGGCTACAAGGCCGACCGGCAAGGCAATCTCTACACCGGCCCGAGCACCGAAGATACGCCTGCGCTCGTCGAAGCCGCCGCGTTTCGTGACGGCATCGTGATCGCGCAGGTCAATGAAATCGTCGACGATCCGAAGGACCTGCCGCGTGTGGATATCCCGGGTTCGTGGATCGACTACGTCGTCCAATCCGACAAGCCGTTTTTCATCGAGCCACTTTTCACGCGCGATCCGCGTCTGATCACACCTATCCACGTGCTGATGGCAATGATGGCGATTCGCGGCATCTACGAGCGGCACCAGGTGCAGTCACTCAATCACGGCATCGGTTTCAACACGGCGGCAATCGAACTGATCCTTCCGACCTACGGCGAAAAGCTCGGCCTCAAGGGCAAGATCTGCAAACACTGGACCTTGAACCCACATCCGACCTTGATTCCAGCAATCGAAACCGGCTGGGTCGAGAGCGTGCACTGCTTTGGCGGCGAACTGGGCATGGAAGCTTATGTCGCGGAACGCCCGGATATCTTCTTCACGGGCCGGGACGGGTCGATGCGCTCCAATCGCGCGATGTGCCAGCTCGCGGGGCAATACGCAGTCGACATGTTCATCGGCTCAACCCTGCAGATGGATGGTCTCGGCAACTCTTCGACGGTGACGCACGGTCGGCTGACCGGCTTCGGCGGCGCACCGAACATGGGACACGATCCGCACGGCCGCCGCCACGCGTCCCCCGCCTGGCTCGATCTGCTGCAAACCGACAGCCCGCTCGAACGTGGCCGCAAGCTGGTCGTCCAGATGGTCGAGACGTTCCAGGCGGGCGGGCAGCCGACCATCGTCGAATCAATCGACGCGGTCGAAGTAGGCCGCGAAGCCGGCATGCCACTCGCGCCGGTCATGATCTATGGCGACGACGTCACCCATGTGCTGACGGAAGAAGGCATCGCCTACCTCTATAAGGCTCGCTCCATCGAACACCGCAAGGAGATGATTGCCGCCGTCGCCGGTGTCACGCCGGTCGGCCTGACGAGCAACGCAAACAGTCTTGCGGCGCTGCGCCGCGATGGGTTTGTCGCGCTGCCCGAGGACCTCGGCATTCACCGCAACGAAGCCAATCGCTCGCTGCTGGCCGCAAAGAGCATGGCGGATCTCGTCGACTGGTCCGATGGGCTGTACGCCCCACCCGCACGCTTCAGGAGCTGGTGATGCGCGACAGTCTTGCAACGGCTCCCGCAACGGTCCCGCAGTTGCAAACCGCCGAGTGGGAGCAGCTCGCCGAACGTCTAGGTGGGCACGTGGTCGCGGCACTCATCGAGGAAGTCACGCTCGCGCCGAAGCCCGGTCTCGTCGATATTCGCAGCCGCGGCGCGCACGACGACCTCGACTGGAACCTGATGTGCGCGTCGGCCCATGCGTTGGAGCCGACCTTTGTGGAACTGGCACACGCGGCCATCGAAACCCGGCCGCTGCTGGCGCTTCGCGAGCGCATCGGTGCGATCGGGCGCAACGGCGAAGTCCGGATGCTGCACGCGACGGGTGGCGTCAACACCCATCGCGGCGCGATCTGGGCGCTCGGCCTGCTTGTGACTGCTGCAGCGCGCGAGCCGACGGATCTCACGCCGCATGGCATTACCTCGCGTGCCGGATCGATCGCGCGTCTGCCCGACCGCCACGCGCCCACGCTGACCGGTCACAAGGGCGAGCAGGCGTGTCTCGACTATGACGTCGGCGGCGCACGTGGTCAGGCGCAGGCAGGCTTTCCGCACGTGGTTGAGATTGCCCTGCCGGAACTCGCGAGTTCGCGCCTTCGAGGCGACAGTGAAACGGCAGCCCGGCTGAATGCGCTGCTCGCCGTTATGGCGAGTCTCGACGACACCTGTGTGCTCGCACGAGGCGGCCGCAGCGCCCTCGCCGAGACACAAGGCGGAGCACGACGCGTACTGGAACACGGCGGAGCCGCCATGCTTGCGGGCCGGCGTCACCTGAAGGCACTGGACCGGCGGCTCGTCGACCTTAATGTGTCACCTGGCGGTGCGGCC
The DNA here is from genome assembly GCF_013177735.1 of Paraburkholderia elongata. Taxonomy (GTDB): domain Bacteria; phylum Pseudomonadota; class Gammaproteobacteria; order Burkholderiales; family Burkholderiaceae; genus Paraburkholderia; species Paraburkholderia elongata. The sequence continues at coordinate 17,673 of NZ_WOEZ01000275.1, read as the reverse complement.
GATCTGCTCGCCGCCGCACTCTTTCTCGACAGGCTTCAAAACGAAGCCCCTCACACGACGAAGGCATAGGAAAGCAAATGGAAACCATCGTCCTTAATTTTCCGGCGGGCTCCCCCGCCCGAGGCCGCGCACTTGCAGGCGTCGTCGCGTCCGGGGACCTCGAAGTACTGCTCGAAACGAACGACGGGAACCGCACAGTCGTGAACATCACCACGTCGGTGGATGGCATGAGCCGCGTCTGGGAAGCCGTGCTCGAGCGCATCTTCAGTGACGGCTCGTTGCCTGCCGCAAAGCTCGAAATAAACGATTTCGGCGCGACGCCGGGCGTCGTGCGCATGCGTGTCGGGCAGGTGTTCGAAGCACTGTCTCAAACCGGTGGAGCGTGAAGAACATGGATGCACAGGAACTGCTCGCGCGTGAAAGCTTCATTGAACTCAATGCGCGCAGCCGCGCGAAGAAGCTGCTGGACGAAGGTACCTTCAGCGAATTGCTTGATTCGTTCGAGCGCGTGAGCTCACCATGGCTTGCGCGCCAGGGCATCGTGACCCAGGCGGACGACGGCACCGTAGTCGCCAGGGGAACCATCGACGGACTGCCCGCCGTCGTGCTCGGCATCGATGGCGGTTTCCAGGGCGGCAGCATGGGCGAAGTGTCGGCGGCGAAGATCGCCGGCAGCCTCGAACTCGCTGCCGAAGATAACCGCAACGGCATCCCGACGCGCGCCGTCATTCTCTTCGAAACCGGCGGCGTCCGGTTGCAGGAGGCGAACCTCGGGCTCGCGGCGATCGCGGAGATCCACGCGGCCATCGTCGACTTGCGGCGCTACCAGCCGGTAGTCGGGATCACGGCGGGCCCGATCGGCTGCTATGGCGGCATGTCGATCGCAGCCGGCCTGTGCAGCTATCTGATCGCGACCCGCGAAGCACGCCTCGGTCTTAACGGACCGGCCGTCATCGAGCAGGAAGCGGGGATCGCGGAATTCGACTCACGCGACCGTCCGATGATCTGGAGCTTCACGGGTGGCGAACAACGATATCGCACGGGTCTGGTCGATGTGTACGTCGGCGACGACGCCGATGCAATCCGGACCGCTGTGATCGAACGCTTCCGCGCGGGGCGTCCCGAAGCGTGCCGCAGCGAACGTGTCGCGGGCTTTCTGCAACGGCTTTCCGAAATCGATCCGAGCGAGCAGAGCAGCCCGGAAAATGTTGTCGCCATCTACGGCAAGGGGTTCCAGTCATGAGCACAGGCGAGTTTTCGAAGCGCGGCGCCGTCTGGCTAGATGCGCTTACTTACAGCACGCCGTTGCAGCCGGACTACCGGCCTTCGGTGCGTGTCGCCGACGCACGGCTGGGCGACCATCCGGCGCGCTTCATTGCCGTGGTGCCGGACCCCGATAATCCCTTTCCGCGTGCACGCAGCGGCGAGATCGGTCTCGTCGAGGCATGGGAGATCGCTCGGGCGGTGCGCGAAGTTGTCGATGCCGATGCGAAACAGGACGAAAAGCGCGCCATTGTCGCGGTCATTGACGTCGCGAGCCAGGCGTATGGCCGACGAGAGGAAGCCTATGGCATCCATCAGGCCCTGGCGGGCGCCGCCGATGCCTACGCGGGCGCGCGCCTCGCCGGCCATCCGGTGATCGGTCTGATCGTGGGGCGTGCGATGTCGGGCGCGTTTCTCGCGCATGGCTATCAGGCGAACCGCCTGGTAGCGCTTGCGGATCCGCAGGTCATGGTTCACGCGATGGGCAAGGAATCCGCCGCCAGGGTCACGCTGCGCTCGGTTGCCGATCTCGAAGCATTCACTGCCCGCGTGCCGCCGATGGCCTATGACATCGACAGCTACGCCTCGCTCGGATTACTGTGGAAACTGCTCAGTGTCAGCAACGCCGATGCACCGACGGGCGCCGATCAATCCATCGTAGAACAGACTCTGCAAGCCACACTCGACGACATCCGCGCCGACTCGTCGCGCGGCCTGGGCAGTCGGCTCGGCAGCGTACACCGCGCGGCCTCAGTGAAGGTGCGTCAGAAGCTGCGCGAACAATGGCGCTGAACACGCAACGATACCCGTTTTGATGCGCCCCCAGGGCGCCAAAAAAATCCGGCCGACTTCGAGCCGATAAAGCTACTACAGGAGACGCAACATGATCATCTATGGAACTGCACTGCTCGCGTTCTGCCATCTGGCGGGACTCTTTCTCGGCGACCTGCTCGGGGTCGCGATCGGCGTGAAGACGAATGTCGGCGGCGTGGGTATCGCCATGCTGCTGCTGATTTTTCTACGTCTCTATCTGCACAAGAAGGGGCTGCTGCCGAAGGAAACTGAAGCAGGTGTGGGCTTCTGGGGCGCGATGTATATCCCCGTGGTGGTCGCCATGGCCGCCAACCAGAACGTCGTTGCCGCACTCAAGGGAGGTCCGGTCGCGCTCCTTTCGGCATTGGGCGCCGCAGCCCTCTGCGCATGCTGCATCGCCATTCTTTCCCGCACCGGTCACGACAGCACGTCGTTCGTGAACGCTCCGCAACTTGAAGAAATCTGAAGAAGGAGTGCGTCATGTTCCATATGCTCGATAAAGTATTGATCCAGAACGGCCTTCTTACCTCGTTTGCGCTGGTCGGCCTCATCATGTGGGTGTCGTCGCTGATTTCGCGCAAGCTGACGTTCGGGCGCGTGCACGGCTCGGCCATCGCTATCGTGATCGGCCTCGCGCTGGCCTGGTTGGGCGGCGCCTTCACCGGCGGACAAAAAGGTCTCGCCGACCTGCCGCTCTTCACCGGCGTCGGCCTGATGGGCGGAGCGATGCTGCGGGACTTCGCCATCGTCGCGACAGCGTTCGAGGTGCAGGCCACGGAGGCGCGCAAGGCCGGGCTCATCGGCGTAGTGTCGCTGCTGCTCGGAACCGTGTTGCCATTCATCGTCGGTGCGAGCATCGCTCACGCATTCGGCTACACCGACGCGGTCAGCATGACCACCATCGGTGCGGGAGCGGTCACCTACATCGTGGGGCCGGTGACGGGAGCCGCGATCGGCGCCAGTTCCGACGTGATGGCGCTCAGCATTGCCGCAGGGCTGATCAAGGCGATCATCGTGATGATCGGCACGCCGCTCGCAGCCGGCTTCATGGGACTGAAGACGCCGCGCTCCGCGATGATTTTTGGCGGACTGGCGGGCACCGTCAGCGGCGTGAGCGCAGGGCTCGCCGCGACCGACCGGCGCCTCGTCCCCTACGGCGCGCTCATCGCAACGTTTCACACGGGCGTCGGCTGCCTGCTCGGACCGTCGGTACTGTTCTTCGCGACCAAAGCGCTGATGGGCACCTGAAACACGGTGTCCTGTATGTGCTGCGTGAAGGAGAATCACTTGTCTATCCCCGAAACCATCGACGGCCTGCTCCAGCTGCACGATCTCCTGCTGGTAGCGGACCCTTGGGCCGCCGGCGCATCGTGAGCGTGCTATTCACGTTCCCTGGCCAGGGCGCGCAGCGCAGCGGCATGCTCCACGCATTGCCGGATCACGCCGAGGTTGCTCGCGCACTGGAAGAAGCCAGCGACGCGCTGGGCTACGACGCCCTGTCGCTTGACGACGCGAACTCGCTGCGCTCCACCGTCGCGGTCCAGCTTTGCCTGCTGATCGCGGGCGTCGCCCAGGCGCGCGTCATCAGCGCCTGCGGCCATCAACCCGACATGGTCACGGGCCTTTCGATCGGTGCCTATCCAGCCGCCGTGATCGCGGGCGCTCTGCGCTACGCCGACGCCGTCAGGCTCGTCGCATTGCGCGGCCAGTTGATGGAACGAGCCTTCCCTCACGGCTACGGCATGACCGCGATCGTCGGCATGACGCAGCGTGCGCTCGAACGATTGATCGCGGAAGTGAACAGCCCAGCCATGCCGGTCTTTCTGGCAAACATCAACGCCCAGACGCAGATGGTGGTCGCAGGCAGCGATGCCGCCATGCAACGCCTTGCAACACTTGCGGGTGAGCACGGGGCGCAACGCTATGAGCGTCTCGACGTGGCGGTCCCTTCGCATTGCGCCTTGCTCGACGCGTCCGCAACTGCGCTCGCCGATGCCTTCGGCCAGGTCTCCGTGCGCGCGCCTCGCCTCGTGTATCTGAGCAGCAGCATTGCACGCCCACTTTTCGACGGCCCGCGCATCGCGGCCGATCTTGCCGGCAACATGGCGCGGCAGGTGCGCTGGGACGATACAGTGAGGCTCGCGTGGGAACGAGGCGCGCGCCTCGCGATCGAGATGCCGCCATCCAGCATGCTGACCCGGCTGAGCAGCGCGATTTTCACGGAGGGAATCGCGGTATGCAGTGCGACCTCACTTCCGGACCTTGGCATGCTCATTGATCGGGAACAGGCGCGCCGGTAATGGCAGCCTGATGAGCGATGGTCAGTCGACGCTTCTCGTGCGAAGGCGGCAGACCGCCATGAGCGCGAGCAGGTTCGGATCCCGTTCGCGTGCACGCAGGAAGCTCACGCCAATGGTCTGGCGCATCAGGTAGCGCGGCTGCAGCGGAATGAATTGCACCTTGTCGCCGAATACACCGCGCACACGCCCTGGCAAAAGCGTATAACCTACCCCGCCGCTCACAAGGTTCATCAGCGAAAATATATCGCCGACTCTCATGGTGACGTTTGGCGTAAAGTCCGCGACGCGAAACGCCTCCAGAAAGCCATGATACGTCGCGAAGCCCTCGCCTAGCGAAACGAATGGTTCGTCGCGACATTCCCTCAAATCGACGGCTTGCTGATTAGCGTAGGGCGATCCGGCCGGCGCTGCGAAAAAGATGTCGTCTTCGAACAACGGAATGGATTCAACTTCAGGCTCGGCGTCGGGCACCGCCATCAGGGCGGCATCAATGACGCCCAGCTTCAACTTCTCCAACAGTTCGGCATTCGGCCCAAGCACGAGCTCGACCTGAAGCATCGGCCGCCGCACCTTGATATCGATGACGATGCCGGGCACGGTCTTGATGGTCAGCGAGTACAGGGAGCCAATCTTCAGACGATGCGACGAGTAACCCGCGGCCTCACGCGTGGCGCGAATGCCATCGGACATCAGCGTGATCACCTCCTGTGCTACATCGGCAAGCATCTGCGCGGCTTCCGTCGACTTCAGGTTGCGGCCCTCGTGCCGGAACAGCGCACACCGCACACCTTGTTCGAGCGAATGCAGCGCCCGGTGCACGCTGACCGTGCTCACATTCAGAGCCTCCGCTGCCTTCGACAGATTGCCGGTGTCCATGAATGCGAGCAGCACTTCCAGCTTGCGAAAGGTGATTTCGTCGTCGATTCGGTCGCGCATCTTGAACTGTTAAATGATCTGATTCGACGATTATCGGCTCGCCTCCGCTTCTGACATATAGCGTTAATCCCGCATTCACTAGAACGCCTCGCCCAGTTGATCCAGAATGGACGGATTCTCGAGGGTCGATACATCCTGCGTGATCTTTTCGCCTTTTGCCAGGGACCGCAGTAATCGCCTCATGATCTTTCCCGAGCGCGTCTTAGGCAAGTTGTCGCCGAACCGGATGTCCTTCGGTTTGGCAATCGGTCCGATCTCCGTGCCAACCCACTTACGCAATTCCGTGGCGAGCTGCCGGGCTTCCGCGCCGGACGGGCACTCAAGCTTGAGTACCACGAAGGCGCAGATGGCTTCCCCGGTCACTTCGTCAGAGCGCCCCACCACGGCCGCCTCCGCGACCATAGGGTGAGCGACCAGTGCGGACTCGATTTCCATCGTACCCATCCGGTGACCGGAGACGTTGAGCACGTCGTCGATGCGTCCTGTGATGGTGAAATATCCGCTGTCCTTGTCGCGGATCGCCCCATCCCCGGCGAGATAGACGTCCCCTCCGAGTTCCGCCGGGAAATAACTCTGCCTGAACCGTTCGGCATCAGCCCAGATCGTTCGGATCATCGATGGCCATGGGCGCTTGATGGCGAGGAGGCCGCCGCTGCCGTTGGGCAACGCCTGCCCGGTTTCATCGACGACCGACGCCATGATGCCCGGCAACGGAAGCGTGCACGAGCCTGGAACAAGCGGGGTGGCGCCCGGCAAAGGCGTAATCATGTGTCCCCCGGTTTCGGTCTGCCAGAATGTATCGACAATCGGGCAGCGGTCCCCACCGACGTGATGGTAGTACCACATCCACGTATCAGGGCTGATCGGTTCGCCGACGGTACCCAGTAGTCTCAAGCTCGAGAGGTCGTAGCCAGCTGGATGGACTTCAGCATTCGCTTCCACCGCCTTGATCAGTGACCGGACAGCTGTGGGCGCGGTATAGAAAACGCTTACCTTGTGGCGCGCGATCATTTCCCAGAAGCGACCCGCGTCCGGGTAAGTTGGCACGCCTTCGAAGATCACTTGCGTCGCGCCCGCTGCGAGTGGCCCGTACGCGATATAGGTATGCCCTGTGATCCAGCCGATATCTGCGGTACACCAGAACACGTCGTCGACCTTGATGTCGAACGTCCATTTCATCGTGAGCATAGCCCACAGAAGGTAGCCGGCCGTGCTGTGCTGCACACCCTTCGGTCTCCCTGTGGACCCGGAGGTGTACAGCACAAAGAGAGGGTGTTCGGCGTCTACCAGTTCGGCGTCGCAGATATCGGACTGGTCCGCCGCAATTTCGTGCATCCAGCGATCACGATTTTCTGTCCACTTGATCCTGCCACCCGTTCGCCGGTAAACAATCATGTGGCGCACGGATTCGCAACCTCCCAGTTCGATCGCCTCATCCGCAATCGCCTTAAGCGGGAGTGCTTTCCCCGCCCGCATCTGTTCATCTGCCGTGACAAACGCTACTGCACCGAGATCCGCGACGCGCTCCTGCAACGCCTTCGCGGAAAAGCCACCGAATACCACCGAATGCGTCGCTCCGATACGCGCGCAAGCCTGCATCGCCACTACACCTTCGATCGACATCGGCAGATAGATGACGACACGATCGCCCCTGGCGACGCCAAGGTCCTTGAGCGCGTTCGCGAAGCGGCAGACTCTGGCATGCAACTCACGGTACGTGACGCTCGTCAGAGTCCCGTCATCGGCCTCGAACAGGATGGCCAACTTGTCGCCGTTCCCGTCGTGGAGGTTTCGATCCAGACAGTTGTATGACGCATTGAGCTGGCCGTCCCCAAACCATCGATATAACGGTGCGTTGCTTTCATCAAGGACTTCGGTGAACGGCTTCGACCACAAGAGATTGGTACGGGCAAGGCGGGCCCAGAATCCTTCATAATCCTCTTCGGCTTCAGCGCAGAGCGCGTCGTAATGTTCCATACTCGAGATTGTCGCCCCTTTTGAAAACGCATCGGGTACGCTGAAAACGCGGCTCTCTCGCGTCATTGATTCGATGTCGGGCAAGTTCTCTCCTCCGAATGGCTTCATGTGGGTGTTTCCTCGGACAATCTTCGCCGTATGTCATGCCACGCTCTTCGATACGGCTCGCGTCCTTGTTCTTCGCTTTCGCACCGTAACCTGCGCGCCTCCGCAGATCAATTAACCTGGGGAGCAGATATTTACCTCAATTGAAAAGCCCACGCCGTCCGCTTCATGTATTCCGACTTTCGCAAATATGGTTGTCGTTGACTTTTGGACGACCTGCCTTGGCGCGCCATCCCGATTAGTTGGATAAATCCGCCTCACGAAAAGCTCGTTAACCGTGAGGCACAGTGGTCCATTCCGGTCGCGCGTCGTCGACGCTCATGCAGAACCACGGCCCGCATTTTCGAGCGACGCCACTCTCAAAGTGCCCCGACTCCAGCCGCTGCAGCCTGGCTTGAGCCGCCGACGCACACTGCGTTCCGGGTGACCTCAGGTGGCCGGGATCTGGACGCTTGATAGCGCTCCAGCCCCGGCTATATCGATCGCCCGCTCGCCGTGCTGCTATCGGGCGGCAAACACAGATACCCCTCCGTTGACAAACCCGTTCGATGCGCAGTCCGGACAACCAGCCGGCGCGGTGGCAGAAGAGTAGGGAACAAAGACGAGCCCAGTTGCGGGATCAATCGCGACCGAATGCGCATTGTTGCCGGTGTTCAGCCGCGCCGCAACGCTGCGCGAGCCAGCGTCGACGATCGTGAGCATCGGTTTGCACGGCGAGGCCGCGGTGCACGTTCCGTTCGTCGAAGCGTTGCCCGATGCAGTCCACCGGCTTGTCGCGTTGTAGTATCGGTTCGTCGCGGCGTCGTATTCGAGTTGATCGCCGCCGCCCGCGGTAAGTGAAGCTACGAGCGCGCCGCTTGCCCGGTTGAAGATTTGCATCAACAGTGGCGAGCCTGTAGTCGCCTCGCGGCACCCAACGGCGATGTCGGTTCCCGGCCCCAGCGCAAGACCGGTCGGATCGCAATTGCCTTCCGGGTACATCGCTACACCCGAAAGAGCCGTGTAATTCTGCGTCGTCCCAGACGGTATCGCGCGAATCGTTGCGCCGGGCAGCTTGACCAGTTCGCCATGCGGATTTGCAGTGCTTCCATCGACATTGACATAGAAGTTGTCGCTCGCCGCGTCGTACACGCACGCCTCCAGCCCCGCGGTGGGGTGACCGGCCGCGTCCGTGAAGGTGACTTTCGCGATCACACTTTGCGTAGTGGTGCTGATGAAAGTCGCGAATGGCGTCGGCTCTTCGGGACTGGAGATCATGAAGATGCCGTGCGTCGAGTCGAGACAACCCTCGTCCGCCCGCACGCCGGTGGCGCTGACAGGGATGTTGGTTAGCACGGCGCCCGCAGCAGGATCGACGATTTTCACGGAGTTGACGTCACCGGTATAGATGAGGCTACCGACCGGCGTTGCGCCATCGGGCCCGGACGTCGAATTCGGGCCCGACCCAAGACCTGCGAATGCGAGATTCCCGCTGCCCTGGATCGCCTTGACAAAGGTCCTGGTCGGAATGTCTATCACGTCCACAGCGGCGTTATTGCGATCGGTGAAATAGTAGCGGTTGCCGTTCGTGGTGCCGATGTCGAACGAAAAATTGCTCCCTGCTTTCACGTTCGGTACCGCAATGTCGGCGACAAAATGTGGTCCCGTTCCCACGTTATCATTGCCGCCACAACCGGCCAGCGCAAACACCGCGCATACGACCGAAGCCTTTACCCATGCTGACCTGTGCATCTTATATCTCCTATATATATATTCTCGTTACTCACTGGATGACCGCACGCGCGGTGCGCGTCCGGAGCAAGCGCGGAACCTTGCCTACGGATACGAGATATGCAACGTATCCATGTGCTCACTACTGTCGCTTTCCTGGGTCGGCGTTCGCGATAATGGCCGAAGCTGCCGACACGTGTCCGCTTTTCGGCGACAAATTTCAACTTCCATATGTCTGCTACGGGTGACCCGAAGCAGACACTGGCGAGGCGGCGTTAGAGAAGGCCGGGGAGGCTTGTAGCAAGAATTCGCTGGCGTTTTGTGATCTGGCGAACTCCCATGTCGCCCGGCGAAATCAGGTTTCGAACGACACCTACGATTCAGTCGATCGGCAATACCACGTCATCCGTGATCGAACCGATGGGCGGCAGTCGGCGATGTTTTTCCGCGAGACGGGTGGCCGAGCCGGAATGGGACGGACTTTGATTGGACATACCACTCTCGCTGGAAACTTGAATCGAGTCTATGGTGCGAGCGGCATCGGTTCAATTACGTCCGACTGGAATTCGTTATCTCCGAGCTAATGATCTTGTTAAGGTGAAGGAAGAAACCGTGACAGGATGGGCAAGACGGTCATCGGCGTGCGCCTTAGGGGTTATCCCGCGTTCGATCGCTGATTGAATCGGGGTGGACTCAGGATTCACCCCAACGTACGTTAGCCGCGTCGCGCACGAGCGCGAGGAGCCGCTGGTTGGAGATGGCGGCGCGGTGGGTATAGTGCGACAGGCCCCGCCGGGGACGATGCCATGCAAGTGTGAATGATGCGTCAGTGCCGAGCCCCACGTGTGCAGCGCGACCGTGGCACCGGTATGCGGCGCTGGCCTCGCACCTGGGGCAATGGCGGTTGCAGCACGAGTTGCAGCCGACCTCGACCTGTGTGCAGCCGGAACAGCGCGGCACTGCGGCACTGTTCAATCACCTCTGTGCACGTGGGGTCCACACTACGCGTACTTATCGCCGACCGTGCTGCGGATCGGATAAGTGTCGTACACAATTTTCATGCGCTCGACGAGTCCGTTTGCGTCGAACTCGAACACATCGACGCACTCGAAGCGCACGGCGGAACCGTCTTTCAGCACCCAATCGTAGATGAAGTAACCCGTCGCACGTCTAGCACCCGTTGTGCTGACGCAGATGTCGATAGGTGTAATCTTGCTCTCTCCCGACGCCTCGCTGACTTTGGCAAAGAACGGGGCAGCTTGCATCCAGCCGAGAAACGGCGAGAAAATCTGCGCATCCGGTGCAAACAGTGCGCAGATCGCGGCGACGTCGCCGCGCTCCAACTCTTTGAGGTAGGTGCGAACCTGCTGCGTATAAAGTAATTCCGGCGACGACACCACAGTAACCTCCGATAATTCGTTAAAGATGCGGCCCGGTCAAACGAGCACGCCCCTGGTTGGAACACGATAGCGACGCGCCGATGACCGAACAATCGAAAAATCCGCAAGCGGGGTATGCGCCCGGAACATACCCGCTGGCAGATCTGACCCGCCCGCTGCCGTCGTTAGCCGGATTTCAGGCGTTCGTCGCTGCGGCGTCTCTCGGCAGCGTGAGTAAGGCCGCAGATCATCTGTGCCGCACGCAGGGAGCGGTCAGTCGGCAGATCCAGCAACTGGAAGCGCACTATCAATGTGCACTCTTCGTGCGTCACGCGTCCGGGCTGGCATTGACAGCAGAGGGGGACACGCTGCTTACGGTGGCAGTCCACGTGCTGACGCAGCTCGTTCAACATGCTGCAATTCAGCATGGCGCGAAGTCGGTCATTACGCTGCGGTTACCGTCTACGTTTGCGATTCGCTGGTTGCTCCCGCGGCTGGCAGAAATCAACAATGCGCTGAGCGGGACTGAACTGCGCATCTCGACATCCGCTGACGACATGCCGGATTTCACCGCGCCGGATGTCGACGCCATTGTCGTGCGTGGCACCGGACAGTGGGTGGGCGTAGAAGCGGTACCGCTGTTTGCCGAGACGCTCGCGCCAATGTGCACACCCGCATTAGCTGCGTCTCTCAGATCGGTCGCTGATCTTACGGACGCGACGTTGCTACATCCTGGACCTGGCTATGCGGAATGGCGTGGTTGGCTTGATGGTGTCGGGGCGACGTACATCAACGCTCGACAGGGGCTTGTGTTCGATACACTTGAATTGACGCTCACTGCCGCAGCAGAAGGTCATGGGGTTGCAATCGGCGATCCACGCATGGCGCAAGAAAGACTTAATGTGGGTTCCCTGATGACGCCGTTTCGCGAGGTAGTACGAAACGGTGCGTCGTACTTTCTGGTATATCCATCTCAACGTGCGGCCCAGTCGAAGATTCGTGCCCTTGCCGACATCCTCGTACGGCTGGCGCAAGAAGAGTGACTTACGCGAGTGCGCCAAACAAAAACAATCGCCAGACGCGTCCGCAGAGCTGTCGGTCGCGTCATTGGCATCGGATCCGCTCGCCTCGCGCGATGATATGAAATTTACCAATACAATCCCCTTTATGGCACATATACCCGACTCCCTCTTCGCCGAACGCATTCGCGCCAGCTTCATGCGCCAGAATGCGATGACGTTGATCCAGGCGACTTTGCCCGTGGTTGAACACGGCCACACCGAAATTCACCTACCAGTTTGGAGTGGTGTCGAGCAGCAGCATGGCTTCGTACATGGCGGCGTAGTGGGCATGATTGCTGACTCTGCTGGCGGATACGCCGCTATGACCTTGGTACCGGCCAGCGCTTCAGTCTTGACCGTCGAATACAAGTTGAATCTGGTTGCTGCGGCCGATGGCAACAGCCTGATTGCCCGTGGCCGGGTTGTCCGTCCCGGCCGTACGCTTATCGTCACTCAGGCAGAAGTATTCGCCGTCAAAGGAGGCAATGAAACGCTGTGTGCATTGATGCAACAAACCATTATGGTGATGCACGGCAAGGTAGAGAAGTAGATCGAGGTTGAGAGCGACCGGCGCAGCATGGCGACCCCGGGTGCAGCTGCACCCGGCCCGTCTGCGGAAGCCCGAAACCTTGGCCAATCCCACAGATGCGCACAAAGTGTTGCTCCATATCGGGCGAGTGCACCCGGTCCTTTATCATGGCGCTCCGCGCGTGCGCCGGAAGCATTTGCGAGTTGAACTCAGTCAAAACTTGAAATGAGTGCTTCTTCCCCGTTGAAAGCTTGGAAAACAAGCGACCGCTGCCCCCTTTTTGACGACGAGTAGGAAATATGGCTGGATATCTCCAAGAAGGCGAGAGCGCCGTAAGCCGCAAAGCGGTCACCGTGTCTTCGCTATTGAACATGAAAAATGCAGGCGAAAAGATTGCAATGCTGACCTGTTACGACGCCAGCTTCGCATCGTTGATGGACCGCTGTGGCGTTGATATGGTGCTGGTGGGCGACTCACTCGGCAACGTGCTGCAGGGGCACAGCACGACATTGCCGGTCACTCTAGCGGACATCGCTTATCACACAGCGTCGGTCACTCGAGGGAACCGATCTGCATTTGTGGTCGCTGACATGCCATTCGGTACCTATGCAACTCCGGAATCTGCATTCGACAATGCTGTGAAACTGATGCAAGCAGGTGCGCAGATGGTCAAACTTGAAGGGGGCGCCTGGCTGGTCGATACCGTAAAATTTCTCACTGAGCGTGGCGTACCGGTTTTCGCTCATCTGGGCCTCACGCCGCAGTCCGTGCATCGACTCGGTGGGTTTAAGGTACAGGGGAAAAAAGCAGAAGACGTGGAGCAATTGAAAGCTGATGCCATCGCACTGCAGGCAGCAGGCGCATCTCTTCTCCTTCTTGAGGCCATTCCGACTTCAGTCGGGAGGGAGGTGACGGAGTTGCTGGATATCCCGACAATCGGTATCGGGGCTGGTCCGGACTGTTCGGGGCAAGTGCTTGTGATGCACGACATGTTGGGCGTCTTCCCCGGCAAGACCGCTCGCTTTGTACGCAACTTCATGGAAGGGGAGTCGAGTATCGAGGGAGCTATCCGCGCCTATATCAAGGCAGTGAAGGAGAACCTCTTCCCCGCGCCGGAACACTGCTTTTCAGCGTGACTTATGCGAGCGTCGCGCGGCGAGTGGCCGTGCCTTCCGTTTGGTACTCGGCCTTTTCGGACGTTCGTTGCTGCTTAGTATTGCCGATGAATGATGATCATGTAGCCGGCCTCCTCGCCGCGGTTATGCGACGAGGATTAAAGTCAGTTTGCGAAACGCACTTTAACCCTGCGGAGACCGACATGAACTATTGTGGCATAGACCTGCATTCGAACAATTGCGTGGTGATCGTCAGCGACGAGAACGACCGGATCGTGTACCAGAAACGCCTGCCAAACGAGCTCGCGCGGATCGCGGCGGCACTTGAGCCGTACCAGCACGAACTGGCGGGTGTGGTCGTCGAGAGCACGTACAACTGGTACTGGCTGGTGGATGGACTGATGGACACAGGCTACCGGGTACACCTGGCGCATCCCGCTGCCATCAGGAAATACGACGGACTCAAGCACAGTGGCGATTTCGCCGATGCGGCCTATCTGGCGAAGCTGCTGAGGCTCGGGTTGCTGCCCGAGGGTTATGTCTATCCACGCGAGGAACGCGGCGCACGCGACCTGGCACGCAAGCGCATGCAACTGGTGCGTTATCGCACAGCGCAGATCCTTTCGATCGAGGGCATCCTGATGCGGCAGACGGGGAGCAGAATAAATGGCGAGGCAGTCAAACGGCTGACAGCCGGCCAGATCGATGAATTTGCATTTGCGCCCGATGTCGCGCTGGCCGTGGAGGCCAACCGCGCGGTCAGCCAGGCGCTGGGGCAGCAGATTGAGGCGCTGGAGAAGCGACTGAGGGAACGCGTGAGCCTGCGTGCCGAGTACCACCTGCTCAGGACGGTGCCGGGCATCGGTGACACGCTCGCGACCACGATCATGCTCGAGACCGGATCAATCAGCCGCTTTGCCCAGGTCGGCAACTTCAGTTCCTACTGTCGCTGTGTTGACAGCCTGAGGGAGAGTAACGGCAGGAAGAAGGGTGAAGGCAATACCAGGAACGGCAACAAGTATCTCGCGTGGGCGTTTGTGGAGGCGGCCAACTTTGCGATGCGTTATTGCCCGCAGGCCAGAAGCTTTTACGATCGCAAGAAAAGCAGGACGAACCGCGTCCTGGCGATCAAGGCTCTGGCACACAAGCTCGCGCGGGCGTGCTACCACATGCTGCGAGACCAGAAGCCCTTCGATGTGCACCTGTGTTTCGGGTAACGGTTTGGCCAGGGGCGATGAGCCAGGAAAGCGGACTGGTGTGAAACCACCCGAATGATTTGGACGCCGCCCTTGCGCCATCTGAACGGATGCAGAACGCTGAATCGCCCAGGCCGTGAGCCATCAAAGGACAGGCGTCGTCGTCATGGCGATAGCCACGGGGAATGCAAACACCCCTTGGACACGGCCTGGCACCAAAGTTTCTCTGGGGCGGCAACTGCCGCCAGGGCAGTCGCGAAGCATTGCGACAGGCTTGATCCCAACGGGTGTCTGGTGCGATTCGGTTCGCGACCAACGAGTGAGAAAACGGGCGCGGTTAGTGTCTGCATGAATAAAGGTGGCGCGCTGTTGTCACTCTGAATTGACGCAATTGTTTGCGACGTACTTTTTTTGCCCTTGACTCCGGCCGGCTAATGGATGTCCGCTTGTGGCTTGTTCCGCGTCAGGCAGTAGCCGACCAAGACGAGCCGTTGGATTTGCAAGGCCAAATCGTCAACAATCATCACAACGGAAGTGGCCGATCCTGGCAAATGCTCTTCATCACGAGGGTTGACGACAGCCGCAAGACGTAAGGCAGAACTAGGAGACGGCGGTCATACAGCGTCTGGAATGCCTTGAGATCCTGTGTGACGACGTGCAGCATGTAGTCTGGATCACCGAAAAGACGTTCAGCTCGAGTGATCTCCGGGATGTCCAGCAAGGCGCTTTCGAATGACGAAACATGCTGGCTCGTAACTTCCCGCAACGTCGCAAACACAATCGCTGAGAAGTTTAATCCGACCGATGCCGGATCAATGGTGGCCCGATAGCCACTAATGACCGTCGCCGCCTCCAAGGCTCGAAGACGCCTCTGGCAGGGAGATAGGCTCAAACCTATGCGCTCACTCAATTCCGTGACGGTGAGTCTTCCGTCTTGCTGCAATTCAGCAAGAATCTTGCGATCAATGGCGTCCATTCGCAAAATATTAGCTCAAACCTTGGCTCGATGACAAGAAACAGGGAGCACTTTCGATTGCCGACGCCGTAACATTTTCCCACTTCGGACAGGTGTGTTTATTGATAGGGATGGCGCGGTGGAAATCAGTTTGTTGACGGCCTTTTGGCTCGTTTCGTTGTCGTTGGTGATGGTTCCGGGTGCAGACTGGGCGTATGCGATTGCGGCAGGCTTACGTGACAGGGCAATTGCGCCGGCTATCACGGGAATGCTGTTCGGGTATCTGGCTATCACCCTTGTGGTAGCGGCGGGCATCGGGGCTCTCGTCGCGAGTGTTCCGGCAATACTCACCGTTCTGACTATTGTCGGAGCGGGCTATCTACTATGGCTTGGGGGCAATATTCTCGCTCGCCCTTCCGTACCGACTGTCGCTGACGAACGGGTCACGAACACCAGCCTAAAGTGGTCCATTCGCGGATTCGCCACCAGCGGTCTGAATCCAAAGGCGCTTTTGCTCTTTCTGGCGCTGCTTCCTCAATTCACCAGCCGCAATGATGCGTGGCCGATTTCCGAACAGATAGGGGCAATGGGCATAGTGCACATTGTCAATTGCGCCGTGGTCTATACCCTTGTCGGTGTCGGGTCAAAGATCGTGCTTCGTACGCGTCCGAAGGTTGCGCGCTTGGTCAGCCAAGTTTCGGGAGCCGCTATGATTGTGATTGCCGTGCTTCTGTTGGCCGAGCAGTTGTTAGCGTTTAAGCGATAGCTGCAAAGCTCAACCGGAGGTGATCGCTGCGATTGTGGCAGGTGCCGCAGCCAAGGTAGCAACACGTGCGAAGTGGCCTGCCACAGTCGCGCGGAACCTGGTCATCGCAACGCCGACCCGCGTTCGTCGTTCGCCGCATTCATATCCTCGACGGAGATCGGCCTCGCTGGCTCCGCGATGATGCCTTTGAGCGCTTTGATGCGCCGGTTGGCAGGAGTGCTCACATAACGCCCGGTTTCATCGTTCGGGACGAAGTCGATTCGGTCGCCGACGGTCCGAGTTGGTTGCGCACTCCCAGAGGAATCGTAACTGTCCCTTCAATCTTACAGTTGCTGATGCCATACCACCGCCAATAGTAGCGCTCCTGACGTTATGCGGCCCGGACCTGTGATAGACGCTCATCTCGCGTCTTGTGATCGGGCAGAAGTGCGTCAGCAGCCTCTGCGTGCTCTACGACCAACTGCGCATTCCCTTTCCGCCGAGTCCAACATCCTGCGAATTGACTTGCATCTTGGTGAGATACTGTATAAATTTACAGTACTGTCTTTATATACAGGTCCGGTCATGAACCAGCTCATCCGCATCTTGAACGACGGTGACCGCGAAACGCTTGCATGGTTGCGCAAACATGTCGGAGACGTGCGCGTGGCCGCTGCTGCGCGACATCTAGGAGGCAACGGCAAACCGTACCTGTCCGCAGTGTGTCGCTATCTCGGCGTACGTCCACCAACGCCTCATCAACATAGCCGACCTGCTGACGACTGCACTGTCGGCGACAACTATCTTGCCCAGATCCGACAGTTGTTGGCACACCGAAACCAGGCGTTGTCGAAGCATCAACCTTGATGTTGCGAGTTGCCGCGAATCTTCCGGAAGATAAAAGTATGGATAACGACTCTGCTCTTGATATGGATGCCCACGATATCAATCCTGTCGCCCTCGAACGCGCACTCCGCAGCGCGTCGCTCGATCTCCAGCAGATCATTGCCACGGTCGCAGGTCGTTACCTCGACAATGGTCGTCACCGTTACTCAAATGGCGCGCGATTGCCGACCTGGCGCACGCTGCTGACAATCGACGAACAGGTCTTTGAGAATCGCGGCTTCCGGGCGCGGCACAACGAGACAGTACGCTCGACGTTTGTCCGGTTTGAGGACAGTCGTTTATCCGGGATGGAACTCGACGAACCCGTCGACTGGCGACGTGACGACGACAACTTGCCAGCCGTGTACCTGCTCGTGCGCGCACTGGTACAGGCCGACGCTACCGATGTTGCCACTCAGGACTGATGCGCCGATATCGGCCGTTGGCCGTTATAGTTTTGGATACGCTCCAGAAAGTTCAAAGTTAAACGAACCAAACTCCAGATAGTTCAGACTTAAGTGAACCGCAGGTTCAGAGTTGGCTGAGCAGGACGCCCCGAAAGCCTCATCCAAGCGGCATGACCAGTTCAAAGTTAAATGAATCTCGACAATTGATTGTCGATGTCGAGATTCACTTAACTTTGAACTTTGTTCACTTAAGTTTGAACTCCCGAGCTGCACTCGGCCGCCATAACGACAGGAAAT
>NZ_WOEZ01000274.1 GCF_013177735.1 Paraburkholderia elongata | reverse complement strand
GCGAGACTCCGCGCCATGCCGGATGAGTCGGGCAGGCATAACCCGACCCCATCCATAACATCCTTAATGAAACCTGGATGGAGACACGCGTGTTCCTTTACGGCTTTGGCCCGGTGTTGCTGGCCGGCACGATCCAGACGATCGAGCTGTCCGTCCTGTCGCTGGCAGCCTCCGTGCTGCTCGGCCTCGCGGGCGCGGCGGCGAAACTCTCGTTCAACCGCCCGCTCAGGGCAATCGCAACTGGCTATACGACGCTGATCCGCTCGGTACCCGACCTCGTCCTGATGCTGCTGCTGTTCTACAGCATCCAGATCGCGGTCAACAATCTCACCGACGCGCTCAATCTGCCGCAGTTCGATATCGATCCGTTCGTGGCCGGCGTGCTGACGCTCGGCTTCATCTACGGCGCGTACTTCACCGAAACCTTCCGCGGCGCGTTTCTCGCCGTGCCGCGCGGCCAGCTCGAAGCGGGCAGTGCGTACGGTATGAGCGGCGCGCGGGTGTTCAGGCGCATCCTGTTTCCGCAGATGATGCGCTTCGCGCTGCCGGGCATTGGCAACAACTGGCAGGTGCTGGTCAAGGCCACGGCGCTGGTGTCGATCATCGGTCTCGCCGATGTCGTCAAAGCCGCCCAGGACGCCGGCAAGAGCACCTTCAACATGTTCTTCTTCATTCTGGTCGCCGCGCTGATCTATCTGGCGATCACCACCGCGTCGAACCTCGTGCTGATCTGGCTGGAAAAGCGCTATTCGATCGGCGTGCGCCACGCGGAGCTCTAAGATCATGATCGACATTCTCAATCAATTCTGGCGCGCGTTCCTGTACTGGGACGGTCAGCGTATGTCCGGTCTGGCGGTCACGCTGTGGCTGCTGGTGGCGTCGATCGGAATCGGCTTTTTCATGGCGATTCCGCTCGCGGTGGCGCGTGTGTCGAAGAAGCGCTGGCTGTCGACGCCCGTGCGTCTTTACACCTACGTGTTTCGCGGCACGCCGTTGTACGTGCAACTGCTGCTGATCTACACCGGCATGTACAGCCTCGAATTCGTGCGCTCGCATGAGTTGCTCGACGCGTTTTTCCGCAGCGGTTTTCACTGCGCGATTCTCGCCTTCGC
Source organism: Paraburkholderia elongata (assembly GCF_013177735.1). Taxonomy (GTDB): domain Bacteria; phylum Pseudomonadota; class Gammaproteobacteria; order Burkholderiales; family Burkholderiaceae; genus Paraburkholderia; species Paraburkholderia elongata. The sequence continues at coordinate 14,969 of NZ_WOEZ01000274.1, read as the reverse complement.
ACTGAACACCTGCGCGTACACCACCGAGATCTTCGCCGGCGCGATCCGTTCGACTTCGCACGGCGAAGTGGAAGCGGCCCGTGCTTATGGCATGAGCTGGTTCACGATGTACCGCCGCATTGTGATACCGTCCGCGCTGCGCCGGGCGCTCCCGTTGTACAGTAACGAAGTGATCCTGATGCTGCACGCTACCACGGTCGCGTTCACGGCCACGGTGCCGGACATCCTGAAGGTGGCGCGCGATGCGAATTCCGCCACGTATCAGTCGTTCGATGCGTTCGGCCTCGCGGCGCTGATTTACCTCGTGGTGTCGTTCGCGCTGGTGGCCTTGTTCCGCCGAGCCGAGCGTCACTGGCTGGGTTACCTGGCGGTGCGCACGCACTGAGCAGGCCTGTTTCGATGCAGCGGCGCGGCTGGCCCGCGCCGTCACGTAGATTGATCCGTATTTTCAAAGGGAGAGCATCTTGCTCCACACGACTCAAACCGAAGCTTGCAAGCTCGCCGTTCAGGACATCCACAAGCGCTACGGCGACAACGAAGTGCTCAAGGGCGTATCGCTGAACGCGAACAAGGGTGACGTGATCAGCATCATCGGCGCGAGCGGATCGGGCAAGAGCACCTTCCTGCGCTGCATCAATTTTCTGGAGCGGCCGAACGCGGGGCAGATCGTCGTCGACGGCGAAATGGTCAAGACCAAAACCGACCGCGCCGGAAATCTGGAAGTGGCCGATCACAAGCAACTGCAACGCATCCGCACGAAACTTGCGATGGTGTTTCAGCACTTCAACTTGTGGGCGCACATGAACGTGATCGAGAACATCGTGGAAGCACCGATTCATGTGCTCGGCTTGTCGCGTCGCGAAGCCGAAGAACGGGCGCGCGAATATCTTGAGAAGGTGGGTCTCGCGCCGCGTCTGGAAAAACAGTATCCGTCGCATCTGTCAGGCGGTCAGCAGCAGCGCGTGGCAATCGCGCGTGCGCTGGCGATGGACCCTGACGTGATGCTGTTCGACGAGCCCACCTCCGCGCTCGATCCCGAACTGGTTGGCGAAGTGCTGAAGGTGATGCAGAAGCTCGCCGAAGAAGGCCGCACGATGATCGTCGTCACGCACGAAATGGGTTTCGCGCGCAACGTGTCGAACCATGTGATGTTCCTGCATCAGGGCCGCACCGAAGAAGAGGGCTTGCCCGCTGAAGTGCTGACCACGCCGCGCAGCGAACGGCTCAAGCAGTTCCTGTCCGGCAGCCTGAAGTAACGCGCGGCTCGCGCGTTTTGCGTTTAACTGATAAGTGATGGCTCGCACGTCCAACCCGGCTCGCACCACGCAGGTCGCAATCGTCGCCTTGCCGCCGGTGTCGATGTCGGGCGTCGGGCCGATTGTCGACGCGCTCAATCTCGCCAACGAAATCGACGGCCGGGCGCTGTACCGCGTGCAGGTGTGTTCGTGGGACGGCCGCGCGGTGCCCTTGTCGGGCGGCGCGCAATGGCCGGCCGACGCCGCCTTCGGCGATGCGATTTCCTGCGACTGGCTGATCATCGTCAGCGAACGGTTCCAGCAATTCGCCGACTATCGCCTCTTTCTCGCGAGTCTGTCGCGTGTCGGGCAGCGCACGCCGCTCGTCACCGGCATTCATCACGGCGTCTGGTGGCTCGCCATGGCGGGGCAATTGTCCGGCTATCGTGTGAGCGTCAACTGGGAAACCTATCAGCAGTTCTCCGAGCAGTTCGAGCGCTCGATCGTCACCCAACAGATCTTCGAAATCGACCGTGATCGCGCAACTTGCGCGGGCGGTCAGGCGACGGTCGACTTCATGCTCGCCATGATCGGCCGCGATCACGGGCCGGAGTTGGCGGACCGGATTGCCGATACGCTAGGCGTCGGCGTGTTGCGCGCGGGTGAGGAACGGCAGCGCATTCCGTTCGTGACCGCGCCGGGCGAGCGCCATCCGCGCCTGAACGATGCGCTGATGCTGATGGAAGCGAACATCGAAGACCCGCTGACCACCGATGAAATTGCCAGTCTCGTCGGCGTATCGCGGCGTCAGCTGGAGCGGCTGTTTCGCCAGTATCTCGGCTCGATGCCGTCCAAATACTATCTTGGCCTGCGGCTTTCGAAAGCGCGCACGCAATTGCAGCGCACCAGCAAATCGGTGGTGCAGATCAGCCTTGCTTGCGGGTTTTCGTCGGCGGCACACTTTTCGAATGCTTACCGCGAACGCTTTGGTGTCACGCCACGCGAGGATCGTCGTAACTGGATCGACAAGCAGACTGGCGCAACCGGCGCCGCGGCCAGCGAGCCGCGCCCGGCCGCGTTGATCGAACGGCCCGACCAGACGGAATAAGTACGCCGGGAAACACGGCGAGAAGCAGGCCGGGAAGCGCGCTGTTTGCGACCCGCACGCGGCCTGGCCGCCTGGAAGCTCATAGAAAGCGTCGCGTATGCGCAAGACGTATCGCGTGCGGTTTCCTACACTACGTGTATTACCTCTCACCTGTAACGAGGATTTGCCATGAACGACCTGACTGTGACACGCCAGACCTTCGACGAAGTGATGGTGCCGGTGTTTTCGCCCGCCGCCTTCGTGCCGGATCGTGGTCTCGGCTCGCGCGTCTGGGATACGGAAGGCCGCGACTACATCGACTTCGCCGGCGGCATCGCTGTCACTGCGCTCGGTCATGGGCATCCTGAACTGCTGAAAGTTCTGCACGAGCAGGGCGGCAAGCTGTGGCACATCGGTAACGGCTACACCAACGAGCCGGTGCTGCGTCTCGCCAAACGTCTCGAAGACCTGACCTTCGCCGACCGCGCGTTCTTCGCCAACTCGGGCGCGGAAGCGAACGAAGCGGCATTGAAGCTGGCACGCCGCGTCGCTTTCGAGCGACATGGCGCCGACAAAGTCGAAATCATCTCGTTCACGCAGTCGTTCCATGGCCGCACGTTCTTTACCGTGAGCGTCGGCGGCCAACCGAAGTATTCGGAAGGTTTCGGCCCGGTGCCGGCCGGCATCACCCACTTGCCGTACAACGATATCGAAGCGGCGAAGAAGGCGATCGGCGCGCAAACCTGCGCGGTGATCGTCGAGCCGATCCAGGGCGAGGGCGGCGTGATCCCGGCCGATCCGGCGTTCCTGAGGGCGTTGCGCGAAGCCTGCGATCAGCACGGCGCACTGCTGATTTTTGACGAGGTACAAACGGGTGTGGGCCGCAGCGGTTACTTCTACGCGTATCAGGAAACCGGCGTGACGCCGGACATCCTGACCACCGCGAAGGCGCTCGGCAACGGTTTCCCGATCGGCGCGATGCTGACCACCAACGAACTGGCTGCGCACTTCAAGGTCGGCGTGCATGGCACGACCTACGGCGGCAATCCGCTGGGCTCGGCGATCGCGGAGAAGGTGGTCGAGCTGGTCAGCGATCCGAGGCTGCTGGAAGGCGTGCACTCGCGCAGCGAGGCGCTGAAGGGGCAACTTGCAAAGCTCAACGAGCGCTTCGGCCTCTTCAAGGAAGTGCGCGGCAAGGGTCTTTTGATCGGCGCGGAACTGACCGACGCGTTCAAGGGCCGTGCGAAGGACTTCGTCACCGCGGCCGGCAAGCACGGCGTGATCATGCTGATGGCAGGTCCGGACGTGCTGCGCTTCGTACCGTCGCTGATCATTCCGCTCGACGACATGTATGAAGGCTTTGCGCGTCTGGCGAAGGCGATCGACGAAGTGGTCGGCGCTACCGCTGAAGCGCCGGCTCGTTAATCAGGCATCACATTCAATCAGGAACGACGATGCTCTTCGTACGCCCCGGCCGCCTCGCCGATCTCGATGCGCTCGAACACATGGCGCGCACCGCGCAACCGGTGCTGCATTCGCTGCCGCACGACCGCGGTGCGCTAGAAGCGCGCGTCGCGCTGTCGGAAGACTCATTTCGCGCGGACGTCGATTTCCCGGGCGAGGAGTTCTATCTGTTCGTGCTCGAGGACGCGGAGAGCGGCAAGCTGATGGGCACGGCGAGCATCGTCGCCGCAGCCGGTTATTCGGACCCGTTCTACGCGTTTCGCAACGACGCGCTGATTCATGCGTCGCGTGAGTTGCACGTGAATCGCAAGATTCACGCGCTGACCATGTCGCATGAATTGACGGGCAAGAGCCGGCTGGCGGGCTTTTACATCGACCCGTCGCTGCGTGGCGATGCGGCCGCGCATCTGATGTCGCGGGCGCGGATGATGTATATCGCCGCTAATCGCAAGCGCTTCACGCCGGAAGTGTTCTCGCTGTTGCTCGGCGTGACCGACGACTCAGGCGTGTCGCCGTTCTGGGAAGCAGTGGGGCGCAAGTTCTTCGGCCGCAATTTCGCCGACATCGAAATCGAATCGGGCGGCCGCAGCCGTACCTTTATCGCTGAAGTGATGCCGACCTATCCGATCTATGTGCCGTTGCTGCCGGAAGCGGCGCAGCGCGTGCTCGGCGAGCCGGATTCGAAAGCGCTGCTCGCGTATGAGATTCACCTCGAAGAAGGCTTCGAGACGGATCGCTTCATCGATATTTTCGACGCGGGTCCGGTGTTGACCGCGCAGGTCGATCGCAGCGCCTGCGTAACGCGCAATGAAACACGTGTGGTGCGCGAAGCCGGCACGGCGGCCGGCGGCTCGACGTATCTGATCGCGCATAACGGTGCGGACGGTGAGTTCCGCTGCGTGCTCGGATCATTGTCGGGCGGTAAAGCAAGCGGGGCGTCGTTGTCGAATGCGGCGCGTGCCGCACTCGGCGTGCAGGAGGGCGACGCGGTACGCTGCGTGCCGCTGCACCAGCCGCATCAGGAAGAATCTTTGGGAGACGCACAATGATCGTCGTTCGCGTTGTGCAACGAGGCGATGTGGACGCGCTCATGCGACTCGCGCAGGAGACCGGCCCCGGCCTCACCACTTTCAAACCGGATCGCGATGCACTCGCGGCGCGCGTTGAACGTTCGCGCCGCACGATGGAAGACAAGGCCGAGCCGCACGAAGCCGGTTACTTCTTCGTGATGGAAGACACCGATACCGGCGACGTGGCCGGCGTATGCGGGATCGAAACCTCGGTCGGTCTGCAGCAACCGTTCTACAACTATCGCGTGAGCACGGTCGTGCACGCGAGCCAGGACCTCGGCATCTGGACGCGCATGCGCGCGCTGAACATTTCGCATGACCTCACGGGTTACGCCGAAGTGTGTTCGCTGTTCCTGAGCCCGCGTTACCGCACGAGCGGCGTCGGCGGTTTGCTGTCGCGTTCGCGCTTCATGTTTCTTGCGCAGTTCCGCGAGCGCTTTCCGCAGCGCTTGTGCGCGGAATTGCGCGGTCATTTCGATGCGGAAGGCACCTCGCCGTTCTGGCGTGCGGTCGGCTCGCATTTCTACCAGATCGATTTCAACGCGGCTGACTATCTGAGCTCGCACGGCCGCAAGGCGTTTCTCGCCGAGCTGATGCCGCGTTATCCGGTGTATGTCGAACTGCTGCCGGAAGAAGCACAAGAATGCGTCGGCCTCACGCATAGCGACACGATTCCGGCGCGCCGCATGCTCGAATCCGAGGGACTGCGCTACGAGAATCACGTCGATATCTTCGATGCAGGTCCGGTGCTCGAATGCCATATCGCCGACTTGCGCACCGTGCGCGAAAGCGTGGTGGTGCCGGTCGAGATTGCCAATGTGCCGGCGGGCGCGCCGCAGGATGCACCGCGTTCGCTGGTATCGAATACGTCGCTGGGCGATTTTCGCGTGGGCGCGGCTGCGGGCGTGCCGCAAGACGGCGTGTTCCGCATGAACGCCGCCGAGGCGGCTGCACTCGACGTCAAGGCAGGTGACCCGGTGCGGGTGCTGCCGCTGAAACACAAATAAGGATGATCATGAGCGAGCTTTTCATCGACGGCGAATGGGCCGCCGGCACAGGACCCGCATTCGCGTCGCACAACCCGGGTACGGGCGCGACGGTTTGGGAAGGCAACAGCGCCTCGGCGGACGACGTCGATCGTGCGGTGCGTAGCGCACGCCGTGCGTTCGCGGCATGGTCGGCGTTGAGCCTCGACGAGCGTTGCGGCGTAGTGCGCCGCTTCGCCGCGCTCGTGACGGAGCGCAAGGAAGCGCTTGCCGAAGCGATCGGCCGGGAGACCGGCAAACCGCTGTGGGAAGCGCGCACTGAAGCGGCTTCGATGGCGGCGAAGGTCGAGATTTCGATTCAGGCCTATAACGAGCGCACCGGTGAAAAGCGTTCACCGATGGCAGACGGCACTGCTGTTCTGCGGCATCGTCCGCATGGCGTGGTCGCGGTGTTCGGGCCGTATAACTTCCCCGGCCACTTGCCGAACGGGCATATCGTGCCGGCGCTGATCGCGGGTAACGCGGTGGTGTTCAAGCCGTCCGAACTCGCGCCTGGCGTGGCGGCGGTCACGGTGCAGATCTGGCGCGATGCGGGCTTGCCCGCCGGCGTGCTGAACCTTGTGCAAGGCGAGAAAGAGACGGGCATTGCGCTCGCCAACCATCGGCAGATCGACGGCTTGTTCTTCACGGGCAGTTCGGATACCGGAACATTGCTGCACAAGCAATTCGGCGGCCGTCCGGAGATCGTCCTCGCGCTGGAGATGGGCGGCAACAATCCGCTCGTGATCGGGCCGGTGGCGGATATCGACGCCGCTGTGCATCACACGATTCAGTCGGCGTTTCTGTCGGCAGGGCAGCGTTGCACATGCGCGCGCCGTATTTTCGTACCGAACGACGCGTTCGGTGATCGCTTTGTCGAACGCTTGACCGAAGTGACTTCGCGCATCAGCGTTGGCGAATACAACGCCGATCCGCAGCCGTTCATGGGCGCGGTGATTTCCGCGCGCGCCGCTTCGCGTCTGGTCGCGGCACAGGAGCGTTTGCTGGCCGACGGCGCAAAAGCACTGCTGAAGATGGAGCAGCGCGATCCGGCACTCGGCTTCGTCACGCCCGCGATTCTCGACGTGACTGCCGTGAAGGACCTGCCGGACGAAGAGCATTTCGGACCGCTGGCGCAGATCATTCGCTACGGCACGTTCGACGAAGCGCTCGACAAAGCCAACGATACTGAGTTCGGCCTCTCCGCGGGCCTGCTCGCCGACGACGAAGCACTGTGGACGCATTTCCAGCGCACCATTCGCGCGGGCATTGTCAACTGGAACCGTCCGACTAATGGTGCATCGTCGGGCGCGCCGTTCGGTGGCCCGGGGCGTTCGGGCAATCACCGGCCGAGCGCGTTCTACGCTGCCGACTACTGCGCGTATCCGATGGCGTCCGTCGAAAGCGCGCAACTGCAAATGCCCGCGAGCGTCTCGCCGGGCCTTCAATTCTAAGGATCGACGATGCAAGCCACTGAAGCCAATTTCGACGGTCTCGTCGGCCCGACCCACAATTACGCAGGGCTCTCGTTCGGCAACGTCGCGTCGCAGAACAACGAGAAGTCGGTTGCCAACCCCAAAGCGGCCGCGAAGCAAGGCCTGCGCAAGATGAAGCAGTTGGCCGATCTCGGCTTTCATCAGGGCGTGTTGCCGCCGCAGGAGCGTCCTTCGATGCGTCTCTTGCGCGAGCTCGGTTTTTCGGGCGACGACGCGACGGTGATCGCGCGCGTCGCCAAAGACGCGCCCGAGTTGTTGGCCGCGGCGAGTTCGGCTTCGGCGATGTGGACCGCGAATGCGGCGACGGTGAGTCCGTCGGCCGACACGCACGACGGCCGCGTGCATTTCACGCCGGCCAATCTGTGCAGCAAGCTGCATCGCGCGATCGAGCATGAATCGACGCGCCGCACCTTGCGCGCTATTTTCAGCGACGCCGATCGTTTCGCGGTGCATGAGGCACTGCCCGGCACACCGGCACTCGGCGACGAAGGCGCGGCGAACCACACGCGGTTTTGCTCGGAATACGGCACCCGTGGCGTCGAATTCTTCGTGTACGGCCGCAGCGAATATCGCCGCGGACCGGAGCCGAAGCGTTTTCCGGCACGTCAGACCTTCGAGGCGAGCCGAGCGGTTGCGCATCGTCACGGCCTGAAAGAAGCGGCCACGGTGTACGCACAGCAGAACCCCGACGTGATCGACGCGGGCGTGTTCCATAACGACGTGATCGCGGTCGGCAATCGCAATACGCTGTTCTGCCATCAGCTCGCGTTCGTCGAACAGAACGCGATGTACGACGAACTGCGCACGAAACTCTCTGGCCTGAAGGCCGAGTTCAACGTGATCGAAGTACCCGACGCGCAAGTGAGCGTGTCCGACGCGGTCACGTCGTATCTGTTCAACAGCCAGTTGCTGACGCGCCCGGACGGCAAGCAGGTGCTGGTGGTGCCGCAGGAATGCCGCGAGAACGCGCGCGTGGGCGCCTATCTGGACGAACTGACCTCGCACACCGGTCCGATCGACGACGTGCTCGTGTTCGATCTGCGTGAAAGCATGAAGAACGGCGGCGGTCCGGCATGTCTGCGTCTGCGCGTGGTGTTGAACGATGCGGAGCGCGCGGCGGTGACGCCTGGCGTGTGGATCAACGACACGCTGTTCGGCCGCCTCGATAAGTGGATCGAAAAGCACTATCGCGATCGTCTCGCGCCGACCGATCTGACCGATCCGCAACTGCTCGCCGAGTCGCGCACCGCGCTCGATGAACTGACGCAGATTCTCGGTCTGGGCTCGCTGTATGACTTCCAGCGCTGAGCACGGCATGCCGGTTCCGATGCTCGACGATTTCCTTGCCTACACGTTGGCGGGGACGCGGCCTGGTGCTGAAGAGAAGCAGGGTACGTGTGCCGGAGGGGTGCGTTGGTCGTGGCTCGACGACGGCGTTCTGCAACTCGAGCCCACGGCGCCAGAGAAGGCCGCTCGCAGCGTGCTCGCTTCAGCCGGCGTGCACGGCGACGAGACCGCGCCGATCGAACTGCTTTCGCATCTCGTGCGCGATATCGCGCAAGGCAGCGCCGCGCTAACCTGTCGTCTGTTGGTGATTCTCGGCAACGTCGACGCAATGCGCGACGCGTGCCGGTATCGCGATGACGATCTGAACCGCCTCTTCAGCGGACGTCACGCGCAGGTGCCGAACAGTCACGAAGCGCCGCGTGCCGCTGCGTTGGAACGCGCGGCAACGCAGTTCTTCGCCGCTGCATCGGCTGAACGCGGCGCGCGGTGGCATATCGACATGCACACGGCGATCCGCGCCTCCGCGTTCGAGCAGTTTGCGCTGCTGCCGCATACCGGCATGCCGTTTTCGCACGCGATGTTCGAGTGGCTAGGCGAGGCGCGCATCAGCGCAGTACTGCTTCATACGACCAAGGGGAATACGTATTCGCACTTCACCGCGCAAGCATGTGGCGCCGAGGCGTGTACGCTGGAACTCGGCAAGGTGCGTCCGTTCGGCGAGAACGACCTGACCCGCTTTGCGGGCGCGGACGAAGCGTTGCGTCATCTACTGGCCGGTACCCACGGTACAAAGGGTGATGCAAAGGCAGCGTTGCCGCGTGCCTTTACTGTGATCGATCAGATCACCAAGCACAGCGACGCATTCGAGTTGCGGGTTGCAGCGGATGTGCCGAACTTCACGCCGTTCGTGAAGGGCACGGTACTCGCCTGTGACGGCGATTATCGCTATGTCGTGCGTCACGACGAAGAGCGCATCGTGTTTCCCAACGCGACGGTCAAACCGGGCTTGCGCGCCGGCTTGATGGTGGTCGAGACGACCCAGGACACGCTGTCCAGTCTTGTGTAGCCGCGCCGTAGGTGAAACGTTGGGCACCTAGGCGCGCAACGTTTCATACCATGCCGCTTCGTGTTGCTTTAAGCCGCGTTCGCCCTCACCAAACCCTCCGCCACCATCGCCTCACGCACCTTCGGCCGTGCCGCGACGCGCTCCAGATACGCGCTCAGATGCGGATATCGGCTCAAATCTACCGACAGCATCCGCGCCCAACTCAACACCGTGAACGCATACGCATCGGCGACCGAGTACTGTCCGGTCAGATAATCGCGTTCCGTGAGCACGCGATCGAGTTCACTGAACCGAACGGCGAGTTTCGCGCGGCATTCGGCCTTGGTCGATTCGGCTGTCTCCTGATGCCACAGCCATGGGCTGAAGGTCTTGTGCAACTCCGTGCTGATATAGGTGAGCCATTCGACCGCTGCGAGCCGTTGCGGCGTTCCGGCGGGCGGCAGCAGGGCGCGCTCCGGCGCAAGATCGGCGATGTATTGCAGCAGCGCTGCGCCTTCGGTGTGGCGTGAGCCGTCGGCGAATTCGACGAGGGGCACATAGCCGCGCGGCGAGATTGCGTAGTAATCGTCGCCGTTGGCGAGCTTGTGCGTTTGCAGGTTGACCGCGACCGCTTCGAAGTCGAACTCCGCTTCGCGCAATGCAATGTGAACGGCCAGCGAGCAGGCGCCCGGCGAGTAATAGAGTTTCATGGTGTCACCGCTATAAACGAGAGTGAAGTCCCGGCAGGCGCCGGTGGCGAGGCTCGTCGGCCGACAAGTCGATGTGGTAAAAGTAGCCCGGATCGCATTCAGAATAAACAGGCGGCTTGCCAAACCATGCGTGCAAAAACGCAATACGAACTGACTTCGGCGGATACCCAGACCATCCTCGCGCTGGTGCGCGCCGGCACGCTGGCGGAAGCGGCGCAGCGTCTGGGCATCGACGCGTCGACGATTTTTCGCTCCGTGCAACGGATTGAACGCGGGCTCGGGCAGCGTCTGTTCGAGCGTTCGCGTAGCGGTTATCGCGCGACCCCGCTCGGTGCGCAACTGGCGCGCCACGCCGAGCGCATCGAAAGCGAGTTGGCGGCGGCGCGCTCCACCGTACAGGCGAGCAGTGACCGCGTCAGCGGCGCTGTTCACGTGACGACCACCGATACCGTGCTCTACGGCCTCCTGCTGCCCGCGCTGCATGATTTTGCGGCACTGCATCCGGCGTTGTCGTTCGAATTGACCGCCACCAACAGCCTCGCGAGCCTGACCAAACGCGACGCCGATATCGCGGTGCGCGCCACGCGCCGTGCACCGGATCATCTGGTCGGCAAACATGTGGGCCCGCTGCGCATCGCGGTGTTTGCCGCGAAGGGGAGCGGTATCCAGGCGAGCGATGCCGATGCGCTGTCGCGCTGCGATTGGGCGGCGCCGGACAGTTCGCTCGGCGATCATCCTTCGGTTCTGTGGCGCAAGCGTCATTGCCCGACGGTCGAGCCGCGGTACAAGACCAATAGCGTGATGGCGGTCTTCGAGTTGGTGGCGCGCGGTTTCGGCGTCGGCATCTTGCCGACTTTCCTCGCGCGCGGCCGCGACGATCTCGTGCAATTGACGCCGCCACTCGACGAAGCCGAATCGCAGGTCTGGGTGCTCGCGCATCCGGAATCGCGTCATTTGCCGCATGTCGCGCATCTGTCGCAGCGCCTCGGCAGCGATTTCGCGGCCGGCGACGGCGCGGTCTAATTTGCATCGGACCGCGCGCCGGCTTGCCTGAACGCGACACAAAGTTACACCTTTAAGCGCGCGTTACCCCGCTTACCAAACGAGCCGGGCAAAGGGGCGCCCACAGGCGCGCTTTGTGAAGCCTGTACAATCCCGCCCTCGCGGCTGTTGCACTGCACCACGCCGGCCGCACGAGTTTGAATCGCATTTTTGGCGCGGCAATCATGCTTGCCCGGATTCGGCTCCGTCTTATTCAATAGCGTAGAGGAACACCAGTAATGAAGATGAATTGGCGAAACATGGCCGCGCTCGCGCTGTTCGCGACGGCAACGGTAACGGCAGGCGCCGCATCGGCGGCCGCCGCATCAGCGGCGGATATCAAGGAAGTGCGCTTCGGCGTCGAGGCGTCGTATGCGCCGTTCGAATCGAAGTCGCCGTCGGGCGAGCTGCAAGGTTTCGATATCGACGTCGGCAATGCCGTGTGTGCGAAGCTGAAGGCGAAATGCGTGTGGGTCGAGAATTCGTTCGACGGCCTGATTCCGGCGTTGGAAGCGCGCAAGTTCAACACGATCAACTCGGATATGACGATCACGGAACAGCGCCGCCAAGCTATCGATTTCACCGATCCGATCTACACGATCCCGAATCAGATGATCGCGAAGAAGGGCAGCGGTCTGCTGCCTACGCCAGCCTCGCTCAAGGGTAAGCATGTTGGCGTGCTGCAAGGCACGATTCAGGAAACGTATGCGAAGGCGCGCTGGGCGCCGGCGGGTGTGGACGTCGTGCCGTATCAGACGCAGGACCAGATCTATGCCGACCTGTCATCGGGTCGTCTAGACGCCGCGTTTCAGGACGCGGAAGCGGCTTCGAAGGGCTTCCTGAAGAAGCCGCAAGGCGCGGGCTTCGACTTCGCCGGCCCGGCCGTCACCGACGAGAAGCTGCTCGGCGCGGGCGTGGGCTTTGGCATCCGCAAGGGCGACAAGGCGCTGAAGGATGCGTTGAACCAGGCGCTCAAGGAACTGAAGGCCGACGGCACGATCGACCGCTTCGCAGCCAAGTACTTCGACGTGAAGGTTGTGTTGAAGTAAGGCGTTGTGTGTCTTGTCTGATTGGTTTCGCTTGATGCAAACGGCCGCTGATGCGGCCGTTTGCATTTTGGGCGGCGTTTGAAGCGTCGTCTGCCTGACGCGTGTCTAGCGCATTGCTTCGTGCGCGTCGTGCACATCGAGCACGCTGCACCGCGACGGTCGATCAGCGAACGTTGGCCTCGGGCTGATCGAGATAGTCGAACACGACCTCACCGAGTCCGAGCGTCAGATCGGCCATCAGATGCCGTGCCTCGACGATTTCGAGAACCGGCAATTCCGCGACCGGCGCCAGCGCATGGTGTGCCAGTTCGAGCGAGGCGGGACCCGTCCATGCACCTTTGAGGGTGATGTCCTGCAGGTAGTAGCGCACCAGCTCGCAAATGCGCGGCGTGCCGTCGACGTGAGGAATCACCTTCAGCAGGAAGTTCGGCGTTTCGAGGCGTTTCTGCTGCTGCGCGAGATCCAGTTGCCGATGCTTGTAGCCCATCGTGCCGGTGGCGATGCGCACGGGGCCGTAATCGAGCGTGCCGACCAGTGTATCGGTGTGGACTTCGAGCACGGGCTTGGCGAGCTTCTTCGGAAAGCCCCACAATTCGCGGCCGCCGGCGATCGGCGGATGGTCGTCGAGATACATGGCCAGCGTGTAGCCACCTGCGACACCGTTGTACGACACCGGGATCACCTGACCGCTTTCTGTGTAGTCGCCGAAACCGGTCGAATCCGGCATGCGAATGAATTCGTAATGCACCAGCGGCTCGCCGATTTGGAGCGGCTCGGGCACCACGGCGCGCAGTTTGTCCGGATCGGTGCGGTAAGTGATGATCAGAAATTCCCGGTCGATGAAACGATACGGACCCATCGGAAACGCCGGGTTCGTGATCGGCATCGCGAAGGCATTTGACAGCACGCTTTTGACGTCCATGATTTTCCTTAGTGGTTAAAGGCGGGATTGCGACAGGGTGGTGCGGGTGGTGCAATGCTCTTGCACTGCACAAGAGTATCGTCGATTCTTTCCCGGCCTTCAGCGAGACCGGCATCCAATTATTTCGAGATATTGCGGCGTTGACATGTCCGCGCGGTGCGGCCTGCGCTAAAATCGCCGGGCGCACCGCGCGCGCAAAGGGCCTCAGGCCTTGGATGCGCGCGATGGGTGCAGCGAAAACCAAAATACAGCAGGAAGCGCCTGGGCGGCGCTTAGCGGGGGAGTGCAATGACCACCATCGCAATCGAGAGTCGGAGCCAGGCGAGTGCTTCGGACGATGCGCTACTGAATGCCAGCTTCGCGCGTCAGCCGATTCTGAATCGTGACGGCATGCTGTGCGGCTATGAAATCAAAGTGCGCGCGCCGGAGTTGCCTGCAGCCGTCGAACCTGACGCGGGCGCAGCGCCTGCCGCTGATTTGGCTGCCGATGCCTTGCCGGGCCGCGCGCCCGAGCCGGCGCAGCTCGTGGCGCGCGCCCTGATTCGCGGCTTGATGCAGAGCAATGTGCGCGGTGCGCTCACCGGGCATCCCGCTTACGTCGATGTAAGCCGCGAGATGCTGTTCGACGATTCGATCCTGCATCTGCCCACAGACCACTTCATGCTCGAATTGTCGCCGTCGATCGAGATCGACGATGCGCTGATTGCACGTATCGTTCAATTGCACGGCCGGCGCTATCGCTTCGTACTCGACGAAGTGACGCAGCCCGATGAAACGTTTGCGAAGCTGCTGCCCTACGCGGAAGTCGTCAAGATCGATTTCACGCGAACGCCGAAAGCCCTGTTGCCCAAATTGACGAGCGTGCTCAAGTCGGCGGGCAAGCTGTTGATCGCGCTGGGTCTCGATGCGCAGACCGATTTCGAAGCGGCGCATGGTCTTGGCTTCGACCGTTTCCAGGGCTACTTCTTCGCGCGTGCGCAGACCTCGACGACGCGGCGAGTCAGTGCGCCGCGGCACGCATTGCTGAATCTGCTGCAATTGTTGTCAGGCGACCCGACCGTCGCGCAACTCGAAGCCGAACTCAAGCTGAATCCGGTGCTGGTCATGCATCTGATGAAGCTCGCGAATTCGAGCGGCCTCGCAGTCGGCCACAAGGTCACGACGCTGCGCGAAGCGATCAACGCGACCGGCACGAATCGGATCGCGCGCTGGACGCAATTGCTGTTGTATGCGGACGGCCGCAAGGTCGCGCTTGAGGACGATCCTCTGCTGCAACTGGCTGCGACCCGGGCGCGCTTCATGGAACTGGCGATCGAACGCTTGCCTGAAGCCGGGCGCGACGAAGCCGATGCGGCGTTTCTGACCGGCGTGTTTTCGTTTGTCGATGCGGTGTTCGGCGGTTCGCTTGAAAGCACGCTGAATGTGCTGACGCTGTCGCGGCCGATTCAGGCGGGCATCTTGCATCGACAAGGCGTGCTGGGGTTGCTGCTGACGGCGGTCGAAGCGCTTGAGCGCGGAGCGTGGGATGAGCTCGATGC
>NZ_WOEZ01000273.1 GCF_013177735.1 Paraburkholderia elongata | reverse complement strand
GGATCGGAGTGCGGAGGGGTTGGAGCGGATTGAGGATTGAGGGGGCAGGTTTGAGGTTTGAATCAGAGGCCGGCATGCCGCACATGCCGGCCTCTGCACATCTGAGGTTCATGACTTCGGGCAAATACAAAACCGGTGAGCGTGAACCACCGTGATCAACGATCACGCCACGTCTTCACATCGTCTCCATTTCCTGCATCTGCCCCAAGCCAAAAAAACGTCCTAACTCCTTTGCCAGTTCATTCAACGCGCTCATTTCCTTCTGCGATATCCGGCGTGGCTCCTGCGTATGAGACCAGTCGCCGTATAACAGCGCCACGGTCTTATCGGTCTCGTCGACTACCGGCAGCAGCACAAAGGCGCGGGCATCGTCGAACGTACGTCGGAACCATTCCGGTAATCGCGCGACCATCTTCGGGTCGCGCGCGTTCTCGATGAAGATGCCTATCGAGTTCGCTATCGCGAGATGAAACACATCGGGCTCGAACGCGGTGTTGAACGACAGCTTCGGCAGCACCGTGTCGATCTTCGGACCGAGCCCGAGGCGCGCCTTGAAGGTGCCGTTGCTATGCTTGACGAACACCACCGTGCGCGCGAAGCCGAGCGCTGCCAGCACGGTTTCCGCGGCCAGAGCCAGTGCCGGCGCGAGCGCGCTGCCGTCGGGCAGGCCGCGCAGATCTCCCACGCCCGCCGCGATGCGCGCTTCCGGATCGAGCGCCTCGCGCGCGATCGCGTCCGCATTGGCGCGCAACTCGACGATCTCGCGCATCACGCCGTCGCCGCCTTCTTCACGGGCGAGTGCGACGCTCATTTGATGCAGCACGTCCGGATCAGTATTCAGTGCGTGGCTGTATTCCTGCGCCAGTTCGGCGATGCGCTCCTCGCGCTGCCAGTCCGGCATGTTCTGCTGGGTCAGCACGTCGGCAACTGCCGTCGAATAGTTGGTGATGGCGCGCAGCCACTGCACCTGGCGCGGCTGTTCGACATCCAGCGGGTCGAACTCGCCCATGCCGGAGCGGATCATGTCGGGCAAGCGCCAGCGCACCGCAGCTTCGGCG
Source organism: Paraburkholderia elongata (assembly GCF_013177735.1). Taxonomy (GTDB): domain Bacteria; phylum Pseudomonadota; class Gammaproteobacteria; order Burkholderiales; family Burkholderiaceae; genus Paraburkholderia; species Paraburkholderia elongata. Next base: position 5,675 of record NZ_WOEZ01000273.1, on the reverse strand, counting down.
CCGATTTCGTCGAACGTGACACCGAGCACCAGCACGCAGGCGTCGGCTTCGAGTGTGCCGTCTTCGATATGCCGGCGGATCTGATCCCACTCGGCGTCGAGATAGAACACCACCAGCAGCTTGCCGATCTGCCGCATCAGCGTGCAGACCACGGCTTCTTCGCCGGCGCGCAGATCGCCGCGCTCGGTCAGCTTACGCGCGACGCAGCCCGACAACAGCGTGCGGTTCAATTCGAGTTTCGCGTCGATGCGGCGCGGCGCGCTGTGATGAAAGTGATCGACAATCTTCAGGCCGACCACCAGATGGCCGACCGCATCCATGCCAAGCACCATCAACGCGCGCGACACGGTGGTGATGTTGCCGCCGAACGCCATGTACATGGCCGAGTTGGCAAGCCGCAACACTTTTTGCGTCAAAGCGAAATCCGACAACACGACCTGCACGAGGCCGGTGAAGTCGAGGTCGTCGTTGTTCATCGCCGCCATGGTGGTGCGCAGCGACTGCGACAGCATGGGGAAATCGCCGCGCTCGCTCATTCGCGTCCAGAGCCGGTCGAGCACCGCAGCCTTTACCATGTGAGTCCCGCCAAAGCCATACCTGTTCCAATGAGTGCTACACCGGCGCGAGGCCGGTATCTTGCGCTGCGCACGAGGTTTGCCTGCATCGTTATGCGGTGTGCAGGTGAAGCGTGCGCGCTTCGAAACGCTGCGCGAGTTCGTCGGAAGGCAACGCCTTGCAGACGAGCCATCCCTGAATGTGGTCGCAGCCCATCTCGGTGAGCAGGGTGCGCTGGGCTTCCGTTTCTACGCCCTCGGCAACCAGTTCGAGATCGAGTGTTTGTGCGAGTCCGACGACTGCACTAACGATTGCCTGATCGTTCCGGGAGGTTAGCAGATTCTCGACAAAACTCCTGTCGATCTTGAGCTTGGCCAAGGGGAATCGTTGCAGGTAAGCCAGGCTCGAATAGCCGGTGCCGAAATCGTCGACGGCAAAGCGGATGCCCATCGCGGTCAGCTCTTCGAGCAGGACCTTGGCATGCGCCGGGTCGTGCATCAGCAGGCTTTCGGTGATCTCGAACACGACGCGGCGCGGATCGATACCTGTCAACTCGATCGCTTCGCGCACGGCGTCCTTGAAACGCGGATCGCGGAACTGCTGCGGCGACACGTTGACGGCGACGTATTGCAACGAGATGCCCCGCGCGTCCCACTGGATCAACTGCATGCAGGCGACCTTCAACACCCAGTTGCCGAGGAAGTTGATCAGGCCGATCGATTCCGCGAGCGGGATAAACATCGAGGGGGGAACGAGACCGTGCACGGGATGCGACCAGCGCATCAACGCTTCGACGCCGACGACACCGTGCGTGCGGCTGCTCGTGATCGGCTGGAAGTGCAGCGAGAACTCGCCGTTGCGCACACCGTCGTAGAGGTCGGCCTCCAGTTTCAGGCGCTCGGCGTCGGCGGGATTGTCGTCCGGTACGTAGAAGGCGAGCGTGTTGCCGCCGGCCGCCTTGGCCTGCAGCAGGGCATGGTCGGCCCAGCGCAGCAGATGAGTGTCGTGGGCGGCGTTGTCGTTGGCGTGGCGCACATCGGGGTAGAGCGCAATGCCGATGCTCGCCGACAGATGCACCTGCTGGCCGCTGAAGACATACGGTTGCTGGATCGCGGTCAGTAGGCGGCGGGCCAGCGCTTCGGCCGCGGCGGCGGCGTCGGTGCGGCTCGCGGCAGGCTTCACGAGGATCGCGAACTCGTCGCTGGCGACACGCGCCACCGTCTCGTTCGGGCTCGTCATGTTCAATAGACGCCGCGCCGTGTCGCGCAACATCTCGTCGCCGGCATCGTAGCCGAGCGCGCGGTTCACGCGCTGATAGTCGTCGAGGTCGAGCAGCAGTAGCGCGGCGGGCGTGCCGTGGACGTCGGCTTGCTGTTGCGCGTCGAGCAGCGCCGGGATCAGCGCCGGCTGATTGGCCAGGTTGGTCAGGCGGTCCAGATGCAGCGCTTGGGTCAGGCGTTCCTCGGTAGCGCGCCAGGCCGATACGTCGAAGCCGGCGACCGCATAGCCGTCGATGCCGTCGTGGCTGCTGCGCACCACGCGCAGCTCGACCGTGATCGGATAGGTCAGCGACTTGATGAGGCCGAGCGTGGCTTTCTCGACGTTGCCCGTGGCAGCGGCGCGCGTCAGCAGCGCGTCGAGGCGCGGCACGTCGGCGGGCGCCACGAGGTCGTGCAGCGTGATGGTCTCGAGATATTCCCGGTGATAGCCGATGAAGCGCAGGCTGGCGTCGGAAACATAAAGGAAGTGCAGTTCCTGATCGACGTGCGCCAGCAGGTCGACGGCGCCGACCACCTGTTCCAGTTGCGCAGTGCGGCTGGCGCGCGCCGGCGGTTTGCTGTGGGCACGCCGGCCGAACGCACGAAACCGGTCGATGACCGTGCGCAAGGAGCCCCGGCGGGGCGCGGTGATCCTGTTCGCTTCCATGTTTGTCGCTGGCAACCTGTGTTCGTCTGCAGGCGGGGCGGCTCACTGCCCGCCGTGTCCGGGCGGTCAAGAGGTATCAGGCCGCCTCATCAGAACGAGATAACGACCCGCGGCGGGAAATCTTTAGCGTCTGCTGCAAAAAACACACGGTAAGGAAGCGGCGGCGAGGATCGGCGTCGTGGCGGGAGCGATTCGGTTAAAGTGCAACGGCTTGGCGTCCGTTAATACGGCAAACCCGTTGTGCAGTGTCGGCTAAGACGTCGCTGCGTAGCTTTCCGAACACTTGCACCGATGATCCATGTCTGAACGTCACTTTGTCAGGGCCACCCCCCGGCACGTCGAGGTGCTTGAACAATGTGCCGACGACGCTGACCCGGCGTCCGGAGCACAGTTCGTCTATCTGGGCCGCCAGCCGATTCTCGATCGCGACGGCGCGCTCAATGATTATGAATTGTTGTTTCGAGCCGGCGCGCATAACTACGCCGAGGTCAGCGACGACGCCCAGGCCACGGCGCAGGTCGTGGCTCGCGCGATCGGCGGAATCGGCGTGGCGGCCGTGCTTGGCCAGCACCGCGGCTTTGTCAACATCGACCGCGCGCTGCTCTTTAACGACATCGTCCATTTGATGCCGCCCGAGCGCTTCGTGCTCGAGATTCTCGAAACCGTCAAGTTCGATGCGCATCTGGCCCGCCGGCTGACCGAGTTGCGCCGCGCCGGCTTCCTTGTGGCGCTCGACGATGTCAGTGAGCTGTCGGACGAGCTGCTCGCCGTGCTGCCGCACGCCGACATCGTCAAGATCGACTTCCTGCAGACCGAGCGGTCCGCGCTTGCCAAACTGGCGTCGACGGTACGCGGCCATGGCAAGACACTGATTGCGGAGAAGGTCGAGACGCGCGAAGACTTTGCGCTCGCTCGCGACCTCGGCTTCGATCTGTTCCAGGGATACTTCTTCGCGCGGCCGCAGGTGCTGGCAGCGCCGCGCAACCGCTCGCCGCGCCCCGGCCTGCTGCGTTTGCTGGCGCTGTTATCGCGCGATGCGGGGATTGTCGAGCTCGAAGCGGAACTCAAGCTGAACCCGAGCGTGGTGGTGCAACTGCTGCGACTCGTCAATTCGAGCGCGTTTGGGCTGGGGCGCAATATCGCCTCGCTGCGCGAGGCCATCATCGCCACCGGCACGCGGCAGATCGCGCGCTGGGCGCAATTGCTGCTGTACGCGGACAGCGGCGCTCTGCCGTGGCGCGCCGATCCGCTGGTGCAACTGGCCGGTACACGCTCGCGCTTCATGGAATTGGCCGCAGGCTGGCTGCGCCCGTCCGATAACGATTTTGCCGATGCCGCTTTCATGACCGGTATTTTTTCTCTGCTCCACGTGGTGGTCGGCAGCACGCCCGCGGCTGTCCTGGAGAAACTCGGCCTCGCGCCGCAGATTCGCGAAGCGATCGTCACGCGCGGCGGCGCGCTCGGCGCCTTGTTACGAATTGCCGAAGCGGCGGGCGAGGGGGGCGATGCCGCCTCGATCGCAGCCGGACCCGATGCGCCGCCCGGTTTCGCGGCGCTCACGCCCGAGGTGCTGGCGGAGCTGAACCTGTCCGCGGCGGCGTGGTTCGGCGCGCATATCGAGGAAGCGGCCGCCTGAGGCCTGCGCGGCGCTGCGGCGGCGGGCGATCGTTGCGTTGCGTGGTGTCGTGCCGCTGCGAGCGCGGGCTTGCGGATGTATCCTTTACACATGCATCCTTTAGACAGGTTCTTACGTACCTGATCTGTACGTGATCCAATAGTGTGTCGAGGTCGCGGCGTTCCGCTGAACGCCGCGACCTTTAGCTGATTGCGCAAACAGAGCGCATTAACGTTTCGAGGGACTGCAGATGAAGAGGAAACTCATACCGGCGGCACTGGCCGCGGTCTTGTCGGTGGGATTCGCGATGCATTCGCTGACGGCGTCTGCCACGCTCAAGCCGGGCGATGCCGCGCCGCCGTTCACCGCACAGGCTTCGCTAGGCGGCAAGACCTACGCGTATTCGCTTGCCGACGAGTTGAAGAAAGGGCCGGTGGTGTTGTATTTCTATCCGGCGGCCTTCACGAAAGGCTGCACGATCGAAGCCCACGAGTTTGCCGACGCTGTCGACGAGTACAAGAAGTATGGCGCAACGGTGTTCGGTGTGTCGCACGACAACGTCGACACCTTGACGAAGTTTTCGGTGAGCGAATGCCGCAGCAAATTCCCGGTGGCGGCCGATGCCGACGCGAAGGTGATCGGCGCGTATGACGCCGGCATGCCGATGCATAGTTCGATGGCCAATCGCGTGTCGTATGTGATCGCGCCGGACGGCAAGATCATTTACGAGTACACGAGCCTGTCTCCGGAGAAGCACGTCGAGAACACGCTGAAGGCAGTGAAGGATTGGGCGGCGACGCATAAGCAGCCGTAACGCTTCGCCATGCGCGGTTGCGCATTTTCCGCAGCGGGTTTTTGCCGTGAGGTTTAGGGCTGCGCCGTGCTAGGCTGATTTTTTGTCTTGCGAGTTTGCGATGCCGATTGTTGTTGCGTTGATTGCGCTGATCGCGCTGGTGTATGGCGCAGTGCGGGCCTTTTATGCCTTGCAGGCGGCTTTTGGGTCGGCCGTTGCGGTTGGGGTTGCTGTTCTTGTTGTTTTGCTTTTGATTGCCGCGGTTGTTTATTGGTGGCGGCGTCGGAAGGAAGTCGCTCCGAATATTCGCGATCGCGATTGGACTCATGAGCTTAAGGGGACCTGGGGGTCGGTTCGGCTTGCTGCGGGTAAACGGCTATGTGAGATTCGCCTTGGCGGTGAGCAGGGGGCTTATATTTTTGCCGATTTGCTTGGGGCCGAGGTGCAGGGCCATGATGCTCAATGGCACGTCGCATTGACGGTCAAAGACGCTAAGCATCAGGTTTGGGTTTTGCCCATGCTGGGCGAGCGGCAGGCTAAGCAGTGGAGGCGGGTTTTTTTGCTTGCTGTTGGGCAGAGGCTATAAGGTTTTTTGCCTTCGCGGCGCTTTGTTGTCTGTTTGCCTACGGTGTTGGCCTTTCCTTGATTTCTTAGTGGTCTATTAGCGTTCGCCCCTGTGCGGGGCAGGCACTTACTTTCTTTGCCGCCGCAAAGAAAGTAAGCAAAGAAAGCGGCTCCAACCGCTAATTCTTAAGCGGGTCCCCTGGCTTGGAGGAGGTAGTGGTG
>NZ_WOEZ01000272.1 GCF_013177735.1 Paraburkholderia elongata | reverse complement strand
AATCGGGCGTGCGCTTCTGGATCGAACGGGCTACTGTTTGGCAACTCACGGATTCGGCGGGAAACTATCAAGGTCAGGCCGCCATGATCCCTGAGGTGAAGTTCATTCGCGATAACGCTTGAGTTCATCGAGGTACCGGGTTCGTTCGAGCCCGTACCCGCCTGTCATTCGACGAACACGCCGGTACGCGATCCGCCCCGCGTGGCACTAAGCCGTCAAAACTGCCCCCTGATCTTCCCCGCCTCGAGCCATGCCCCCTCCGGCCGGCGTCAAGGGCCATACCCGCGCCGCGATCCTCGCCCCCCGTCGGCATTCTGAAAGCTCCCCTTTTCGGGGGATGGCTCCTCCCAGCGAACAATCCGATGATGGCATCACTCGGGATGCCACCGTGTGCGACACGCACCGACGGACCTTTGTCAGCCCGATCCATTTCTCGACTTCAGGAGATGTAGATGCAGGACGCCGTGCAGGGCTCGACGCCATCCCCCTATGCCTATCCGCTGCTGATCAAGCAACTGCTGCATACGCCGTTCGTTCAGGCGCCGGACCAGGAAATCGTGTACCGCGGCCAGCTGCGGATGACCTATGCCACGCTGCGGGAGCGCATCGCGCGGCTCGCCAATGGCCTCCATCAGCTCGGGGTGCGGCACGGCAGCACCGTGGCGGTGATGGACTGGGACAGCCACCGCTATCTGGAGTCGTACTTTGCGGTCCCGATGATGGGCGCCGTGCTTCAGACGGTCAATGTGAGGTTGTCGGAGGCGGAGATCGCCTACACGATCAACCACGCTGGCGCAGAGGTGCTGTTTGTCCACACCGATTTCCTGCCCGTCGTCGAATCGATCAAGGATCAGCTTGAAACAGTCCGCACATTCGTGTGGATCGACGAGCCGGGCAGTGAAGCGTGCGCGCACACCATTGCGTTCACCACGGAATACGAGGCGATGCTCGAAGCGAGCGCGACGAGCTACGATTTCCCCGACTTCGACGAGAACACCCGGGCCACGACGTTCTACACGACGGGAACCACGGGCCTGCCCAAGGGCGTGTACTTCTCGCACCGCCAACTGGTCCTGCACACCATCACCTTGATGGCGGCGCTGTCGAGCCCGGTATCGGGACAGCGCTTTCATCGCGGCGACGTCTATATGCCGCTCACGCCGATGTTCCATGTGCACGCATGGGGCATGCCCTACATCGCGACGGTACTGGGCGTGAAGCAGGTCTATCCGGGCCGTTATGTGCCCGATCGTCTCGTGCAACTGATCCGCGAAGAAGGCGTCACGTTTTCGCACTGCGTCAGCACGATCCTGCACATGCTGCTCTCGTGCGATAACGCGAAGCACGCGGACTTCAGCAAATGGAAGGTCATCATCGGCGGCGGCGCATTGCCGCACGGTCTCGCGCGCGCCGCGCTTGACCGCGGCATCGACATCTTTACCGGCTATGGCATGTCCGAGACCTGTCCCGTGTTGAGCCTCGCGCAACTTCCGCCGCACATTGAGCCGCTCGATCTCGAAGAAGAGGTACGCCTGCGCTGCAAGACCGGTTTCCCCGTTCCGCTCGTCGATGTGCGCATCGTCAACGAGAACATGGAAGACATCGCGCACGACGGCCGGGCCTACGGCGAGATCGTCGTGCGTTCCCCGTGGCTGACGCAGGGCTACCTGAACAATCCGGACGCGTCCGCGCAGCTCTGGACAGGCGGATACCTGCATACGCAGGACATCGCGAACATCGACGCGACCGGCAACATTCAGATCACCGACCGCATCAAGGACGTCATCAAATCGGGCGGCGAGTGGATCTCTTCGCTCGAAATCGAAAGCCTGATTTCGCTGCACCCGGATGTCTCGGAAGTCGCGGTGATCGGGATCAAGGATGAGAAATGGGGCGAACGGCCGGTTGCGCTAGTGGTGCTGAAGGCGGGCGCCGTGGTCACCGAAGACGAGGTCAAAGCGCACGTAATGGCATTCAGCAAGACAGGGCGGATCTCGAAGTACGCCGTGCCGCAGATCGTCAAGTTCGTCGACGCGCTGGAGAAGACGAGTGTCGGCAAGATGAACAAGAAGTGGTTGCGCGAGCAATTCGCCTGACCCGTCGCAAGGAGCAAACACGATGAGCATCAAGGAATACAGCGTCGCCACGATTGACGACTTCGTTGGCCGCGAACTGGGCGTGTCGGACTGGGTCGTTGTCGATCAGGCGCGTATCGACGCCTTCGCGGCATGCACGGGCGACAGGCAGTGGATTCACGTGGATGTTGAGCGCGCGAAACGCGAGAGCCCGTTCGGCAGCACGATCGCGCATGGCTATCTGACGCTTTCGCTACTGGCGGCGCTCGCGATCGAGATCGGACTCATTCCAGAGGACGCATCGGCTGGGCTGAACTACGGACTGGACAAAGTGCGCTTCATGACCCCGGTGAAAGCGGGAGGGCGGGTGAAAAATCGCGTCACGCTGGTCTCGGTGGAAAAGAAGGGCGGCGGCCGGATCATCGTCAAGACGATGAACGAACTGCAGATCGAGGGCGAGGAAAAGCCCGCGCTCATTGCCGAGACATTGGCGATGCTGGTCTCGTAAGCGCAAGCAGCGATGTTCGCGAAACGGATAGAGATGTTTGAGGAGCAGCAAGATGGCGACAAATGACGAAAGCAAGGCACGCAGTGAGCAGACGAACGACCTTGCGGCGTCTGCCGCAGAAGGCATGCTCGGACCGAATCCGTTCGTGGGACTGCGGCCGCGAGACATTATGGCAACCGCACAGCAGATCGGCGCCCAGGCGCTGCGGCAACCTGCATTGCTCATGGAGCAGGAGGCGGCGCTTGTCCGCGACCTGATCGCTGTACTTGGCGGTAGTGCGGACGGTACACCGCCTCAGGGCGACAAGCGCTTCACCGACCCGGCGTGGCAGACGAATTCGCTTTACCGCATGGCGCTGCAAAGTTACGTGGCGTGGCGCAACGCGCTGACAGGGTTTGTCGACCGCTCCGCGCTCGACCCGAAAAGCAAGGAGCGCGCGCAGTTCGTGCTGTCGCTCTTCACCGATGCGCTGTCGCCGACGAACACGCTGCTCGGCAATCCGGCTGCACTCAAGAAAATCATCGATTCGGGCGGCGCCAGCCTGCTTGGCGGCATCAGGAATCTCGTGACGGACATGCTGCAGAACCAGGGGATGCCCTCGCAAGTCGACAGGACGGCGTTCAAGGTGGGCGAAAATCTCGGCACGTCGCCGGGCGCGGTGGTCTTTCGCAATGACGTGCTCGAGCTGATCCAGTACGCGCCGGCGACGGAGCATGTGTACGCCCGCCCGCAGCTGATCGTGCCACCCCAGATCAACAAGTTCTACGTGTTCGATCTGTCCGAAGGCAAGAGCATCGTCGATTACCTGGTAAAGAACGAGTTCCAGGTCTTCATGGTGAGCTGGCGCAATCCCACCGCCGCGCAGAGTCACTGGGACCTCGATACCTATGTTGCCGCGCTCCTCGAAGCGATCGCGGCCGTACGCGACATTACCGGCAGCGACGACGTCAATCTGCACGGCGCCTGCTCGGGTGCGATGGCGATTTCGGCGCTCCTCGGCCACCTCGCAAGCCTTGGTGACAGGAGCGTCAATGCGGCCACGCTGATGGTCGCCGTGCTGGACAACACGGCTGACTCGCAGCTCGGTCTCTTTGCAACGCCGGAGGCCATCGCGGCGGCGAAGCAGAACAGCACATCGAAGGGCGTGCTCGCCGGCGAAGAAATGGGCCGCGTGTTCGCGTGGATGAGACCCAACGATCTCGTCTGGAACTACTGGGTCAATAACTATCTGCTCGGTAAAGCGCCGCCCGCTTTCGACATCCTCTATTGGAACAACGACGCGACCCGGCTGCCGGCGGCGATGCATGGGCAACTGCTCGATATCTTCACCGGCAATCTGTTCAGCAAGCCTCGCGCGCTGACGGTCCTGGGTACGCCGATCGACCTCTCCAAAGTGACGTGCGACAAATACGTGGTAGCCGGCATGACCGATCACATCACGCCGTGGAAGGGCGTGTACAACACGGCGCGCACGTTCGGCGGCGATACACGCTTCGTGCTGAGTTCGAGCGGCCATATCCAGAGCCTGATCAACCCGCCGGGCAATCCGAAGGCGAAGTTCTTCCTCAATGCCGATTTGCCCGCCAATGCCGAAGCATGGCTCGCTAATGCCCAGGCTGAAAAGGACTCGTGGTGGGTCGACTGGCGCGCGTGGCTTGCCGACCATTCCGGCGAGCGGCGGCCCGCACCGGCGGCCGTGGGCAACGAGGGGCACCCCGCCGGCGTGAAGGCGCCGGGAACGTATGTCATGGAAGCATAAGGCACACGCACCGGCGCACTCATTGACCGCACGGTGGCCAACATTTTCTTAACGTAGTTTTATTGGAGTATCGATGATGGATTCAACCAATTTCAATAGCATTTTCGCCGAGTATAAAAAGGTCGTTGGACAGTTCAAGCTGCCCGGCGTCGACGTGGGCGCACTCCTCGAGTCGCGCCGCAAGGACATTGAAGCGATCGTCGAAGCCAACACGACCGCGCTGGCAGGCGTGCAGTCGCTCGCTCAGAAGCAGTCGGAGATCCTCCGCACTACGCTGACCGAATTGCAATCGCACGTCAGCCGCGTTACTCAGTCGGGAGCCCAGCCCGCCGCCAACACGGGCGAAGTGGTGCAGCAGGCACTCCACAAGGCGCTGGTGGACATGCAGGAACTCGCCGACACGGCATACCGTGCGCAGTCGGACAGCTTCGCCGTGGTCACCAAGCGCGTCGCCGAGCACGTCGAGGAACTGAAGACCCTCCTTCAGCCGAAGAAGTAATGCGACACAGCCCATGCGGCATGCCGACGCCTCGAATGAAGTGTCCTTCCAGAAGATGATCCGGAAACAAGAAATGCACACGAGCCCCGAGTCTCTTTGCAGCATGCAAATCCAGATGATCGATCTGGACGGTCAGACACTGCGTGTCGCAACATGGCGCGGCAGCGACGCTTCGCCGCCGCTGCTCATATTCAACGGCATCGGCGCCAACCTCGAACTGGTGGAGCCGTTCGTCACGGCGCTCGGAGACGTGAGCGTCATCATCTTCGACATTCCGGGCGTCGGTGGTTCGCCTGCGCCGGTCATGCCGTATCGCTTTTCGACGTTGTGTGTGTTGACCGACAAGCTGCTGACGCGGCTGGGCCTCGACGGGGCCGTCGATGTGCTCGGCGTATCGTGGGGTGGCGCGCTGGCGCAGCAGTTTGCGCATCTATATCCGGGGCGCTGCCGCAGGCTGATTCTCGCGGCAACCTCGCCTGGCGTCATCATGGTGCCGGCCAAACTGTCGGTATTGTCAAAGCTGATCGGGCCGCGCCGCTATACCGATCCCGCCTACCTGGAACAGGTGGGTGCGGAAATCTACGGGGGCGCATACCGGCGCAATCCGTCGCTGCTGAAGGCGCACAGCCGGCACATTCAGCCGCCGCGTGGCCGCGGCTATCTCTATCAACTACTGGCCGCTACGGGCTGGAGCAGCCTGCCTTGGCTCGGTGCGTTGCGCCAGACGACACTGGTCATGCACGGCAACGACGACCCGATTGTGCCGCTCACCAACGCGAAGATTCTCGTAACCCGTATGCGCGATGCGACGCTTTATGTGATCGATGACGGTCACCTGTTTCTTATCTCGCGCGCGAACGAAGTCGCGCCGGTGGTACGCAGGTTTCTCCGGCAGGAGGCGAGTTGAGTTTCTTTGCGGGCGGTAGCGATGGTGCGCGGCCGGCCACTGCCTATGCACGCGAAAACCACAAGGCAGGAGGCTTGAAGCGCATGCGGCGAACGGCGCTGTGCCTGCTCGCCCTCATGATTGCGTTGCTGTTCGCGTGTGTCGCCTGGCAGGTTGACCATTCATGGCTTGCGTGGCCGCGCGCGTTTGCGGAGGCCGGCACGGTCGGCGCGATCGCGGACTGGTACGCCGTTGTCGCGCTGTTCCGTCATCCTTTGGGTCTGCGGATCCCGCATACGGCGATCATTCCGCAAAGCCAGCAGCGTATTGCCGAGAGTCTCGGCAACTTCGTCGAAGAAAATTTTCTGACACCGGAACTCATCGTCGGCAGGCTGAGCGGCCACGATGCCGCACAGGCGCTTGCCCGGTGGCTGGCGCAGCCGGCGAACAGCCGCGGGGTCGCCGATATCGGTGCGAACGCCGTTGCAGGATTACTTGAGGGCATTGACGAAGCAGACCTCCAATGGATTTTCGACCGTGTGGTGATACCGCAGTTGCGTACGCTCGACGTATCCCGCGTGGCCGGCGACGTCCTCAAAGTACTGACTGAAGGCGAGCGGCATCAGCCATGGCTGGTTCATGGACTCGAAGCGCTGGAGAACTGGCTGACCGCGAACGTAGAAATGATCAAGGCCAAATTCAGCGAGGCCTCGAGATACACGCCCGCGCCGCTTGACGCCTATATCGTCAGGAAATTTGTCGAAGGCATCATTGCGCTCCTACGTGAAGCGGCGGCGAGCCCGGACCACGAGCTTCGCCGCCAGTTCGACGAGTCCTTGCAGGCGCTGATCGTGCAATTGCAGACATCGGCCGTGCACCGCCGTTTCGGCAAGTCGCTGATGCGCGACTGCATCCGTTATTTCAGGCATGCAGACTACTATCGCGTGCTGCTGGATCGTTTGCGCATGCGTGTGATCGCCGATCTCGGCCACGAGCAATCGGCCGTGCGCGACGCATTGGCGAGTATGCTGGTTTCGCTCGGCAAGCGGATCCGCCGTGAGCCTGCGCTTCGACACAAGCTGAACGCATGGTGGCTCGCGCTCGCGCACGAACTCGTCGTGCGCTATGGGCCCCAGCTGTCCGCGCTGATCACCGAGGTCGTAAAAGACTGGAATGCAGATGAAGTGAGCCGGAAGATCGAAGCGGAAATCGGCCGTGACCTGCAGTACGTCCGCATCAACGGCACATTCGTGGGCGGCATGGTCGGCGTGCTGCTGCACGCCGCCACACTCGTCGTCATGCGGTGAGACACGCGGTGGGACTCGCGCTAGCCGGCCTCGACCAGTCCCAGTGACTGCGCGCGTGCAACGGCGTGCGCGCGCTTGTCGACATCCAGTTTCACGAAGATGTTCTTGACATGAGTCTTGACGGTTTCGGGTGTAATCCCCAGGGTGCGCGCGATCTCCTTGTTCGACTGTCCTTGGGCAATCAGCTCGACGATGCCGCGCTCCCGCGCGCTCAACGACTCGCGCTCCGTGTCGCGCTTGGGGCCGGCGGTGGGCTCGTACAGTGCTCGCCAGCCGTCTAGCAGGCGATCGATGTAAGCGATGCTCTCCTTCGTCTGTGGGGTGGAACGCGTGTCGTCGCGAACCGCGCGCAGGAGCGGCCCGATTTCCGGCCCCTGGTCGAGAATCGAGCGGTAGATGCCGCTGTTGGTGCTCAGCACTTCGCGAAAGATTTCGACGGCACGGGTCCGTTCGTTCGCACGCAACCAGACGAGCGCGAGCACGGTGCGCAAGCGCAGGGCGAGATAGTCGCCGTGCCGCCTTTCGACGCTTTGCAAAGCGGATGTCAACGACCCGAGGGCCTCCTCTGTCCGGTTCTGGGCCATCGCCACCCAGGCCACCGCGATCGCGCGGTAGGTTTCGATCTCCGGCCAGACTGCATGCTCCGCGGCGGAACGGGACCCCACCAGCTGATCCAGTTGCACGATACATGCCGACGCTTCCGTTATCCTCCCTTGCGCAAGATAGAGCCGCGCGCGTTCGAGGAGGACGCCGGCAATCAACCGGTCCCAGCGGCGTGCATAACCCAGCGTCTGCGCCTGATGGAGCAACGCATAGGCCCGCTCGGCGTCGGAGCGCGCGATAGCGATCCGGACGAGCACGCGATAGGCGATCAAGGTGCTATCGAGCAGGACCGCCAGGTCGATCACCGGCATGAAATCGGCCAGTAAGGCTTCCGCCTCGTCGAGCCGCCCCTGCTCGTACCAGATCTGCGCAATCATGGGCGCGCACAAGGCGGCCGAGATGGATTTCGGACCGGCATGGCGCTCGGCGAGCTGCATCGACTCGGTGAAATAGCGCTCGGCGAGCGTGAAGTGCATCTGCTGCATTTCCGCGTGGCCGAGCAGGCATAGCCGGTAGACCGAAGCGAACACGTTGCGCTGGTCTTCCTCGATCGAATAGGGGATCCACGGTGTTGCGTGCAGCGCTTGCAGGTTGCCTGCTTTCCAGTGCCCGAAGCGCACGACGTTGGAGACGACGTTCGTGGTCCAGCTGTCTGTGGACGGCCGCTCGAGACACGCCTGTGCGATCGCAAGCGCGCGCGGCGGGTCGTCCTGGAGCGCGGCCACGACCGAGCGGATCGCCTGGCACTCCCAGCGGATGTTTTCGGCGGCGTCGCTCGAGCCAGTACCCGTGTCGCGCTCGATCTCATCGAGCATCGCAAGCGCTTCGTCGAAACGCATTGCAAGCGCCATCCCCCACGCGATCGCGAGCGTGATCTTGACCTGCCCGCGCATCAGATGCGCCGGGAACTGCCGTTGCCAGCCAAGCAGCGTGAGCAGGTCGCCCTTCCTGACGAGCGCCATCGCGCAGTGACCCATCAAGGAGACGGCGTCTTCCGGATCGCCCGCGGCGATCGCGTGCTTGACCGCGTCCGTCCATTGCACCTCCTGGGCGTACCACTGGCACGCACGACGATGCAGGTCCACCACTTCATCGCGATGCTGGGTTTCGAGCCGCCGGTGCAGGTACTCGCCCATGAGAGGGTGATAGCGGAACCAGCGGCCTTCGATATCGAGCGGTTCGAGTAGCAATTGGCGTGCCGAGATCGCGTCCAGCATGCCTTGTGCCGCCGCAATGCCGGTTACTGCTTCGCATAGCGACGCCGTCAGGCGCTCGAGTATCGACGTACGCAACATGAACTCGACCATGTCGGTCGGCAAACGCTTGAGTATGTCTTCAAGGTAGGCGGCGAACGGCCGGGACGCACCGGACGGCGCGCTCACGTTCGAATCCGGTTTGCCTTCGTCACGCGATAGCACCGAGGCGGAAATTCGCAGCGCCGCAGCCCAGCCTTCCGTGCTCGCGAACAGCGATTTGACGCTGGCAGCGCGCAGCCCGCCTGGGCATTCATGTTCGACAAAACTGCGTGTTTCGTCGAAGTTGAAACGAAGCGTCGACGCGTCGATTTCCAGCAGATCGTTCCTCGCTCTCAGGTTGGCGAGCGGCAGCGGTGGATCGGTCCGCGTGCAGACCACGACATGCACGTTCGACGGTGCGTTCACGATGAAGTACGACATGGCATCGTGAATGGCGGGCAGGCTGATCAGGTGATAGTCGTCGACGAATAGATAGACCTCGTCGTCGACGTCGACGAGTTCGTTGATCAGCGTCGACACGACTGTGTGCGCAGGCACGAGCGACGCCTCGGTTGCCAAGCTGACCGCGGACGCGCCGACGCCAGTGCAGGCGTTGCGCAATGCCTGCGCCAGATGATGGAAGAAGCGCGCGGGTTCGTCGTCCTCCGTATCGAGCGACAGCCACGCGACATAGGCGCCGCTTGCATTCAGCCCGTTGAGCCACGTGAGCGCAAGCGATGTCTTGCCAAAACCGGCAGGCGCCTTGATTACCGTGAGCCGTTTGTATTCCGCCTTCCCGGCGAGAGAGAGCAGGCGCGGCCGATCGATCAATCCCGCGGGCAGACGTGGCGGAAAGACCTTCGTTGCGAGGAACAGAGGCGGCCTGTTCGGGGACATCGCTTCTATCACGTGCATCAGTTGCTCCAGGCGTTCGGGTTGACCCTGACTGCCATTCCCGTCCATGCAAACGCGCTCCCCTGTAAGGGGGATTTTGCGCGGCGCCGCACTCAGACACTATGGATTCCAGCGAGGAGATCGAAGTTCCACAGCTGGACAACGGTGCGGCACGCCGGCCTGTCACGGGTGGTCGCCCCTCGGCGGGCGCGGCCTGAACGGGTGTTTTGCTCACGAAATGATACGCCCAACCACCTTGAGAAAGGGGACATGTCTACCGAATCGAATCGTATTGCGGTGCACAAACCCGGGCCGGCCGCGCGTATCCCGGACGAACAAAACGAAGCCGGGAGCGATCGGTTCACATGGCCGGCGTGGCGGAGTCCTTTATCGAAACGGAGTAGGCAATGAAAGTACTGGTTCCTGTCAAACGCGTCGTCGACGCGAATGTGAGAGTCCGCTTGAAAGCCGACGGCAGCGCCGTCGACATCGCGAATGTGAAGCTGTCGATGAACCCCTTCGACGAAATCAGCGTGGAAGAGGCCGTGCGTTTGAAAGAAGCCGGCTCGGCATCAGAGGTGGTCGTCGTGTCCTGCGGGGTGCAAGCCTGCCAGGAAACGCTGCGCACGGCGCTGGCGACAGGCGCTGACCGCGGCATCCTCGTCGAGACCGACGCCGAACTGCAGCCGCTCGCCGTAGCGAAGCTGCTCAAGGCGCTGGTGGACAAGGAGCAGCCGCAACTCGTGATGCTCGGCAAGCAGGCCATCGACGACGACGCCAACCAGGTCGGCCAGATGCTGGCGGCGCTGCTCGGCTGGCCGCAGGCGACCTTCGCCTCGAAGGTGAGCGTCGAAGCAGGCAAGGCGACCGTGACGCGCGAGATCGACGGTGGACTCGAGACGATCGAGGTCGACCTGCCGGCCGTCGTGACCACCGATCTCCGGCTCAACACGCCACGCTATGCGACGCTGCCCAACATCATGAAGGCGAAGAAGAAGCCGCTCGACGTGGTGACACCCGATGCTCTCGGCGTCGACATCGCACAGCGGCTGGCGACGCTGAAGCTCGCGGAGCCGCCGAAACGCGAGGCAGGCATTCGCGTCGCCGACGCCGCGGATCTCGTGGCCAAGCTGAAGAACGCACACGTCATCTGATCGGAAGGGGTAAACATGTCCATACTCGTTATTGCAGAACACGACAATCAGACGCTGAAGCTCGCGACGTTGAACACCGTCACCGCCGCTGCGCGTCTTGGCGACGACATTCATGTTCTCGTCGCCGGATCGCAATGCGCGACAGTGGCCGAGCAGGCCGCACGCATCGCCGGTGTGAACCGCGTGCGGGTCGCCGATGCGCCGCACTATGCGCATCCGCTGGCCGAGAACCTGGCCGCGCTGATCGCAACGGTCGCGGCCGACTACACCCACGTGTTGGCGCCCGCCACGACCACCGCGAAGAACGCGATGCCGCGCGTCGCCGCACTGCTCGACGTCGCGCAGATCTCCGACATCGTTGCCGTCGAGTCCCCCGATGTATTCGTGCGCCCCATCTACGCGGGCAACGTGCTGGCGACGGTGCGCAGCGCGGACGGCATCAAGGTCATCACCGTACGCACAACGGCCTTTGCGGCGGCGCCCGCCGAAGGCGGCGCAGCGGCGATCGAATCGCTCGCGCCGGCCGCCGAGGTCCCTGGCTCACGCTTCGTGAGCCAGCAACTGACCCGCTCCGAGCGTCCTGAACTGACATCGGCGCGGCGGGTGATCTCGGGCGGCCGTGGCATGGGCTCCGGCGAAAACTTCGCCTTGCTGGAGGACATCGCCAACAAACTGGGCGCAGCGGTCGGCGCGTCGCGCGCTGCCGTGGATGCCGGCTTCGCGCCGAACGACTATCAGGTGGGCCAGACCGGCAAGGTCATCGCGCCGCAACTCTATATCGCGGTCGGCATCTCCGGCGCGATCCAGCATCTGGCCGGCATGAAGGACTCGAAGGTGATCGTCGCGATCAACAAGGACGAGGAGGCGCCGATCTTTCAGGTCGCCGATTATTGGATCGTCGGGGATCTCTTCAAGGTATTGCCGGAGTTGTCCGCCGAACTGGACAAGCTGCAACAAAACTGAAACCGGAGACCATGATGAGCACCTACATTGCACCGCTGCGCGACATGCGCTTCGTAATGACGGAACTGGCCGGGCTCGGCGAGTTGTCTTCGCTGCCGGGCTTCGAAGAGGCGACGCCCGAACTCGCCGAGGCTGTGCTCGACGAGGCGGCGAAGCTCGCGACCGAAGTGCTGGCACCGCTCAACAAGCCCGGCGACGAGCAGGGCGCGCGCCTGACGAAGGACGGCGTGGTTGCAGCGGACGGTTTCGCGAAAGCCTACCGGCAGTTCGTGGAAGGCGGATGGAGCGGCCTCGCCGGCGACCCGGATTTCGGCGGCCAGGGGCTGCCCGAGTTGCTGAATGCGGCGACCGTCGAGATGTGGAATTCGTCCAACATGGCGTTCGCACTGTGTCCGCTGTTGACGGCGGGCGCCACGGAGGCGCTGAGGCAGCACGGCTCGGAAGAACTCAAGGGACGCTATTTGCCCAATCTCGTCAGCGGTGAGTGGACGGGCACCATGAACCTGACCGAGCCGCAAGCGGGCTCGGATCTCGCCGCCGTGCGCACGAAGGCGGTGCCCGAAGGCGACCACTATCGCCTCTATGGTCAGAAGATTTTTATCACGTGGGGCGATCACGATATGACGGGCAACGTCATTCATCTCGTCCTCGCACGCACGCCGGACGCGCCCGAGGGCGTGCGCGGCATATCGCTCTTTGTCGTGCCCAAGTTCCTGCTGAATGCCGATGGCTCTCCGGGGCAACGCAACGACGTGCACTGCGTGTCTCTTGAGCACAAGCTAGGCATTCACGCGAGCCCGACCTGCGTGATGAGCTTCGGCGATCAGGGCGGGGCGGTCGGTTATCTGGTGGGGCAGGAGAACAAAGGTCTCGCGCATATGTTCACGATGATGAACGAAGCGCGCCAGAAGGTGGGTATCCAGGGGCTCGCGATGGCGGAACGCGCTTATCAGCAGGCCCGCGAATATGCGAAGGAACGCGTTCAGGGACGGCTCGCGACGAGCAGATCGGGTGACACTGTCGCCATCATCCATCACCCGGATGTGCGGCGCATGTTGCTGACGATGAAGTCCCAGATCGAGGCGATGCGTGCTTTCGCGTACGTGATGGCCGCCGACATGGACCGGGCGCACCGTGACCCCGATGCCGGTGAGCGCGCACGTCGCCAGGCGCGTGTCGATCTTCTGATCCCCGTGTTGAAGGCATGGTGCACGGAGTTGGGCGTCGAGATTGCGTCGATGGGTGTGCAGGTGCACGGCGGGATGGGCTACATCGAAGAGACGGGCGCATGCCAGTTCCTGCGCGACTCACGAATCGCGCCGATCTACGAGGGCACGACGGGCATCCAGGCTGCCGATCTCGTAAGCCGCAAGCTCGCGTCGGATCGGGGCGAGGCGATGACGGAACTTGTCGCGGATATGCGTCAGACCGCACTGGAGCTCAAGCGCAGCACGGATACGCAAGTGGCCTCCGTTGGCACGGCGCTGGAGGCCAGCGTTCAGGCGCTCGACGATGCCACCGCCTGGATGCTGCACGCACTGGCGACTCACCCCGACGCGGCGCTTGCCAGTTCCGTCGACTATCTGATGCTCGCCGGCTACGTGTGCGGCGGGTGGCAGATGGGGCGCGCAGCGCTTGCTGCGTCAAGAAAAAGCGCAGCAAATGAAGACCCGGACTTCCATCGCACCAAGCTCGCCACTGCGCGCTTCTACGCCGACAAGGTCTTGCCCAAAGCGAATGCGCTTCTGGAGGCGATCCGCAGCGGTGCATCGAGCGGGTCGAGCCTCCCGATCGAGCAGTTCTGAGCGGCGATACAAGAAAAAACGTCGGCGCGCAAAAGCGGTTCTGACGTGTGTCTACCAAATGTGAAACGAAGGAGAGCAGTATGCAAATTGATATCGATTTCGGGAAGAGTCATGTGTTCGTCTTCGGCGGCACGAGCGGTATTAATTACGGCATCGCAGAAGCGTTCGCGCAGCGCTGTGCGTATGTCAGCGTCGCGAGCCGCAAACGCGAAAACGTCGATGCGGCAGTGACCACGCTCGCCGGTCATCGGGCGCAGGTCCGAGGAATGTGCGCTGACGTGCGCGACTTCGACGCGGTCGGAGCGGCGTTCGAAGATGCAGTGAGCCAATTCGGACCGATCGACGTGCTGATATCCGGCGCAGCAGGCAACTTTCTTTGCGAAGCGAGTTCGATGTCGGCAAACGGCTTTCGTGCCGTCGTCGATATCGATCTGATCGGATCGTTCAACGTGATGAGGCAGGCGTACCCACATCTGCGCAAACCCGGCGCGTCGATCGTGAACATCAGTGCGCCGCAAGCTACCGTGCCGATGCGCTATCAGGCGCATGCGGCCGCCGCGAAAGCCGGCATCGACCAGCTTACACGCGTGCTCGCGCTCGAATGGGGGGCGGACGGCATCCGCGTGAACGCCATCTCTCCCGGTCCGATCGACGGCACAGAAGGTTTTCGCAAGCTGATTGCGCGCTCGGAGCTGGCGTCAGCCGAGGCGGCAGTGCCACTGCGCCGTTTCGGGTCGACCGACGACATCGCAAATCTCGCGCTGTTCCTGGCGTCGCCCTATGCATCGTATGTGTCGGGCGCAGTCATTCCGTGCGACGGCGGCGGCGCGATCGATAGCGTCAAGCCTGCGCTCGAACGCGCCGGCGCACTCATGACGAGCGGGACCTGACGCACACGCGGCGGGCGCGAACAATCCGCGGGCAACCCACATCTCATCGCTATCCGGATGGCGGCGGTAGTCGGCAGGCCCGCTGCCTACCGGCGCTTTACCCTCTTCGTGACGCGCGAGGAATACCCAGGCCGCGCTGAATTGCCTCCAATCTGGTGCTTACCTGAAGCTTCTCGAAGATGTTCTTCAGATGCCATTTGACGGTCTCCGGCGCTATACGCAGTGCTCTCGCAATTTCCTTATTGGAAAGACCATGACCGATGTGATTGAGTATTTCGAGTTCCCGCGTACTAAGCAGCGCTTTGGCGTTCATTGCGTCAGTACGCTCCAGCTGAGCTGCCGGCAAATCGGGCGCATTGATCACAGCATCTGTGAACTTGATGTCGATTCCCTGCTGGTTCGGCGCGCTCTCCCGAAATTTGGTTAGCAGTTGCCGCATCGGCTGACCTTCGTCAATAAAACTTCTGATCATGCGGTTCACCTGCGCGTAACGTAGCGCTTCTGCGAGCGCGGCGAAGGCAGCGTCATGAGCCCCGTCCTGGTGCAGTGCAAGTGCCAGAATGATCGAAGTGCGAGCTGCAAGATAGACCATTCCGCGTTGCGATAGCTCTTCCTTTAGTTCCCCTAGTGATCTGATTGCTCGGTCAGTCTTCCCCAGAGAAATGTCCAACCTTGCATTCAAAGTGCACCAACTTGCCCATGTCTCGAGAAAGCTGCCCATCGACTTTGGCAAGTGACTGGAAATGAGCGTGGAAAGGGTCTCGGCGGTTTCCTGCGCGCGATTGACCCACCCGAGATCAAGACAAATTCGAACCTCCTCGGCATCGCAAGCGGCGCGTAATCGCAACCAGTCGCGCTCATGTGCGATCTCGCGGCCGTGTTCAAGCACTTGTAGGGCCAAGCCAAATTCGCCATTGCACACATGCAAGCGCGAGGCTGTGTAGCAGTAGCGAAGAATGGACCCGAGTGGGCACGCGTCGAAGGTAGTGCCCAATCGAGCATCGATTATCCGATGCGCACTGACGAGGTCATTGGCCTCATAGTAGAGTAACGAGAGGTAGCCTGATGGCAGCGCGGCAGCCGCAGAATCGGGGCCAACAGCGCTCTCCGCATAAGTCAGCGCGGATTCAAAACGCACCGTCGCTTCAGGAAGTTTGCCGTTCACCAGCAAGTTCAGACCGAACATGCTGGTTCGGTACACCCCGGCATATAGCGGTTCGTGACCGTGAATCTTTGTCGCGTCAGCGTCCAGGCGGATTCGCTCCACCTCGTCGGAGCGACCACCGTACAGGAGACCAAAGATCTGCGCCGCTTCCGAGAACCGCCTTACCCACGGCGACACGACAACACGCGAATCTGAGGCAATCTGGCCGAACTCGAGCGCACGTTCGCTTTCATCATCGAAACCGGCGATAGTTGCTTCGATCGTTGCCACTTCGGCGCGAAATGCTAAGTCGAATTGATCTTTGATGGTCAAAGTCTCAATGCCACCGCGAGCCATGTCGGATAGTAAAGCGCTCAGGTCGCTCCTGGCGTCTCGCATACGCATGAGCAACAAGAGGGACCAGATTTTCGCGATCCGAAGGCGCGGTCGCGAATTCACGAGATTGGCAGGCAGTTTCGTAATTAAGGCGAGGAGGGTGCCGACATCACTGCGTTCTAACAGCGCCATCGCGCATTGCTCTACCCATGCAGCGGCCTGAGCTGCCTCGCCTGCAGCTAGCGCGTGACGTACCGCCTCAGGCCAAAGCTGCTCCGAAGCGAACCACCGACTCGCGCGGCGATGGAGTTTTGGCAAATCGTCGGGGAATTGCAGGCTCGCGCGTCGCCTGAGTGCCTCGGAAAGCAGTGCATGGTAGCGAAACCACTTACGTTCCGGATCAAGCGACCGCGTGAAGAGATTGTTACGCTCAAGCCAGTCCAGCTTTTCCCAACTACGGGCGCCTGCTCCCATCAGAGCATCACAAAGCCGCGGACTCATTCGCTCCAGGATCGACGTGCGAAGTAGAAACTGAAGCATGGCCGCAGGGAGGCGCTCCAGTACCATCTCATGGAGGTAGGCGTCGACGCCCAGCCGGCTACTCATGAGATCTTGCGCAATTCTCCCTACGTCGCCAGTGCTGCGAAGTGAAAGTGATGCCAACTGCAGGCCAGCGATCCACCCCTCAGTTGCGTCGTGCAATAGTTCTACGCTTCGTCGGTCAAGGGTTACGGAACCTGTCTGGGCAAAAAACGCTTGTGCGTCATCGGCAGAAAAACGCAGATCAGACTCGCCGATCCGGAGAAGTTGGCCACCGATTTGCAAATGTCCTAGCCCGACGCGAGGCTCACTTCGAACCCCGAGCAAAATATGAAGATTCTCAGGCGCATAACGCAGCACACGGGAGGCGATAGCACGTACTGCGAGCGAGTCTAGCCGGTCGAAATCATCGAGGACCAAAAAGACCTGCTTCCCGCAGGTGCTGATCTCATTAAGGAGAATAGAGATCTCCGCTCGGGTAGGAGTCAACGGAGCATTGCATACTGCCGTCGCTGCTCGCGAACCGATACTGCCCGTGCCACGTAGGAACGAGGCCACCAGATATGCGCAGAACTGGTCAGGATCGTCGTCACCATCGAGACTGAGCCAGGCAATCAAATGTCCCTGAGCCCGCAGGATTTCACACCACTCCGCAAGAAGGGTCGACTTCCCGAAGCCTGCGGGTGCGATGACGAGCGTCAGGGAGTGATTCATCGCAGCACCCATCTGTCTCAACAGAGCATGCCGAGTCACACGGTAGCGCGGTGGGCGCGGAGGCGCCATCTTGGTCTGGATCAGGGAGATGCTCCAAGGGTGTTCGTCAGGAGCTATCGTGGATGAAGTCATTTGAGGCAATGGTCAGATTTTCCACATAATAAACAGCGTCGCTCGCCGAACGATAGGGGTTTTCCCAAGGCAGAGCGCCCCCCCCCAAA
>NZ_WOEZ01000271.1 GCF_013177735.1 Paraburkholderia elongata | reverse complement strand
CTTCGGAACCGATCCACCGCGCTTTATTCGGTGCAGTTACTATTGATAAAATATGTTATCAAGAGTAATGTTGCGGGATTAACGGTGAGCTTGTTCGGGAAGGGTATGGGTCAACTGGTGGTGAAGGGCGCAGTCGGCGGGATGGATCTGCTCGCCCAGCATGAAACGGAAACCGGGCGCCTGTGCCGCTCGCGGCTTCTGGTTGCCAGCGAAGACGGCAGGAGCGTGCTGCTGATCGAGACCGATGAGCGGAAAGTCGGCATCCAACGCGAATACCGCTTCGAGATCACCACCGGCGAACTGATCGCGCTGGTCCGCGCCCACGGTGCCGAGCTGCCCGGAGAAAACCATGTCAACCCCGTCCACGCCGGTTGAGCGCATCGGGCCGGTTCCGCGTGAGCGCACGCTCACCGCGGCGCAGTTCCACCAGCTGGCCGGTGTGCCGCCCGAAGCGGAATGGTTCGCGAACCTCGACAACCCGCGCACCCGGCGCGCGTATGAAGCTGACCTGCGCGACTTCATGAGCTTTGCCGGCATTGCGCGGCCCGACGAGTTTCGCATCGTCACCCGCGCGCACGTGCTCGCCTGGCGCGAGACCCTGGAAGACCGGGCGCTGGCCGGCGCGACCATCCGGCGCAAGCTCGCGGCGCTCTCCTCGCTGTTCGAATACCTGTGTGAAAAGAATGCGGTGGACTTCAATCCCGTGAAGGGCGCCAAGCGCCCCAGGGTCGAGAGCAACGAAGGCAAGACGCCCGCGCTCGGCGACCATCAGGCGCGCGTGCTGCTCGAGGCCCCGGATCCGGACACGCTGAAGGGCAAACGCGACCGCGCGCTACTGTCCGTGCTGCTGTATCACGGCCTGCGCCGCGAAGAGCTCTGCAGCCTCAAGGTTCGCGACATCCACGCCCGGCGCGGTGTCCTTCATCTCCGTGTTCACGGCAAAGGCAACAAGCTGCGCTATCTACCCTTGCACGCAGGGAGCGCCGAGCGTATCCACGCTTTCCTTGAGGTCGCAGGACATGGCGGCTCACCCAACGCACCCCTCTTCCAGCCAGCACGCAGAAAGACGGACGCGGCATTGACGGCTGATGGCGTCTACAAGATCGTGCTCTCCTACGCGGCATGCGCGAAAATCGAGGTACGGGGATTCGGCGTACACAGTCTGCGTGCAACGGCGGCGACCAATGCGCTGGAGCATGAAGCGGACATTGCCAAGGTCCAGGAATGGCTCGGACACGCTAATATCGCCACCACGCGAATCTACGATCGACGCAAAAGTCGTCAGGAAGATTCACCGACATTTCGGATTGCTTACTAGACAAGACAGTTCGGATCGCCATCGGCCATGAGCCGTCCGTCGCCAGCTTCGTTTGTCAGCCGCACGAACGGCGCCTGCGAGCCCAGAAACAGCCATCGGCCCGAGGCTACGCTGCTTCACAGCTCATCAGCGCGAGACCTCGATGGACATCATCGGCGCCAGCGCGATTTCGCGGTGCCTACTATTCCGGTTCGTCAGTAAAAAGTGTGGGTAGTGGGAGGCTCCCAGAGAGGGCCGCTTGTGCTTCCGGTAGCGGCATCGGTTTCGTCTGGAGTAGGCTGATCGGTCTCGCAACGGTGGGAGCAAGCCATGCGGTTGATCATCGAAGCAAGGCTGGCCGACGGAGACAATGATACGGTTGAGGAAGGTGACGGAGTTCCGGCTGTGATTGAGCGCCCTGACTGCTGTCTTGCCGAACTGGGCCTGACTCTCGCGGAAGGGCGGTCGCTGCTGGCAAAGGTGCAGGCCGAGCTCATTTCGAAACAGGTGCAGTCGTGGCTCTCAGCCAGACCCATTGTCGGAGCTGCGGTGCGGCCTTGAACCACAAGGACTGTCGCTCGACGGTGCTGCGCACCGTCTACGGCAAAGTGACGGTGAAGAGTCCGCGGCTGTGGTCGTGTGCTTGCCAGCGGACTGCGCGGACACAGCATGTGGTGCATCCTCTGTCCAAAGACCTAAACTGGCGCGTCACTCCGGAACTGGAATACCACCAGGCGAAGTGGGCAGCTCATTTGCCGTACCGGCAGGCCGCGGCCATGCTCAAGGAAGTGCTGCCGCTGGACAATGGCATTTCGTCCAGCGGCATCCGGAATCGGATCCTCGACATTGGAAAACAGCTCGACGCCGATATCGAGCGCGACATCGCGAAGCTACCCCAAGCCGTTGCAGACGTGCAGGTTCGCGAATCCAGCCATGTCGCGGCCGTGAGCGTCGACTCGGCGTGGCTGCGAAATTGCGACTCAGGGAGAGGCCCTGGCCGTCACGTGAATATCGTCGCCGGGCGGGTGACGTTCACCGATGGTCCTCCAAAACTGTATGCGTATGTGCACAGGGAAGTCACCTCGGCTGCAGCGCGACTCGATCAGTTCCTCAGCCGGAACGGTGTGGCGAGCGATGAACGCGTGACCGTGATCAGCGACGACGCTGGTGAATTTGAGAAGGCTGTCCAGGGCAGTCAGCTGGCTCGCGGCCGGATCCTCGACTGGTTCCACATCGCGATGAAGTTCCAGGCGGCGCAGCGTTCCGTGTTCGGCAGCAAGATGATCGACTCGATGGACCAGGAGTCGGTGGAGAC
>NZ_WOEZ01000270.1 GCF_013177735.1 Paraburkholderia elongata | reverse complement strand
CGCTGACATCCGGATCGGATTCGCTACGGTGGGCGCGCTGCCGGAGAGCGGATGAGGCAAATCCACCCGCATACCGCGGTATTGGACCTGGGGGTGTGCGAACGTCTGGGCGATGTCGTTGATCGGTCCGCAAGGTATGCCCGCGCCCGCGAGTGGCGTCACCCACTGTTCAATCGTGCGCGTAACCAGGACTTCCTGAATCATTGGGACGAGCGTTTCGCGGTTCATCACGCGTACCGCATTCGTTGCAAAACGCGGATCGGTTGCCAGATGTGTGCAATTCGCAATCTCGCAGAATTTGCGGAACTGTCCGTCGTTGCCGACGGCCAGCACCATTTGGCCGTCTTTGGCCTTGAACACCTGGTAAGGCACGATGTTCGCGTGCGCATTGCCTTCGCGTTTCGGCGTCTTTCCCGATACAAGGTAGTTGAGGTTCATATTCGCCATCGCCGCGACTTGTACGTCGAGCAATGCCATGTCGATGTATTGGCCTTCGCCCGTCTCTGTGCGATGTGCCAGTGCAGCCAGAATGCCGACGGTTGCATACATTCCTGTCATCAAGTCAGCAAACGCTACCCCGACCTTTTGTGGACCACCGCCTGGCAGTTCGTCCCGCTCGCCTGTGATGCTCATCAATCCGCCCATGGCCTGAACGATGAAGTCGTAACCGGCCAGCTTCGAGAGCGGACCGTCTTGCCCGAAGCCTGTTATCGAGCAGTAAATGAGGCGCGGATTGATTGCGCGCAGATCGCTGTACGCAAGCTCGTAGCGTGCCATGTCGCCGACCTTGTAGTTCTCGATGAACACGTCGCTCTGTTCCGCCAGCTTCCGGATGATGGCTTGCCCTTCATGCGTCGCTATGTCCAGCGTGACCGACTTTTTGCCGCGATTGGCGGACAGGAAATAGGCGGATTCGCCGGTGGCATTGCCGTCATGGTCGTGCAGGTAGGGCGGGCCCCAGCCGCGGGTGTCGTCGCCCGTGCCAGTTCGTTCGATCTTGATCACTTCAGCGCCCAGATCCGCCAGCGTTTGGCTCGCCCAGGGGCCGGCCAGGATGCGGGACAGATCGAGAACGCGAAGGTGTGAAAGTGCTCCGGACATGGAAGTCATCCTGAAGTTAAAGGCGATCCTCGGGTGAGGTTTGCTCTCTGTATTGGTCCGCTGTGCGGACCGATGATATAGAATCTGAACTGGTACGCACAGTAACGGACTCAACGCTGAATGTAAATACCGTTAAGTCACGGTCGCAGACAGTCTTAACTGGCGCGCCAAGAAGGCGATCTAAATGGATCTTGCAAGGCGCCGGCCGGTTTGTTATACAAAATTGCACGCACGTTCATAAAAGGTCCGATGTGCGGACCGAATTTCGAAAATGTTTGACACGGAGATTTTCGCCATGACAGGATTCGGCAAGGGAAAGGAATCGAGAGCGCAAGGGCAGAGTTCAGCTATGTCGAAGATGAAAAACGCGGCGGGGTCATCGGAGCCCCAGTATGAGCAACGTGACATTGCGCGTTTCGACGAAGAGGCGAGCACGGATCGGCAGTTCGTGACTGCGTTGGCGAGGGGGCTTGAGGTGCTGCGGTGCTTCGCCCCCCGGGAGCGCTATCTGGGGTTGTCGGAGCTTGCTCGTCGCACGAGCCTGCCGAAAGCAACGGTGGCGCGATTGGCAGGCACGCTCGCGAAGCTGGGTTATCTGCGCTACTCGGAGTCGCTCGGGAAATATAGCCTTGGGACAGGTGTTCTCTCGCTTGGCTATTCGATGCTGTCGAATCTGGACATCCGGGATGTCGCACGCCCATTCATGCAGGAACTTGCCGAGTATTCCCGCGCATCGGTAGCCGTCGGGGTTCGTGATCGCCTTTCGATCGTCTACATCGAGTGGGTGCGCAGCAGCGCGCCGATTACGGTAATGCGTGGCGTCGGCGTCCGATTGCCCCTTGCGACGACATCGATTGGACGGGCGTACCTTGCGGCGGCGCCCGAGGATGAGCGCAACGAAGTGCTCGAGCAAGTACGTCTTCAGGACGAATCGGCGTGGCCGCGCATCAAGCGTGGCGTCGATCAGGCACTGAAGGACTATGAGGAACGCGGCTTCTGCCGCTCGATCGGCGAATGGGACAAAGATATCGCCAGCGTTGGCGCCCCGTTCACGGCACCCGATGGCACCCGCATGGCTTTCAATTGCGGGGGGCCAGCATTCGTAATGAGCCGGGATACGCTGGAAAACGACATTGGTCCCCGCCTCGTGGACCTTGTGCAACGTTTAGGTGCTGCCATAGGGCGGCGATGACCGACACATGGGACGCTCGAGCGAAGCGCCCCCTTTGGAATCAGGAATACAGATGATCCGTGACCAGGAAACGCTAAACCTTCTTCTCGACGCAGTTTCGCGCTTCGTGCGCGAGCGACTCGTCCCCGCTGAGAATGAAGTGGCGGAAACAGATGAAATTCCCACTGACATCGTTGCCGGGATGCGCGAGCTCGGGCTTTTCGGCCTTTCCATCCCCGAGGAATACGGTGGTCTTGGGCTCACGATGGAAGAGGAAGTGTTAGTGGCCTTCGAAATCGGGAAAACTTCGCCATGCTTTCGCTCGTTATTCGGCACCAATGTCGGTATCGGGTCGCAAGGGATCATCATCGACGGAACGGTGGAACAGAGGCAACACTATCTGCCAAAGCTCGCGTCGGGGGAACTCATTGCGTCATTCGCGCTGACCGAACCGGGTTCCGGTTCGGATGCCGGTTCGCTGTCCACGCGGGCTGTGCGCGACGGCGACGACTACGTCATCAACGGCACCAAGCGCTTCATCACGAACGCACCCGAGGCAGGCATCTATACCGTCATGGCCCGCACCAACCCCGATGTCAAAGGCGCGGGCGGCATCTCCGCATTTATCGTCGAAAGAGACCTCCCTGGTGTATCGCTCGGAAAGATCGACAAGAAGATGGGGCAGAAGGGCGCGCATACATGCGACGTCATCTTCGAAAATTGCCGTGTACCGGCGCAAAACCTCATTGGCGGTGTGGAGGGCATTGGCTTCAAAACCGCGATGAGAGTGCTAGATAAGGGGCGGCTGCACATTTCAGCGATTTGCGTGGGCGCAGCCGAGCGCATGCTCGAAGACGCGCTTCACTACGCGCTGGAGCGGCAGCAGTTCGGCAAGCCGATCGGCGAATTTCAGCTTATTCAGGCCATGCTCGCCGATAGCAAGGCGGAGATCTACTCCGCCCGTTCGATGGTGCTCGACGCGGCTCGTCGTCGCGACAACAAGGAGGACGTCTCCACCGAAGCATCGTGCTGCAAGCTGTTCGCTTCGGAGATGTGCGGCCGTGTAGCCGATCGCGCAGTGCAGATCCACGGCGGGGCGGGATATGTCGCGGAGTATGCGATCGAACGCTTTTACCGCGATGTGCGCCTGTTCCGCATCTACGAAGGCACCAGCCAGATTCAGCAACTTGTCATCGCGCGGAACATGATGCGCAACGCGAGTATCTAGACGCTGCCGCTATGTCGAAATAGTTAAGAGCGCGGGGACGGTCGCCGAAGATTGTTTGCCGTGAAAGCGCCGAAGAGCGCCTGTCGGCATGTTTGTCGCATGGAGGAGAGAAGATGGAAATCAATTCGTTTAGCAGGCAAGGCCTGATCGCGCACGATCGCGTATGGATCGCGGCATTTGTGTTTGCTTTTCTCGGTCTGATGGTCGACGGAGCAGACCTGATGTTCCTTTCTTATAGCCTGTCGAGTCTCAAGCACGAATTCGGACTCTCGAATATTGAAGCAGGGGCGCTGGGTAGCATCACGCTCGCGGGCATGGCGATTGGCGGTATCTATGGCGGGTGGGCCTGTGATCGCTTTGGCCGCGTGCGTACGATGGTCTGGACTATCGCGGTGTTTTCGATTGGTACAGCAGCGCTCGGCTTCACGCACAACTTCTCACAGTTCGCCGCATTTCGCTTCATTGCGGCGCTTGGGCTCGGCGCACAGTATGTAGCGTGTAATACGCTGATGTCCGAATATGCGCCTACCAGAATTCGGACGACGATCCTCGGCACGTTACAGGCAGGATGGTCGGTCGGCTACGTGGTGGCGACTATTCTGGCCGGCTGGATCCTGCCGGCATTCGGCTGGCGTTATCTCTTCTTCATCTCGATTGTTCCTGTTGTCCTTGCGTTAGTTATGCAACGTATGGTTCCCGAACCGGAGAGTTACGTTGCTTCGCGAGATGCGCGCCCTCCCAGCAATGCCGTCGGAAGAAAAAGAGGCGTAGGTGCGATGAAGCTCGTCTTTGGCGATCCGGCTCGCTGCCGCATGTTCATGTTGTGGTCGCTGACGGCGGGCCTGCTGCAGTTCGGTTATTACGGCGTCAGCAACTGGATGCCGACGTATCTGGAGAAGGAATTACATCTGAATTTTTCGTCGATGACGAGCTATATGGTCGGCACCTATGTCGCCATGATCCTCGGAAAGATCATGGCAGGCTGGCTCGCGGACAAGTTTGGCCGGCGAGCGGTGTTCGCATTCGGGGCATTCGGTGCGGCGGTGTTCTTGCCGGCTATCGTGCTGTGGCACACGCCAGGGAACATTGTTTATCTGATGACCATTTTTGGCTTCCTCTACGGGATGCCATATGGCGTGAACGCGACTTACATGACCGAAAGTTTCGAGGCCCGCATTCGCGGCTCGGCTGTGGGTGGCGCCTACAACCTGGGACGTGCCGGTGCAGCGATTGCCCCTGCCGCGATTGGATTCCTTGCGACCAACGGCACGATCGGCCTCGGCTTTCTGGTCATGGGCGGGGCCTACTTTCTTTGCGGGCTTGTGCCCGCGCTCTTCATCAGGGAGAAGCTCTACGATCCGCAGAAAGCGTGACCGTATCAGCTGACCGCGCGGCCGTACCTGCTCAGGTTGCGGGGCGGCGGCATATTTGTTGATTGGGGATTTTATGAAGATTCTGGTACCGGTAAAGCGTGTGGTCGATTACAACGTGAAAGTTCGAGTGAAATCGGATGGCACGGGCGTCGACATCGCGAACGTGAAGATGTCGATGAATCCGTTCGACGAAATCGCGGTTGAAGAAGCCGTTCGTCTGAGGGAAGCGGGCGTGGCGACTGAAGTGATCGCTGTGTCGGCAGGTGTGACGCAGTCGCAGGAAACGCTGCGCACGGCGCTGGCAATCGGCGCGGACCGCGCGATCCTGATCGAGTCGAACGAAGACCTGCAGCCGCTGTCGGTCGCCAAGCTGCTGAAGGCGCTGGTCGACAGGGAACAGCCGCAGCTGGTCATCCTCGGCAAGCAGGCGATCGACGACGATTCGAACCAGACCGGCCAGATGCTGGCTGCGCTGGCCAACCTGCCGCAAGCCACGTTCGCCTCGAAGGTTGTCGTGGCCGACGGTAAGGCTACGGTGTCGCGCGAAGTGGATGGCGGCGCGGAAACGCTGTCGCTGAGCTTGCCCGCTGTGATCACGACCGATCTGCGCCTGAACGAGCCGCGCTACGTGACGCTGCCGAACATCATGAAGGCGAAGAAGAAGCCGCTGGAAGTCATCAAGCCGGAAGACCTCGGCGTTGATGTGACGCCGCGCCTGAAGACGCTGAAAGTCGTCGAGCCGCCGAAGCGCTCCGCCGGTGTGAAGGTGCCGGATGTGAAGACGCTGGTCGAGAAGTTGAAGACCGAAGCCAAGGTGTTGTAGCTGGAACCTGAGAGATAAAAAATGACGACTCTGATTATTGCAGAACACGACAGTGCGTCGATCAAGGCGGCGACGCTGAACACGATTGCAGCCGCGCAGAAGATTGGTGGCGATATTCACGTGCTGGTCGCAGGTGAAAACGCGCAGGGCGCAGCGGATGCAGCAGCGAAGATTGCAGGCGTTAGCAAAGTGCTGCTGGCCGACGCGCCGCAACTCGCAGCGGGTCTCGCAGAAAACGTCGAAGCGACGGTCCTGAACATTGCGAAGGACTACACGCACATCCTGACGCCGGCAACGGCCTACGGCAAGAACATCGCGCCGCGTATCGCAGCGAAGCTCGACGTTGCACAGATCAGCGATATCACCGCCGTGGACAGCGCCGACACGTTCGAGCGCCCGATCTACGCGGGTAACGCGATCGCGACGGTGCAATCGGCTGATCCGATCAAGGTCATCACGGTCCGCACGACCGGTTTCGATCCGGTCGCAGCAGAAGGCGGCAGCGCCACGGTCGAGAAGATCGAAGCGGCAGCCGACACGGGCCTCTCGCAATTCGTGAGCCGTGAAGTGACGAAGCTGGACCGTCCGGAACTGACCTCGGCGAAGATCATCGTCTCGGGTGGCCGTGGGCTGGGCAACGGCGAGAACTACACCAAGGTTCTGGAGCCGCTGGCTGACAAGCTGAACGCAGCGCTGGGCGCGTCGCGCGCAGCGGTCGACGCGGGCTTCGTGCCGAACGACTATCAGGTCGGCCAGACCGGCAAGATCGTTGCGCCGCAACTGTACGTGGCAGTCGGCATCTCGGGTGCGATCCAGCATCTGGCCGGCATGAAAGACTCGAAAGTCATCGTTGCGATCAACAAAGACCCGGAAGCGCCGATCTTCAGCGTCGCGGACTATGGTCTGGTCGGCGATCTGTTCACGGTCGTGCCGGAGTTTGAGGCGACATTGTCTCGAGCGTAGTGCGAGAAAACGTCAACGTCTGACGAGGTGACAGGTGGGCAATCTGAATGAGATGGGGCATGTGCGAGCGATGGCAGCCTTGACCGCTAATGCCGAGGATGCCTCGATTTGGCGGTGGTTCGCTCCTCTCCTCGAAGAGAGGAGAATTCGCTGGTGCTACAGCGGCGGCAGTTGGCTCGTGAGCGTCGATAACAGGCACGTTGCCACGGATAAGAGCTTCGACAATGCTATCCGGATTGCGAGGGAAGCCACGCGAAGATGCAAGCGACCAATATCGAAGGGGCCAGTAGTAGCCTCGTTTACTGCTTAATCCCGAGAAGGGGCGCGCTAGTTGCCGGAAGGCCTGACGCGTTTTTTGTCGGTCGACTATCTTGACCTTGCGGCAGTTCGTCGACCCGGCGGAAGGAGTACCGCGTTAGATGCTTCTGCTTGGCTCCAGGCGTCCGCCCAGCAATTTTTAGCCATTGGACCTGATTTCATGAAGAGCTGCTTCACGCCCTGAGTCAGTCGGCCAAGCATTTCGAGGGGGAAGCGCGAGGCTTCCAAGGAGAGGCGGGCACCGCTTCCTCAGCGCATTCACTTAGACGCCCTCGTCGTAGAGTGTGGCTGTCTGCCAGCAGCGGTACAGGATCCGTACCACTTGAACGCCAACGCCCTGACAGCAGCCTGATATGAACAGCCTTTGGCTCACTGCTGGCGGTAGTAGGCACCGGCCCAGAATGACTTGTTGATTGTCTGGGCGGCGTATTCGACGAATGTCTGGCGCAGGAACATCGGACATTGCCAACGCCAATGCTCCCAGGATTTCTTGCCGTCGCGCTGAGTGACCGGGATCGCTTTGGCTTTGATGCGCGAGACTTCGGCGCTCGCGCCTATCAGGCTCAAACAGGCGACCGCTCGTTCCGAAGGTCGAGTATCGGGGCGCTAATGGCAGCCAAGCCGGGAATGAGGACTGACTCACCTTCGTCATATCCGCGCGCGCGAATTGCTATAAGGCGCTCGAGCAAACTGGCGGCGGGGGGCAGATTCTTCGAGACAGCCACCTCGAAACCATCGCTAAATTTGGTTCCAGTCGAACGTCATGCTCGGCTTCGATGTTTCAGGAACGCCGCAATCACGTTCGCAGGCATCGAGTTGATGCATCACATTTGGAAGTGAGGATTTTCGCTAGGCAGCTTGCGACTCAAAGACACTGCCACGCTTGCTGTACGGAATTCCGTCCCGTCGGTTCAATAAGATATCCTATTTATAGACACCTGCTATTCCATGCAGGTTATTTGCACCAAACCCGCTTTTACTTCATCACTCAATCTCTGAGTCGGAGTGCATTGGACCGAGACCAGTGATCTGCCTCCGATATTCGGCGGGAGTTGTGTTAAGCGCGCGACGAAAAAGCCGTGTCATGTGGCTTTGATCGGAAAAGCCACTGCTGGCCGCAACCGCTTTCAGGGATACGTCTTTGCGGCCAAGTAACTGTTTGGCGTGTTCGAGCTTCCGACTCATCACGTAAGCATGCGGCGGGCAACCGAATTCCGCACGGAAACACCTCGTGAAGTGAAAGGTGCTGAGCCGTGTGACAGCAGCAAGCTCTGCCAGCGAAATATTGCGCTCGATGTTTGTCTCGATAAATTCCATGAGCACCCGGACTTGAGGCTTTGTGAGGCCGCCATAGCAAGGGAATTCGCGGAAGGCAACGCTGGCATAGTTACGCAGAAGATGGACGCACCCTTGTATTTTCAGAGCCTCCGCATAGAGCTTGCCGCCTGGCCCGCCTTGCTCCAGCTCGTGCGCGAGATTCGCCACGACTGCGGACAGGACCGGATCTTCGGAGCTGACGACATCAAACATTTCAATATTCTTGATGTCCCGTTCAAAGGCTTCGATGGCAATATTTCCCACAGCGGCTTGCGACAAGTACATATGGGAAACTTCAATCGGCTTGTTCCAGCGCCACTGTGACTGTGCAGCGCGCGTAAGGACCGACACAACACCCGGTCCAACCCGCGCAGATTGCCATCGCTCCCCCTCCTGACGTCGACTCATCTGCGCATCGCGATTCTTGTACGCGACGATCATGTAATCCCGCATCGTCGGGATTTCCACGTCTAACGAGTCGTATCGATAGCCTTTCAGCTTCATGCCGTCCCATGCGAGGGGCGCACTGTCCAGTGTCAACTCCCCTGGAATCCAACTAACTATTTCCTCTGGGGGGATCAATGCGTTCATATGCGTTCCTTGGATGCACCTGAATTCATCATCTCGTCGATGATGCACCGCTCGACATCTTGCCACTCTGCTCCCTTTTGAACTTTTGCTCATTTTTTCATATGGGGATGCATAGCTATTTTGATAGCAGCCATCAACCTATCTGGGAACGCGAGCGCCGTATGCGCGGCTTTCGCATCCCTGAACGTACCCCAGCGTTGTTGTCGAGCTTTGGTCTGATCGGGCAACACTTCGCGCTCAAGCGATAGCTACCGCGTGCTCCCCCTGTCACTAGCGACCCGGCGAGCGCTTTGTCAGTTGGCATCGCTTTACTGATCAGGCCCGAAATCCGTTCGCTTTCTGAGCAGGCTCGCGTCTTCTGCGCGCATGCGCCAGCATGCATTTCAACGTGGCGGAGGCCGCCATCATTTGCCCTGACATATATCTTGAGATTTCCTTGACGAGGGCGCCTGTATGGTGTCGCTCATTCGAGCGAGGATATTGAGTGCAACTTGCCCTTGAAATAGAGGAATACCCTGCCACGGCTAAGCATCGGATGTGCGCGTTGGCCCGGTGGCATACAGCAGGTGGTGCCGCCCTGGTATCGATGGAGGGCCTACCTCTACGAAGTCATGCGGAACGTGAGCAATTCTGTTCAACGAAAGGGTAGGTTTTGTTCAATACATCCATCGTCTCTGTTTCGAGAATGGGAGGCATAACTTCCAACGTAACAAGGAGACGAAATGAAAACCTCACCCGAAGCAGATTTCCTGCGCGTTTTGTATCAGTCCTGGTCCGATCGTATGACCGCGAATCCGACACTGACCATCGCGGACCTGCGCAGTCTCTTCGACGAGTGGCACCAGCCGACTTTGGAACCGGAGGGCGTGACCTACCAATCCAAAGCGGTCGCTGGCGTCGAGGCTATCTGGGCGTCGCCGGTAGGCGCGGACGCTTCGAAAGTCATTCTTTATACCCATGGCGGCGGTTTCGCCGTGGGTTCCGCCGCCAGTCACCGCAAGCTCGCAGGGCACCTCGCCAAGCACCTCGGCGTCATTGCCGTTGTCATCGACTACCGCCGCGCACCCGAGCACCCGTTCCCGGCCCAGATCGAGGACTCGACCGCGGTGTACCGCGAACTGCTGGCGCTCGGCTTCAAGGCGCAGGACATCACGACCTGTGGCGACTCGGCCGGCGGCAACCTGGCCATCGCGACAGTGCTCAAGGTGCGTGACGATGGCGTGGCCCTGCCGGGTGCGGTCATCGCGTTCTCGCCGTGGCTCGACATGGAGCACGTAGGGACGACGCTGGAGACCAACCATACGAGCGATGCCCTGGTGAGCAAGACGCTTCTGGAGGGCATGTCGGGCATGTTCCTCGGCGAAAACGGTTCACGAACGAACCCTCTCGCCAACCCGCTCAAGGCCAACTACAAGGGCTTTCCGCGCTTGTACATCGCTGCCGGCTCCGTGGAGACACTTCTCGACAACGCCACCGACCTTGCGGGCATTGCCAGCGATGCAGGTGTCAACGTGACTCTGTCGGTAGTGGACGGCATGCAGCACGTGTTCCCGTTCCTGGCGGGCCGTGCCATCGAGGCAGACGAGGAGCTTCGCCGCATCGGCAAGTGGTTCAAGGGCGATTGACCACCACCTTTTCAGGCATCAACGCCCCCCGGGTTTTTCGCTCATTCCATTCATTGCGGGCCGACCTCCGCTGGCGGAGCTTTGGCCGAAACAAGGAGACATATCATGACACTCGCGACACATTACGACGCCATTGTCGTAGGCGCCGGATTTGGCGGCATGTACATGCTAAAGAAGCTGCGCGACGAACAGGGCCTGAAGGTCCGACTCTTCGACAAGGCCGGCGGCGTGGGCGGCACCTGGTACTGGAATCGCTATCCGGGTGCTCTGTCCGACACCGAGAGCTTCGTCTATTGCTACTCGTGGGACAAAGAGCTATTGCAGGAGATGGACATCACGACCCGCTACGTGACCCAACCACAAATCCTCTCCTATCTCGAGCACGTTGCGGATAGATACAACCTTCGTCCCGACATTCAGCTCAATACGGGCATCACGTCGGCGCACTTCAATGAATCGGCCAACCTCTGGGAGGTAAAGACCGACACGGGAGAGGCCTACACCGCCAAGTTCATCGTGACGGCGCTCGGCTTGCTCTCAGCGACAAACATCCCCAACATCAAGGGTCGCGAGACCTTCCAGGGCGAGTCATATCACACGGCCAACTGGCCCGAGAAAGTAAGCCTTGAAGGCAAGCGCGTTGGCGTGATCGGCACGGGATCAACTGGCGTCCAGGTCATCACCGCGATCGCTCCGAAAGTCAGGCATCTGACCGTGTTCCAGCGGTCGCCGCAATACAGCGTCCCGGTTGGCAACGGCCCCCTGACTCCGCAGTATGTGGAAGACGTGAAGAAGAACTATCACGAGATCTGGGAGCAGGTGAAGGGTTCCGTTGTGGCTTTCGGCTTTGAGGAGAGCACCGTCCCGGCGATGAGCGTTTCCGCGGAGGAGCGGCAGGCCGTTTTCCAGAAGGCGTGGGACAACGGCGGTGGCTTCCGCTTCATGTTCGAAACCTTCTGCGACATCGCAACCGATGAGCAGGCCAACAAGGCAGCGCAGGATTTCATCCGCGGCAAGATCGTCGAGATCGTCAAGGACCCGGAAACCGCCAGAAAGCTCACACCGCAAGAGCTATATGCCAAACGTCCGCTGTGTGACAGCGGCTACTACGCCACGTACAACCGGCCGAATGTCGATCTCGTCGACGTTAAGGCCAATCCGATCGTCGAGATCACCCCCACCGGCGTGAAAACGGCGGATGGGGTCGAACATGCGTTGGACGTGCTGATCTTCGCCACTGGCTTTGACGCGGTGGATGGCAACTACACGAAGATCGACATTCGCGGCCGCAAGGGCCTCACCATCCAGGATCACTGGAAGGGCGGCCCGAGCAGCTACCTGGGTGTGACGAACGTGAACTTCCCCAACATGTTCATGGTACTGGGACCCAATGGCCCCTTCACCAACCTGCCGCCCTCGATCGAGACCCAGGTGGAGTGGATCAGCGCCCTTGTCGAGAACGTCAACGCCAGGAATCTCAAGACGGTGGAGCCCACCGCCGAGGCCGTGGCCAGCTGGACCAGGACGTGTCAGGAGATCGCGAATATGACGCTGTTCTCAAAGGCCGAGTCCTGGATCTTCGGCGCGAACATCCCAGGCAAGCAGAACACGGTGTACTTCTACCTCGCCGGCCTCGGTGCCTACCGACAGCAGCTTGCTGAGGTTCAGAGTGACGACTACAGGGGCTTCCAGTTGCAGTAAACATTTACACATTGGCAAACCGAGGGGGCGTGATGAATCGCGGACAAGGCAAAGTAATTCTCGTGACCGGCGGCGCCATGGGGATGGGGCAATCGCACAGCGAATTGCTTGCGTCGCAAGGCGCATGGGTGTTTGTGGCCGATAGGAATACGGAAGAGGGCCTGGCCACGGTGGAGAGCCTACTCAGGCATGGCGGCAAGGCCGACTTCCTGGCGCTGGATGTAACGAGGGAAGCAGAGTGGGATGCAGCTGTGTGCCAGATCATCGAGCGCGCAGGACGCATCGACGTGCTGGTCAATAACGCCGGGATCCTGATTCTGAAGCCTGTGCAAGACACGTCGATCGAAGAATGGGACCGGATCTTTGAGGTGAATGCGCGCGGCGTCTTCATCGGCCCCCCACAGTCATCCCGTTCATGCAGAAAGCCGGGGGCGGCACCATCGTGAACGTCTCGTCAATCTACGGCCTGGTTGGCGCCCCTGGCGCCAGTGCATATGAGGCATCCAAGGGAGCCGTGCGACTTTTCACCAAGTCCTGCGCCGTGGACCTTGCGCCGTTCAACATCCGGATCAACTCGGTTCACCCAGGCGTCGTCGAGACGCAGATGACCAGGGACATGCTGGCCGACCCGGTCATTCGCCCGGCGCTGCTCGGCCCGACTCTGCTCAAGCGCCCGGCACAGCCGATCGAAGTGTCGCAGGCGGTGCTGTTCCTGGCGTCGGATGAGTCCTCTTTCGTGCATGGGGCGGAACTCGTCGTCGATGGGGGCTATACCGCCAATTGACGATGAAGCACCTGGGAGGCCCAGCGGTCTTCGCTGGGCATACAGCTCATAAATTCTATGGACATCTGATGCGTTGTTATTGCGTTACCGAACACGGTCAGCCTCTTGAACTGGTGGAAAGGCCCGCGCCTCAGGCGCAAGGGACCGAGGTGCTGCTGCGGGTCAAAGCCGCAGGCCTTTGCCATACCGATTTGCACCTCTGGGAAGGTTATTACGATCTCGGTGGCGGCCGTCGCCTCAAGTTGGCTGACCGAGGGATCAAGCCTCCTCTGACCCTCAGCCATGAGATCTGCGGCGAGGTGATTTCGGCGGGCCCGGACGCTGGTCCAGTGCCGACGGGCGCCACGGTACTCGTGCATCCCTGGATTGGTTGCGGCGAATGTGCTACCTGTGAGCGCGGCGAAGAGAACCTGTGCCTGAAGGCACAGTCACTCGGCATTGTGCGCCCCGGCGGATTTGCAGACTACGTGATCGTGCCGCACCCACGATACCTGGTGGAGCTGGACGGGCTCGACCCCGCGAGTGCGGCTCCCTTGGCGTGCGCAGGCGTGACGACCTACAGTGCACTCAAAAAATTGGGCGATCGCCTGTATCAGGATCCTGTGGTCATCATCGGTGCGGGCGGCCTGGGCCTGATGGCCATCGAGATCCTGAAGGCACTGGGGGGCAACGGTGCGATTGTCGTCGATATCGATCCTGCCAAACGGGAGGCCGCGATGGCGGCCGGGGCGTTCCTCGCCATCGATGGCAAAGCAGACGACGCCGCTAAACAGGTCATCCAGGCCACGGGCGGAGGTGCGCGATCGGTGCTTGATCTGGTCGGGGCACCACCGACTGTCAAGCTGGCCATGGACGCTTCCGCGAGGGGTGGGCATATCGTGATTTGCGGATTGATGGGCGGCGAGATCAACCTGTCTCTGCCTGTCATTCCAATGCGCCCGCTCACCTTGCAGGGAAGTTACGTAGGGACGTTGTCCGAGCTGAAAGAGCTGGTCCGACTCTTCAGAGACAAGGCAGTGTCTTCCATCCCTGTTACAAGGCGACCGCTTGCTGAAGTCAATGCTGCACTGGAAGACCTCCAGCACGGAAAAATTGTTGGCCGCACCATTCTCGTTCCCTGACCCGACACAACGCCCATGTATCCGCAAATAACCCTGTACATCGATGGTCAGTTCATTCATGGCGGTGGCCGCCTTGAAAGGGATGTTCTGAACCCTGCAACCAATCTGCCGATCGGTAAAATGCCGCACGCGACCGAAGCCGATCTCGAATGGGCTCTGTCTAGTGCTCAACGCGCGTTCGAATCATGGCGTAACAGCTCACCGATGCTGCGAAGCCAGATACTGCGCAAGGTGGGCGAACTGGCGCGTGAGCGTGCCCAAGATATCGGTCGCAACATTACGCTGGATCAAGGCAAGCCGCTAGCCGAAGCCGTGGGCGAAGTGACCGTCTGCTCAGAACATGCCGACTGGCATGCCGAGGAATGCCGCCGGATTTACGGGAGGGTCATTCCTGCACGCTCCAGCCAGGTTCAGCAAATCGTCTTGCGGGAGCCGATTGGTGTGTGCGTGGCTTTTTCGCCGTGGAACTTCCCCTTCAATCAAGCCATCCGCAAGGTGGCTGCAGCGATTGGCGCCGGGTGTTCTGTGATAGTCAAGGGTTCCAGCGATACGCCCAGCGCCGTGGTAGCGATTGCTCAACTGTTCCATGATGCTGGCCTGCCGCCCGGTGTACTCAATGTGGTTTGGGGTGATTCGGGAAAGATTTCCGACCATCTGATGAAGTCACCCATCGTGCGCAAAATCTCGTTCACGGGTTCCACTCCTGTTGGCCAGCAATTGGCGGCATTGGCCGGTTCTTTGATGAAGCGCTGCACGATGGAGCTGGGCGGTCATGCGCCGGTGATCGTGTGCGACGACGCTGACATCGAAACCGCCGTTGAGCAGCTTGTGAGCTACAAATTCCGCAACGCCGGACAGGTCTGTGTATCGCCCACGCGTTTTTATGTCCAGGAAGGGGTCTACGAACGGTTTGTGGAACGCTTCGTCGCTAAAGCCCACACATTGAAGGTTGGCGACGGCCTGGAGGCGGGAACAAAAATGGGCCCGCTGGCGCAACGTCGCCGCGTCTCCGCCTTAGAGGCGTTCGTAGAAGACGCGAGCCGGCGGGGTGCCAGCATCCTGACCGGGGGGCAGGCGTTGCCGGGTGATGGCAATTTCTTCGCGCCCACCGTTATCACCGATTTGCCGGAAGATGCCCGCTTCATGAACGAAGAGCCATTTGGACCTGTGGCCGGAATTGTCCGCTTCAAGACGATTGAAGAGGCGTTGCAGCGCGCCAACCGGCTACCTTTTGGTCTGGCATCTTACGCCTTCACCACATCCAGCAAGAATGCGCATGTGATCGCCCGAGGGCTCGAGGCGGGCATGGTGTCGATCAACCATCTGGGACTGGCGGTCGCCGAGACCCCGTTCGGCGGCATCAAGGAAAGTGGCTATGGCAGTGAGGGTGGTACGGAGACGTTCGATGGTTACCTGACCACCAAGTTTGTGACCCAGCTTAACTAGAACGGATACTGCAACGGCAGCTGTCGAGTGCCACAGAATTTGCGAATAGCCACAATCAATTCTGGCAATGTAGGCGTCGCGACGATCCGATCGGGAGGACATGCAACGAAATAGGGGCTATCACGCCTCTTCACATAATCCGAAAAATGGTCCATGCGTTCTTAATCTATTTAGCAAGTACTCCTATATAAAAAATAGATTTCACGTCGTTTTTTGCATAAAAAACCGTAGTTGAGCGATAACGGAGGAGACAACAGATGTTCAATCATGAAACTTTTAAGCTGAAACTCGTGGCCGGAGCGGCCGGTTTAATGTTTGCGGGCATGGTCCAGGCGCAGAGCAGCGTCACGCTGTATGGCGTCGTCGACGGCGGTTTGCTGTACACGAGCAAGACGCTCAATTCGATTACCGGGCAGAACGCCGGCAAGCAGTTTTCTCTGATCGACAGCGGAGCGTCGCCTTCGCAGTTCGGCATCGCTGGGACTGAGGACCTCGGTGACGGGCTAAAGGCGCAATTCAAGCTCGAAAGCGGGTTCAGTGTGGCCACCGGTGCCTACAACGACTCGAACGGCAATCAGTTCGGCCGTCAGGCTTGGATCGCCCTCGACGGGAAATTCGGCAATGTCAAGGCAGGCCTGCAATTCTCGCCCTTCTTTCTGGCCCTGTATGGGTCGGACCCGCGACAGTTTTCCCTGTTTGGCAGCGCTGTGGTGAACTACGTCGATAACGTGATCGGCACCGGTATTTTCAACCCGAACGCGGTGTCCTACACGACGCCCAACATTGCGGGATTCGAGGGCAGCGTGTTGTACGCGCTGGGTGGTGAAGCGGGGAATTTTCAGGCGGGCCGACAATACTCGGCGAGTCTGAAATACGATAATGGCAGCCTCATGATCAACGCCGCGATTTACGACGGCAATAGCGGCGGCACGGGGCAGACGCCGGTCTCCACGACGATAGAATTCGAAGGGCGCACGCTTGGAGTGGCGTACAAGTTCGGTGCGCTGACGGCCAAGGCATCGTTTGTTAACTACAAGGTCACCGGCTCGTTCAACAGTAATGTCTACGGCGGCGGTCTCGACTACCTGGCGCTGCCCGTTCTTGACTTCAATGGTGGCGTCTGGGTAACGAGCGACCGTAACCATACGGCGAATCATTCGCTGATGGCGGCGCTGGGCACGCAGTACTTCCTTTCAAAAAGAACTACGCTCTATGGCCAGGTCGGCGTAGTGAACAACCATGGCGCAATGAACACGGGCTTATCCATCAACGGTGCGCTGTACGGCGTGCAGGGTACGACCGCGGGAGTGAATCTCGGAATACGTCACACATTCTAGGGATGATCCTTGCTCGTTCCGTGTCTTGACGTCCGAGCGCGGCAGTTTCGCGTTCGAACCTTGTAGTGCCTGAAATTCTGGTTCTGTTGCAATAAGGCGGTCGGCTGTGACGTGCGGAACAAGATGAACGACTGCAAGCTTGATGAAGACGCTGAATCCGGCCGTGGCCCGCGTGCTCAAACGCCTGCATTACCCGCTTGATGTAATCCTGACGTGCGTGCGTTGGTACGTGTCTTATGCGCTAAGCCTGCGAAACCTGGAAGAAGTAATGGCGGAGCGAGGCATCTCGGTGGATCACTCAACCGTGCATCATTGGGCCCTCAAGCTGCTGCCGGTGCTGGAGAAAGCGGTTCGCCGCCACAAACGCCCCGTCGGCAAGAGCTGGCGCGTCGGTGAGACCTACATTAAGATCAAGGGCCAATACCTGTATCGCGCCGTCGACAAGGCCGGCAACACCATCGATTTTCTGTTCCGGGCCCATCGGGATAAGACTGCGGCGCGCCGGTGTTTCGAAAAATCGATCGCCCAGAATGGCGAACCCGAGGCGGTGACGATCGACAAAAGTGGCGCCAGTATGGCTGCGCTGGAAGCCATCAGCGCGGAGCGCGAAACGCCAATCAAGATCCGGCAGACGAAGTACTTGAACAATATCATCGACCAGGACCACCGCGCGATCAAGCGGTGTACCCACCCCATGCTCGGGTTCAAGAATTTCCGGTGTGCACGCATCCTGCTCGGCGGTATCGAGGTGGCTCACATGATCGCCAAGGGGCAGATGAAAGACAACGGCATCCGGCAAACTTTCGCCGAGCAGTTCTATTCGTTGGCGGCGTAAGTAATCCTATTCGTATCGGGTTTTGCTCAACTTGCTATCGCTATCGCGACAAAGCCCTCCGTCGGAGGGTTGGCTACTCGCCTGTCCCCACTTGTTACCGGTCGCACTCCGTCTTCCTGGCAGGGTCGCCCGCAAAGGTCGGAAGATGCCAGTGGAAGCGCAGGGACATGAGACGCAAGCCGACGCAGACCAGTGTTGCTGCCCACGGCGTCCACGGCTGGGACAGA
This sequence comes from Paraburkholderia elongata, assembly GCF_013177735.1. Classification (GTDB taxonomy): domain Bacteria; phylum Pseudomonadota; class Gammaproteobacteria; order Burkholderiales; family Burkholderiaceae; genus Paraburkholderia; species Paraburkholderia elongata. The sequence goes on along the minus strand of NZ_WOEZ01000270.1, from coordinate 16,431 downwards.
TGAAGTTGCTCGATCACAACCTGAATCGTCGCGCCCAGCAGTGCCGCCGACGCATAAATCTCCCGTTGCAGGACCACTGGCACGCGTGTGAGCAATACGTCGCGCAGGGTTCCGCCTCCCACCGCGGTGACAACGCCGAGCAATACCGCCACTTCGCTGTTGTGGCCGTACGCAAGCGCCTTCTGGGCGCCGGCAACCGCGAACAGCCCGAGACCGATGGCATCGAAGAACAGGACCGGGTGGCGCAATTGCCTGACTTTCGGGTACGCGGCGATCGTAATCAGGGCGGCGACGACGGAGGCCGCCAGATAGCGCCAGTTCGACAGGCCCGCCGGCGGTACCGCACCGATGCAGACGTCGCGAACAATGCCGCCGCCGCACGCCACGACGAATGCGACCGCAACCACCCCGAACAGGTCCAGATTGCGCTGCTTCGCCGCCACCGCGCCGCTGATGGCGAAGACGAATGTGCCCACCAGATCGAGCAGCAGGAACAGTCCGTGTCCGCTCACTTGGATTCCGTACTTTCACAAAGCCACGCAGCCGCGGCGCACAACATGGCCACCAGACCCGTTTTCAACGTGGGATCCAGCGTAGGAGCGTATTTCGGCGAATGGTTGCTGGGCAGCAGATTGAGTTTCTTTTCCGCTTTGGCTTGCGCATAGACTTGCGGATCGGTGCCGCCCACAATCCAGAAAACGTAGGGGACATTCCAGCGGCGGCCAAATACACTGAAGTCTTCGCTGGCGGCGGCCGGGCGGGTTTCGAAGGAGCGCTCGCCGAACTGTGCTTCGAACGCCCGCGCAACACGTGCGGTCGCTTCTTTGTCGTTCTCCGTCAGCGGATAACTGCTGAGCGTGGTGAATTCGGGTTCCCGTGGCGCATTGGAAGCGACGCATTCGGCGCAGCAGATACGCCGGATTGCGGACAACATGTACTCTCTCACGTCCTCGTCATATGTGCGCACGTTCAGTTTGAGTGTCGCGTCGTCGGGGATGATGTTTTCTTTCGTGCCGGCCTGCAGCGCGCCGATGGTGAGTACGGCGCTGTCGCTCGGCGCTATTTCGCGCGAGACGATCGTCTGAAGGCGCATGGTTGTAGACGCGGCCATGATGACCGGGTCAATTGACGTTTGCGGCTGCGACCCGTGCGATCCCCGGCCGAACAGTTTGACCTTCAGGCTGTCGCCTGCCGAGAGGATCGTGCCGCTGCGGTATCCGACCGTGCCGGCCTCCCCGACCATCACATGCTGCCCAAGAATGATGTCGGGTTTTGGAAACCGGTCTGCCATGCCGTCGTCCATCATGCTTTGCGCGCCACGACCCACTTCTTCACCCGGCTGAAACACTGCCAGCAACGTTCCTTTCCACGATTGCCGGTTCTCGGCGAGCAGGCGCGCCGCACCCATTAGCCACGTGACGTGGAAATCGTGCCCGCAGGAGTGCGCCACGCCGACCTGAACACCATCGTCGTCTTTGGCGGTCACGGTGCTCGCGTAAGGCAGCCCGGTTGCTTCCGTGACGGGAAGGGCGTCCATATCCGCGCGTAGCATGACCGTCGGACCTTCGCCGTTTCGCAGCAAGCCCACCACGCCTGTCACGCCTACCGGGCGCGTGACTTCGAAACCCCGCGCTTCCAGATAGTCGGCGGCGATGCCCGCGGTACGGAACTCCTGCATCGACAATTCGGGGTTTTGATGAAGATCCTTATAAATTGCTTCCAGTTCCGGAAGCAGTGCGTCGACGCGAGCGGTCAACTCAGTCAGGGACGAATTCATACGACACCTTCAATGAATAAAAGCCTACATTTCCACAGGCTTTCTGTGGGGTGACGCATCGCGTCGCGTCAAAGTCGTAATCTGTCAAACATCTGCTGCCGGCCGGCAGCCGCTTCAGTCATTCAGTCTACGCCCGCTGTTCGGGAGCAACAATCCTGGATTGTGGCGGAGCGCCGAAACGCTTCGACGAGCTTGTCGGTAATGCGGTCGAGTTGCTCTCGCTCTCGCAAAGAGAGCGCCGACAGCATGTCGTGTTCCAGTTTCATGCCCAGCTCGTTGCTGTCTTTGTACACACGCGTACCGGCAGCGGTAGGCCAGAGCTCGAAGTGACGTGCGTCTTCCGGATGGATGGTTCTGCGTATGAGCTTGCGTTCGATCAGAGCCGCCAGAAGTTTCGAGAGCAGCGTTTTTTCAATCAGGGTCTGGTCGCTCACGGAGGTGGCCGTGATGCCGGGCTCGTCGCAGATCAAACGCAACACGCGAAGCAGGCGCACGTCGAGGTTGTATGCGGACTTATACGCGACATTGGCCTGACTGATCATCTCCGATTTGATCAGGTCCAGCTTGAAAGTGAGGAATTGGTCAAACATGGATCTTCACAGTTGTTTGATCGTGCTGCGTCGCGGGCGCTCCCGATGACTTCATCGCACACGCGGGACGAAAACGGTTGAGCCGAAGTATTGCGTCCGCCAATATATACCAGCAGGTCAGCGTGACCTAGTTGAAAATTGCAACTATCTTTTTCTTGTAGTGAGAATCCTGCGTCAGGTGAGCCGCCACGGCATTATTTCAAAACCCGATACAGTGATTTACGGCGACCCAGGCGCGGCGATCGACGCGTTTTGCCACAATGCGTCGCTCATAAATAGAAAGTAGCCTTCCCTAAAAATCATTTCGAAGAACATGGATAACACCGACACGTCATATCCGGAAGACGTCGTGGTCGACCCGCACCGGCGCTTGCTGTTGTCGGGGCTCGTGGCGACCTGCGCATCGTTAGTCATGCCGTTTGCGACGGCGCAGACTCACGCACAGTCCCGCCCGCAATACGCAGCCGGCTCCGTCACGGCGCCTGCGAGTTTTGTCGAAGTCTCACGGATACTGACAGGACGCAGTTCGCTCAACATCGCACAGGCCGGTCTTCTGTATCGGGCACTCGCTCACGACGACTTTGCCTTTGAAATTCAGCACCGCCAGTTGCTGGCCATCATCAAGGATCGACAGATCGACCCAATGCAGCTTCAGAAGCTGCTCGATACACAGAGATCGACATTGGCGCCGGTGCCCCGCGAGATCGTGACAGCCTGGTACACCGGCATTGTGGGTGTCGGCGAGCGCGCGAAGTGCGTGACGTTCGAGACCAATCTGTTGAACCTGATTGCCGCTGACAAACTGAAGCCGCCAAGCTACTCCTATGGCGCGTACGGCAGCTGGGCCGCCAAACCAGTGTGAGGAAAAAATAGATGTCACAGAATGACTCAGCCGATGTCGTAGTCATCGGTTCCGGGATTTGTGGCGCTCTCGTCGCGGAGCGCCTCGTGAAGCAAGGCATGTCGGCGCTGATTCTCGAGGCGGGACCGCGCATCGATCGCGAGCAGATTACGGCCAATTATCGCAACTCGCCCCGCAAGGGTGACTGGGTCGCGCCGTATGCGCCAGGTACGACGTGGGCGCCCCAGCCGATCTATCACCCGAAAGACAACGGCTATCTGATTCAGGCCGGTCCGTATCCGTATCCGGCGGAGTATTTGCGGGTCGTCGGCGGAACGACGTGGCACTGGGCGGCACACGCGTGGCGCGTGCTTCCGAACGATATGCGCCTGAGAACGCGCTATGGCGTTGGCAAAGACTGGCCCATCTCTTACGACGACCTCGAACCGTTCTACTACGAGGCCGAGGTGAAGATGGGTGTATCGGGCGCGCCGAACACGGGTTCTCCGCGCACCAAACCGTTTCCGATGGAACCGGTGGTCGAGCCTTGGGCGATGCGCCGTGTGCGCGAGCGCCTCGCACCCGGGGGCTATAGCGTCGTGACGAATACGACGGCGCGCAATAGCCGCAATTACGACGGACGCCCCGCTTGCTGCGGCAATAACAATTGTCAGCCCATCTGTCCGATCGACGCGCAGTACACCGGCGGCATTGCAGTGAGCGTGGCGGAGAAGGCGGGCGCGCGGGTGCTGGCGAACGCTGTCGTGTATCGCATCGAGCACGACGCGAGCGGCAAGATTGTCGCGGTCCACTATTTCGATCCGGAGAAGAATTCGCACCGCGTCACGGGAAAGATCTTTGTGCTCGCGGCCAACGGAATCGAGAGTCCCAAGCTGTTGCTGATGTCCGCGAGCGATAAATATCCCAACGGACTGGCCAATAGCTCGGGAATGGTCGGGCGAAATCTGATGGACCACCCGAGCAGTTCCCTCACGTTCGATGCCGACGAAGAAGTCTGGCTAGGGCGCGGGCCTCAAAGTCCATCGTCGATCAACACCCTCAGGGACGGCGATTTCCGCTCGCATTCCGCGGCATTCCGTCTGGACTTCACCAACATTTCGCAGGTGCGCTCCGCAACAGAGGACCTGATCGCCGCGGGCGTGTACGGACCGGAACTGGAAAAGCAGTTGCGCTATCGCGCCTCTCGCCAGATGAATGTCAAGACGGTACTCGAGGTGCTGCCCAATCCGGAGAACCGCGTGACGCTCAGTGCGCAGAGAGACGCACTGGGTCTGCCAAAGCCCATGGTCCATTACGCGCTCGATGACTATCTGCATCGCGGCGCGGCCATGGGCAAGGAGCATTTCACCAGGATCGCGCAGTTGATGGGCGGGACGAACTTGCGGTACACGCCGGACGGCCAATATGCGAACAACCAGCACATCACCGGCACGATGAGCATGGGCAACGATCCGGGAGATTCCGTGGTGGACGCTTTCGGCCGAGCGCACGATCACGAGAACCTGTTTATCGCGAGTACCGGCGTCATGCCGACGGCGGCCACGGTCAATTCCACGCTGACTGGCGTCGCGCTCGCGCTGCGCACTGCGGAACATATTCACCCCACAGCCTGAGACGACGATTCACGATGAAATACAGTAACCGGATCTCATTCTGGGCAAGCGTGGCAGTGTTCGCGTTGACGGCGCTCGTCGCCGTGTCGGCCATGTGCGGGACGGCTCATGCGGGCGAGACCGATAGCGAGCAGTTGCTCAAACGTGGCCAGTACCTTGCCACCGCAGGGGATTGCGTGGCTTGCCATACGGCGCCGAAAGGCAAGCCCTTCGCCGGCGGGTTGCCGCTTGCCACGCCGCTTGGCGAGATCATCTCGACGAATATTACGCCGTCGAAAACCGCTGGAATCGGCAACTACACGGAGGAACAGTTCTCGGCGGCGGTCCGGCAAGGTATTCGTGCAGACGGCGCGCACCTTTACCCGGCCATGCCGTATACATCGTATGCGCAGGTGTCGGATGACGATATGAAGGCGCTGTACGCGTACTTCATGCACGGTGTCGCGCCGGTCGACGAACACAGTCGCAATACGACGCTGCCGTTCCCATTCAATATCCGGATGTCGATGGGCGCATGGAACATGATGTTCCTCGATTCGAAACCGTTCGAGGCCGATCCGTCGAAAAGTGCCGAATGGAATCGTGGCGCGTATCTTGTGAAGGGCCTTGGGCACTGCAGCGCCTGTCATTCTCCGCGCAATACGCTGATGGCGGAAGACAAGTCTCTGGATCTTTCAGGCGCTCCGATTGGCGGATGGTTCGCGCCTAACATTACGTCCGATGCGAATAGCGGAGTGGGGACCTGGAGCGAGCAGGAGATTGCCGATTATCTGGGTAGCGGCCACGCGTCCGACGAGGCTCAGGCGGCCGGCCCGATGGCCGAAGCCGTGGATAACAGTCTGCGTCATCTGAGTGCCACGGATTTGACTTCCATGGCGGTGTATCTGAAATCGGTGCCGCCCGTTCACGCGGCAGCCGACACGCGGCCCGCCACCGCATGGGGCGGCCCGACGGCGGCTGTGGATACAGTGCGCGGTGTGCCCTGGCCGGCTGATGCCAACAGGCTGAGCGGCGCGCAGTTATACGACGGGTATTGTGCGTCGTGTCATCAGGCCAAAGGGGAGGGTGTCAACCCCGGCTTGCCGTCGCTATTCCATAACAGCGCGCTCGGACGCTCGAATACGAGCAACCTGGTGATGGTCATGCTTCATGGCGTGCAGCATCAGGACGGCACATCCGACATTCTGATGCCCGGCTTTTCGGATCTGCTGTCCGATCAGCAGATGACCACGCTCGGCAACTATCTGCTGCAAAGTTGGGGCAATCCGGACGCAGTCGTGACGGTCGATCAGGTTCACGCGTTGCGCGCGGGCGGCGAGAGTTCGCCCTTGACATGGCTCGTGCGCGGCAGATTGATGGGGGGAGCGATCCTGATCGTTGCACTGATCGTGTTCATTCGATCGCGGCGAACGAAAAAGCTAGCCGCCTGAACGAAGCGCGACACCCCCTGGTAGCAGGGACCCATTGCGGCCGCGGTAGCGGCACGCGTTCCACGCGAATCTAAAAACGGCCCCGCCGGGGTCGTCGTTCCCAAAGTACTGATGAAAAAGAAATTCGCAGCCGGCACCGCGATCGGCGCGTTGTGCGCGGCTATCGCGCCTGCGCCGGCATTGGCTCAAAGCAGTGTGACGCTATACGGGGTCGTCGATGAGGCGATCGCCTTCGTCAATAACCAGAATGGGCATTCGAACACCTATTTTCGACAGGGCAATCTCTACTCGTCTCGCGTCGGTCTGCGGGGTTCCGAGCAGTTAAGCTCGACGCTCAGCGTGATCTTTGATTTGCAGGAGGGATTCGACCCGAGCACAGGCAAGCAGTCATCGCCCGGGCTCGCATTCAACCGCCAGTCGTTCGTCGGGTTGCAGGATACGCGGCTCGGTACCGTCACGCTCGGGCGGCAGTACACACCGTACTATCAACTGGTGGGCGCGCTCGGACCGGTCGGCTTTCTCACCGGCGCGACGGGAGCGCATCCCGGCGATATCGACGGACTCGATACGACGATCCGGGCGAATAGCTCGGTGGTCTACACGTCGCCGTCGCTATACGGCTTCAAGGTCAGCGGCCAGTACGGGTTCGGCGGCGTGCCCGGCTCCATGCAAAGCGGTTCTACCATCAGCGCCGCGCTGCGCTACGACGGCGGTCCTGTTTCGGTCGCTGCGGGCTATCTGCGCATGAACAACATTGGCGGGGCCGCAAAACTGGACCCGGACGCAAGTGCCGCGTATGGGAGTTCGGCAGTCAACCAGGGTTATGTGTCGGCGCGGGCGGTTCAGCATATTGCCGCCGCAGCCGACTACACGCTCGGCAAAATTGTCTTCGGCGTGAATTACTCGAATGTCCAGTACCTGCCGGGCAGCCATTCTCTATTCACCGACACCGCGATTTTCAATACCTACGGTGCGTTCGCGCGCTACAGTTTCAATACCGCATTCGATGTGGCGGGCGCCTATAGTTACACCCATGCGTCGGAAGGTAACGGAATCGACGATTCGGCGCGATACCACCAGATCTCGCTGAAAGAGGACTACCACTTATCGAAACGGACGACGCTCTATGCGCTACAAGCCTGGCAGCATGCAGGCGGACGCACGCTAGGCGCAGCGGGCGCGGGCGATATCATCGATGCCGCACCGGTGGTGGGCGACTCGCAGAATGCGACGCCGTCGACAACATCGAGTCAATTCGTTGCGATGTTCGGGCTCGCCGTCGCCTTCTGATGACGAGACGCGTGTTCGCTCATTGATCACGCGTCGTCCTGTCGAATCGACAGGAATTTCAAAAACGCTTTTCGTTTAAACGGGCTCTACCGGAAGAGGCGCGTGCGGGATCATCATTCATAACGCGACTTGAATGGTGGCCCGATGACCGACTGTGACGTAATTGTGGTGGGCGGTGGCAATGCCGCGCTATGCGCGGCGCTTTCGGCCCGGCAAGCCGGCGCGCGGGTGATATTGCTGGAGCGCGCTCCGATCGAGCGGCGTGGCGGCAACTCGGCGTTCACGGGCGGCGCGCTTTGCCGCAGCCCTGTCGCGACGCTTTTGCACCAGCACATCAAGTTCGGCGCTGTGCTCGTCGACCGCTCGCCACAACGGATACGGCTCACCGCGCAGCGCCACGAACATCTCATCTAAATGCCAGGTGCGCCCCGGCTGCCGCCGCACCGCCCTGGCGCACTGAGCGAATCCAGCGCTGAACTTGTCGCACCAGCGACGGATCGTTTCGTACGTGACCACGACGCCACGCTCGAGCAACAACATCCTCGATGTCGCGCAGGCTCAGGCTGAACCGGAAGTATCAGCGAACGGCGCAGCTGATGACGACGGCAGGGAAGCGGTTTCCGTGATAAAGGGAATTTCTCTTCTTCATTTCTCCCGCCGCCTGTCCACCAACCTGACACTGCCGCAGGTGGGAATCGACGGTGCGAGCAGCCATTCGGGGCGGCGCTCGTTGATCACGAATCTCGCGAGCAAGGGCGTCGGCGTTCGCGTGCTCATGTCACTTGCTGGACATTCCAACATTTCAACCACGCAGGCTTACATTGATGTGAACGACGAGATGCAACGTGCGGCCATCGAACTTGTATCAGGAAGCACGCGCGAGGCGGCTCTCGTTCAATACCCAAGCGTCTTTGAATTGTCAGCAATCCAGAGTTCGTTGACTTTTTGATATGAAAATTATAACGTATTCGCGGCGCTCGCCTTCGAGAAGATCGGTTGTTATGGTTGGCGGCGACCTTACTATACGGCTCCAATTTCAAAGTCGCGTACTCGGCCGTCTGCCCAGCGAACATACAAGTTCCGGGAGAGAAAGTTATGAGCTATGAGCCGCTGCGTCCTGCAAAGCTCCTCATCGAGGTTGAGAGCAAGTACATCGGGTTCAACGTTGGCCGAAAGCACAGGGCGGGCAAAAAAGTCAAAGTGCAACGCAGCCCAGCAAATCCTGGCATCTTCATCATTTGGTTCGGGAAGGCTGAAGTTGCCCAAGTCCCCGCTCTGCGACTCGCACAAACAGTCGAATACACTGACGACCAGTCAAAATTGTAAGGTTACTGTGGTAGCGTGCCCCCGAAAATCACGAGGATTGCTATTTCTTGCGCAGTACGCCAAAAACGAGTATCGGGGAATAGGGTTGAGAAGTGCCGGAATTTGTTGTTCAGTCGTCGCCGCTGCGCTTTCGCTGTCGTGTCAGCACGTTTCAGCGCAGAGCTCTGTCACGTTGGGCGGTATGACCGATATCAGCATCCGCTATCTGACGAACGACGACGCGCAAAACGATGGCAGGTTCTTCATGGCGAACGGAGCGGTCATCAACAGTCATTTTGGTCTGCATGGCACGGAGGACCTTGGCAACGGGCTGAAAGCGGTCTTCGAACTGGAAAACAACTTCAATCCGCAGAACGGTTCAATGGGTGATAGTGGCCGCCTTTTTGACTCGGCCGCGAACGTCGGTCTGTCGGGCGATTTCGGCGCGGTTACGTTCGGTCGTCAGGATACGCCGCTGTTCTACAAGCTGATTACGACCTTCGATCCGCTGACCTACGCGAGCTACCCGGAAAATTCCTGGTTACCTTGGGCGCTCGAAGCGGGACTCGCAGCAGATAACTCGATCCGGTATATCGCGGATATAGGCGGGTTGTCTGTCGGCGCAATGTATTCGTTCGGTGGCAACTACGAGATCAGCGGGCCTGCCGGATTCTCAGGCGACGTGCCCGGGCATTTCACGGCGGGTAGTCTTGCGAATCTGCTGCTGTCGTACACGACGGGTGCGCTTGATGTCGGAGCAGGCGTACAGCAATTGCGCGACAACTCGAACCATCGGCAGACGGTATTCAATCTGGACGCCCGCTACTCGGTTAGCGACATCAAGATTTACACTGGTTGGCTCTACTCTCAGGACAACACCGGTCTGATTGATACCTTGCTAGCAGAGCAGTCGATCCCCGACATTAGCCGGATCAAGGGCACGGATCGTATCGACAACGGCCCTTTTGGCGGCTTTGCATGGCAGGTCGCGCCGTCGGCACTGTTGTCTACCGCGATCTATTACGACCACATGCAGAACGCTACGACTGCTACAGGGGCATTGGGCAGCGGCAGCCGCTATACGGTTGTCGCGCTAGCTGAATATTCGCTGTCGAAACGCACCGAAGTGTACGGCACGGTGGACTTTAACAAGGTCAATGGAACGGCGGCCGTGGAATTGCCGGGCCGCAGCAACCAGACGGGTATTGCTGTTGGTCTGCGAAACTTCTTCTGATCGGTGATGGGGATATGGGCAAGTGCGATCGTCGGACTTGTCGGTTTAACCGACAGTTGGGAAGGATCACGCACCCTTTGCAGCTTTCACAAAGGTTTCCGCGAGCGTGTCGAAGTGCTTGAGCGCGGCAGGTGTGAGCTCGATCTGTTTGCGGCGTGCGTCTTCGGTGTCGCGAAGTGTGAGCCAGCCCTTTTCCCGCATCGACGTGATGCGGGCGTGAAGCGTGGCGGGCGAGCCAAGCTCGCTGTGGGCCATCATGTCCCGAACCGAAAGCCGATTGTTTTTTTGCGTTGTGCGTGCGACGAATTCGAGGATTTTCTCTTCGAGCGGGTCGAGCACGGGCAGTGTAGGCAGGCCACGGAGCGCTTCAGTCAGTTGCAGGAATCGAAGGTAGATGTCAGCAGGGCGTTTCATGGTTTGCGCACCGGACAGGAAGAGGTTTGCTCAACTGCGCGCGAGCGACGAGGCGGCCAATTAAAACGAATGAAAGGATTATACTGGTATGGGTAGCTTACGCTTACATTTATGGTCGATAACAGGCACGGTGGTCGCATTTGTGGCGTCGCTGTGGATCAATCAAGTGGTCTTCACAGATACTTCGTTTGTACGAGGCATCAACTGGATTTTTCTTCCGTCAGGCGTCCGGCTTCTGAGCACGTTGCTGGTTGGGTCTGACGGGTTCGTTGGCCTGCTGGTTGGCGGTCTGCTGATGGATTTTTTCTATTGGTTTCCGCACGACCCGGTTCGCGCAATCGCGGGAGCCATTCTAGGTTCGCTGGCTCCCTATCTGGTTTACAGGCTTGCACTGGAGCGCTACGACCTGAAGGCGTCGCTGACAAATCTCACGCCGAAGCGACTGCTCGTACTGGCCGTTGCGTACTCGGTGGCGAATCCGCTGCTGCACCACATCTGGTTCGCGCTGCAAGGCAATACGCAGAACATTGGCGAAAGTTTCGTCATGATGTTTGTGGGCGACCTGACCGGCGCGTTAATCATGTTGTACACAATGAAGGGCGTTCTGGCTTTCCTGCCGGCACAACCGGGCCGTGCCCGCATGACGGATGGTATGTTCAGGGTTCGGTTGGCGCTAGACAGCGCCTACAACAATCAACTGCGATAGTGTGGGGATGCCTTGGAGCGGATATCGATATCTTTCATCCTGCCCTTAAGTATGGCTTAAATTAAGTGTCCCGCACGTCCGAATATCGGACTTGTCGGTTTAACCGGCACATTGGTGACAAAGCGTTTCATCGCGAACCCCCTGAGCCGATTCGGAGCCCAACTGCTACCGCAGGAGGGCTCCGCGCTTGATTTCCAGTTGAGCTATCCGTTGCTGAAACATCTTTTCTGCCTGTGCGGGCAGCGATAGAAACCGGAACCCCAGTATGAATAGTTTGCCGCCCTTAGGCAGGGTCAGAAAGCGACGGGAGACAAGTTGCAGATCCAATGCGACGGTCCTCTGATTCTTGACGTGCAGCATGACACCATTTAGCGTCACGCCGATTTCGAGGTTGGCGATATTTTCGTCTGGCGTCCTCAACGCCACCCCGCCAAGCGACAGATCATGCATTTCAAGACGAAAGGGCTTTCCCTCTGGCAGCGTCCCGCTGCAAAAATACGGATCGATCATGGGAGTTTCGAAAATATTCGCGCCGTTGCACGCGAAAAAGCACTTGCGGTAGTTCCACTTCGAACGCGACGGCACCATCGCGCGAGATTTCTCGTGGCCTACCAGTTGTAAACTCAACTTTCACGCCGTCTGGCGATGCCTCAAAGCGCAGCTTGTTGGCTGCCAGCACAGCGCGGTTCCCAGTCCTGAAGGCACCATAATCGAAGATGAACGTATTCGATTTTGTGTCGATTTGTAGCACACGCGTGACGATCTGACCGTTGCCGTAGTCAACCGCCAGGAAGTCTTGCCTGGTCGCCAGATCGCGTAGAAAGGTTTCAATTTCGAGTGGGTTGCGTAAGCCGAAATCGGTACCGTTTGCGCGTTCCCCGTTGTCTACCTTGGTAGATGGCAGTAAAGAATTTCTTTCGGAGACTCTCGTAATGGGAGCAGAAAAGAGATGATGTAGTTTGCGCAGCACGATAGAAATTTCTAATTAGTTTTCAACAGGCATCCCGAGTTACGCGCAATTGATCGGACATGTGGATGATCGTCGAAATCTCCACATTTGCACTTCGCACGGTGGTTGGGGGGCGCGGTTAAATTTATTCGACAACTCTCAAAAATGAAGAGGGCAGAGTCGCTGGTAGAAATTTATCCAATCTATAGCAAGCAGTGGAATCGTTTTATCGCTGCGGGCGCGATATGAAAAGAATCGCATCCAGCCATCAAGGAAAATACCCTGTCCAGGTCGAAGCACGCAGGGCGGTCTTGAAACATGAGGCTGTTGTACGCCTACGATTTGTCTGGCGAGGTCATCGAGCAACGTGGTACTGGGGGTGGCGTGCCAATTTACGCTACCTGGTTGCATCGAAAGATATCGTCGGACGGCGTCTTCTACGAGGCCTGTGGAGAGTTCAACAAAAGACGCCCCAACATCATCCAGGATTCTCGATGCAATAGCTTGCTCCGCCGCGTCTTCGGTCGTGCGTTTGAGCGCTACCAGCTTGGCATGTAACGGCAGCTTGCGAAACGTCGTTTCGCCGCCTCGCAGCGCATCTTGAAAGATCGGATAGCACGCGAGCCACGAGGGTGAAACGCAGCCGACCGATCGAGATTTTTTGACTATTCCATCGGTCGTGACGGCGCGTTTCTGTTGATGCAGTTCTCTCAGGTTCATTGTTATAAAAACTATAACTTTTAGACGGCGGGTTGGCAAGTGTTGTCACTCAAGGTGACAGCTACACTTAGGTTGTCGGTCACGTCAGGACGAACCTTAGGGTGCGACGTAAATTTTTTTCCCGCCTGCCGTATTGGCCACGCAGTCATAGGTGAAGACGAGAGGCGGTGCTAGGTGCAGCTCCATTGACAGAGAGCGGCGCATCTCGGAATCGCTTGCAATGCTTTCAACGCAATAGTGCTTGGCTGTTGAGAGAACTCTGATCGCAGGCAATCGTCCGCAGCGGTCGAGTCGTAGGGAGCCGACCGTGAGTCAAAGCAGGGTGCGTACTTCAACGCTTGATCGTAAGCCGTCATCTAACGTCTTTCACTGAGGAGCAGAAGGTCTGAAGGTAGGCGTCCGCGTGGACACATGCACGCCTAGACCGATCGGCGCCGCAACAACCAAGTGTAGTTACCATGCAGTCGATCTGCACATCGAGCAGGTAAGGCTACTTGGCCCTAGACCTGGATGACTGGTTGTGTACAGATCAGAATGGGCCATCAGAATATCCGGCGCTCATCGAGCGGCAGGCCGTCGCGCTCGATGCGTGCGTTCATCTCGGCAATGAAGCTTGCGTTTTCGGCTACCCAAACACGGACCTCAGCTCCATGAACCTCCTCACGCAGCCCTCGCTCGCTTGCACGCGAGATGTTAACGCCGATTTCTTTAGCGCGGTCCAGCAGGTCAGACGGCAATGACACGTTGGTACGCTTGCGCCGAACTGGTTGAGATGGCGATGATTCGCCAGTTGGCAGAGTTTGTGCGTGAATCATGTAAGACCCCTATGCGCATAACCATGTGCATATTATCTCGCAGTGAGTGTGCGGGATCACTACGCAGGTAATCGCTAACAAGATCCGGCGTTGCGGCCGCCCCGACGAGCCTGTGACAACGAAAGCGGAATTGCGGGCAACCTCGCACCGGTGCCCGTCGATCTTGGTTTACGTACGGGCTACTGTTGTCCGTTGTCGGTCTGAAGCACGCCTGCACGTCTAGCCGTCATCGAGCGCCGCGAAGCCTTCCTCCAGTAACGCATCCTGATGAGCAAAGCGGGTCGCGTCGCGTTTCCTAAGCTTGCCAAGATTCTCGATCTTCCAGCGAATGGCCGGCAGGTCGCGTAGATGGTCGTACGGCATCAGTGACCAGTCTGGCTCGAGTCTCACGAGCGAGGCGAGAAATTCGCGGTGCTCCGCGGTCAGCGCCCGTGGAAGGTCATGGTGGAGTCGGGCCTGAACGGCCTCAAGTGTGGCCAGATCGACATGATCAACGGTCATGCCAACAAAACCGGCCTCGTATTCGTCCTCAAGCGAGCGCGGCTTCGCAAAGAGTACCTCGTGGACGGGGCGGTTATGACCAGCCAGATAGCCGACAAAAGCGGTCACGACGTCCTCGCGCAGACCATAAGTGTCATACATGTGCTGCACATCAAAAATATCGCGCGGATGCTGCCGGTCCAATGCCGCAACGAGTTTGCTGCCGTAAAGCTCGGCATCGGCAAGCGTCGGCACTTCGAAGTCGACGCGGAACATCGCCTGTGCGCGCGGCACGACACTCCGTGTCACCGTCGGCGTTAATGTGCCGCGAAAAACGTAGTTCACCTCGACCTTGACCTGAGCTTCAGCGGACGAGACAGTCAGTTTCACGTCGTCGCCTTTGTTTCTGCCACTGGCGGCGGCCACGGTAACCATGTGCCCCTGTCGCTCGATGGCCTGCCGGGCGCGAGCGAGTTCGTCATGGATGATGGCGAGAGCCTCGTCGCGGCCCGGCTCATGTGAACACATGACCACGTCGATATCGACGGACAGGCGGGGCAGATCCTGAACAAACATGTTGATGGCGGTGCCGCCTTTCATCGCGAAGTGGGGCGTGTCAAAAACATCTGGCGCAATCGCCAGCATGAGGCGAACCGTATTGAGGTATTGATCGTTCATTGAGAGGATGTTGAGCCTTGAGGGGGCGTGCAGATCAGGCCTTCAGCGTGAGGCGGGGGCCGCCCTTGCGGCTACTCGTCCAACGCCGGCCGGGCCCGAGCCGGTCGACGTGCCGCTGCAGGTCCTGGCCCCAGGGAAATCCGCTCGCCTCACCAAGATCGCGCACAAGCTTGACGACCTTGACGCGCGTACAGTGCGAGAGGAGCGTGTCCAGGACCGTCGGCCGGAGATTGCGAAGCGAGGACGCGAGGCTCATGGCCTCCTCAAGCGACTGCCCCTTCGCACGTCGTTTGCCTACGTCGCTGGCGAGTTCGAGCAGCGCGCGCTCGGGCTCGGAAACGAGCAGCGAGGGATCGCGGTTCGGCAGCGGTGACAGAGCGGTGTTTTCCGGCATGCTCTGGTCGAACAGGCGTGTGGTCTGCAGCGTATAGGGCATATGTTTGGCTACCCAGTCCGGCATGACGTAGGGGCGTTCTGCCCACAGCACAACGCGCTCGCGAAAACTCAGGTTGTGACGCACCCCCTGCCAGTCCAGAGCCGTTCTGCCGCCGACGTGAAGGCCTGGTATCCGCTGGGCCAGATAGGCCAGTATTCCATCCCGGGTGGGCGTGTCGCCAGCTAGCAGATAGGCGCCTTTGGACAGGCGTTGCAGCCATCCGGCGTTGACCAGATAGGTGGTCTGCTGGGCGCTCACGCCGCAGTCGCGAAGCATTTGCGGGTCGAGCGGTTGCCCGCGCGGCGCGCTTGCCATGAGCCGTTGAAGTGTCTTGCTGGCCATTCCGTCGATAACGCATGATTTTTTATAGCATACACCCCTTTAATTTGAAGTTACAAAGAATAAATCATGCAACGTCCGCGCGCTGATGACAGGCGACGATGAGGAGCGCGCTTCACAGCATGGGGATTTTCAGGCTCACACGGCATGACTTGTTCTCCGGAAATATCGATTTTCTTGTATTTGGAGAGAATAATGTATACATTCACAGTGCTGCCGCCCGCGGATCGACGTTTGACCTTCGAGTAGCGCACGCGGCCGGCACGACAGACGGGAGACTGTGACGTCAACAACTGGCAGAAAGACCACTGAGGCAGCATGCCCACAGTACAGCTGTGAGCATGCTGCTTCAGTAAGTGAAGCGCTGAAACGCGCATGCGCTCAGGCAGTTATTTGTGTCGAAGTTCCTTTTGAGCCACGCCGACCGTTGGTTCACTTAATTTTGTTCCCGCGCGTGGCCAATCGGATTGCGGCTGGCAGAGATGTCGGGAACAAGTTTGTTTCAAGAGGTTTTACAGAAAGTTGTTCAACACACCAACGTTTGAGGCGATTTTGTAGCTGCCAAGTGCACCGCCGAATTGAATACCGATGAAAGCGCTCACTGAGTTAGCTGGCGCAGTGGGGGAGAAGCTGGGCCTTTGGTATCACGCGCCCCTTGCTTCAGGTCTAGGAGGTTGTCGGAGTTTGCGCCGAGGTTGGTCATCCGGGCGGGCACGTTGGGCGTTAATGAATCAGCCAGTTCACTGAGAGAGCCCATAGATGAGTCGCTTCGTGCCCGTTGATCGTCAGACCG
>NZ_WOEZ01000269.1 GCF_013177735.1 Paraburkholderia elongata | reverse complement strand
CCCTTGCTCATCCACTGCTTGAAGTTGCGCGCACGATGCAGTTCCGTGTGCAGCCACGAAGTCTTGAACGACTCCGGATAGGCCGTCAGCTCATCCGATTGACGTCCGGCCTGCACCGCTTCAAATGCCGCATCGGCCGCCAGCATCCCGGTCTTGATCGCCGCATGCGAGCCCTTAATCCGCGATGCGTTCAGGAACCCAGCATCGTCGCCGACCAGCGCGCCGCCCGGGAACACCAGCTTCGGCAGCGACAGCAGGCCGCCTGCGGTGATCGCCCGCGCGCCGTATGACACCCGCTTGCCGCCTTCGAGCACCGCGCGGATCGCCGGATGCGTCTTGTAGCGCTGGAATTCCTCGAACGGCGACAGGTACGGGTTCGTATAACCGAGACCCACCACGAAGCCCACCACCACCTGGTTGTTGTCCATGTGATAGAGGAACGAGCCGCCGTACGTGTCGTTTTCCAGCGGCCAGCCAGCGGTGTGCATCACCAGACCTGGCTTGTGCTTGCCCGGGTCGATTTCCCACAGTTCCTTGATGCCGATACCGTAGACCTGCGGATCGACGCCTTCGCGCAGCTTGAACCTGTCGTTCAGCTGACGGCCCAGATGCCCGCGTGCGCCTTCGCAGAACAGCGTGTACTTCGCGTGCAGTTCCATGCCGAGCTGGAAATTCTCGGTCGGCTCGCCATCCTTGCCGATGCCCAGATTGCCGGTCGCGACGCCTTTGACCGACCCGTCGTTGTTATACAAAATCTCAGCTGCCGGAAAGCCCGGGAAAATCTCGACGCCCAGCGCCTCGGCCTGCTGACCCAGCCAGCGCGTGACGTTCGCGAGGCTGATCACGTAGTTGCCGTGGTTCTTGAAGTTGTCCGGCAGCGCCCAGACCGGCACGCTCTTCGAGCCGGTTTCGGTCAGGAACAGGAACTTGTCTTCGGTCACGTCCACCGTGAGCGGCGCGCCTTTTTCTTTCCAGTCGGGGATCAGTTCGGTGATCGCGCGGGGATCCATCACCGCGCCCGACAGGATATG
>NZ_WOEZ01000268.1 GCF_013177735.1 Paraburkholderia elongata | reverse complement strand
CGCAGGCTATGTTGCGGCCAAATTTATGTGGCGGCAGCCGATAGGCGCCGAGGAAACATGGGGCATGCCCTGGCTATTGACGTGACATAAATTTCGGCGCTTTGTGACCTTCCAACCGTCGTTCGGAGGTCTGTCATGTCCAAGAAGCCAGCCCTTGCAAAGGTCGAAGGGAGTCGCCATCGCGAAGCGCCGTTTTTTCAGGAACGGGAGCGATATTTACGCCACTGCGCCGAGTTCGGTGCAGCGCCTGGATCGCTGTGTATAAAAAGAAATGAGCTCATTTGGGTCGCTCGCCTGCTGCCTGCGACTGCATCGCAAGGCGTCGATGTCAGTTTGCTGCATGAGATCGCGCGCGAGCGCGCATCGATGCATACGGGCGTCACGATGGAATACCGGATGATCGCAGCCGCCCGACCGTGGTTACGGTTCCTCGGGTGGTGGCGTGAGCCAACCATCGTTCTCCCGTTTCAGGGCCATCTCGACAGATACGTCAAATGGATGCGCGATGAGCGAGGGTTCACTCCTTCCACGGTCGCTCAGTGGCAAAGCAGGACCACACAGTTTCTTCAGTGGTGCGTAGACACCGATCGCCGCTTGGAGGATCTGCAGCCTGATGATATCGACGCCTACTTCATTCAGAATGCGTCGCGGTGGGGGCGGATATCGATGAAGGGTGTAACGGGTGCCCTCCGGATATATTTGCGTTACGCGGCAACGCAAGGTTTATGCGACTCACGACTTGCCGCGGCACTACGCACGCCGCGAGTCTACACGCAGGAATCCCTACCATATGCGCCACGATGGGCCGACGTGCAACGGATCCTGGCAACCACCGCGACCGACAAGCCCGCTGACATCAGAAACCGCGCGATTCTGATGCTCCTATCGATCTATGGCATGCGCCGCGGGGAGGTAGTGGCTTTGCGCCTTGATCAGGTGAACTGGGCTGGACGCACACTGCATGTGTTTCGCCTGAAACGCCGGCAGCCGCAGGTCTATCCGTTGTTGCCAACGGTCGCCGAAGCATTGGCTAGCTATATCGACACCGTGCGTCCGCCGGCTTCTGCACCGCAGATATTTCTTGGACTGCACGCGCCACATCGTCCACTGACCCCGCAAGCGGTATTCGACCTGGTCAATGACAGGTTCAAAGCGCTGGGAATTGAGGCGAAGCATCGGGGCCCGCACGCATTGCGCCATGCCTGTGCTGCACGCCTGGTCGATCAGGGTTTAAGTTTCAAGGAGATTGGTGACCACCTCGGCCACCATAGTGCATCTGCCACGATGACTTATGCCAAGGTCGATATGCGCGCGCTACGCGAAGTCGGCGACTTCGATCTGGGAGATCTGTCATGGAACTGATCGACGTGGTGACAGCATACGTCGCAATGCAACGGTCGTTGGGCCTGCGATTTGAAGCTGCCGACCGACTCTTGCGGCAGTTTGCCCATCAGATGGGGAATGTCGGCATTGCCGACGTCCGGCCGGATGCCGTCGTGGAATTTCTACAAGGAACGG
>NZ_WOEZ01000027.1 GCF_013177735.1 Paraburkholderia elongata | reverse complement strand
TGATCGCCATCTCCTGCAATGTGATCTCCTCAGACTTCACAAGCTTCACACGGCATTTCATCGACACCTCGGTACCAGGGAAAAATCCAGGTTACCGAAATCCAAACAGTTTTACCAGGAGCACTTATGCGCGAACACCCGACTTTCGACATCGCAAAACGGAGCGTAGACTTATCCCTCGTCGTCAAACACTAGGCGCATTCGTGTCGAGCAACCGAAGGGGGCGCCATGGCAGAAGTAGAAGTTACGGCATTCTGGGACACCAAGTCTGCCGTCTGGGTCGCACGGAGCGACAACATACCAGGTTTGTTCACGGAGGCGGATACACTGGAGGACCTCATATCAAAGCTAAAAGTTCTCGTTCCGAAGCTTGTCGAGGCCAATGACCGGAATTGTCACGGCGCCGTCCCGTTTGTCCTCCAGGTGATGGATACGGCTCACGCCTTGGAGGAAGCCTTACCGCACAAGGAAAGGCGGCGCCACCACGTCGTCCGTGCCCCCCGGCCTGACGGTTCGCGGCCCGTAACAGCGGCACGCCGGTAAGCCGCGCGATCGACTCCACGCTCTGCCGTTGAGTGGCGTCGATCGCCAAGTCGCTGTTGACCCAGCCGTTCGACATGCCGACAAGCACATTCGATCGTTCGATAAGTAGGCGCCAGTTCGGCCACCACTGGAAGTCTTCGTAGCAAATCGAGAAGGCGACACGCTTGCTCGCGACGGTCAGATATGGCTGCCCAGATTGCCGGGCCCGACGCTCACATTGGCGGCCGGCCGCCATGCTCCAGGCGGTACCGGTTGCCACTGTCGAACCATCCGTGGTTTGCCCCAAGTACTTCCGCACTGTCCGTATAACGAAGCGATCGGGCGCCAGGTCCCTCGCCCGTCACTGCGCCGGATACGGCGAGATCGACGCCGAGCACCGCGGTCCCATGCACCGCCGCCAGAACGACGAATGATCGCTCAAGGCCACGCCCGGCACCCACCAGGGCAGCGCCGCGCGTTCCATCGGAAAATGGGGGATGAACAAGGTACGCGTTTGTGCGCTGCAGCGCATAAGCGCGTACCTTGTTGCCCCCCGATTGCGGACAAAGCGAGGATTGCCGCACTCCATCAGGTTGCCCAGGCCGCGTTCTGGGCGAACGCGTAGCTCCACGGGTTCGAGGCGGAAGGCCGCCTCCCGGCGCCGCACCAAGCGGGAATCCCGTCACCAGGTGTGAGCGGCAAGACTCAAAACCGCACGACGAGCAGGACGAGCCACGCGAAATCGATGGAGCGCGCAGCATACCTGACAACCAGGGCGGCCAACAGGTGGGAACGACGAACCGGTCGTGGGCGCGCCTCGTGCGTTGGAATGCTCGGGCCCGGCCGTCAATACTCGCAGTCGTTGCGCCACAGCAGCGTCGCCAGGCTCAGAACCGCAACCGCTACGAAGTACGCGGCGAGCCGCATAGTCGCCGGCATCGCCCGCCTGATGAAGACAGTCCAGGCCTGCTTCAGCCAGCGACAGCCACGTCGGTCGGCTTCAGCGCAACTCAAAAGAGTCTTTCCTGGCTACCCTGCGGGTCCTCTCCGCCCTCAACGGCCAGTTTTGCGTCCAGCAAGAACGCGATGATGTTCCGCGGTGGCGCGTGGATTCTTCTTGAGAGCAGGGAAACAAAGTCGTCAACGGTCCCACACGGGTGGCAGTCGTCAAAAGACTCGAGCAGCCACTGAACGAGGTCCACAGGCACGCGCAACCCCGCCTGCGTCGAAAGGACGCGCAGCTGGCTTGCCGGCAGCGTAGCGTGAGGCCGCCAGACGAGGCCGGACTCATTGATGGCCGGGCGGGTTCGAACGACCCGGTAGTGCGGTTCGTCGCCGTTCCGCTCCACAAGGAATCCTCGTTGGACCAGTGCCGAGAGGAACTGGTGGACAGCGATGCTGTCTGCGCCCGGAAATGGGCGGTCAAGAAGATAGCGGTTCTTCAGCCATCCGGAGACGGCGGCGACGGAAAACATGTTCTCACCGACACCGGGATGGACCTTCTGCACAAAGCGGCTGAAAACGTCAGCCTGCCAGACGCGCCGGTCCACGCCGAACGTCTGCTCGCCGCGGACCTCAATGTCGACGTACGCAGGCCACCGGTCGCACGGCAGGTCCATTTCCTTTTCGAGCACCTCGAGCTTTTCGGTGACCGCGAGTTGCCGGAAGCACGTGCTGTCTGCGAATGACAAGGCGGGGTTCCAGGGTGAAGGCGCGCTCGCTTCCAATGCTTGCGCTCGCGGGGCTTCAGGTTCCGCCGCCTGATAGTGGCTGCCATTGTGCCTACCGGCCGCAAGGGAATGCGCCGGATGGAAAACCCAGCGCTTGTTGGCGAGGGAATGCAGCAGCGACTGGCGCAAGTCGCTAAAACCATGGATGTCCGCCGGCGGCGGCAGCTCTACCTCGAGCGTGGGCAGCTGCAGGGCGCGCAGGCGCTCCGGTGTAGTGGTCCTAGGCAGGCCCGGGACTGAGAGCTCAATGAGCAACTGCCCTTCGCCCGTCTCGGCGAGAAAGTCGACCGGTACATGGCCCACCTCCAGGTCGCAGGCGGAGTCGGACCACTGGGCGAGGGACGCGGATAACCTGTTGGCATCGACTGGCTGCCCTGCGAGCGGGGCCTTGATGAAGCGGCTCTCTGTCAGTACACGCTGCGCGGCGGCGCGCAAGGCGTAGTGAGCGGCAAGCCGGCAAGAGGTCCGCTGCGCGTGCACGAAGTAAGGAAAGCCATTCTCGGGGGTCTTCCGACGCAGTTCCTTTCCACATGCCACACAGAGGTACGTGGAACGACTCGTTGTGAACAGGTCACTGGCCGCGGCGATATTGCCCGCCTCATCCTTCGCGAAGACAATGTGCGCAGCTTTGGCCATGGGCGTCCCACTCTGTTGGCACAATTCGCTTTTAACCTATTCAAGGAAAAACCGCCTGGAAATTGGGCATCCTGCGTTGTAAATACGAGACGAAGCGCCACCTGTCGCGGCTCCGGTTCCTGACGCAGGGCGCGTCGTCCTGCGAAACGGGAGCCCCTGATGTGCCGCGAATGGCGTTGTTGCACGGAGAAAAGCGAGAACGAGTTTTCCCCTTTTGCCATCAGCTATGCTGCCCGCACCTTGCAACGGACGGATTTCGGGCGTGCAGCGACAAGCATGCGGTTGAGCCCGCCACGCCGATGGCCGCTTCAGTGCGTTGGGCGGGCAGATCGCGTGCCCGCAAGGGTGTCCCGATGAGCGGCTTGTAGCGGTCCATGGTGCGCTCAACCAGTGCGCGCCGCCTGTAGCCGGTGGCGGTCTGCCAGGCCAAAGCTGTGGACCGCTAACGATTGCGCGGCTCCACGATAGATGGCTATGTGCCAGTCATCCCGCGCCGTTGCTTGCCGGATACCGTCAGGTGGCCGTCATCCCTCTACGCGCTCCCATTTGAAGGACTCGTTCATCACATGCACTGCAAGGCCGTAAATCGGGATTGCGTCTACAGAGCCGCACCACGCGGCGGGATACGCCCTATGTCGCTCGCCCTCAGCGCACAAGGCTGCCCATGCCTCGTTGCTCATACGGGCTTTCCTCCGCAATGCCTCGCCAGCGTGCAGACGTTTCACGTCGCACCCATACCCGTAGACGAGAGCGTGCAAAAGTTGGGGAGGTGCATTTCGTCAGGCATCCCTGGCTTACGGCATGACCGCGCTGTCTGTTCTGTCTGTTGGCCGGCGCCCGCCTGCCGACGTTGGCCCGATGCATTTGCCGTAACGCGAGTCGGCAGTTTTGAGTGCCAGAATGCGATGGGACGAGAATTCCCCGTTCAAAACCGCTACTCTGACCTGCGCCATGCAGTGCGCCCCTTCGTCAGTCCAGCGCATCTGTCGCTTCCTGGCCATGCGGTGGCTGACGACCTGGTTCACCGCGGACTCGGCGATGCTGCTGCTGATCGGCAGGCCGTTGCGATGCCGGGCGCCGTAGTTGACCAACGTGTGCGCGTTGTTCCTCAGGTACCCGGAGACAGTGTTCAGGTTCCACCAAAGCGTGCTGAATTCGTACCCTTCCCGCGTCAGCAGCCGACCGTCCAGTGCTTGATCCGCTCCACCGCCTTGCTGCCCTTGCCATGCCAGACCAACCACTTCGCGTGGGTGATTTCGGTCTCCACCGACTCCCGTTCCAGCGCGGCGATCATCTTGCTGCCGAACACGGAACGCTGCGCCGCCTTGAGCTTCATCGCGATGTGGAACCAGTCGAGGATCCGGCCGCGAGCCATCTGACTGCCCTGGACGGCCTTCTCAAATTCACCAGCGTCGTCGCTGATCACGGTCACGCGTTCATCGGTCGCCACACCGTTCCGGCTGAGGAACTGATCGAGTCGCGCTGCGCCCGAGGTGACTTCCCTGTGCACATAGGCACACACCTTTGGGGGACCGTCGGTGAACGTCGCCCGCCCGGCGATGATGTTCACGTGGCGGCTAGGGCCTCTCCCGGAGTCGCAATGCCGCAGCCACGCCGAGTCGACGGTCACGGCCGCGACATGGCTGGATTCGCGAGCCTGCACGTCTGCAACGGCCCGGGGCAGCTTCGCGATGTCACGCTCGATGTCAGCGTCGAGCTGTTTTCCCAGAGTGTGAACCCGATCCCGGGTGCCGCTGAACGAAATGCCCTTGTCCAGCGGCAGCACTTCCTTGAGCATGGCCGTGGCCTGCCGGTATGGCAGATGGGCTGCCCACTTCGCCTGGAGGTATTCCAGCTCCGGCGTGACGCGCCCGGTCAGGGCTTTGGACAAGGGATGCACCACACGCCGCGGCGTCCGCGCAGTCCGCTGGCAAGCGCACGACCACAGCCGCGGACTCTTCACCGTCACTTTGCCGTACACGGTGCGCAGCACCGTCGAGCGATTGTCCTGTGGCTCAAGGCCGCGCCGCAGCACCGACAATGGGTCTGGCCCGGGAGCCACCACTCCACCTGTTTCGAAACCAGCTCGGCCTGCACCGTGGCCAGCAGGGACCGCCCTTCTGCGAGAGTCAGGCCCAGTTGGGCAAGACTGCAGTCAGAGCGCTCAACCACGGCAACAACTCCGTCGCCCTCATTGACCGTGTCACTGTCCCCGTCGGCCAACCTTGCTTCGATGATCAACCGCATGGTTTACTCCCACCGTTGCGATACCGATCAGCGTACCCCACACGAAGCCGGCGCCGCGCCCGGAAGCTCGAGCGGCCCTCCCCGGGGAGCCTCCCCAGGTTTTGCACGCTCTCAAGGCGCCTGCACAATACCGTCATCGATACCGTCATTTTTGCCTGGCAGACCCTGTCGGTGCCATGATCATCAACTCCGGCCATTCCTCGACCAGAAGCATGCGAAGCACGCTGCAGCCGATGATGTCACTCCTAAAGCAGGCTCTACACCGCCTTGTCGTCATCTACGGCGGAGCGAACGACATGATGATGCCGGAAATCCTGTTACCAAACGGGACTAAAAATGCGGTTGTGTGGACGAGTACTCGCGTACTCCGCCGATGTGCCGTGCCGGCCGAGGCGATGACGCCGTTGACGAGCGAACGCACGGCTATCGTGGTTGACGCGCTCACCGCGTGTCTCCTTAAGCGGGCGCAGGAGTGTACGGGCAAGGCAAATATTCGTTCTTAAATACAAACATTGTTCTTATAATAGCGATCTAGTAGGCGCCAGGCCGGATGTCAATTGGACCGGCTTGCCGACCATACAGATGCTGCCGCGGCGAACTGCCTTGAGCGACGCCCCGCAGAGTTTGGAATCAGCGACGATTCTCGCAAGAATAATCGAACGGTGCATGATAATGCGAACGAAAGTGCTGCCATCGAAAGCAGCGCCTTCAACGCCGGCTGGGGGACCCTGCCCCGTTCTACGAGGGAGTTCAATTGATGATCGAAGCGGCACCTTCGTGGTTGGAATGGGCGTTACAGCAGCCCCGCCGCTCGCACGTCACCCACGCTGAAGGAACCCGTCTTCACTACGTATCGTGGAATGCCGGCGACACGCACAAACCAGGCTTGCTCTTCGCCCATGGATTTCTCGGCCACAGTCACTGGTGGGACTTTATCGCGCCATTCTTCACCGAACGCTTTCGCGTTTTCGCGCTCGATTTCAGCGGCATGGGGGACAGCGGGCATCGCGTCGAGTACCACCCCGACTGTTTCGTTCGCGACCTCGCCGAGGTACTCGAGAACGCCGGAATCGCGCCGGGGATCGTGGTCGGTCACAGCTTTGGCGGGTCGCGGCTCATGCAGGCTTGCGCGGCGTTCCCCGAACTGATCAGCCATGCGATTGTGCTGGACTCCTACTTCAAGCTACCCGGCGACACGCTGCCACTTGGCGAGCGACGCCCCGCGCCGCGATCGTATCCCCACGCGGCCACTGGAATCAGCCGCTTCCGCCTGATTCCGGAGCAAGACTGCGAGCCCTGGTTGCTGGACCACCTGGCTCGATCCTCCTTGCGCCAAACCGAGTCGGGGTGGACCTGGCGATTTGACCCGGCGTTACGCAAACTGCGATCTGCTGAAGGCGACGAAAGCATGCTGAACCGCATCACGGTGCCTGTCACGTACATCCACGCGGAACTTAGTGCGGTGGTCAGCAAAGATCGGGCTCAGCGCATCGTCGCCGCGATCCCTCACGCACGTGGTCCTATCACCATGCCTCAGGCACGGCACCATATGATGCTCGATCAACCTCTGGCACTTGTCGGCGTATTGCGAGCGTTACTGGCGTAACCATGTCGAACTCCTGCACGAAAGGCACAGACTGGTTACCGGACGTCCCTCTCCACGTCCTGCTATCCAGGGCAGCGCTCGCGCGCCCGCATACGCGCATGCATTTTCATACCGAGGAAGGCGCGACGCTCGCCACGACGGCGGAACTCATCGACTCAGCGGACAGGCTGGCTCGTGGACTGCGCGCCATCGGCCTGCGTCGTGGCGATCCGGTTGCCATGCAACTGCCGACTTCGCGCGAAACCGCAGTACTTTACCTGGCAGCGCTACAGATCGGTGCCATCCTGGTCCCCATTGTGCACATCTATGGCCCTACCGAAGTGGGCTTCATCTTGCGCCAGTCCCGAGCGCGTTTCCTGTGCGTGCCGGACCGTTGGCGCGGCATTGATTTTCTTGCGCGAGTCGAAGCGCTTGGTAGCCTGCCCGATCTGGAACGCGTAATCGTTGTCGGCGAGCGGACGCCGGCAAACGGCATCACGTTGAAGACCGTCGCGACGCTTGGCGACGCGCACGCGAGCAATGCGCCCGCTCCAGAGCCGCAAGACGTCTGCCTGCTGCTATACACATCCGGCACCACAGCTACGCCGAAAGGTGTGCAGCACACGCACCAGACTGTGGGTGCGGAATGGCAGATCCCGTTCATCGACGGACCCGGACCTTACCTGACACCCTTCCCCGCAGGCCACATTGCTGGCTTCAACTTCCTCCTGCGCCCTTTCGTGACGGGTACCGACATGGTGTTCATGGACCGCTGGGACGCGTCGCTGGCGGCCGAACTGGTGGAGCGCTACCGCGTCCGGCTATCGGGCGGCACGCCTTTTCATCTGCAAGGGCTGCTCGAGGCGGCGACGCGCGACAAACGCGATCTTTCATCGCTTGCCAGCTATGGACTGGGCGGAACAGGGGTTACGCCGGAACACGTCGAACTGGCCGATCGATCAGGCTTCGCGGGCACCCGCGCGTACGGTCTGACGGAACATTCCACGGTCAGCATCGGCTGGCGCGACAGCCCGTTTGCCGAGCGCGCCTGTACGGACGGCCGGGTTCAACCAGGCAGCCAAGTACGCATTGTCGATGAGATGGATCGGGTGTTGCCGGTCGGCAGCGAGGGGGAGATCCTGGTGTGCAGCCCCGAGCTGTTCATCGGCTACACCGATCCCCTGCTCAACGCACAGGCCTTCACATCCGATGGGTGGTTTCGCACAGGCGACATCGGCAAGCTCAACGCCGCGAACTGCCTGACGATCACCGATCGCAAGAAGGACATCGTCATCCGTGGCGGCGAAAACATTTCGTCGCAAGAGGTCGAGCGCGTACTGGCCACCCATCCGGCAGTCAGGGACGTCGCGGTGGTCGCGCGACGCGACGCTCGCTACGGCGAAACCGTGTGCGCAGTCGTTGTCCTGCATGCCGGCGCCCAACTCGATCTGCCCGCCGTGCAAATGCATTTCGCCAAAGCGGGTGTGGCACGGCAAAAGACCCCTGAAAGCCTGTGGGTCGTCGCAGACTTGCCCCGCACCGCATCGGGGAAGGTGCGCAAAGGCGATCTGCGCGCGCAAGTCAATGGACAATCCGGATAGCTGCGCGAGTTGGTTACATGTTCGGGTAGTTCGGCCCACCACCCTCAGGCGTGACCCACACGATATTCTGCCTCGGGTCCTTGATGTCGCAGGTCTTGCAGTGCACGCAGTTCTGCGCGTTGATCACCACACGCTCGCTGCCGTCATCGTTCTTCACGAACTCATATACGGCCGCCGGGCAATAGCGGCTCTCCGGCCCGGCATAGGTGTGCAGGTTGACGTTCACCGGCACGGTCGGATCCTTGAGCGTCAGGTGAGCCGGCTGGTTTTGCTCGTGGTTGGTGTTCGAGATGAACACCGACGACAGCCTGTCGAAGGTCAGCTTGCCATCCGGCTTCGGATAGACGATCGGCTTGCATTGCGATGCGGGCTTGAGCATTTCGTGGTCCGAGTGCTGGTGGTGCAGCGTCCACGGCACGTTACCGCCCAACACCTTCTGCTCGAGGCCCACCATCAGCGTGCCCAAGTACAGGCCCTTGCCCATCCACTGCTTGAAATTACGGGCACGGTATAGCTCGGTGTGCAACCAGGAGCTCTCGAACGCTTCCGGATAAGCCGCCAGCTCATCCGCCTGACGCCCAGCATGCACCGCATCAAAAGCCGCTTCAGCGGCCAGCATCCCGGTCTTGATCGCCGCATGGCTACCCTTGATCCGCGATGCGTTCAGGAACCCCGCATCGTCGCCGACCAGCGCGCCACCCGGGAACACCAGCTTCGGCAGCGATAGCAGGCCGCCAGCCGTGATTGCCCGCGCGCCATACGACACGCGCTTGCCGCCTTCCAGAATCGCGCGGATCGCCGGATGCGTCTTGTAACGCTGGAATTCCTCGAACGGCGACAGGTACGGGTTCGTATAACCCAGGCCGACCACGAAGCCCACCACCACCTGGTTGTTGTCCATGTGATACAGGAACGAGCCGCCGTACGTGTCGTTCTCGAGCGGCCAGCCTGCCGTGTGCATCACCAGACCCGGCTTGTGCTTCGACGGATCGATTTCCCACAGCTCCTTGATGCCGATGCCATACACCTGCGGATCGACGCCGTCGCGCAGCTTGAATCTGTCGTTGAGTTGGCGTCCCAGGTGCCCACGGGCGCCTTCGCAGAACAGCGTGTACTTCGCGTGCAACTCCATGCCGAGCTGGAAATTTTCGGTCGGCTGGCCATCCTTGCCGATGCCCAGATTGCCGGTGGCGACGCCTTTGATCGAGCCGTCGTCGTTGTACAACACTTCGGCCGCAGGAAAACCCGGGAAAATCTCGACACCCGCCGCCTCGGCCTGCTGACCCAGCCAGCGCGTCACGTTCGCAAGGCTGATCACATAGTTGCCGTGATTCTTGAAGTTATCCGGCAGTGCCCACGTCGGCACGCTCTTCGAGCCGGTCTCCGTCAGAAACAGGAAGCGGTCTTCGGTCACGTCCACGGTCAGCGGCGCGCCTTTTTCCTTCCAGTCGGGGATCAGTTCATTCAGCGCGCGGGGGTCCATCACCGCGCCGGAGAGGATGTGCGCCCCGATCTCCGAGCCTTTTTCCAGTACGCAGACGCCAATTTCAACGCCTTTTTCCTGCGCCAGCTGCTTCAGGCGGATCGCCGCGGACAGGCCAGCAGGGCCGCCGCCGACGATCACCACGTCGTATTCCATCGACTCGCGCGGGCCATACTGCTCTAGCGGTACTCCGGTCATGCGAAGTGTCTCCCTGACTGATTGGTGCACGGATCTGGCCGCAATCAAAATTTGCCGATCCGCCCAGCAAGGCGCGGATCGATGCATCAGAATCGCGCTTGCCGAGCGTGCTGAATATCAGGGTGAGAGTATATATTTACGAACAATGTATAACAATACGAATGACCCGGGCGCCGTAGAACGAGGCGCCGTTGCAAGGAGACTCGCGTGATGCGCAGTGAACGTTACGAAGCGGGAACGCAAGTTGTTCATGTGAGCGTTACACAAGGAACGACCGTACCGACTCTCGAAGGCAAGCCTCACGGCTGCATCAGTTCGTAGGCGCGGAGTGCCGCAATCTCCGTCACGCCGCCATCGACCGGCAGGCATACACCGGTAATGAAACGCGCTTCGTCGCTCGCGAGAAACAACGCAGCCAATGCAACGTCCCATGCGTCGCCTTCGATGGCGAGCGGTGCGACCTTTATGCGCCGCTCTTTAGCCTCCTCGTCCAGCATGCTCTCGACCATCGGCGTGAAGATATGCCCCGGCGCAATGGCGTTGGCGCGCATTCCGTCGCGACCGTACACCACAGCCAGTTCACGCGTGAGTGCGATCATGCCCGCCTTTGACGGCCCGTAAGCCGCCGTCCCGTGACTCCGGATACCGGCGGTCGAGCTGACGTTGACCACCGCGCCACCCCCGCCCGCAACCAGTTGCGGTGCCGCGCTGCGGCACATCAGAAACGCGCTCTTCAGATTCACGTCGACGATGCGATCCCACGAGGCTTCGTCAAGCGTCTCGAAGCGGCCGCCCGGGCCTGCCACGCCGACGTTATTGACCAGCACATGTAGCGCGCCGTAACGCTCGACCGTGGCGGCTACGACACGCGCACATGCATCGTTATCGGTGACATCGGCAGCGCAGACAAACGCCTTGCCGCCCACCTCGATGATCATCGCGAGCGTCCCGGCTGCCCGCTCCTCGTTCTGGTCGACGAGGCAAACCGACGCGCCTTCACGTGCAAAAACGCAGGCGATGGCCTTACCTGTGCCAACGCCATCGTCTTGCGAACCCGCTCCGGTCACGATCGCGACCTTGCCCGCAAGACGCTGGTGGAATGTCTTTGGATACGGCATGGATTTGCCCGATATAAAGTTGCCCGGCGAACAATTAGTGGGGAGGCCGCAAGACCGTTACGCGGCCGTCACGCGACGCCAGAATCACCTCGTCACCCACGTGAAAGTGCAGCGGGATTTCGTCGAGTGGGACCTTCCTGCCATCGATCCCACGGCAATAGGTGCTTTCATCGAGCGTGAACGCTCCGCTGCGGCCATCCTCGCCCTGCACCGCCACCTCGTGCTGCGAGATCGCGGTGATCTCGCCGATGATCGGCGTGTCGCCGGATGCGCCCATCACACGGATGTCCATCGACAGCCGGAAGCGGTCCGAGTAATTCGCCACCCCGGTATGCGGGGTGTTCAAATGCATGATGAGCACATCCCCAGGGCGATACGTCGTGCGACGCCACGCATGCGCGGGCACTGCGTTATCGGGAACCGGAAACAGCGGCGGCTGCGAGAGATCGTGCAGATAAGGCCCCTTGTGCAGCCCTTCGGCAAGGACCAGCCCGCCCACGTCCGCGTCTATTTCCACGAGCGGAATCCAGCAGATGGCGAACGGTATTCCCGCGTTATAGAAACCGTCCTGATGGACGTAATCGAAGCGGGAGCGGGAGCGGTCTTGAACCGGCGGCGTCGCGCGGTACTCGACTGTCGGAATCCAGAACGGCTCGTCCGCAAGCAGCCGGGTGAAGAAACGATCGACGGCCGGCTCGGCAACGAACGGCTTCCACGTCTTGCGTGCAGCGAGGGGTTCCATACGGAACGGAAAGTCACCGAGATTCTTGCCGCTGTAGCGGGCAGCTGGATCGCCCGGGGCAATCATGCCAAGTTGCGAAAGCTCATCGAGAAATACGCCGCGTAATCGCCCGACCGCGTCCGTATCCAGCACATTGCGGAAGAACCAATAGCCATCGCGCTCCCAGGCTGCCTGGAGCGCAGCGCGATCGTCAAGAATATCGTTCGATACGTGCAATTCCTGCATGGCCGGCAGCACGCCAGCTTCCAGCACGGTACTCATTTCGTCTCCTTGTTGTGCGCCGTGTTTGTTCACACGGTCGACGCCCCTGTCTGACGGGCCTTCATACCAGTTTAGTCTCCAGCACGGCGTAATGCAACGAACAGTTGCATTAAATGGAAAGCGCAGTTCGCACAAAATCAGTCGTCACAACATGGGGAAAACCAGACGATGAAAGGCGTTGTGTTTTTTGAATGACGTGCATATAGTTGCATTCAATCGAAGATACTTTTTTGGCAGGAATCCAGTGGATCATCCGTCGGAACTTCAACTTGAGGATCGCCCCCTGGAGGTCGAAACCGCCTGCGTGGACGCACCGGACACTTACCGATCAGAAGAAAGTGTCGCGTACCGGATGAACCAGGTTCGCCTGCTGCTGTGCGGCGTCATCGACAAAAAACTCGCCGCGAACGGTCTTTCCGCCTTGCAATGGGGGCTACTGAAAGCGCTCTTTGACGGCCGGGCCAGAACACCCACCGCGCTGTGCCGCATCCTGTTGTCCGATAGCAGCGCAATGACTCGTCAGCTCGATTTCCTTGAGAAGCGCGGGTATATCCGCCGCGTGCGCAATGAGTCAGACAGACGCAGCGTCTATCTGATGCTGACCGACGCGGGTCGCGCCGTGACTTGCGAGACCCTTCCGCTGATTGTCGAAACGCGTGACCGGCAACTGCGTGGCTTCACGGGTGACGAAGTGAACACGCTCAAGCAGTTCATGGATCGCATGATCGACAACCTGAGCTGACGACGACCGACCCAACGCCGTATTTCGCGCAGTCGTCGCGGTGCTGGAACCGCACCTAATCGAATCGAACAGGAGTGCAAAATGGATCACGTCGAAACCCCCATACGGGAAACCGGGTCATCACGTCAAGGCGACGCCACCGCGCCGCTGCCCGTGCCGCACGTCTATCGCGGGCGAACCGTTTCAGGCGATGCAGTGGCGCACGTGTCGCGCGATCTTGGCAAAGGCTTCTGCACGCCCGCGGTAGAACTCGACGATCTCGTCTGGCCGCGCACGCAGCCGGGCCCGGCGTTCGATCTGCCGATTGCACAGGTCACAGATTTCCTTGTCGAACTCGGTCCGCGGCTGCATCTGGACGTCAATCCGCTGATGCAGCACGCGCTCAAATCAATGATCGAAGTGAGCCCGCTCGGCCACCGGATTCTGGAAAACTGCTACCGCGATATTCCGAACCTGTTCGCGCGCGGCGTGATCGAAGATGAGTTGCGCGTCAGCTTCGGCGATGCCAGCGTGATCGATGGCTGGATGCCGCGCACATTGCGCGGCCGGCCCAGCCGTCTGCGCGCGTTTCCGCCCCGCCTCGTTCACATCCTTGCGGGCAATTCGCCCATGGTGGCCGCGATGACGGTGATGCGCGCCGCACTGACCAAAGGGGTGCATCTGCTGAAGCTGCCGTCCAACGACCTGTTTACCGCGACCGCCATCCTGCGCACGATGGCCGCAATCGACCCGGCGCATCCGCTGACACAGTCGTTTTCGGCAGCCTACTGGCGCGGCGGAGACGAAAACGTCGAGTCGATCCTGTATCGCCCGCAATACTTCGACAAGCTCGTCGTGTGGGGTGGCGAAAGCGCCGTGCGCCATGCCATGCGTTATGCCGGCCCCGGCCTCGAACTGGTCGCTTTCGATCCCAAGATATCCATCTCGCTAATCGGCCGGGAAGCGTTCGCCTCCGACGAACTGCTGCAACAGGTCGCACGTGCCGGCGCGGCCGACGTGCAATCGTTCAATCAGGACGCTTGCAATGCGAGCCGCTATCAGTTTGTCGAAGGCAACGAGGACGACGCAGACCGCTATTGTGAATACCTGGCTGCCGCGCTTGGCAAAGACTTCCGCTACGGCGACGGCCAAGGCCCTGTGGTGCCGAACGACATCCGCGAGGCAGTCGACGTATTACGCGAAATGGAGCCCCTCTATCGCGTGTTCGGGGGCTACGACGGCAAGGGGCTCGTGGTCCGCTCGGACGAGCGGGTCGACTTCCATCCCATCTGCAAGACCGTCAACGTCGTACCCGTGCAGAGCCTAAGTGATGCGACCCGCTTTGCAACCGTGGCGACGCAGACTGTCGGCATCTACCCGCCGCACCGCGTCGCGGAAGTGCGCGATGCGCTGGCATGTGCCGGCGTGCAGCGCATGGTGACGCTCGGCGAGTCGATTTCGGACGGCGTCGGCGGCTATCCGCACGACGGCATGTTTCCCATCCACCGCTTCATGAAGTGGATATCCGAAGAAGCGGGCCAGCATGCCTGAGATTCCCTTTGCTGTCACTCGAGAGAGATCTTTGATGACTGCTATATCGACTTCCGCCGCGGTCTGGCTAATTACGGGCGTGTCGTCCGGCTTCGGCCGTTCCCTCGCCGAAGCGGTGCTCGCACGGGGCGACCGCGTGGTCGGCACCGTGCGCGACGCCGCGCAGATTTCAGCCTTCGAGCAGCTGTCGCCTGGCGGCTTTGCACACGGGGTATTGCTCGACGTCACCGACGCCGCGGCCGTACCCCATGCGATCGGGCAGGCGCTCTCCCGTGCGGGCAAGATTGACGTGCTCGTGAACAACGCGGGCTACGGTCTGTTCGGCGCGCTCGAAGAAGTGTCCGACGCCGAGGCCAGACAGGTTTTCGATACGAATTTCTTCGGCACCGTCAACACCATTCGGGCTGTGCTGCCGCACTTTCGCCAACGAGGCTGCGGGCATATCGTCAACCTGTCGTCGGTCGCAGGGTTGATCGGCATCGCGGGGTGCGGTTTTTATTGCGCGTCCAAGCACGCGGTCGAAGGCCTCTCGGAATCCCTTGCGCAAGAACTCAAGCCGTTCGGCGTCCACGTCACGCTGGTTGAACCCGGTGGGTTTCGCACGAATTTCGCTGGCCGCTCGCTGCGATGGAGCGAAGCCGTTGAACCCGCCTACGCGGAAACCGTCGGCAGGGTGCGCCAGCAGATGACCCACTATCATGGCACGCAGTCCGGGGATCCGGCCAAGGCCGCAGCAGCGATCATCCAGGCGGTCCGTGCCGACGCGCCGCCCCTGAGGTTGCCTCTCGGGCCCGATGCCGTCAGCGTCCTGCGCAACAAACTTGCGTCCTTGCAGGAGAATCTCGACACGTGGGTCGAAGTCTCGAGTGCCACGGATTTCGATCAATAGCGCCAAGGCGCATACCGCCACGTCCCGCTGGAGACACCATGTCGACGCTCAACCTCTTTTACGACCTGCTCGAACAGGACGGCGATCCGTTTCGCCGTCATCCCGACAATTTGTGCGCGCTCCAACTGACGGCGATGCAGGAGCGTTTCGCTCAACGCCGTGAACAGATCAAGCTGCTGGGCCGTCGTGCTGCCGACACAGGCATCGACGAAATCCGCAACGAAACCGACGTGGTGCCGCTGCTTTTCGCGCACCAGATTTACAAGAGCTATCCCGAGCAGTTCGTGGAAAACGGCCGCTGGAAGCATCTGAATACGTGGCTGCAAACGCTGACGAGCAGACCGGTGACCGAGGTCGATGTCGACGGCGTCGACAACGTCGACGCATGGATGGATCGCCTGCGCGGCGCCGGGCACCACGTGTTCAGTTCAAGCGGCACCTCCGGCAAATGCAGCTTCATCAACCAGACGCGCGCCGACCTTGACCACGTGACGGCGTCGTGCGTGAAACTCGGGGTGTATGGCAACAAGCTGATCAAACGGGATTTCGGCAAGCGACCGGTGTTTCTGATGATGCCGCCAGGCGGAGCCCATCGTCATATCGGGCCAGTCCTGAGCGCCGCCACGCAGCTCGGTGGCGAAAGCACGCTGATGTTCGACGAGCCGGCGCTGGCTTCCGCGACGATCGCCATGGGCCGTATGCGTCGCGCGCTTGCGGACGGCAGCGCAAAGCCGAGTGAAATAGCCGCCTTCCAGGAGCAGGCAGTGTCGCGTCAGCGGCACACGGGCGCGATGATCGACCGCTTTCTGGACAAACTACTCGCCCACCGTGACGTACCTGTACTCGTGCAAGGCAACTGGTCGCTGCACTGGACGCTGGTCGAGCACGCACGCCGGCGTGGCGTCGCGGATCGCATCTGTCATCCCGAGACGGTCATCACCACAGGCGGCGGATTGAAAGGCAGCCAGGCACCCGCCGATTTCCGCGAGCAGATCATCGGCTTCTATGGCATCGAGCCCGCGAACGTCCAGAATAGCTACGGCATGTCGGAAATGATCGGTACCGGCCCGTGGTCGGACGCGGCGCAAGGCTACGCGATCTGTCCGTGGATCGTGCCGTTCGTGCTGGACAAGGCAGGCGAAAAACTGCTGAACCCCGCCAGCGGGAAAGGCATCGTCGAAGGCCGCTTCGCGTTCTTCGACCTGCTCGCCGAAGGGTACTGGGGCGGCTTCATCACCGGTGACAAGGTGACAATCGATTTCTCGCCCGAGGAGCCGACGGATGGTCTGGAGGGGCCGCTCGTCCGGCAGGTCGGCCGCTATGCGGATCTCGAGGAAGGCGAGGACAAGCTGTCGTGCGCGGGTACGATGGAGTCTTATGTGCGCGGCATGATCGACGTCTGAAGCCGATGAGCGCCGCATCACGCCCGAATAGGCGCACGTCCGTGCTACTGGCGGATGGACAGGGACGTGAGTACACTGCCACTTTACCCTTGCTCTCTCTCTGCCCATGGTCAAGTCCTCGGCACTTCGAGCTTCGCGCTCCGCTTCCGCTGACGCCGCTGCGACAGTCGCAGCCGCACCGCGCGCGGCGGGGCGGCCCACGCAGGACGCCGCCGCCGAATTGCGCGAAAGGCTCCTGAACGCAGCCACCCAGGCTTTTCGGGCGGAAGGATTCGGCGGAGCCAGAGTCGAAGAGATCGCTGCACGTGCGGGAATCAGCAAGACGACCGTCTACCGGCAGTACGGCACCAAGGAAGACCTGTTTCGAGCCGCTATCTGGCACGGCATGGAGGATCTGCGTGGCAGGATCGAACAACTATTGAAGCCGCGTCGCGACTTCTCGAAGACGCTGCTGGTCCTTTTGCGCACTCTGACTGACCATATGGCGTCCACGGACACGATCGAAATCACCCGTGTCAGTGTCGGGGAATCGCATCGCTTTCCGGATGTGGCAAAGGGATTCCTTCAATACGTGAACGCGATGCTGGAGCCGGTAGCGAACTTCATCGCCTCTGCCGCCCAAGGCGGAACGATCAGCGTGTCCGACGCGCCGCAGGCCGCCCGCGACCTGCTGACGCTCGTTGCCGGCAGCTCGGAAGTGCTAATGGGCATTCCGACCACGCCTGCGCAACGCCAGCAGCGTGCCACACACATTCAGCAGTTGCTGCTCTCGGCCTGGGGGTACAAGGCGCCTGACCACCAGGACACACCGCAAACTTAGCGCCCCCTTCTATGCGTCCATCTGGCCCATTACCTGAAACTGAGCCGATGCCTGCGCGATACGTTGGCCGTTCGCCCAGATCAGACAATCGGAAAACACCACACGTTTACCGGCTCGAAGCACATCCACATGGGCCTCGACCCAGTCGCCCGGCTGGGCATTGCCCAGAAAATTGACCGTCAAACTGGTAGTCAAGACCTTTAGCGCAGGCTTGCGCGAGTGCTTGCTTGCCCACGTAATGGCGGTGTCCGCCAGCATGCAGACCACCCCGCCATGCATCATCTGCCCCAGGTTGCGATGCTGCTCGCGCACCCTCATCCCAACCACCTGTCCGCGCTCGCTTTTTCTGTACCAGGTCGGGCCAACCATTTCGTGGAACGGCCCGAACGCCGGCATCAATTCGAAGCCCTCGGGAATCACATCGCCGTCATCCGGCACGCCCTGGGCGACGGCAGAGATAGGGGTTTGCATCAACGAAGTCCTCCTTGCGCGCCGTTCGCCCCGGGCATGGGGGAGACGCTTTCTCGCGGCAAAAATATAGCGTATCATTATTCGCACACAAGTCAACTATGCGCACGGAGACAAAGGTGATCACAGCGCCGCTTTTTACGCCTCTGCCGGTTCGCGGCATTACGCTGGCAAACCGCATCGTTATGTCGCCGATGACGCGTGGCTTCTCTCCAGAAGGAAGGCCAGGGCCGGATGTCGCGTCGTACTACCAGCGGCGCGCCGAAGGCGAGACCGGACTCATCATCACTGAAGGTGTGGGCATCGATCATCCATCCGCACTCGGCGAAGCGGGTCTGGGAGAGAACTCAATTCCAATGCTGGCGGGAGCCGAGTCGGTCGAAGCGTGGCGGTGTGTTACCGATGCGGTCCACGCGAGCGGCGGCGTGATTTTCCCGCAGTTGTGGCACATGGGCCCAATGAAGGAAGCCAATACCGGTCCCGTCCCCGCTGCGCCGCCGATGCGTCCGTCCGGACTGTGGGGCCCGACGGGCCGTCTGAACTCGCTGGACGCCGGCTATTTGGCGCGCGTGAGCGCCCCCACCCGCGCGATGACTGATGAAGAAATCGCCGATGTCATCGCAGCCTATCGCCGCAGCGCGTCCTACGCAAAGGCAGCCGGATTCGACGGAA
This sequence comes from Paraburkholderia elongata, assembly GCF_013177735.1. Taxonomy (GTDB): domain Bacteria; phylum Pseudomonadota; class Gammaproteobacteria; order Burkholderiales; family Burkholderiaceae; genus Paraburkholderia; species Paraburkholderia elongata. The sequence continues at coordinate 95,495 of NZ_WOEZ01000027.1, read as the reverse complement.
TTGCCATTCATGGCGGCCACGGCTACCTGATCGATTCGTTTCTGTGGAGCGAGACCAATCAACGCATCGACATCTGGGGTAAGGATCGCACTGCCAGGAGCCGATTCGCCGCGGAGGTGGTTCGCGAGATCCGCGCGGAGATTGGTGACGCCATGCCCATCAGCTTCCGTTTTTCGCAGTGGAAGCAGCAGGACTTCAAGGCACGTCTTGCGAACACATCCGCTGAACTCGAACAGACTCTCGCGCCGCTGGCCGAGGCCGGCGTCGATATCTTCGAGGCGAGCACGCGGTATTTCAATCGCGCAGAGTTCGAAGGCTCGGACATGAATCTCGCAGGCTGGGCAAAGAAGGTGACGGGCAAGCTGTCGATGACCGTCGGCGGCATCGGCATCAACAAGGGCTTCTATGACTCGATGGCCGGGTCGGAGACCGTGGCACAGCCCGACCTCACGCCCTTGCTCGAGCGTTTCCTGCGCAACGAGTTCGATCTGATCGGGGTGGGACGGTCGCTGTTGCACGATGCGCACTGGGCTCGACGCGCACGTCTGGGTGAACCATTCCTCGGCTTTAGCACGGATTCCCTGACGCGCCTGACCTGAGGTGTGCGGCCCTCGTTCGATCCGGCGCACCAAGGGGACCGGGAGGGCCATGCCGGTTCAGAACACCGGACCGCAACACCGCTGCGGACGACGCATCACTGGGCGAACGGGCAGCGTCCCGTCTGCGCTCCAATCTATAGCCGGCCTGTGACCGGAATCGATGCACCTGTCACGGCCATGGCGGCACGAGAAGCGAGGAAGAGAATAACCGCCGCAATGTCAGCAGGCTGCACCCAGCGCGAAAAATCCGCATCGGGCATGTCCTTGCGATTCTGCGGCGTGTCGATGATGCCCGGCAGAATCGCATTGACCGTAATGCCGCGATCCTTAAGTTCATCGGCAAGCGCTTCCGTGAGACGCAGCACGCCCGCCTTCGAGGCCGCATAGGCGCCCATCCCCGCGCCGGCACGCAGCGCCGCGCCTGCACCGATATTGACGATGCGCCCCCCTTCCGGCCCGTCGCCGAACTGGTCCAGCGCCGCCCGGGAAGCTGTCGCCGCCGTGCGGACGTTCATCTGATACATCAGATCCCACGTCTCGAGATCGCTATCCGCCAGGGTTTCCCAGCGAAAGCCGCCGGCCACGTTGATCAGCGCATTCAACGGCCCAAGACGCCCGGCAACCGAGGACATGGCCGTTCGCGCGCTGCCCAGATCGGTCAGATCGACTCCGCCTAGCCGGAATTGCGCGTCCTGCTGTTCCGGGGTTGGAGCGTCAGGCGCCGGTGCCCGGTCCAGCAATGCAGCCTTCCAGCCGTCGGCGGTGAATGCGTTGCCGACCGCCCGTCCGAGCGTGCCGAAGCCACCCGTAATCGCGACTACCCGTTGCATGTAAAACACTCCTGTTTCAAAGGCTGAGCGTGACAGGATGACCCACGTCGCAGCCAGACGGACGCGGCTTAGCGGCCCTTGAAAATCGGATCGCGCTTCTCGCGAAACGCATTCACCGCTTCCTGATGATCCTCGGTCTGATTGGATAGCGCCTCATAGGCGATGGACGCATCCAGTATCGAATGCGCCAGTTGCTTCAAACCGATGTTGATCGAGGTCTTGGTCCACTGGATAGCCTGTGACGCGCCCGTCGCGAGGCGCTTCGCCATTGCAGCAACGACCGCATCGAGCTCGTCGGCGGGAACGGCATAGTTGATCAGCCCGAGGCGGGCTGCTTCTTGCGCGCCGAGCAGATCGCCGGTCAGCAGGTATTCCTTGGCCTTCGCATAACCGATCAGTTGCGGCCAGATCACCGCCCCGCCGTCACCCGCGACGAAACCCATCTTCACATGGGGATCGCCGATCTTCGCGTGGTTTGCCGCGTAACTCAAATCGCAGAAGAGCGCGATCGTCGCCCCGAGTCCGACGGCATGACCATTGATCTTCGCGATGATGGGTTTCGGACAGTCGAGCATCGAGAAGATGATTTTCTTCGCGCGCTGCATGCCGGCGAGAAACTGCGATTGATCGTCGATCACCTGTTGCATGTGCTCGATATTGCCGCCGGCGCTGAATGCTCGACCTGCTCCAGTGAGCACGACGACCCGGGTATCGGGATCCTCCGCGACATCGGCGAAGAGCCGCGATATCTCGATGTCCATCTGTTCGTCGAACGCATTCAACGTATCGGGCCGGTTGAGGGTAACGGTGAGAATGCCGCCGTCGCGCTCCAGCAACAACGCCTGATAGTCCAGTAAATTCATGGCTAGCTTGTCCACGTTGGCGCAAGCGCGCGGGACATTGCAGCCTCTCCCGCTCACGCTCGCATAGTCATTCGATCAGTCAATGCAGCGCACGAGCCACGCAGCATGTGCGCCGCGGATCTTGGCACGCTTGACCCGTTACGCCCCGGCAGGCATGAAGCGGCGACCGTTGTCGTACATGATTTTCTGGGTGTCCTCGGCAGACAACGGCTCACACGCTTCCGTTGCGAAATCTCGCGGCTCAGGTACACCTTCTGCGTGCGGATAGTCAGAGCCCATGAGCAGAAAGTCCGCCGACCCGGTCTGCGCGACGATCTGTGCGAGGTCGTCTTCCGGATACGCTACCACGAAGACATTTTCCTTGAAAATCTGGCTCGGCCGGCTCTTCAGCTGACCGCACGGCCAGTAGCCGTTTTTCGACATGCCCCGGCACTTGTCCATCTTGACCAGCATGGACGGCACCCACTCCGCGCCATTTTCCGCGCTGCACAGTTTGACGTTCGGAAAACGCTCGAAGAAATTGTAGAAGATAAACGACGATAGCGTTTCGGTCACGGGACGTTCGCCGTAACCATGCATCCACACAAAAGCGGTCTGGCGCTGGCGCGACTGCTGAACTGGTTCGCCCCACACGGCCATGTGGTCCTTCATGTAGATCGCTTCGGAAACGTGGAAGGTAACGCGCACGCCCGCTTCGTTGAGAATCGACCAGTACGGATCGAAATACGGGTCGGCCGGTGCGCGGCCATTGAACGGACCCATCGGCATCAGGATCACGCGCACGCCATTCGCCACCAGCCACTTCGCTTCGGCGACCGCGGAGTCGAGATCGTCGAGCGTGACGACCGGCGTGCTGTAAATGCGATCTTTATAGTTGAAGGTCCAATCGTCGAGCATCCAGCGGTTGTAGGCGTGCAGCACGGCGTTTGCCGCAATGGGTTCGTTCAGATAGGAGATGCAAGCGACCATTTCGCCAATGTACATCGTGCATGCCTCAACGCCGAACTCATCCATCTTTTGCAGACGCGCGTCGCGGTTGAACATGTCCGGGGTGGGAGGAACCCGCATTTCGACGTTGTTTTTGCCGTCCTTCATCGCCCGCAGCCATTCGTGCAGTTTGCCCGGCGGCGGCACCAGTCCCTCTGCCGATGTGTAGCCTTCGCTGATCTCCACCTTGCGATCGCCGACGTACATGCAGCGGTTACCCTCTTCGGTGACCCGGCTGGTGAACCCCCAGTCTTTCTTGAACTTCTCGGGCAGGTAGCGGCTGAACGCGTCCTCCACTTCGTAGAAGTGCGTGTCGGCGTCGTAGATTTTTCCTTGGTAAGTCGACATGAAAAAGTCTCCTGTTTTTGAAGCGACTATGAAGCGAGCGACAAGGGCGGCGCCTCTTGATATCGAAGTATCGGCGCGCGCAGTTGACCTTCAAACCGCCATATCGAAACCAGAAGTCGCGATACCGGATTGATATCGGCGAAAACAACCGCGCTGGCGTACCGCCAACTCGACACAAATAACAACTATACGCATACCGTTCAACTATGAGACGATAGGCAAAACCCGATGGAAAGGAGACATCCCATGCAGGCTGATACACCGCCGCAATCCTCTTCGCGTGAACCGCTCGTTGGGAGGCCACGCCGCTGGTTCCTGCTTGCGGTGCTGATGTCGGCCGTGGCGGCGTCGTCCGGCATCACCGTGATCTACACGATGCTCGTGACGCTTTACAGGGTCTTTCCCGGCTCAGCCGCGGTAGGCTGGACGGTCACCGCCTACTGGCTTGGCGCGGCAGTCTTTGCGGCCATCTGTGGACGGCTGGGGGATCTGCTCGGCTACCGGAGAGTGCTGCTGATCGTGCTGGTGATCGCTGCTGTGGGAGGCGCAGTGGCGGCCTGCGCGGCCAACCTCGCCGTACTGATCGCGGGCTGCGTGATGCAGTCGGTCGCATCGGGCATCACGCCACTTTCGATGGGACTTGTCCGCGAAAATCTGCCCGCGCGGCAGATCCCTTCGGCAGTCGGACTCATCACCGCGGCAGGAATGGTCTCGGCTGGATTGGTCTACATCGGCGCAGGTGTCGTGATAGATCGCTACTCATGGCAAGGCGGTTTCTGGCTGAAGGTGGTGCTGTGCGTAATGACAATCGCGGCGGTGCGCCTCTGCGTGCCAAAATCGCATCGCAGGTCAGACGCACGAATCGATTTCGTGCGAGGCCTCGCCTTCGCGCCGGCGTTGTGCGCGATCCTCTTCGCGGTCCAACAAATCCACGCGTGGGGCCTGCGGGATGCCCGCACCGGGGGCCTGCTGGCAGCCGGTGTGGTGACGCTATGGCTCTGGTCGAGGCACCAGCGCAACGCGGCGGATCCGCTTATCAACATACGCTTGCTGGCGAAACGTCAGGTGATCCTCGCGAACGCCTGCATGATGTGCATCGCGATCGGCGCAATGCAGCTCGGGCAAGTGTTCTCGCTCCTGTTGCAACAGCCGGTGTGGACGCGCGCAGGCTTCGGACTGACGGCAACCCAGGCAGGCTTGCTGATGTTCACGATTAACATCGGCGCAACGCTTGCCAGCCCCTGGAGCGGGCGGGTTGCTGCACGCTACGCGGCGCGACAGGCGGCGCTGATCGGCATGAGCATGTTGGTGCTCACGTGGGCATCGCTGATTCTGCTTCATCGCAGTATGTTGCTATTCGTTCCAGGCGCGATGCTCTGCTCGTTCGGCCTGGCCTTCGCGCAGACGGCTGTCTACAACCTGATTATCGAAGCGACCCCCGCGGAACAGACCGGCGAGGCGACTGGCCTGCTCTACGTGTTTTTTTCGTGCTTCTTCGCGGTTGGGGCACAAGCAGTGTTCACGCTGTTGCAAGGCGCCTCCGTGAGCGAGGGCGGCGCGTCCTTTCCTGCGGGGCAAAGCTATGTTGCGGTGTTCGGATATGTCGCCGGCAGTGCGCTGGCGGGGCTCGTTATTGCGTACGCGTTGCCGAAGCAGCGCGGCCCGGGCCACCGGCCCAGCGTTCTGGAAGGCGCAGGATTGAGCGGCCCGGCACGCACGCGGTGACTGCACGCGGTGACGATAAGCGGCGCCGACCGGCGCCGCCGTTTTTTTTCGGCTGACATGTTGCGCGCCGTGGCGCGCTTCGCCAGGCTTACTCCTCTTCGCTTACTTTGCTCAACGCCGACGCCCGCTGGGCGACGGCAAGGATGTGTTCCTCGAGGTGCTCCCGTTCGCGATCGAACCGCTCCAGCGGCGCACCGACTGCCATGGCCGCGATCACTTCGCCATTGGGTCCAAAAATGGGCGCCGACAGACCGGCCGAGTCGGGCAGCAGTTCACCGCGGCTGACCGACAAACCGGTCTCGACGATGTTTTGCAGCTCCTCGCGCAGGGCTTTCTTGTTGACTGTGGTTTGCTCCGTATGGCGCTCGAGTTTGACAGTCCGCAGGTATTCGGCAAGAAACGCTTCCGGCGCGTAAGCGAGCAGAACGCGCCCGGCAGCGGTGCAATACAGCGGCCGACGCATCCCGACAATCATCGAATATCGAACGGACTGCGCACTTTCGATGACGTCGACGTACGTAATGACCTTATGCTCCACATCGAGCACACCGATATAGACCGTCTCGTGGGTACGCTCCGACAGTTCGAGCAGAAACGGACGTAGCATCTTCGAAAAATTCCATACTGCCATTACATTTGCCGATAGCCGGAAAATGGCCGGTCCCAACCGGTACCGGCCAACGTCGTGCATCAGGAAGCCTTCCGCCACAAGGGGCCGCAACAGGTTCAGCAAGCTGCTCTTGGGCGACTCCAGCGCGATGTTCAATTCTGCAAGCGACATCCCGTCCGGCGCTTTCGCCAACACATCGAACAGCCCGAGCAGACGAGTCAGCGAACGCGGTCCGGTGACATCCTTGTCTGCCGAAGCCAGGATTTCTTTCGACATATCACTCCCCTTCCATTTCGATTCGACTCATTATAAATGAACCATTCACATAGTCTCACGTTGGTCGCCGGTTTAGCACACTTATTCTTGGCGGATCCGGGATAACGCCAAGTCCATCCGGTAGGTCATCTGCAATATAATTGAACAACGTTCCAAAATATGCCCACTACGATACCGCTCAGTGTCGTCAGCCGGTTTGGTCTGCATCGTGAGCGCGTCACCCATCGTTGTTTTACGAAGGAGTTTATTCATGAACGCACTAAAGGATCGGGTTGCCATCGTGACCGGCGGCGGGCAAGGATTAGGGCTCGGTATTGCGAATGCGTTGGCCAGCGAGGGCGCGAACCTTGTCCTGACCGGGCGCACCGAAGCCAAGCTGCGCAAGGCCGAAACGGCACTGGAGGAGTATGGCGTTCAGGTGCTTGTGGTGCCGGGCAATACGCGCAGGCGCGCTGATGCCGACAAGACAGTCGCCCTCGCCATCGAGCATTTCGGGCGCATCGATGCCCTTGTGAACAATGCACAAAGCAGCACGCCGGGCGTGTCGCTGGAAGCGGTCACCGATGAAAACTGGTGCGAAACGCTCGAATCGGGCCTCTACGGCACGTTCTATTTCATGCAGGCCGCCTGGCCGCACATGAAGCAGCAGCGCAGTGGCAGGATCATCAATTTCGCGTCGCGCACGGGCATCGAGGGCACGCAGGGATTCGGTCCGTACGCCGCCGCCAAGGAGGGCATTCGCGGCCTGTCGCGAGTCGCCGCGCGCGAATGGGGCCCTTACGGCGTCACCGTCAACGTGGTGTGTCCCGCGGCCCTCACGCCTGCGGCCGACGCATATCTGGATGCGAATCCCACTGAACGCACGCGCTATCTGTCCGAGATTCCGCTTGGCCGTTTCGGCGATCCGCAGAAGGATATTGGACGCGTAGTTGCATTCTTATGCAGTGAGAGCGCGGGTTATGTAACCGGACAGACCATCAATGTCGATGGTGGACAGACTATGCTCTAACGATGCGCAAGCCAATGACACCGGTTTTTCAACGATCCGGAAATCGCTTTCAAACTGTAGGCAGCCCACGCCCGTGGGCAGCGAAACAGCTTTCTCCTCCATCGAACTTCGCGAGAGTGCGATGAAGTTTGGCCCTGGCTACTTCACACGAAGTCAGGGCCATTTTTTGCGCTGCGTTGTTCAGCCGCCAGGTTTAAATAACCTTGCGCGCACGCAACGCGTCGATTTCCGCGCCCGACATGTCCAGCAGATCGCGCAGCACGCCTTCGGTATGCTCGCCGAGCATCGGTGGCCGGGTGTACGACTCGATCGGTGTCCCCGACATCTTCACCGGGTTAGCGACCATGCGCACTGCATCATTCGACAGCGGATGCGCAACCTCCACGCACATGCCGCGCGCCTGAACATGCGGATCGGCGAACACCTGCTCAAGGTTGTTGATTGGACCGGCCGGAACGCCCGCGGCGTCGAGTGCAAGCAGCAACTCGTCGCTCTGCCACTGCACGATCAGCGGCTCGAACACGTCCCCGAGCGCCCGGCGGTTCCTGACCCGCAGTGCGATCTCGCTAAAGCGCGGGTCCGTTGCAAGTTCCGGATGCTTTAGCACTTGGCACAGGCGCGCATACTGTTCATTGTTACCGGCGACGATCATGATGTCGCGATCCGCGCACCGGAACATCCGCGACGGCATGCCGCCGTTGCCCTCGGTGCCGCGCCGCACCGGCACCTCGCCGGACACCAGGTACTGGCTGGCATAGTGCGAGGTGGCGGCAATCATCGAATCCAGCAGCGAGAGGTCGATGTACTGCCCTTCGCCGCCCTGCTCGCCCCCGGCGTCGCGATGGTAGAGCGCCGCCACAATCGCCGATACCGCATACTGCCCGCACAGAATATCCGCGAGGCTTGGGCCAGTCTTCATCGGGCCGCCGCCTGGCATGTCGTCGCCATTTCCCGTGATACTCATGAGGCCACCCATGGCCTGGAAAATCGAATCGTAGCCGGGTCGCGGACTATACGGCCCGGTCTGCCCGAAACCCGTGATCGAGCAATAGACGAGACGCGGATTGACGAGATTGAGGCTCGCGTAATCCAGGCCATATCGCTTCAGGTCCCCGACCTTGTAGTTTTCCAGCAGCACGTCGCATTTCGCGGCGAGCGAGCGGATCAACGCCTGCCCGTCGGGCGTCGCGATATCACAGGTAATCGACTTCTTGCCCCGATTCGCGCTGATAAAGAATGTCGATTCGCGCGTGTCGTTGCCATCGCGGTCCTTCAGGAACGGCGGGCCAAACTGGCGCGAGTCGTCGCCCTTGCCCGGCCGTTCGACCTTGATCACTTCCGCCCCCAGATCGGCCAGCATCTGCGCGCCCCACGGCCCTGCGAGAATGCGGCTCAGATCGAGCACGCGGATCCCGGACAACGCACCTTTCGTCATATCGAACCGTTTCCGTTGAATTGATTTGCTGCCGGGTTATTGCCCAATGAATTTCGCGGTGCGCTTTTCGATAAACGACTGCACGCCCTCTTTGGCATCTTCCGTGTTGTACAGCACCTGCTGGGCAGACTGGATTTTCGAATAGGCTTCCTGCCAGCCCGACCCCAGCGACACGCGCGCATTGGCCATAGTAGCCTGCACGGCCAGCGGAGCCTGGGCGGCAATGCGCTCCGCGATCTCCAGCGCGCGCCCGAACTCTTCGCCCGCCGGCACGACTTCCTGCACGAAATTCATGCGATACGCTTCCTGCGCCGTGAATTCGTCACCGGTGAGCAGAATCTTCATCGCGTTACCCCACCCCGCGCGCTCCACCATCCGGATGGTCGCGCCGCAGCCTGCCATGATGCCGCGCTTGACCTCCATCTGCGAGAAGCGGCAATTGTCGGCGGCCACCGCCACCTCGGACGCCAGCATCAGTTCGACTGCCACCGTAAAGCTGATGCCCTTCAGCGCGATCACAACCGGCTTCTTGCGCAACGGCTCTCGCAGATTGAACGGGTCGACTTCGCCCACTGGCAGCAACGGCTTGCCTGCGCGGCGCAACGGCACGATCTTGGGCATGTCGAGGCCCGCGGTAAAGTGATCGCCCTCCGCGTAAAGCAGCCCGCAGAAGATATCCGGGCTCGCTTCGAGACGCGTATACGCCCTCGCCAGTTCCTCGAACATTTGGGGGGTAAAGCCGTTGCGCTTTTCCGGACGGTCGATGCCGATCAAGAGAATGTGGCCGCGCTGTTCGACGCGAATCTGCCCGTCCTCATGGCGTGTGGTCATGCTCTGCCTCCTTGCCTCTTTTCATGAAGCGCCGGCCCGAAGCCCAATTGACAAAGCCCCGTCGCGCATTCACAATTATAAACACCGTTCAAAATACGAGCAACCCTGCAACGCACCGATTCATCCCGATTCGTGCTGCGATGCAGCGCCGGAAGCGGCCGCGAATGGCGAGTGCTTGCACTGTTCCAGCGGCGGAAAGATGGCATACGTGTTCGTCCGCATTCATGCGAGGAAACTCATGGCATACGAAACGATCATCGTCGAAACGCGCGGCAGGACCGGCCTTATCAAGCTTAACCGACCGCAGGCGTACAACGCACTCAACAACCTGTTGATGGACGAACTGACTACCGCGCTCGACAGTTTCGAAACTGACGAAGCGATCGGCGCAATCGTGCTGACAGGAAACGAGAAAGCGTTTGCCGCCGGCGCCGACATCAAGATGATGGGCGATTGGACTTACATGGACGTGTTCAAGCGACAGTTCATCACGTCCAACTGGGAGCGCACGGCGCGCTGCCGCAAGCCGGTGATCGCCGCCGTATCTGGCCTCGCGCTGGGGGGCGGGTGCGAACTGGCCATGATGTGCGACTTCATACTCGCTGCCGACAACGCCCGCTTTGCGCTGCCCGAAATCACGCTTGCCACCATCCCCGGCGCCGGCGGAACGCAACGTCTCACGCGCGCGCTCGGCAAATCAAAGGCCATGGAGATGATTCTCACCGGCCGCAAGATGGACGCTATTGAAGCCGAACGCTGCGGACTGGTGAGCCGCGTCGTACCGCTCGGCGAATTGCTGGACGAAGCGCTGAAAACGGCGGACGCCATCGCCGGATTCTCACAACCCATCGTTGCGATTGCGAAGGAGTGCGTCAATCGCGCCTACGAGTCCAGTCTTGCCGAAGGCATCCTGTTCGAACGGCGCATGGCCTATGCGACGTTCGCCACCGAAGACCGCAAGGAAGGCATGGCCGCATTCGCCGAAAAGCGCAAGCCGGTGTTTCGCCATTGCTGAGCGCCGTAGGCACACGTGAATTCGCAGTCGCGTGTATCAGTTGAAGTGCACGCACTCGATGGATTCTTTTCAACCTGTCATTCGCCCACACGGCTTCACATCCGATCATGAACCCTCAAAAGAATCGCATCACCGAATTGCTCGGCATCGATTACCCGATCATCCAGGGCGGTATGCGCTGGGTCGCTCGCGCGGAACTCGCGGCGGCGGTCGGTAATGCGGGCGGACTAGGATTCATCTCCGCGCACACCCATGCAAGCGCCGATGCACTGGCGCGCGAGATCGACCAGGTGCGCGCGCTCAGCGACAAACCGTTCGGCGTCAACCTGACGCTGCTCGGCAGTAACGCCGGGCTCGACTACGAGGGCTACGTGCGCACCATCATCGAGCGGGGTGTGCCCGTGGTCGAAACCGCCGGCAGCAATCCCGCGAAGTACATCGAAACGCTCAAGGCAAACGGCGTCAAGGTGATCCACAAATGCGTCGCTGTGCGGCATGCTCTGAAAGCGGAAGCGCTCGGCGCGGACGCCGTGAGCATCGACGGGTTCGAATGTGCGGGGCATCCGGGCGAAGACGATATTCCGGGGCTGATCCTGATCCCCGCCGCTGCAGACAAGCTGAAAATTCCGTTGCTCGCCTCAGGCGGCTTCGCGGATGGCCGCGGCCTGATGGCCGCGCTCGCGCTCGGCGCGGACGGCATCAATATGGGCACGCGCTTCATGCTCACGCAGGAGTCGCGCGTGCACCCCGCAATCAAACAACGCCTGCTGGAAGCCACCGAACGCGATACGTTGCTGGTCGGACGCACGCTCGGCGATTCGAGCCGCGTGATCAAAAATACCGTCAGCCTCGCGGCAATCGAGCTGGAACGTGCGGGCGGCGCCACTGCCGCTGACCTGTACGCGCTGACCGGTGCCAGCCGCTGGATGGACGCATTCGCGAGTGGCGATGTCGAAGGCGGGGCTTTTCCGGCCGGGATGGTGACAGGCCTGATACACGATCTGCCGACCTGCGCCGAACTGATCGCGCGAATCCTGCAGCAGGCGGCCGAAATCGCGGCACGGGGCCTCACGTTCAAGGTGCCTGCCGCATGAAGCTTTCGGGCGTTCGCGTGGTCGATCTGTCGCAGTTCATGCCCGGACCGATGCTTGCGTCGAATCTCGCCGATCACGGTGCCGACGTCATCAAGGTCGAACCGCTGTCGGGCGATGCGGCACGCGGCCCGCTCGAGTCGGATAGCGAGTTCTTTGTAGCGCTCAATCGCGGCAAGCGCAGCATTGCACTGGATCTGAAACACCCCGATGGTCTCGCGATCGCACGGAAACTGATCGACGCGGCCGACATCGTGATCGAGTCGTCGCGGCCCGGTGTGGCGGCGCGCCTGGGCATCGATTACGACACGGTGAGCCGCACCCATGCCAGGCTCGTTTACTGTTCGCTGACCGCCTTCGGCCAGACCGGCCCACTGTCACAGGTGCCCGCGCACGATCCCGTCATCCAGGCCATGGCGGGAACCTTGCCACGCGACGAGCGCGGCGCTCCGGTGACATCGGGCGCCTCCCTTGCCGCGCTGGCGGGCTCGTTGACGGCGTTGTCCGCGGTATTGATGGCGCTGTTGCACGCACGCGAAACGGGCGAGGGAGACTTCCTCGATATTTCGCTGTACGACGCAGCGCTAACGGTACAACCGCATCTGACTAGCCACGCGCTGAACCCTGTAGCAGGCGACATCGTCGCTACTGCGCACGGCGGCAACGCAATCGCTCTGCTCGCTGCGTACCAGACGGCCGATTCGCAATGGCTTTGTCTCGGTGGCCGCGAGCTCGACTTTGCGACGAATCTGCTAACGCCGTTAGGCCGACCGGATCTGATTGACGTCGCCGTGGGACCAGCCGGCGCAGCGCAGGCCGAGCTGCGCGCCTTCCTCACCGCGACCTTCCTGACACGCACGCTGAGCGAATGGCTCGCGTGGTTCGAAGGCCGCCGCGTCAGTGTCGCGCCGGTGCTGTCACTACGTGAAGCGCTCGCTCACCCACACACGCAGGCCCGTCAGATGGTCAGCGCCGACGCGGCCGGCCGCCAGCATGTCGGCAGCGCGATCCGTTTCCAGCGCGAACCGGCGCAACCCATCCTGTCGATCCCGGCCATTGGCGAGCACACAGCGGAGATTCTCGATACGCTCGGCTACGCCGCTGAACACATCGCCGCGCTCGATGCTGCCGGCGTCATCCGCACGCAGAATGCGCCGCGAAGACACAGCGTCATGCCCTCGCCAGCGTCCTGATCAAAAGACGCCGAACCCTCCCCTTCGCCTCCCCTCAGGCTCATGCCCACACTCCTGCAACCCGGCTCCATAGACTTTGCGTCCATCGTCCGTGCTGGTGAGAACGTCATGTGGGGGCAGGCGAATGCGGAGCCGGTGCCGCTGACTCAGGCGCTCATCGCGCAGCGGCACCAGATCGGCCGGTTCCGCGTGTTTCTGGGCGCGAGCGCCACTGATACGTGCCAGCCCGAACACGCCGACTGCATCGACTTCGTTTCCTACTGCGGCACTGGCGCCAATCGCGCACTGGCGCGCGCCGGCGCACTCGATGTGCTGCCGTGCCACTATTCGCAGTTTCCACAGATGATGCGCGCGGGCGCGCTCAAGATCGACGTGCTGCTGCTGCAGCTCGCGCCACCGGATCGGGAGGGTCGCTACAGCCTGTCGATCGCACATGAGTACCTGGTTTCGGCGCTGGACACAGCCCGCGTCATCGTTGCCGAAGTCAACGAGCAGGCGCCGTGGACGTATGGCGAGCGCTATTTGCGCGACGCCGACCTCGATTTCATTCTGCCGACCTCGCGCGCCCCACTCGAAAACGCGCCCAGCAAAACCGGCAACCTCGAACTGGCGATCGCCAGCCATGTCGCCGGTCTGATCGAAGACGGCTCGACGCTCCAGTTCGGCCTCGGCGCGATTCCTGAAGCCATCCTTGCGCGCCTGTCGGACAGGCGCAACCTGGGAGTCCACTCGGGTGCGATCGGAGACAAGGTCGCCGATCTGATGGACGCGGGCGTCATCAACAACGCACGAAAAAACGTCGACACGGGGCTGACGATTGCCGGCGTCATGATGGGCAGCCGCCGCATTCACGACTTCGCACATCGCAATCAGGCCGTGCAGTTTCGCTCGACAAGCTACACGCACGATCCAGACGTGCTGGCCCGGATCGACCGTTTTGTCGCCCTCAATTCCGCGCTCGAAGTCGACCTGAGCGGACAGATCAACGCGGAAGTGGCCAACGGCAGCTACGTCGGCGCAGTGGGCGGGGCACTCGACTTCCTGCGTGGCGCACGGCGCGCCAAAGGTGGTCTGCCGGTGGTTGCGATGCCTTCGACCGCGGGCAAGGGGGCGAGCCGCATTGTCGCGACGCTCAGCGGCCCGGTCAGCACGCCGCGCAGCGATGCCGGTGTCATCGTCACCGAATACGGCGTCGCGGACCTGCGCGGACTCACCCTGAAACAGCGACGCGAGCGTCTGCTGGCAATCGCCCACCCCGACTACCGAGCGGCATTTGAACGCTCCGCCGGCGGAACCGGTTGACGCAATCTGGACAACCCATTGCCGGCGGCACGACACCGTACCGCCGCCCGCCTCTTCCACGCCAATTGAAGGAACGCATATGAAACGCGCAGCGATCGTCTCTCCCGTACGCACGCCGGTCGGCACCTTTGGCGGCAGTCTGCGCAGCGTGCCGGTCGAAGAACTCGGCGCACTGGTTGCCAGAGAGGTCCTGAAGCGCACGGGGCTCAATCCCGTGCGGATTGACGACGTGGTTTTCGCGCAGTCGTATGCGAACAGCGAAACGCCCTGCGTTGGACGCTGGATCGTGTTGCAGGCCGGACTGCCGGTCGAAGTGCCAGGCATGCAGCTTGACCGGCGCTGCGGCAGTGGACTTCAGGCGCTTGCGACCGCTGCCATGATGGTCCAGACCGGCGTCGCCGATGTCGTGCTGGCGGGCGGCGTCGAGAGCATGAGCAACATCGAGTACTACAGCACGGACATGCGATGGGGCGCGCGGGCGGGTTCGGTGCAGTTTTACGACCGGCTCGCGCGTGGGCGCGAGCGCTCGCAGCCGGAGGAGCGCTTTGGCCGCATCTCGGGCATGATAGAAACGGCTGAAAACCTTGCCAGCGACTTCCACATCAGTCGCGAAGAGGCAGATGAATATGCGGTGCGCAGCCATCGTCGCGCGGCTGCCGCCTGGTCATCAGGCCGCATGGCCGATGAAACTGTGGCCGTCAGCGTGCCGCAGAAGAAAGGCGCGCCCCTTGTCTTTGCCCAGGACGAAGGCTTTCGCGAAGACGGCAGCATGGAGAGCCTCGGCAAGCTGCGCGCATTGATCCCGGGTGGCACAGTGACGGCAGGCAATTCCAGCCAGCAAAACGATGCGGCAGCGGCCTGCCTTGTCGTCGCGGAAGACGAGCTCGAAGCACTTGGTCTGGAACCGATGGCGTATCTGACCGGCTGGGCCGCAGCGGGTTGCGAGCCGTCGCGCATGGGAATCGGCCCGGTGCCTGCCGTGCAGAAACTGATGGCACGCACCGGGTTGTCGATCGATCAGATGGATCTTGTCGAACTGAATGAAGCATTCGCCTGCCAGGTGCTGGCGGTACTCAAGGGATGGGGATGGAACGATCCGGAGCGGCTGAACGTCAACGGCTCCGGCATCTCGCTGGGTCATCCGATCGGCGCTACCGGTGTTCGCATGATGACCACCCTGCTCTTCGAATTGCAGCGGCGCAAGGGCCGTTATGGTCTAGAGGCGATGTGCATCGGCGGCGGCCAGGGACTGGCCGCGCTATTCGAGCGGGCTTGAGCGACGTGCGCCGCCAGGACGGCGATCGGCTTCATCGTCGCTTGAAAAATCGCTCGCGCTGAATATGCACTTCGTCGGACGCCATCAAGGTATCGTAAATGAGTCGCGCCCTGCGCATACCAGCGTCGAAGTCGCCGCATTCGACCGAGGCGGCGATCGCCTCCAGTGCTTGCATGGCCGCGTGCGTAGTGGGCTTGTTCGCCAGTCCCGCGCGCGCGTCCTCAAGAATCTGGGTTGCATGACGAGAGGTAATAGCGAAGTGCCGGATCAAAGGCAGTGACAGGTCGTTGCGCTCGACAAGCGCATGCGCCATCTGCATCGCGGAATCTAAAGACTGCCCAGTCTCGACGATACGATCGAATAGCGCGGTCCCCGCAAACGACGATGCCGGTTCCAGCCGCGCCGCCAGAATCATGTCGATGGCCCGCGCAAGCCCCACAACGCGCGGCATGCGTTGCGTGCCCGATGGCGGGATGGTCGCCAGTGCGACTTCGGGAAGTCCTATCCGCGCATCCACTTCGGCGACTCGATAGTGGCAAACCAGTGCCGTTTCCAGACCGCCGCCCACCGCCAGGCCATGGATGGCTGCAATGACCGGCTTGTTCATCGACTCGATGAACGGGTGAACGTGCATCGACAGTCCGGGCGGCGCGGCAGCTGCAGGTGTGCCAAATTCGCCGATATCGCCGCCCGCGCAAAAGCCTTTGCCCCTCCCGTTAAGGATGACCGCTCTCGCGTCGCCGTCATCTCTCGCCTGCTCGAGGGCGCGTAACAAACCGGATCGCACTGCAACGCTCAATGCGTTGACCGGCGGGTTGTCGATCGTGATCGTGGCGACGTTGTCCACGCAAACGTAGTGAACGGCGGCGAGCGTCACACTTCAATCATCACAAAGTCCGCCTTCGCCGCCCCGCATTCCGGGCAGGCCCAGTTGTCGGGAATGTCTGCCCAACGCGTGCCGGGTAGAAAACCCTCAGCCGGAAGTCCAACGGCTTCGTCGTAGAAAAAACCACAGAAGATGCATTGCCATTGTTTCATCGTCGTCGTTCGGTATGTATTCAGGAAGCAGATTCAGAATGCGACTGTCCCCGTTAGGGACAGATAGAGAGGAGTTAGCTTCGCGCCGCCCGCCCACCCGTTCACAATATGCAACAGCGTTCAGTTTTGTTATTATAGGCTGACGGACTTTCTACATCAACGCCTGAAACGAATGGAGACGACAGTGAGCGATATCGTGAAGGACAAGGTTGTGGTCGTAACGGGAGCGGGGGCCGGTATCGGCCGCGATTTCGCGCTCCAGTTCGCAGCGGCTGGCGCGAAGGTGGTGGTCAACGATCTTGGGCGCCATGCGCAGAGCGGCGAGTTCGCAGCGCAGCGGGTCGTAGCGGAAATCAAGGAAGCGGGCGGCGAGGCGGTGGTGAGTACCGATAGCGTTGCCGAATGGGATTCGGCACAAAAGATCGTGCAGGCCGCGCTCGACACCTTCGGGCGAGTCGATTGCGTGGTCAACAATGCAGGCATCGTGCGCGACCGGATGTTCTTCAACATGAGCCCGGAAGAATGGAAGGCCGTCGTCGACGTGCATCTGAACGGTTCGTTCTTCGTGGCGCGCGCCGCCGCACCGCACTTCAAGGCACAGAACGGCGGCAGCTACGTCCATATGACGTCCACTTCCGGCCTGATCGGCAATATCGGCCAGGCTAACTACTCAGCGGCAAAGATGGGTGTCGTGGGTCTGTCGAAGTCGATCGCGCTCGACATGGCGAAATTCAACGTGCGCTCAAACTGTATCGCGCCATGGGCATGGACCGCCATGACTGCATCGATTCCGTCGGATACGCCCGAGCAAAAGGCCCGCGTCGAGATCATGAAGAAGATGGAAGCGCGCAAGGTGGCGCCGCTTGCGGTCTATCTGGCATCGGATCGCGCAGCGAAGGTGTCGGGACAGATCTTCGGTGTGCGCGCTAACGAAATCTACTTCTTCAACCAGATCCGCATGGTGCGCTCGTTGCACCGCGATGGTGGCTGGACGCCGGAATCGATCGCCGACCAGGTGATGCCCGCATTCGAATCCAGCTTCTTCCCGAACGTGCCGTCGCTGACGCTGACGCCCTGGGATCCGGTTTAACGCACACGTACGCGTTCTACGCTTCGCAAGCCGCTGCCAACGGCGGCCGACCTCGACGTCCAGCCGCTGACCTGCGGCTGGTCATTCTGATACCTCGCGGGTCTCGCTCGTCGCGCGAGGTAGCGGTAGCCCTTATGAAATGCGCGGTTCGTCGGCGCAGTCACTGCCCGTCACAACTCTCCCCTCTTCGCCCGACGACTCGCACCCGACCACCGCCAACTGACGCCGCGCCTTGAGCAGAATCGGCAGGTCCACCATTCGTCCGTCCACAGACACCGCGCCGCCCCCGGCGCGCTCAAATGCTTCGATCACCTCCCGGGCCTTTGCGAGTTCCTCTTCGCTCGGGCTGAAAGCCGCATTGACCTGCGCGACCTGTTTCGGATGGATGCAAAGCTTGCCACCGAAACCCAGGCTTCGCCCGCGCGATGCATCGGTCGCGAGTTGAGCTGCGTCGTCGAGCGCAACCGTGACGCCATCCACCGGCGCCAGCAACCCGGCCACCCGAGACGCCAGAACGATCTGCGAGCGCGCATAGAGCAGCGCTTCCCAGGTACCGGAGCAATCCAGATCGAGTTCGAAATCCACCGATCCGAATATGAGCCGCTCGACGCCTGGCCCTTTTGCCACCTCGAGCACCTGCCACACACCGAGCGCCGATTCGACGATCGGCAGAATCGGCTTGGTGGTCACACGGGCGAGCGCTTCGAGGACCGTCGCGCTCTCTGCTTTCGGCAATACGACGCCGTCAATACCGCCGAGCGCCAGCAACGAGAGGTCCCCCTCAAACCACGGCGTGCCGAAGCCGTTGATACGCAGTAGCACACGCGTGGTCGACGCAGCGAAGGCCGCCGCCGCATCGGCGACATGCTGACGAGCCGGCCCCTTGTCCGCGGCGCCGACCGCGTCTTCGAGATCCACGATCACCGCATCGGCGCCGCAGGCGAGCGCCTTGGCAAAACGCTCGGGCCGTATGCCGGGAACAAACAGAAAAGAACGCATCACGCTTCCTGAAAAATAAACGCTGGTTGCAAACGCACTAGTCATTCACGCAGGACAAGGACACCCAGGCCATCCGCTACGCAAGAACCGCGCTCGCCTCCATGCGCAACGTGCCGTCGCTACCCGCAATCCATAGCTTGAGCGTTTTACCGTCGTCACTGTCTGGACGTCCGCACACGACGAACGGGGCCGTATCGAGCACCGGACTTATGCCGCGAAACGAAAAGGCCGCGACGCGCTTCCCTGGCCGTTCCACTCGCACCAGATCCAGCAGC
Source organism: Paraburkholderia elongata (assembly GCF_013177735.1). Taxonomy (GTDB): domain Bacteria; phylum Pseudomonadota; class Gammaproteobacteria; order Burkholderiales; family Burkholderiaceae; genus Paraburkholderia; species Paraburkholderia elongata. Next base: position 76,703 of record NZ_WOEZ01000027.1, on the reverse strand, counting down.
AGTGTCGCCAGAAGCGGGCCATGCACGACTAGTCCCTGATAGCCTTCCTCCTCAATCGCATAGGGCCGGTCGTAATGGATCCGATGACCGTTGAGGGTCAGCGCCGAATAGCGGAACAGCAGCACGGGATCCGGATTGATCGTACGCAGCCATCGGGCGCCTTCAGGGCCGGGGCGAGGTGTCGCAGGCGCTTCGCTGGCAGCGGGATGATCGCGATAGACGATGTCCTGATGCTCCTCAATCGCCACGCCTGCAACGTCGCTGATCTGATGCAACACCTTGACGAAGACTAGCTCGCCGCTACGGCCATGCTTGTGCGTCACGTCCTCGATCGTCGATAAACGGGTGACCGCATCACCGGCCTTTAGCTCGCGTAAAAACGCCAGTTGACTGCCCGCCCACATCCGCCGGGGCAACTCCACCGGCGGCAGGAAACCGCCGCGCTTCGGATGCCCGTCAGGGCCCACGAGCGACTGCCGGTGCGCTGGTAAAAAGTAGAGCCAATGCCACAGCGGCGGTAAAGCATCGCCGGGCGCGACTGGCGCACTGTCATGGTCAAGCGTAGCGGCAAGCGCGGCCATCGGTGTCAGGCAAAGCGTGTCGGAAACACGCTCGCTTCTGCCGACCCACTGTTGCAAATGGGCGACAACTATCGGCATAACGTCGATTCACTCAGATTCAATGCTTCGCGGATTGCCCGCGCGACGGGCAACAAGGGATCTTCTTCCGGCGAGGTCGGATTAAACAACTTGTTGTGACAGATCGCGACGGCGAGGCCTGTGTCCGGATCGGCCCAGCCGATCGAGTTGCCCTGTCCCGGATGACACAGCGCGCGCGGCGATTGAACCGCTGTCACCGGCGGATGAGCACCGCCGAACCAGAACCCGCCAATGGTGATCGGAAGCGGAAACCCGAACATCACCGGGTCGGGTTCCTCACTGTTCGCCCGCGGCGTATTCAACGTTGCGACGAGCTCTTTCGACAGCAACCGCACGCCGTCAAGCTCGCCGCCGCCTGCAAGCATCGCCCAGAAGCGCGCCTCGCTGCGTGCGTTGAAGATGCCGCCCACCCCGGCCACTTCCGCGCGGCGCACATCGGGCCGCTCGAATACCGTTGGGTTCAACGCGACCTGCTCGGGCATCGACGCGAGAAACAGCGGTGGCAAATATTCCGCCGGCACCGGCACCATCGCATCGGTGAGCTTGGCGATGCGTGGCTCGACCTCGTCGGGGATGCCGATCCAAAGATCGGAAATGCCGAGCGGCCCGGCGATTTCTTCGCGTACGAAGCGCCCCAGCGAGCGCCCTTTGGGATCCACCCGCCGCACCAGTTCGCCGACGATCCAGCCGAAGGTCATCGAAAGATATAGCGTCTTCGTCCCGGGCTCCGCAAGCGGTTTCAGGTCGGCGATCGCAGTGGTCATCCAATGCCAGTCGCACATCCGTACCAGCGTGACGCCTTCGGGCATCTGCGGCACGCACGCGCGATGCGTCAGTACGTCTCGAACCGTCGTGCGTGCCTTGCCGTGCGCGCCGTATTCAGGCCAGTAACGCGCGACCGGCGCGTCGTAGTCAATGTGACCGCGATCGGCCAGCATGTGTAGTGCGGTCGCCGCAACGGCCTTGGTCACCGAGTAGACGTTAAAGAGCGTATCGCCGTCCACCCGCCGCCCTGTCGCCGGATCGGCCACCCCGCTCCATGCATCCACGACCAGTTTGCCATTCAGATAGGCCGCCACCTGGACGCCGATCTCGCCCCCCTCGTCGCTCGTCGCGTAGTCCAGCGCCTGCTGGACGATTGCCGTTCGCTTCGACGCTTGCGCCGTCAAGTTCATGCCGGGTCTCCATGATCAAAATTTCGCGTATGAAGGTTTGCGTAACGCTCGCGATACAGGTCAGGCCGGGTCATCGTGCGTCCTCCAGAATCAGGTCGGCGGCGCGCCAAGCCATGGCCATCATCGGGCCGTTCGTGTTGCCGGAAATCATCGTCGGCGTGACGGACAGATCCATCACGCGCAGTCCGGCAACGCCGCGCACGCGCAAGCGCGAATCGAGTACCGCAAGGCGGTCCGTACCCATCTTGCAGGTGCCGCAAGCGTGAAAGCCCGACTGGCCTCCGCGCCGGTACAGGTCGAGAATTTCGTCGTCCGACTGAACCGCAGAGCCAGGGCGCGTTTCGCCCTCCAGCAGGCTCGCCAACGGCTCCGCACCGAATACGTTGCGCATCAGCCGGAATGCGTTGATCGCCATCTGCCGGTCGTAGGGCTCGGCGAGATAGTTGGCTACCACCTCGGGCGCGACCTTGCGGTCGGCGGAAACGATCTTCACGTGCCCTTGGCTCTCGGGTCTGAGCGGATAGCTGAAAAGCTGCATGCCGGGAAACGGCTCGAAACCGGAGCCAGCCGTGCCGAAGTCCAGCGAAAACGGCGCCATCATCAATTGCGCGTCGGGCCGGGTGGCGTCGGGCGCAGTTTTGACGAAGCCGCCCACCGGGTAAGAGCCCAACGCCATGACGCCGCTATGGAACAAAAAATACCGCAAGGCATTGCGCCACAGACGCGCCCCGGCGAACTGCCGGTTGTGTGAATCGCGCCATTGCCTGAGGCGCGCCTGAGTCATGTACAGCAAATGTTCACGCATGTTCAGACCAACCCCGGGGCTCGCCGCAACAACACCAATGCCGAGCGACTGCAGATGCTGGGGATCGCCCACACCCGACAGTTGCAAAAGCCGCGGCGACTCGAGCGCGCCCGCAGACAGCACAACTTCGCGGCGTGCCCGGTAAGCGGTGTCAATGCCGTTGCGGTGGCATCCGACGCCCACCGCACGCGTGCCCTCGAAGACGACCCAGGTGACTTCCGTTCCAGTAACCACAGCCAGGTTCTTGCGCTTCCTCGCGGGCTTGAGAAACGCTTCAGCGGAACTCTGCCTGCGGCCGTTGCGGATGGTGTAGCTGAGATACGCCACGCCTTCGTGGTCGAGCCGGTTAATGTCTTCGACCCGTCGCAGGCCAAGCGACTGGCATGCATCCAGCACCGCTTCACCAAGGCGGTTGCGCTCGGCATACGGCGACACTTTCAGCGGGCCGCCCGCGCCGCGCAGTTCATCGGCGCCCAGCGCATGGTCTTCGATGCGCCTGAAACACGGCGCCACGTCCTGCCAGCCCCACCCTTTCACGCCGAGGGCCGCCCAACCGTCGTAGTCGTCAGGATGGCCGCGCATATAGACCATGCCATTGATGCTGCTCGATCCGCCGAGCATCTTGCCGCGCAACCAGACTTCATTGCGATGACCGTTACCGTCATCCGGCTGCACCGGGATGAACCACGCGTGAGCGGGATCGCCCAGCAGTTTGCCGAATCCTTTCGGCATCCGGATCAAAGGGCTGGTGTCTTCCGGACCCGCCTCGATCAGCAGCACGTCATGGCGTCCGTTCTCTGAGAGGCGGTTGGCCAGCACGCACCCGGCGGCACCTGCCCCCACGACGATATAGTCGAACTCGGTCATCCCTTCAGTCTCCGACGGCGAGTCGATTCGGATCGCTCACAGCGCATAGCATTCGAAGCCGTGTGTTGTTGTCGCTGTGGCGGCATGGCCCGGCGGAATCAAGCGCATTTGACCCAGCCCTTTTTGGCGCTCAGTCGAATACGACCGGAATCGAATGCGGCACGCGCATCATGATGCCGTTGATAAGTGGCGCAGGCGCCGCGGGGTCAAGCCGCAGGTTGGGCAACCGGTCGAGGATCGCGTTGAGCGCACGCGTCATCTCGACGCGCGCCAGATGCTGGCCAATGCACACGTGCGGCCCATACGCGAAAGCGAAGTGCCGACGCGAGCTTGTGCGGAAAATGTCGAACCGGTCGGGATCCGTGAAGCGGCTGGGGTCGCGATTGGCGCTTCCCGCGACGACGTCGATAAATGCACCTGCTGGAATCTCGACGCCACCCAGCGTCACAGCGCGCGCCGCCATGCGCGATTGCATCACGACGGGTCCGTCCCAGCGCAACGCTTCTTCGATGGCACGCGGCACGAGTGTGCGGTCGCGGCGCACGGCATCGAGTTGATCCGGAGTTCGCAGCAGTCCGAGCAGCAATACGCTGGTCGCGCGATAGGTCGTGTCGCCGCCCGCGTTCACCAGTTGCCGCAGAAAAGAAATGACGACCTCTTCCGGCAACCGTTCGCCTTCGACCTCAGCCGTCGCCAGCAGGCTCACGAGGTCGTCGCCAGGACTCTCCCGGCGCTGCGCGACGAGTTGCGCGAAATACGTGCCCAGCTTCGTCGAAGCCTCGACGCCGTGCTCGATATCGACCGAGACAAGCGTCTGCGCGATGGCGAGCTTGTGGAATACCTTGACGTCTTCGGGCGGTAACGCCAATTGGCGGTAAATGATGTTAAACGGATAGTGCAGTGTGAATTCCTGCACGAGGTCAGCGTGGCCGCGGCTGGAAAAAATGTCCATCAGCTCGCTCACCACGGGATCGACCAGTGCATCGCCCCACGCCGCCACGGTATTCGGCATGAAGGCCTTCTGGAAGATGCGCCGGTATCGCGGATGCTCGGGGACATCCATGGTCGAGATGCTGCGGCCGAAACTGATGCCGATGTTCCGTTCATAAGCCCGGTTCGAAAACGTCGCCGGATCGCCCAGCACCTGAGCGACTTCGTCATAGCCGAACACGCAGTAGTGCTCGACGTCTGACATCGTCAGGTCAGCAGGCGTGTCCATCAGCACACGGTAGTCGCCTTTCTGCACCGAACCCTTCTCGCGCAGCGCCGCAATGCGTGGATAAGGATCGCTGTCCGCGCCGTACGCCAGTGCGTCCTCGAAAAAGGGATTGAACGCAGGATCGTCGAAATCCTGAAGTCGCAGTCGAGCGCTCATGATGCTGCCTCCTGTCGTTGCGTTTATCGGTTCGCGGCGGCGTTCACGCAGGCATCTCGCCAAGTGCTAATATTTGAACTATGTTCGATTTTTAACGATTGTGCAACCCGGCTTCACGAGCATTGACAGCCGCCTCATACGACATTCACAATTAAGAACAACATTCATAAATATAGACAATCGCTATCGCGTCGCCGGATGCACGATAGCCACGGGAGACGGGAGTCAGCCTTCATGAGCACCGCAGCATCCCCAGAGGACATCGCACTGATCGTCGGTGCCGGCCATGCGGCCGGCGAGTGCGCAACCAGCATCCGTGACCAGGGCTGGACGGGCTGCATCGTGCTGGTCGGCGAGGAACCGCATCTGCCGTATCAGCGCCCGCCTTTGTCTAAAGCGTTTCTGTCGGGCGAACTGAGCGCCGAACAGCTCTATCTGAAGCCGCAGGCCACTTACGAAAAGGCCCGCATTGAATTCATCCCCAATACCCGGGCCGAGCGCATCGGCCGCGCGGAGCACACGGTCGCCCTGTCGGATGGTCGCGAGATCGGTTACTCGAAACTCGTGATCGCCACTGGCGGGCACGCCCGCAGACTCGCGCTGCCGGGCATTGAGGCCATTGAGAAGCAGCCGAACTTTCACTACTTGCGCACGCTCGACCATGTCGCACGGATCCGCACGCAGTTCCATGCGGGCGCACGCCTCGTCATCATCGGCGGCGGGTATATCGGCCTCGAAGTCGCGGCGATTGCGGTGCGGCGCGGTCTGCACGTCACCGTTCTCGAAGCGCTGCCCCGCGTGCTCGCAAGGGTGACGGCGCCGGAACTTTCTGCGTTCTACGAACGGGTGCACCGTGAAGCCGGCGTCGACGTACGCACCAGCACGGCGGTCAGCGGCTTCGAACTGGATGCGTCGGGCGATGCGGTCGCGGCGGTTGTTTGTGGCGACGGTTCACGCATCCCGGCGGATCTCGTCATCGTCGGTGTCGGCCTGCAGCCCGCCACGGATCTGGCCGTGGCAGCGGGCCTCGCCGTGGACAACGGCATCGTGGTGGACGAGCATACCCGCACTTCCGATCCCGACATCTTCGCCATCGGCGACTGCACTAACCATCCCAACGGGCTGCTAGGCCGGCGCTTGCGGCTGGAATCCGTGCCCAACGCCATGGAACAGGCACGCACGGCCGCGGCCACACTGTGCGGCAAGGAGCGCGTGTACAACAGCGTGCCGTGGTTCTGGTCCGACCAATACGATCTGAAGCTGAAAATGGTCGGCCTGTCGCAGGGCTATGACGAGTTCGTGCTGCGCGGCGCACCGGAAAGCCGATCGTTCTCGGCGTTTTATCTGAAGGACGGCGTGATGCTCGCTGCCGACACCGTCAGCCGCCCGCAGGAATTCATGCTGGCCAAGCGTTTTGTCGGCGAGAAGATTCCGGTGCGCGCCACCGAACTCGCCGACGATTCGATCCCGCTCAAAAGCCTGCTGCCCGCAGCCTGATTAAACTGACTCAATCCAACGACATCATGCCCATCATTCGATTCATTCAACCGGACGGCGACGAAACGGTCGCAACGGCCAACATCGGCGAGACCGTCATGCAGACCGCCGTCAGCCATCAGGTGCCTGGCATTCTGGGAGACTGCGGCGGTAGTTGCAGCTGCGCAACCTGCCATGCGTATGTCGACGAAGCGTGGGTGAGCCACATGCCGCCCGCCGAGTCGTATGAGATCGACATGCTGACCTGCGCGATGGACGTGCGGGAAAATAGCCGCCTCACATGCCAGATCAATATCACGCCCGAGCTCGACGGTCTGGTGATTCGTCTGCCGAGCGAGGCCTGACTGTGGTGCGGTGGGCGTTCTTCCCCTGCCCGCCGCCCACTGTTCGCCCCGCACCGCTTTGTGACGTGGAGCGCGTCAGGGCGAACGCGTCAGCGCGTCGAGCGCAGCCGGTTCAACCGCTTCCCAGAAAGACGCCCAGGTCGGGAAAGACTGTGGCAGGCGCGGCAGGTATTTGTCGCTTTCGTACTTGCCGGGCCAGTTCTGAAAGCGCGGTGTCCCCGGTCGCTCCAGCCAGTCGGTCGAGTACCAGTGGCGTTCATCCCGGCGCTCGAAATACCAGCTGCCGTCGCGCCGTACGTAGTGGTCGAAATAGCAGATCGCCATGACGACCCATTTGCCGTTGTCCTCATGCTCGGCGCGGCAATACACCTGGCCCGTTGCATGATCGGCATCGACCAGGTCGATCGCATGTCCGCAGATCTGGTGTATGCAGCGGTAGAAGCTGCGCAGGATATGCTCCGACCCGTAGAACGTTTTCAGCGCGGCGCGACCTACGCCCCACCGGCCGCAATTCACGTCGTCGGTGAAGAGCGTGACAAGGTTGTCCAGATCGCGCGAATCGACAGCAAGCGCATAGCGTATGGGCAATTGTTGGATCGCCAGTTGCGCCTCGATACGGTCGATTCGAGCCAGCAGATCGGCATCGATTGTCATGTCGTCCTCTTCGCGCCGACCGTCACGCCGCCCGCGGTGCGGGCGCGAATTTCATCGGCGTAGTACGGTTGATGCGACAGCAGCCCACCGTCGACGTTGATGATTTGCCCCGTGACAAAAGCCGCCTCATCGGACGCCAGGTACACCACCGCATGTGCCACGTCTTCCGGCTGCCCGAGGCGCGGCGTGAGATGATGGCTGAGCATCATCTCGCCCACGGATCCCGCGTAATGGCCCACTGTCGCCGGTGTCACGATCAGGCCGGGTGCAATCGCGTTGCAGCGAATGCCCTCCTTGCCATGCTGAGCGGCCACGTAGCGCGTCAACGCTTCAATGCCCGCCTTGCACACACCGTAAGCGCTATAACCGAGCGCGCCGGCCTGAGCGGCGCCCGACGACGTGTTGATGATCGAGCCGCCGCCGCGAGCGCGCATCAGCGGGATGGCATAACGCGAGGCCAGCATGGTGCCGCGCAGGTTGATGCGCATCGTGTCGTCCCAGACGGAGACATCGACGGCCTCCACGGCGGCATCGACCGTGCTCGACAGCGATGTGGCCGCCGCGTTGTTGTGCAGCACGTCGAGGCCGCCCCACGTTTCGAGGGTAAGCGCAAACAACGCTGCTATCGAGGCCTCGTCGCCGATATCGACCCGCGCGGCAATCGCCCGACCGCCCTGCTGCTCGATGCGCTGGGCCTGCGCGACGGCCCCGTCGAAATCCCGGTCTGCCACGACCACCTGCGCGCCTTCAGCGGCAAGCATCGCGGCGCATGCCGCACCGATCCCGGACGCTGCGCCCGTGACGACGGCGATCCTGTCTTTGACTCGTAACATAAGCGCAATTCCTTGTGATTGGACACGTTGCCCGATTCAATGCGTCGCCGCGAAGCGCGCGAGGTGAAAGTCGATATCGCCGAACATCTTTTCCATCATGGTCATCTTGCGGAAGTAATGGCCGACCTGATATTCCTCGGTAATCCCCATGCCGCCGTGCAACTGAATGCCTTGCGCACAGACGAAACGGCTGGCGCGACCGGCGACCGCCTTGGCCGCCGAAATAGTGGCGCTACGTTCCCTTGCCGGCCGATCCAGGTGAGCAATGCCGCAATAGAGTATCGAGCGGGTCTCCTGCACGGCGACAAACATTTCGGCCATACGATGCTGCAGCGCCTGAAATTTTCCGATCGGCTGACCGAACTGCACGCGGGCCTTGATGTATTCGGCGGTGATTTCCATCACGGCTTCCATCACGCCGAGAATTTCGGCCACGCTTGCCAGCGTCGCGAGTCCCGTCGCTGCTTCGAGCACCTCGCGAGCGCGATCGGGGGCCACCAGTAACGAGGACGCCTCCAGCTCGACGTCGCGAAATTCGATGTCCGCGGCACGAGATCCATCGAGCAGACGATACGTACGGCAGGTCACGCCCGCCGCGCGGCGCTCCAGGATGAAAATCGCGGGGTTTTCCGCGTGGTCGTCGAGACGCGCGGTCACCAGCAACTGGTCCGCCGAACCGCCCGCCATCACCAGAGTCTTGGCGCCGTTGAGCAGATAGCCCCCGGTCGTCCTGTGTGCGACGGTACGTTCGCTGCAGCCCAGCTTGAACCGCGAGCCCGCTTCACTGTCGGCGAGCGAAAACAGTAAGCGGCCTTCGATCACAGCCGGCAAGAGCGTCTGCCGCTTGGCATCCGAACCACTACGATCAATGATGGCCGAACACAGAAGCGCTGTTTGCACGAGGGGTTCGAGCACCATGCCTCGCCCGAACGCTTCCATCACGATGGCCGTCTCGACAAACGAGCAAGCGAGGCCGCCAACATCTTCGGGCAGCATCAGGCCGAGCCAGCCAAGCTCCGCGTAGTCCTGCCAGCGCGCACGGCTAAAACCCTCTTCGCTCGCGGCAATCTCCCGGCGCTTCTCGAAGCCGTATTCCTGCTGGATGAATCGCTCGACGCCGTCCTTCAGCATCAACTGTTCTTCGGAGAGGTTGAAGTCCATGGTCAAAGTCCAAAGGCGAGGCGGGCAATTATGTTCTTCTGCACCTCCCGCGCGCCGCCGTAAATGGTCGAGGCGCGGCCGATGAGGTAGCCCGTCGTGCGGCCTGCCACATAGACGGGCCATGCGTCGTCGGTTGCCGGATCGTCGAAGCACCAGTCGCCGTGCTGCTGGAAGCGCATGCTGCGCGGACCGAGCGCATCGATCTGCAACTCCGTGACGCGCTGCTGCATCTCCGAGCCGCTGATCTTGAGCGCCGACACTACGGCGTCCAGATTGCGCGTGTTCTTTTCCTCGGCCAGGATTCGCAACACCGACCATTCGAGCGCCAGCAGGTCCACTTCAACCGACGCCAGCTTGCGGGCGAATTCGGGGGTGTCGATCAGGCGCACGCCGTCTACCGTCTCCTGTTCGGCGATACTTTTGGCACGCTGCAATTCCCGCTTGTTGAAATAGAGGAACGCGCTCGTCGTGCGCTCCTTTTCGAGCAGATATTTCGCATAAGTCCAGCCCATGCCCGCCTCGCCGACCAGGTGTGTGCGCGGCACGCGAACGTTCTCGAGAAAGACCTCATTCAGGCCTGTGCCGCCTTCGATTGAAACGATCGGGCGTACTGTGATCCCAGGCGTATCCATCTTGACGAGCAGAAACGAGATGCCGCGCTGCGGCTTGACCGTCGTGTCCGTCTTGACGAGGAAGAAGCCCCATTCGGCAATCGAGGCATCGCTGGTCCAGATCTTCTGACCGTTGATCACGTATTCGTCGTCGTCGAGTACCGCCGTGGTCTTCAGACCCGCCAGGTCCGAGCCTGCATTGGGCTCCGAAAAACCCTGGCACCAGAATTCGTCCCCGGAGAGAATGGCCGGGAGAAAGCGCTTCTTTTGCCAGTCGGAGCCGAACGCAATGATGACGGGTGCCACCATGTGGGTTGCCTGCCAGCCGTAGTCCATCGCGTCCGCGTTATACAGCTCTTCCATGAAGATATGCTTGCGAAAAGCCGTCCAGCCGGTGCCGCCGTATTCGACCGGCCAATGCGGCGCGCCCCACCCGCGCTGATGCAGAATGCGCTGCCACGTACGAATGTCGTCTTTCAACGGAGGATGCGCCCCGATCCTCCAGCGATGCGAAATCGCGGCCGGTAACTGCTCCCTGAAAAACTGTCGGACGTCCTGACGAAACGCTTCGTCCTCCGGGGTGTACTCGAAGTGCATGCCTGACTCCTCCTGCTATGTCCCCATCCGCGCGCCCACTGCAGGTCGCACTGCCTCGCGGGCACCGCTCGCTTGCGGCGGAATTTTTAATCGACCTAACGCCCCTTGAAGATGGGCGTTCGCTTTTCCCGCGCGGCGAGCCGCCCCTCGGCGGCATCCTCGGAATTCACCGCGAGTGCGACAGCATTCAGTTCCTGCACGAGAAACTCTTCCATGCTGCCGGCGTTCAGGCGGAACAGCTGTTTGGTCAGTCCAATCGAGAAGGTCGGCATGGCCGCCAGCTCGGCGGCGAGCGCTTCGGCGGCTTCCATGAGCCCCGCGTCCCCGACGACGCGGCTCGCCAGCCCCGCTTCGAACGCCTCCTGCCCGGTCAGCTTGCGATTGAGATACATGATCTCCTTCGCACGGAATTCCCCGCAGTGGCGTGCGAGAAGATGCACCATGCCGCCCTCGGGCAAAGTCGCACGCATCAGAAAGGCTGGAATGAACTGGGCCGTGTCCGACGCCAGAAGCTGGTCGGCGCACAGCGCGAAGCTCCATGCAATGCCGACCGCCACGCCTCGCACCGCCGCGACCACGGGCTTATTGAGGTTGTAGAGCTTCAGCGCAACCCGCTGATAAACAGCCATCGACTGGCGCGCATGCGACACGCTCATCTGCGGCGGCGCTGCGCCACCGCCCTTGATATCGGCACCGGCGCAAAAGGCCCGCCCTGCGCCCGTCAGGATGACCGCGCGGATTTCCGGATCACGCTCGATGCGATCAAGATGCTCGATCAGCATGGCCAGCATGTCTGGCGTCAACGCGTTGAGCTTCTCGGGACGGTTCAGACAGAGCGTCGCAACCGCGTCCTTCACTGAAAGTTCGACATCCATGGTTTTCAGGTCTTAAGTGAGTCAGCCGAATGGCCCAGAGGCTCCCGCATGGCGCGGGGACGTTTCATTCGCCGCGTGCGCGCAGCTTGATCATGCCGTCCCCGAACGGCTCGTCGCGGCGTTTGAGCGCTTCCTTCAGACCAGCGGCGTCCATATCGGCCTTGAATTGCGCGCGGCGTGGCCCCTGGCTCTGATGCGCACGCGCGTCGTTCTCGACGGCGAGGCGCTGCAGCGTACGTGCACCCGCCAGTTCAAGCCCGAGATTCACGATCCGCTTGTTGGCCGAGAGCAGATCGGCATCGACGAAGGACAGCCGGCGTGCCAGTTCAGCGACTTCAGCGTCAAGTTCGTCGGCGGGTACGGCGTCCATGACCAGACCGATCTTCGCCGCGTCGCGGCCGGTTAGCGAATCCCCGGACAGCAAGAGGCGTTTCGCCCACTGCGGCCCAACGTGGTAGAACCACATGTGCGCGGGCGGCGAGCCGTTGGCGCGCGTCGCGGGGAAACCAATCCGTGCGTTGTCCGCAGCAAGCACCATGTCGCAGGCAAGCGCGAGGTCAGTGCCGCCCGCAAGGCAGTTGCCATGTACCTGCGCGATGATCGGCTTGTGCACATCCGCCATCAGGTTGACGGTTTCCGCCTGCCGCTCCATCGACCAGCAGTCGTCGTCGAAACTGCGTACCGTACCTCGATATTCACCCGGATCGACCTGCTCCGCCGCGCGGTCCGAATAGGTCGTGACGAGGTCGTAACCGGCGCAGAAGTCCTTGCCGGCGCCGCGCAGGACGATCACGTTCACCGACTTCAGATCGTCGGCCTCGAGCAATGCCTCTCTCAGTTCGCGCAATAGGACGCCGTTAATCGCATTGCGTTTGTCCGGACGATTCAGCGTGATCCGCACCACACGCTCGGCGACGTCGAATTGAACGCATTCCGTGCTTTTGAGCCATTTGCCCATGATTCACTCTCATTCGTAGACAGCGGCATGGCCGCCACGCGTTCAGCGGCTGAACCGCTGGCGCAACACGACTTTGCTGATCTTTCCGGTAGGCAGACGCGGGAGTTCTTCGACGAACTCGATCGACTTCGGACATTTGTAGCCGGCAATCAACGCCCGGCAAAACCCGATCAGGTCCGCCTCCTGTACCGTCTCGCCAGGCCGCAGCACGACGATGGCCTTCACGCATTCGCCCCATTTTTCATGTGGCACGCCGATCGCAGCCGCGTCCATCACGGCAGGATGCTGCAGCAAGGCGTTCTCCACTTCACGGCTGTAGATGTTTTCGCCGCCCGAGATGATCATGTCCTTCTTGCGGTCCACCAGGAACACATAGCCGTGGCTGTCTTGATAGCCCATGTCGCCGCTGCGATACCAGCCGTCGCGCAACGCTTCGGTGGTCGCCACGCTGTTGTTCCAGTATTCGCTCAGTTGGGTCGCCGAGCGCAGCCACACTTCGCCGGTCTGGCCCTGCGGAAGGTCGACGCCGTTATCGTCGACGATGCGCAGTTCGATCCCCGGACAGGGATGGCCGACCGACGCCAGACGCCGAACTTCTTCCGGCGTGCCATGCGGCCGCACTTCATGCGCCGGCAGCCAGCAGGCGTTGCTCTCCGTCATACCGTACTGGACCGCGAACACGGGGCCAAGCACTTCGATGCCGCGTTCGAGGAGCGGCACCGGTACGGGCGCGGCTGCCGTCGTGATGTTCTCGATACTCGACAGATCGTAGGTGGACAATTCGGGCACGTCGAGCAATGCCTGCAGCATCGCGGAAACGAGGAACGTGAAGGTGATGCGCTCGGCCTGGATCGTCTCGAGCATCGCCTTCGGCTCAAAGCCGCGATGCAACACGGTCGTACCGCCCAGCCACGCGACCGCGTTCACATAACCGATGCCGCCCACGTGAAACGCCGGCGTGGTCTGCAGCACCCGTGAGTGTCCGGAAAATTCGGTGACCAAGGCGCAGCTTTCCGCCGTCGCGCACATCGCGCGGTGCGTACGGACCACCCCTTTCGGGCTCCCGGTTGTACCGCTCGTGTAGATCAGATACGCGAAGTCGTCGGGCTGCGAGCGGATCGGCGGCCCCTCGGTCGAGCCGGCTTCCATCATGGATTCGAACGGAATCGCCCACGACGGCGCATCGCCAATACAGATATACCGCTCGACATCTGGCATCTGCGGACGCAGGCCATCCACCAGCGTGGCATATTGCGCTTCGAAGACGAGTGCTTTCGGCGCCGCATCCTTCAGGATGTGCAGGATTTCCGCTGGCGCAAGCCGGAAGTTGACGGTCGCGAGCAGAAGGCCAGCCCATTCGCAGGCACGGTAGGTCTCGTAGTACTCGGCGCAATTCATCGCCAGCACCGCGACCCGGTCCTGCCTGCGCAACCCCTGCCGATACAACGCATCCGAGAAGCGGCGGGCGCGCTCTGCCATCTCGCCGTGCGTCACCCGCCGGTTGCCAAACACCAGCGCGTCCCTATCCGCATAGAAACGGGCATTGCGCTCTATCATCTCCCCAAGCGTTTTCATCTCGATCCTGTCGTTGTAGGTTGGGTGTCGGCGCTTCAGGCCGCAAGTGCCTGAGGGTCGGCGAGCAGCGTGGCAATCAAGGCCGTGAAGCGCGCCGCGTCCGCACCGTTGATGACCCGGTGATCGTAGCTCAGCGAAAGCGGCAGCATCTTGTGCCACTCCACCCCACCCTCGTCCGAAGGCTGCGGCGTCAGCCGGGTTTTCGTCACCCCGAGAATCGCCACTTCAGGGGCGTTGATGATCGGCGTGAAACCCGTACCGCCAACGCCTCCCAGCGAGCTGATCGAGAAGCAGCCGCCCGACATTTCCGCCATCGAAAGACCTTTCTCGCGTGCCTTTGACGACACCGCCGTCAGTTCCGCCGCCAGTTCCAGAACACTCTTTTTGTCGCAGTCGCGCAGCACCGGGACCAGCAGGCCGAAGCGCGTATCCACCGCCACGCCGATGTGAAAATACTTCTTCAGCACGAGGTTCTTGCCGTCGCCATCCAGCGATGCATTGAACTGCGGAAACGTCTGCAGCGCACGCACCGCCGCCTTGATCAGGAACACCAGCGGCGTCAGCTTCACCGTCGCTCCGTCTTCGTAATACGCCTTGCGGAAAGCCTCAAGAGTCGTGATATCGGCGTCGTCCTGATGCGTCACGTGCGGAATCGTCAGCCAGTTGCGCGACAGGAATGCACCGGTCAACTTCTGGATGCGAGACACCGGTTTGACCTCGATCTCACCGAACTCGGCGAAATCGACCTGCGGCCATGGCGGCAAATTCGCGCCAATCCCGGCTGGAGCCGGACCGGTTACCGCGGCGGGCGCCACGACGGAAGCTGGGGAAGAAACGGATTCGACGCTCATTGGGGATGCCTCGCTAGACTGCTTCAGGCTGAGTGAATGACCGGTGCCGGCTCAGACGATTTCCGCCAGCACCGTGCCGACCGGATACACCTCGCCTATCTGGGCCACGATTCGCAGCGTTCCTGACGCCGGAGACTCGACTTCCTGCACCGACTTGTCGCTCTCCAGCGCATAGAGTGCCTGGCCTTCGGCGACTGTCGCGCCGTCCTCCAGGAGCCATTCGGTCAGCGTGCCTTCGTTCATCGAAAAGCCCAGCTTCGGAAGCAAAACCTGTGTGGACATAAGTGATCTCTTCTGGATGGTTAAAGTCGGGATGGGGCTCGCGAACCCGTGTCGTCGAGCGTCGCGCGAATCGCGGCCTCGATCTGCGCAGCGCCGGGTACAAAAGCGTCTTCAAGCGGCTTTGAAAACGGCACCGGGCAAAACTGCGACCCAACCCGCTGCACAGGCGCCTTGAGCTCACGAAACAGCGATTCATAAATGCGCGAGGCGATTTCAGCCCCTACGCCAAACGGTTTGACCGCTTCGTGCACGACAACGGCGCGGCCGGTTTTAGCCACCGAGGTGAGGATCGTTTCCGTATCGAGCGGTGAGACCGTGCGCAAGTCGATGACTTCGCACGAGATTCCGGCCGTACCGAGCTGTTCCGCCACGGCCATCACTTCGTGCACGCGGCGGCTATAGCTGATCACCGTCACATCCATGCCGCCGCGTACCACGTTGGCCTTGCCAAGGGGAATCCGCACGCCGCGTTCCGGCGCCTTGCCCGGGTTCCAGTAGCTCGGCAGGTTCTCGATGAACAGGCATGGATCGTCGTCTTCGATGCACGACAGCATCAGCCCGTAGGCATCCGCAGGCGTAGACGGCGCAACCACCTTGATGCCTGCGACGTGCGCAAACCATGCTTCGAGATAGTCGGCGTGCTGACCTCCGGTGCCGAACCCCGCGCCGGTCATCGTGCGGATCACGAGCGGCACATGCGTCTGGCCGCCCGACATGAAGCGCAGTTTCGCCGCGTGGTTGACGATCATGTCCATCGCGACCGTCGTAAAGTTCATCAGCATGATCTCGGCCACTGGACGCATGCCAACGATTGCCGCGCCGATCGCCGCGCCGATAATGGCCTGTTCCGAAATGGGTGTGGACCTGACACGCGAGGTGCCGTATTTCGACGACAGCCCTTTGGTCACACCGACAATGCCGCCTTCCTGGCCGTCGGCCACGTCCTCGCCGAGGACGATGACATTGGCATCGCCGGCCATCGCATCGTCAAGCGCGAGGTTGACCGCCTGAATCGTATTGATGTCAGTCTGCGTCTGGTTCATGCAAGCACCTCGTCTTTAAAGATGTCGCGCCGCAGTTCGGCGACGTCCGGATAGGCGCTCGCCAGCGCGAACTCGACGGCTGCATCGATTGCCGCGTCGTGCGCCGCTTCCATCTCCGCCAGTTGCGCTTCGGTTGCGTGTTTCGCCGCGATCAGCCACGCCCGGAACAGCGGCACCGGATCTTTCGCCACCCACGCTGCTTTTTCGTGCTGGTCCATATAGGCATCCGGGTCGCCGAATACGTGGCCGTGAAAGCGGAACGTGTTGGCTTCGATCAGCGTCGGTCCGCCGCCGTCGCGAGCTCGCTCGATAGCCTCGCGCGCGACGCGATGCATCGCGATCGGATCGTTGCCATCCACCGTGATGCCGGGCATCTGATAGGCCACCGCACGCTGCGCGATATTCGGCACCGACGTGCCATACGCGTATTTCGTATGTTCGGCGTAGCCGTTGTTCTGACAGACGAAAACGACCGGCAGCTTCCAGACCGACGCCATATTCAGCGACTCGTGAAATGCCCCGATATTGGCTGCGCCGTCGCCGAAATAAGCCACTGCCACGCGTCGTTCACCGCGAATTTGCGCGGCCAGCGCAAGACCGTTCGCGATGGGCATCGAACTGCCGACAATACCTGTCGTGACCATCACGCCGGACGCAGGGTGGGTGACATGCATCGGGCCGCCCTTGCCCTTGCAGGTGCCGGTGACACGCCCCCCCAGTTCGGCCCAGAGATCCTTGAGTGGCACGCCCTTGGCGATCATGTCGTGCACGCCGCGATAGATCGTGCAAATGTAGTCGTCATTGCTAAGACAAACGGACACCGCCGACGGAATCACCTCCTGGCCACGCGGCGAGTAATACGGCATGACCAGCTTGCCGGACTTGATCACTGAACGAAAGCGCTCGTCGTTCTGCTTGATGAGCGTCATGCGCCGATAGATATCGACCAGTACTTCACTGCTGGGCGGCTGATGGACTTTCATGCGAAGGTCTCCTTCGATCACCAGATCGATTGGGCGCCGCTGGCATGCAGCGCCGCGATGTATCCGAATACGAATGACGCGCCGATACTGCTGCCTGCGCCGGGATAACAGCGGCCCACCACGGACGCCGTGCAGTTGCCCGTTGCGTAGAGCCCCGGAATCAGCGAACCGTCTTCTTTCAGCACGCGGGCGTACTCGTCCGTGACGAGTCCGCCCGCCGTGCCGACATCGCCGGGGTACATACGGACCGCGTAGAACGGCGCCTGCTCGATCGGTCCGAGATTAGGATTCGGCTTGATCGTCGGGTCGCCGTGACAGCGGTCGAAGGCTCGCGAGCCGCGTCCGTAATCGCTGTCCACCCCCGTCTCGCAGAAGCCGTTGAAACGCGTGACGGTCTCCTGCAAGCCGGCGGCGTCGATACCGCATTTGTCCGCCAGCTCGGCGATCGATCCGGCCTTGATCATGTAGCCGCTTTCGAGCCACTGCTGCGGGATCTGCCCCTGCATCGCCGTACCCCAGGGGTAATACTCACGTTGCCGGCTGTCCATCACCACCCAGGCAGGCACGGCCTTGCCGGTCTCCTTGTGGCGCCGATACATGCGTTGGCCGATCTCCATGTACGCGCCGGCTTCGTCGCAAAAGCGCTCGCCGTCCTGGTCGACCATGATCGAGAACGGCAACGACAGATCAAGGTGGTGCATGAAGGGCAGCGGCGAACCGTCCGGCGCACGCGCGCCCTCGGGCAGCGTCTCATTGGGACCAAGCGAGGTCACGACCCACCACGCCTCTTCCATGCAATCCACGGCTGCACCGATTGCTACGGCGGCTTCGAGAACTTCGCCGGTGTCGCCTGGGTTGGCGTTCGTCCAGTTGCTCGACGACGGCTGCGGCTGATACTTGCGGCGCATTTCGGCATTGCGCGAAAAACCGCCTGTGTTCAACAGCACGCCCTCACGCGCACGCACGCGCATTTCGCGCCCGCTGCGCATGGCGATCACACCCGTGACGCGACCATCCTCAACGATCAGCTCGCGCACCGGCGTATCGGTCCAGATCGGAATATCGGCCCGCAGCGCCATTTGCAGCATGCGCCCCTGGATCGCAGCGCCGTTTGAAACCAGCTCTTTACCCGTGACCTTCTGATAGAGCATGCGACCGGCGAGTTGCATCGCCTTGCGTTTGCCACCCCACGTGCGCTTTAACAGGAACAACTCGGGAAACTCGTTGGAGTTGGCGGGAATCGACGGCCCCTTGTAACGCGAGAGCTTCGGCGCCCACTCGCCCAGTTCCTTGATGTCGAACAGTTTCGCCAGCAAAGACCGGCCACGCGGTTCGCCACCGGGCAGCGTGTCGTAGTAGTCCGACCAGCCATCTGCATAGACAAACTGCATGCCCTGCTTCTCCAGAAACTCGGCCATCTTCGGAGCGGTGCGCAAATACGCCTCGCGACGCGCCGGCGATGCGCCTGGACCCTGATAGGTAACCGCGGCATCGAAATATTGCCGCGCGCGTTCGTAGGAGTCGTTCACGCCGTGGCGCTTCATCACATGGTTGTTCGGCAGCCACCAGACGCCACCCGAATACCCCGTCGAGCCGCCTACCTTGTCCTGCTTCTCGATGATGACCGCCTCTTTGCCAGCGGTCTTGCACGCAAGCGCAGCGCACATCGAACCGCCGCCGCTGCCGACCACCACGAAGTCATAGCTTGCATCCCAGGCAACCATGTTCAATCCCCCTGCGCAATGAATTCCCGCAGCGCGCGGTGGAAATTAGACACCGATGTCTCCTGCAGCGGGTTCGTACGTGCCCCCTTGAAACCGCGCGATTTCATGCCCTGCTGCACGTTCGTCATGTTCTGGAAGTCCTGCCACAGGATCAGACCGAAATTCTCCAGCGCGTTCTGCTTCCAGTCGTCGACGCCGTGATAGAGCTCGCGCTTGAGCGGCGGCTCCGCACCCGGCGCATAGCGGACCAGCGACCAGATGTCGTAAATGCAGGAATCCGGATTGTCGCCGTCGGGCCGCGCACGGTAGAACAGCGCACCGTCCGGGTAAGGCAGGAAAATCAGGTTCGGGAACACGTGCCAGTCGGCGCCCGCGCGCCCCATCTGTTCGAACGAGATGTCAGGCCAGCCCGCACCTTCGGCAACAGCCGCTTCGCGCTGGAATTCCATGGCCTTCGCCAGCACTTCGAACTGGTTGCCGCTCGGCGCCATCTCGGTCAGCAGACGTTTGGAAGCTTCGTAGTCTCGCGCCGAGTTGATGGCCTTCAGCGTGTCTTCCATCACCTTGAAGAAATTGACCAGGCCTTGCCGCACGTCTTCGGGCATCGGCTTGCCGGTACGCGGCGAGGGGGCGCCGATAAAACGCGTGGCCGTCGCGTAGCCGAACATGCCGTGGCGTCCATAGGCGAAGCTGCGAGTCACATCGTCGCCGGCGACATCGAGCAGTTGCGGGTGCGTGGCCGAGACGTGATAGCCCTCGTTGAAGGCCTCCAGCGCGACCTTCCAGTTGCACGGCAGCCGGATCGACTTGTACCAGCGGTAGCGCATCTTTTCGAACTCGAAGCTGTTCGTGATTTCGGGTACCGGTTCGAGAAACTTTGCGAGCGGCTCCGCGTTGTCATCCATGTTGATGAACACGAATCCCCCCCACGTGTCCACCCGTACTTCCTGAAGCCGCAGATCGCCGTCGGTCATGTCGGGGCAGCCTTCCCAATCGCTGCGATCGAGCACGCGCGCGATGCTGCCGTCAAGATTCCACTGCCAGCCGTGGAAGTTGCAATGAAACTTCGCCGCCTTGCCGCAGCCATTCGTCAAACGCCGGCCACGATGCTGGCAAACGTTGTAATAGGCCTTGATCCGGTCGGCCGCCGTGCGCACCACGATGATCGACTCACCGATCACATCGAACGTGACGTAGTCGCCTACCCCGGGAATCTCCTCGAGCCGGCACGCCACCTGCCACACGCGCGGCCACAGGTTGCGCGTTTCCTGGTCGAGGAACTGCTTCGACAGGTAGCTATCCTTGGGCACAAAATCGAGGCGGACGGGATGCTCACCCGAACCGGAATTCGTGTCACGCATTGATATCTCCTTCATGGTTTCGCCGGCTCGCATGCCGATTCTGGTTTCTTCTTGCCGGCTCACCGCCCATGGAGGCTATGTGGCGCACCGGTCGGTATATATGAACGCCGTTCAAAATACTAGGCTGACGGGGAGAACCTTGTCAATCCGGTCCAACGTCAGTCCAGCGCCGCGGTAAGCGCCGGTACGGCCTCAAAAAGATCGGCGGCGAGACCATAGTCGGCAACCTGGAAAATCGGCGCCTCGCTGTCCTTGTTGATCGCGACGATGATCTTCGAATCTTTCATCCCGGCCAGATGCTGAATCGCGCCTGAAATGCCTACGGCAATGTAAAGCTGCGGCGCGACGATCTTGCCCGTTTGCCCGACCTGATAGTCGTTCGGCGCGAATCCTGCGTCCACCGCGGCGCGCGATGCGCCGACTGCCGCGCCGAGTTTGTCGGCGAGCGCGTCGAGCAATCTGAAGTTGTCGCCATTCTGCATCCCACGGCCGCCTGACACCACGATGTTGGCGGCCGCCAGTTCCGGTCGGCTCGATTTCGTCAGTTGCTGGTCGACGAAACGTGTCCGCACATAGGCTGGCGCAGCCGGCGCCAACTCGACCGGTGCGTTGCCCTGCAATGGTGCGGCGTCGAAGGCTGTCGTGCGAACCGTCAGCACCTTCAGCGGATCGGCGGACCTGACAGAGGCGAGCGCATTGCCGGCGTAGATCGGCCTCACAAACGTATCGGCGCCCTTGATGGCGACGACTTCGGAAATTTGTGCACAGTCGAGTAACGCAGCGACGCGCGGCATGAAGTTCTTGCCGACAGCCGTCGCTGCTGCAATCACATGGCTGTACGGGTGAGCCAGCGACAGCACCAGCAACGCGAGATTTTCGGGGAGCGGATGCGCGTAGGCGGCGGCGTCTACGTGCAATACCTTGCTTACTCCGCTGACTTTCGCTGCATCGGCCACCGCTCCCGCCGCTTCATGACCGGCTACCAGCAAATGAACCTCGCCGCCGATCTGCATCGCGGCAGTGACGGCGTTGAGCGTCGCGCGATGGAGCGTCGCATTGTCGTGTTCAGCAATAACAAGGATGGACATGATCAGATCACCTTGGCTTCGTTGCGCAGTTTTTCGATCAGCGTCTGAACGTCGGGCACCATCATTCCGCTCTTGCGCGCCGGTGGCTCGGTCACTTCCAGTACCGTAAGACGTGGCGTGACATCGACACCGAGTACTTCAGGCGTCAGTGTATCGAGCGGTTTCTTTTTCGCTTTCATGATGTTGGGCAGCGTCACATAGCGCGGACTGTTCAGACGCAGATCTGTCGTTACCACTGCGGGCAGATCGAGCGCGACGCGTTCAAGCCCACCGTCGATTTCACGCGTCACGGTCAGCACACCGTCGGCGACTTCGGTCTTGAAGGCGAATGTCGCTTGCGGCCAGCCGAGCAGGCCAGCGAGTTTCTGACCCGTCTGGCCGGCATCGTTATCGATGGCCTGCTTGCCGAGCAGCACCAGTTGCGGCGCTTCACGCTCGACGATCGCTGCCATGAGCTTCGCGACCGCCAGCGGCTGCAGCTCGGTTGCGGTCTCGATCAGGATCGCCCGGTCGGCGCCCATGGCAAGAGCGGTGCGCAAGACTTCCTGCGACTGCGCGGTGCCAGCGGAAATCACCACGATCTCGGTGGCGACCCCTGCTTCCTTTAGCCGTACCGCCTCCTCCACCGCGATTTCATCGAACGGATTCATGGCCATCTTGACGTTGGCAAGATCGACGCCGGAGCCGTCGGATTTGACCCGGGGCTTCACGTTGTAGTCGATCACACGCTTTACTGCGACCAGTATTTTCAATTGACGCTCCAGACGCGTTTGTGAACAATGTTCTATATTCTGAACCTGTTATTTTGCTGCTGTCAACGACTCCAACGTGCCGGATGCGCTGCGTCACCTCGAAAGCCAGCGCCATTTCCGCAAGATCCTGGTCCGGCACGGCTAGCGGTTGCGGGCCGGATGATCGGCGGCCTGCTGTTTCGAACGTGGCCTTTCCGGACCCTGCCCCGCGTATACCCCATTTCACGGCCGTCAGAATATATCCATAATTTAGAACATCGTTCGCATTTTAAAATTCTCCGCGGATCGACTGACTGCGTGCTCTGTCGCAGGATCGTCGGCAGCGGCTCCCGTTGAAAACTCGTCCATGAAAATGTTCTCTCTCGATGGTCAGGTTGCGCTCGTCACGGGCGCCTCACGCGGCCTCGGGCTGGCGATGGCCAGCGCGCTTGCGTGCGCCGGCGCGACGGTGGTGCTCGCCGCCCGCTCGCGTGCCAGTCTCGACGCTGCCGCTGCGTCCATTCGTGCGGTCAGCGGCGGTAGCGGCGGCGCGATCGATGTCGAGCCATTCGATCTCACCGATCAGGCCGCCATCGAGGCCGCCGTGCAGAACGTTCTCGCGCGTCACGGAAGGATCGACATTCTGCTGAACAACGCCGGTATCTGCGAGTGGAGCGATTTCCTGAAATCGACGCCGCAGATGTGGCGCCGCACCATGGACACCAACGTCACCGCGGCGTACCTGCTCGCGCAACAAGCTTCCCCGCCGATGATCGAACGCGGACACGGCCGCATCATCAATGTCGGCTCGTACGTTTCCGTACTCGGGCGCGAAAAGCTGCAGGCCTATGTAGCGAGCAAGCACGCAGTGGCAGGTCTCACCAAGTCGCTCGGCGCCGAACTGGGGCGCTACGGAATCCGCTGCAACGGCATTTGTCCAGGCTATTTCATGACCGATATGGCCGAGCCGGTCACGTCGAATGCGCAAATGAAAGAGATCGTCCGTTCGCACATTTCCGTCGGACGCTGGGGGCGCCCTGAAGAACTCGGCGGCGCCGCCGTATTCCTCGCCTCCGACGCCAGTTCCTATATGAACGGCCAAATGCTGATGGTCGACGGCGGTGTCTCGGAGATCCTGAGCTTCCCGATGTCGGTGCTCTAGCCACAGTCAGCGCCGCAGCGTGGCCGGCGCCCGCTTTTTACGCGCCCTGCTTACGCGCCTATTGCGCTCACTCAGCCAGGTCATCACGCGCCTTTCGAATTCTCGACGAGTGCAATCGCGCTGCGTAACGCCGCGTGCCCAGGTCTGGACGACACATTGCGCAACAGAAAGTGAGACAGCGACGGGATCAGAATCAGCGCGCCGATCATGTTTGTGACGAACATGAAAGTCAGCAGAATGCCCATGTCGGCCTGAAACTTGATCGGCGACCATGCCCACGTGACGACCCCCGCGGCCAGCGTGACGCCCACCAGCGCCACCACCTTGCCGGTGAACTGGACCGCTCGACGGTAGGCGTCCCGCAGCGGCAAGCCGGCGCGCTGATAGTTGAGCTGCACGGACAGCAGATAGAGCGCGTAATCGACACCGATGCCCACGCCAAGGGCGATCACAGGCAAGGTCGCCACCTTCACGCCGATGCCCAGCATCACCATCAACGCCTGGCATAACACCGATGTGATGACGAGCGGCACCAGTGCGACGACCGCGGCGCGCCAGCTACGGAACGTGATCAGGCAGAGCAGGACAACGGCCGCGTAGACCAGCAGCAACATGCGCTCATTCGCTTCCTTGACGACGATATTGGTCGCGGCATCGATACCTGCCGATCCCGCGGCCAGAAGAAATTGATGGTTCGGATCCTTGTGCGCATCCGCGAAACGTTGCGCCGCGTCGAGCACGCGGTTCAGCGTGGCCGCCTTATGATCGGTCAGGTAAGCGATGATCGGCATCGTGTTGCAGGCCGCGCTGATCAGATCGGGACGATCAAGTAAAACCTGGAAGAGCGAGCGATTCAGGATCGACGGCGTGCGATTGATCGTGAACCACTTCGGATAGCCTTCGTAAGCGCCGGACGTAACGAGCCGGGTGAGGGACGCGGCCGAACTCGTGGTCTGCACGCCGCTCAGGTTCTGCAATGCGATCTCGAGGCGATCGACATCGGCCAGCATCTGATAATGATCCGCGTCGCAATTGGGCAGTGACGATTTGCCGATCACCACGAACATGTCGCTCGACAGGCCATAGTGCGCGTTGATGAAGGCATTGTCACGGTTGTAGACCGAGTCCGCCCGCAATTCGGGCGCCCCCGCATCGAGATCGCCGATCTGCAGACGCTGGCTGACCGCAAAACCGGCCACCGCCAGCAGCAAGGTCACGACGATCGCTCCCGACGCCCAGCGCCGTTCGGTGAAACGATCCAGCCAGTCCCACAGGCTCGCGACGCGCGAGCGGCTGCCCGCTTCGGCGGCCTCTTCAATCAGCGTGCGCTGCGCGGCGGCAGGACTCACGCCGACATACGACAGCAGTACCGGCAGTAGCAGCAGATTGGTGAAGACCAGCACGCCCACGCCGATGCTGGCTGTCAGCGCCAGATCCTTGATGACCGGGATATCGATGATCGTCAGGACAGCGAAGCCCACCATGTCGGCCATGAGCGCGGTGAGACCCGCGAGAAAGAGCCTGCGGAAGGTGTAGCGCGCCGCCACGTACTTATGTGTGCCACGCCCCACGTCCTGCAGGATGCCGTTCATTTTCTGCGCGCCATGCGACACGCCGATGGCGAATACCAGGAACGGCACCAGAACCGAATACGGGTCGATGACGAGACCCAGCGCCGTGACGATGCCGAGTTGCCACAGGACCGCGACCAGCGAACATGCGACCACCAGAAACGTGCTGCGCGGACAGCGCGTATAAAAGAAAATCACGCCGAGCGCGATGGTCGCCGCAATACCGAAATACGTCATCACCTGCTTCAGGCCGTCGATCAGGTCACCGATCAGTTTGGCGAAGCCGACCACATGGATGCGAATGTTGCCGTGCTGCTGCGTGCGCACCATGTCGTCGAGCAGATGCGAGAAGTGGCCATAGTTGATCGGATTGCCCGCCGCGTCGCGTTCGAGCAGCGGCACCACGATCATGCTCGACTTCAGATCGTTGGCGACCAGCGAACCGGTGATGCCCGCGCGCGCGATATTGGTTCGCAACGCGTCGATCGCCGCGGGCGAGCCGTTGTACGTCGACGGCATGACCGGGCCACCCGCGTAGCCTTTCTCGGTCACGATATTCCAGCGCACCGCCGGCATCCAGATCGATTTGACCCACGGCCGGTCGACACCGGGCATGAGGAACACCGCATCGTTGATCTTTCTCAGCGCTTCCAGATACGCGGGATCGTAAATGTTGCCCTGCGTGTTCTCGACCACGATCCGCAAGCTGTTGCCGAGCCCCTTCAGGTCGCCCTTGTTCGCCAGGTAGTTGCGGATGTACGCGTTCGACTGCGGAATCATCTTTTCGAAACTGGCGTTGATCTGCAGCCCGATCGCCACCTTGATGCCGAAAAAGACCGACAGCACCGCGCACAGCAGGATCAGGACAAGTCGATGATTGAAAACCAGTCGCTCCAGCGCATTGCCGGAATTCGAGTCGAACGCGCTGCGCTCCCGAACCACGGGCATCGAACTGATCTGCTCATTGCTCTTACCGGCCATCTTGTGCTCCCTATCCCGCAATCACTTGAGTACCGCGATGTTTTTTACGCCGCCGGCGCCCACCACCACAATGCCGCCGCGAGCGAGGCTCGTGCCGTCCCAGAGCGACCAGGGTTGACCCGCCGCATTCGCCGCACTGAAGCTGGCGCCGCCGTCCGTGCTGATCAGCACGCGTCCATCCTGGCTGAACAGCGCGAGCCGCCCGTCGGCCAGGCGCGCACCGCCGAGCAGACTCGCTTCGCCGGGAATGCCGACCTTGGTCCAGGTCTGCCCGCCGTCCGCGCTGCGCAACGCATTGCCACGCAGGCCGTAGAGAATCAGGTTTTCAGGCGTGCCGAAAATGCCGAAAAAGCTGCCCTTGTACGGCACCGGAACCTTGACGAACTGTTGTGAGGTCTCGTCGAGGCGCATGACCAGCCCCTGTTCGCCGACCACGTACAACGCATTGCCGATTCTGCGTATCGCATGCAGGTTCAGAGCGTCCTGTTCGTTTTCGGTGTGGTCGAACCACGGTGTCCAACTGACCCCGCCATCCTCGGTTTTGAAGATGATGTTGAATGAACCGATGATGAAGCCCGTGCGTTCGTTATCGAACCAGACCGATAGAAATGGCCGCCCCGGGCCGTCGTTGACAAAGCGCCGCGCTTCCTCGAGTCCGGCTGCGACCTTCGGGTTCGACTGGTCCTGCTTCTGGTAATAGGCCAACATCGAGGCGGCCGCCGACCGGCCGTCGAGCTGCCTGGTCCACGTTGCCCCGCCGTCCGCGGTGTGCAATACGATGCCGTCCTGACCGGTCGCCCAGCCCGCGCGCGGCGAAACGAAATACACCGCGACCAGGTCCGAGCTCACCGGTGCGGGAACCTGGCGCCAGGTCTCGCCATTGTCGTCGGAGAGGACGATCAGTCCGCGCAAGCCGACCGCGACCAGCCGGTCTCCGGCATGGGCCACGGCAAGCAGCGGCGCTGTCTGTGCATGGGGGTTGGTCGTGGCCGGCGTGTCGATCGGATCGGCGAACGCGGCAAGCGCCGGCTGCGAAACGGTCAGCGCGAGGGTCAGCGCGAATGCCGACACTGCCGCGTTCATACAGGTGCTCAGCATTACGTCTCCTTATGCCCGCCCGATACTCGATGGCCGCAGCGGACGAAACCCGCTGCGGCCCTGCCTCTCCAGGCTATGCTGCCGGCAACGCGCGAGGCGTCAGCGGATGCCGGTCGATTGCATTCGTTCAGGCGTGAAGAATCCGTTGGGGAAGTCCACGTTGAAGAAAATGCCGGCGGTCTCCGCAGGATGACTGCCCAGTAGATACACGCCGCTGTTGAAGTCGAAGAACCAGTTGCCGAGTGAATACGGGACCTTGGTGTCGTAGGCCGGTACCGTGTCGGCAAAGCCGCCTCGATACAGTTTGCCCGCCTGATCATAGGCATCCATCATGCCACCGCCCAGATCCTCGTCCGTATAGATGATCTTTTTGCTGTAGAGGTGCCGGGCACCGGGTTTGAGCGTCAATTCAAGTATGCGCACGCGGTGCAGCTCCCAGCGGATCAGGTTGGCATTGGGGAAATGCGGTGTCAGCATGTCCTTGTCCGGCGTTGCGTATTGCCACTTGTATCCGTTGTACGGAATGTACATTTCCTTGGTGCCGAGCATCTTGACCTTCCAGCGATCGAGCTTGCCGTACATCAGCTGGATATCGTCCATTGTGATCACGCCCGAGTAGCCGGGGTTAGGCGTATCGTAAGAGAGGTCAGGGGCGACGCGTGTGCGACGCTGGCCCGGCGAATATGCCCAGCCCGGCCAGTCACGCGAACTCGCGGTGTAGTCCCAGAACAGAGATGTTTCGCCCTTCAGGCGTGCGGGCGCGGCGTAATCATTCTGCACCTGGTACCAGACGCCATCCGACTTCTTGAACCCGTCCCGGCCGAGAGTGGGATCGTAGTACGGAAAATAGATGCTGCTTTTGAACGAACCCGTCAGCACCGGGCTGCCTGAGCTGTCCATCAGCCAGGTATTCACGAAGTTCTTTTGCTTGGTGCCGACGTAGCGCATGATGTAATTCCAGAGCGCTTCCTCGCCGGTCTTCGGAATCGGGAAAGGAATACAGCCAAAGGCGCCTTCGATATCCTGTCCGCCGTTCGTCAGCTTGGCCTGCACCGCATTGATCTTGCAATTTTCACCGTACCAGTCCGGAAACGACGCGCTGCGATGGGTCGGATAGACCATCATCTTGTAATCGGGAAAGCGCTTGAACAGTTCCTTGGACGACTCGCTCAGCTTGTCCGCGTATTCTTGCCAGTTCTGCGCCGTGATCGTCAGAACCGCCTTTTCGCCGGCAAACGGGTCCATCCACTTGCCGCTATTAGGCTTGAACTCCGCAGGCGCCTTGGCGATGCCGCCCGTGTATGCCGGAATCTGACCGTCCGTACTGGCTGCGGCGTCCGCGCCGAATAATGTGAGCGTCGTGCCAAGCCTGGCGGCTTCTTCGGTCGATACCGCCGAGTGCACGGTGGAACCATAGGTGGCGGCGATCAACACAGCCGTCAGTAACTTTGGGATGTTCATTTGCGAATGTCCTCTGAGGTACCAGATAGTCGGCTTTGGTTAAAGCGTGGTCTGATAAGTAATCCCGATCCAGCCTTTGTCGGAATACGGCGCGCCGTTCACATTGGTCGCTGTTTTCTTCCAGTTGGTATAACCGGTGTAGGTGAGATTCACAATGTGCTTGTTGTAGATCGTGAATTTCAGTCCTACCTGGTAGATGTTGCTGCCCTGGTTGCCGCCGTCGACAGTCGGCGTATTGCCGTGGATGTTCCATTGTACGAACATCGGCAGGTCGAGATCGACACCGGGAAACACCTGATTCCAGTGCGGTGTGAACGACACGCCGAAGGTATAGAAATTCTTCGTCGAACAACCCAGTGCGACCGCATCGGCAGCCTTCGTGCAGGCGGCGGAGTAACCGGGAGAATTGAAGTTCTGCGCGCCCGACGTCACCTTGATCAGGTGGGCCGCCGCGATTTCCATCGCGAGCGGCGCCTCGTTCCAGAGGAACGACTTGCCGAGGTAGGTGGTCGTGTTGATCAGTGCGTGCAACGTATCGCCGCGCGCGCCTTCGAGCGTGCCCGGCGTGCCGCTGCCGGCGGAAGCCAAAGGCGTATTGCGGCGATACGACACTTCGGCGCCGACCGCCGTGCCGGCAATCGTGCTGTTCACGCCGAGGCCCAGCAGCTGAACCTTGTTCGCGTATATATCCTCGGTTGTGAAATTGTTCGCATTGAACTGAGCAAACCAGGGAGTCTTGTAGCTGAAGCGGCGATAGGTCAACTCCACTGTGCTCGAGAATTTTTCGAAGCGGTACTTGGTTTCGACACCGATATCCCCGATCTTCCCTTGCGGTCCCTTGACGTTGTGGATCGCGAAGTTCGGCCCTGCATACGCGGAAATCGGCGGCCCATAGTCGATGGAGTCCGACCCACCGAAATAGGTGCCGCCTTCCGGATAGCGGTCGTGCGCCCATTCGAATGTGTAGTAGCCGCTCAATTGCATCCGGTCGGTCAGCTGGGCCGACATGGCGACCTGCCCTGTCGGCAGCGACAGTTCCTTCAGCGATGCCCCGGGGCTTTGCGTCGCGGCGATCAGGTTTTGCGGAGCCTGCGACACCGCGACCGAGTTCACGCCGCCCACGCTGCCGATCAGCGATTGACCCCAGATTTGCGCGAGGCGCCCTACCTTGATGTCGATTGGAACGGGGCCCGCATTGACGGTGGTGAATCCGAACGCGTCGCGCACCTCGGCCGATGGTCCGATGTAATACTTTTTGATGTAGCTGGTGTAGTTATTCCCCGGGTAGTTCGCGACACTTGCCAGGCCCGGCCCGCTCTTGTCCTTTCCCGAATAGGCGGCGTCATACCAGCCAGCGACGCTGAACCGGAAGCCTGTCGTCCCCTTGTACTTGAAGTCGAATTCGCTCGTCACGTCGAGCCGCGCAAGTATGGTCTGGTAGCGCCTGAAGGTGTTGTCGCCTTCGTCATAGCTCGGGTTGTTACCGATCGCCGGGTCGATGCCCTGTAGCCGTAACCCGTAGTTCGCGCGAACCGTCGTATCCAGATCCATCTCGATGTCTGGATTGGGCGTAGTAAACGTGAACGCCTGCACTCCGTTCGCAAAACTGCCGCAAACACCAGCCAGCAGCATCACTTCAATACGACGCCGGTAAACGGCCCCGCCTCTGAAAATCCGATTCATTTCTGTCTCCTCCGCGAGGACCTTCACACGAGTTCTATTCGTTGTATTTTTCGAGCCGGCCTGCTTCCCACATTTTAAGCTCAGCCAAAAATATGAATGCTGTTCAAAATGGTAAACATCGCACCGTGGGGTGTCAATAGTGTTTTCCAGTAGAGACCTGGACCCTTTCGCACAGGCGGACCGAGGTTCGACCGGCCGATCGAGACGTCAGGAAATCGTCTGAAGTCCCACGAATACGGAATCGATTCGCGCGGCTGGCGAATGCTGATGCCGGCCGCGGCAGCCCCGTCACAACGGGACAATCGGACCTGCCGCGGCCGCCCACTTGGGGATGCCTGACGAAATACCGTGACTAAGGCTGTCGCGCCTGTCAGCGCGAACGCGAGGATCCATGCGCTGCGCCGCTTGTCTGCGGTGACGGCTGATCCTGACGATCGGGCAGCCGCCGATCGTCAGCGTGTGCTGTTCACTTCACGTCCCAGACCAGCGGCAAATGGTAGAGCGTGCCGTTGACACCACCATGCACGCCAGCTCTGGCGCCGGGCTTGAGTGAAAAATCTGGGATGCGTTTGAGCCACTCCTGGAGGAACACCTTGATCTCGACGCGGGCGAGGAACGAGCCCGGACAACGATGTGCCCCATTGCCGAAGGTGGAATGAATCGGTGTCGGGCGGTTGAAGTCGACATCGAGCGGGTTCTGGAACTTGCGCTCGTCCAGACCATGCAAGGTCGTCGGTATGACGATCATGTCGCCGGCCTTCATCTGCACGCCCTGATATTCGAAGTCACGCGCTACCTGGCGTCCCTGGTTGACCACTGGAAAGCGGCGTAACAACTCGTCTACCGCTTTCTGCGTCAACTCCGGGTGGTCGATCAGTTGTTTGCGATGCGCGGGACTTTTCGCCAGGAAGTTGGCAATGAAACCCATCGCGGAGGCGACCGTATCGAGACCACCGATCAGGACGAGACCGCACAGCCCTTTAAGCTCCTGGTCGCTAAGCTCACGACCGTCAATCGTCGATTGAACGATCCGGCTGATCAGATCGTCTCCCGGGTTTGCACGGCGCTCGGCGATTTTCACGCCAAGGTATTCAAAGATCGCGCCGAGCGCTTCAAGCTTCTGCCCGGCGGAGGCAGGCCGCACCATCTTGTCTGCAAGGCCTAGCAGATAGTCGCGATCTTCCACGGGCAGCGCCACCATGTTCATGAAAATACCAATGGGCAGGTGCTGCGCAAACTCGGAGACGAACTCACACTCGCCCCGCGGATAAAAGCCTTCGATCAGCTCGATTGCCATTTCACGCGCCTTTTCTTCGAGCTTGCTGATCGCTTGCGGCATGAAGGCGGGCGCGATCAACGCGCGGTAGGCGGTGTGATCGGGCGGGTCGAAAAAGATCGGCGGCAGCGGCGCATGATTGACCAACGGCACCGTCAACTGGCGTGACGAAAAATGCTCGTAGTCCTTGAAGATGCGGTAGATGTCGTCGCCGCGCGTGGCGATCCAGTGGCCCCCGTTGCGCGGCGTCCAGAAGATGTCGGGCACGGCGTCGTCGTGGAGCTTCTTGAGCGCGAGATGATAGTCGTCGGCGGCGCCGGGCGGATTGTATATGTCGAAGTCGACCACCAGTTCCGGCGGTACATGCGCGGGAATCGGCGCCGCTTCAGGCGTCGTGCGTTGAGTGGTCTCTGACATTCGATGTCTCCTTCGTGATTCCGGGCCAGCTGGCAGTTCACAAAACCGCCGCGCCAACAGGTTTATGAATGACGTTCACATATGTATCATATATTTTCTGCTGCGCGAATGACGTCGGCCAGACAAAATATTTTCTATCGCCCAGGAATCGACGTGGAGAGGTTTCGCACCGCATGTGGCAGTCGCGCCATTGCCGGGCAGCGGGAACCCGCTGGACCCGCGATTCTGCTGGAACGACAAGGAAGCGGGTCGATGGGCGAAGCTAAACGGAAGCGCGCGGCTTCGCGCGCGGGACGTATCACGGCGCCGCGTTACACGTATGTCCCGTAGCGTTCCAGATGGTGCTCGGCGTCACCCCATGTCATGTCAATGCAGGTCAGCCGCTTGAAGTACCAGCCGATCGGAAGTTCGTCGGTCATGCCCATTCCGCCGTGCAACTGCACCGCCTGCTGGCCCACGAACCGGCCGCACCGGCCAATCAGGTTCTTGGCGGCGGACACCGCCCGGCGCCGTTCGTCGGCATCCGCCCCGGCCACCCGCGATGCGGCGAAGTACAGCACCGAGCGGGCCTGCTCGACCGCCGTCAGGATGTCTGCCGCGCGGTGCTGAAGCGCCTGGAACTCGCCGATGGGTCTGCCGAACTGAGTGCGCGTGCGCAGGTAGTCGTAGGTCATCTCTGCCAGCCTCGCCATGGTTCCGACCGCCTCCGCGCATAGCGCGAACAGCCCGTGGTCGACGGTCCATTCAAGCAGCGGATAGCCGTCGCCGATCGCGCCTATCACTGCGTCGGAGCCGACCGGCACGCCCGAGAAGCACACTTCGGCGACCCGCTGCCCGTCCAGCGTAGGAAAAGCCCTGAGCGTGACGCCCGGTGTCTTTGGGTCGATCGCGAACAGCGTAACGCCGGCCGTGTCGGTCTGAGCGCCGGATGTCCGCGCCGACACCAGCAGCAGGTCGGCCCTATCGCCGTGCAAGACCACCCCTTTGCGACCATCGACGACGAAACCCTGGTTCGACGGTCTGGCGGTCGTCGTTATGTTCGACAGATCGAACCGCTCACCGGGCTCGAGGGTGGCCAACGCCGTTTTCAGGCGGCCAGCCGCAAGCTCGGGCAGCCAGCGGTCCTTTTGCGCGTCGGTGCCGGCCTCGCTGATCAACCGTGCGCCAAGCACCGCGGCCGAGAGGTAGGGCTCCAGTACCAGAGCGCGACCCAACGCCTCCATCACGATCATGGTCTCTGCCACGCTCGCGTTCATTCCGCCGTATGCGTCCGGAACGTTGAGCGCGAGGAGGCCCATATCGGCTAAAGTGCCCCAATGCTGTTCGGACCAGCCGCGCGGTGTCGCCGATAGCTTGCGCCGCGCCTCGAATGAATACTCCTTCTCCACGAAGCGGCCCACCAGGTCGGCTAGCATCTGCTGCTCTTCAACGAGCGTGAAATCCATGACGTGTCCTCAGATGCCAAGCACCAGTTTGGCGATGATGTTTTTCTGAATCTCAGTCGAACCGCCGTAGATCGAGATCTTGCGCCAGTCCAGATAGTGCGGCGCCAGCGCGTTGAGCAGTTCGCCGTGCGCCGTGGCCTCCGCGTCCTCGGCCCAATCCGGCTCGAGTGCCTGGGGCACGAACGGCACCGCGTAAGGCCCCGCGCATGCCATGATCAGCTCGGTCAGTTCCTGCTGGATTTCCGAACCTCGGATTTTCAGCACCGACGCCTCGGGCCCCAGCGGACGACCGGCTGACTCAGCGGAAATGACCCGCAACAACGACCACTCGTGCGCGATGAGATCAATCTCGACCTTCGCGATCCGGTCGCGAAAGCGGATATCGTCGATCAGCGGCTTGCCGTGCTTCTGTTCGGTCCGCGCGATTTCCTTCAGCCGCAGCATGAAGCGTTTGCAGTTGCCAAGCCCCGCAATATTGGTGCGCTCATGGCCGAGCAGATATTTGGCGATCGCCCAGCCGCGATGCTCCTCACCGACAAGATTGCAAATCGGCACTTCGACGTTCTCGAAGAACACCTCGTTGACGTCATGGCCGCCGTCGAGCGTCTTGATCGGCCGCACGGTAATGCCGGGCGTTTTCATGTCGATCAGAAGGAATGAAATGCCTTCCTGCGGACGGCCATCGCTGTGGGTACGCACGAGACAGAAGATCCAGTTGGCCCACTGTGCAAACGACGTCCATATCTTCTGGCCGTTGACGATATAGAACGGTTCGCCGTCTCGCGGAATGCACTCGGCGCGGGTCTTCAGCGAAGCCAGATCGGAACCGGCGCCGGGCTCCGAATAACCCTGACACCACCAGTCCTCCATCGACACGATGCGAGGCAAAAAATAGTCACGTTGCGCCGGTGTGCCGAATTTCTGCAGCACCGGCCCGACCATCGACAGACCGAACGGCATCTGGCGCGGCGCACCCGCGGTGAAGCATTCCTCATCGAAGATATTGCGCTGCGCAGCGTTCCACCCTGCCCCGCCGTATTCGATTGGCCATGCAGGCGCACCCCAGCCATTGGCCGCGAGGATGCGCTGCCAGCGCACGTAATCTTCGCGCGGCAGATGGCGGAAATTCAGCACGCGATCGCGGATATCCGCGGGCAACTGGGCAGTCACAAATTCCCGCACCGATGCACGAAAGGCCTTGTCTTCGAGACTTTCTCGCAAATCCATACCTACACTCCTTTGACCTTACGCCTGCGCAGGACAAACACCGGGTCCCGTGTTCAGCCGATTTCGACGATGCCGTTGTTCAACACCACCACATCGCGCGCGTCGACTCGCGCACGCAAATACAAACGGGTGCCACTGTCGCGCCAGAACTGGAAACGGATGACTTCGCCCGGATAGACCGGTGAAGTGAGGCGAAGCGCAAGCCGCTTTAGCCGTGCGGCATCATTTCCCGCGCAGGTTCGAATCGCCGCGTACCCGGCGATCCCGTAGGTCGCGAGACCGTGCAGTATGGGTTGTTTAAAGCCAGCCTTCGCGGCCACTTCGGGGTCGGCATGCAGTGGATTCGAATCGCCGGACAGGCGGTAAATCAACGCGGCCTGCGTCGAGGTCCCGAACTCGAATTCGCTGTCGGGCGCGCGCTCGGGAACAGCGGGCAATGCTTCGGGCGGCGCATCGCTCACGCCTGATTCCGCGCTGAAGCCGCCGTCGCCGCGCAGGAACGACACCTGCCGCACTTCAGCGAGCCGCTCGCCGCTTGACGCCTCGATCAGATCGCGCTTGAGCTCGACGATTGCGCCCTTGTCCGCGCCCTTGTCCGAAACAAGGCTCACACGCGTCTTGCTGACGAGAGTGGCGGCAGTCGGCATCGGGCGGAGGAAGCGGACGTCCTGTTCGCCATGCACGACCTTCAGATAGTCGACGCCCGCACGGGGATCGCGCATCCAGGACCGGGGCCACGCAAACGCGGCGGCGCAGGTCGGCATCGCCTGCAGATCCTTCTCGTAGACGTAGCGAAGTTGCGTCGCGTCCAGCGGATCGCCGCCGATGCCAAGACCAAGCGCGTACAGCATGACATCGCGTTCGGTGTACGCCTGGGTGACGTCTTCGATCGGCCAGTTCTTGATGACTTCGTACTTCAGCATGACTTTGCCTCGCAACGTATCAATCGTCGGTGAAATTCGGCTTGCGCTTCTCAAGAAAGCTTGCGATGCCCTCTTGGTAGTCGGCGCATTGATTGGCGATCGGCATGTCCAGCCCGGCAGACATGATCGCTTCATGCGGTGTCTGGAACGGCACCTCCCATAGCTGCGCTTTCATGATGCGCATCGAGCGCGGGGAGCAGTTCTCCGCCAGGTCGCGCGCATAGGCATAGGTCTCGTCCGCCAATGTGCTGGATGGGAACGCGCGGTTCACGAGCCCCATGCGTTCTGCCTCGCCGCCCTTGATCTTGCGTGCGGACAGCAGCAAATCGAGCGCCCGTGCGTGCCCGACGTGATGCGAGAGGATCCACGCCATGCCGTACTCAGCAGTCAACCCGCGACGCGCGAAGGCGGTGGTGATCGTGGCGTCCGCGGCCGCGAAGCGGATATCGCAGAACAGCGCATGGATCAGGCCGATGCCGACCGTCGCGCCGTTGAGCATCGCGATGACGGGTTTCGGTATCGCCGGATAGTACGAGCAGCGCGTCTGCCAGTCGGCACGCTTGCGCATGTCGAACGGACGCGGCAGCTTGGTCATCAGTGCGTTCGGATCGCCGCCAAAGCTATGAATGTCGCCACCCGCGCAGAACGCCTTGCCCGCACCGGTAAAGACGATGACGCGCACGCCGCGATCCGCGCCGGCGGCCTGCATGGCGTCGTAAACCTCGGTGGCCACCGTGTCGTTCCAGGTGTTCATCTGTTCAGGACGGTTCAGCGTGACCGTAGCGATCCGGTCCTTCACGTCATACAGAATGGTCTCGTAGCCCATGGATGTCTCCCTCAATTGGCGCGCCGCTCAAAACGATCGCGGCATGTCCAGCACGTGTTCGGCCACGTAGGACAGAATCAGATTGGTCGAGATAGGCGCCACCTGATAAAGGCGGGTTTCGCGGAATTTGCGCTCGACGTCGTATTCGCAGGCGAAGCCGAAGCCACCGTGCGTTTGCAGACACGCGTTAGCGGCCTTCCATGAAGCGGTTGCAGCCAGGTGCTTGGCCATGTTCGCCTCGGCGCCGCACGGCTCGCGGCTGTCGAACAGTTCGCACGCCTTGTAGCGCATCAGATCGGCGGCCCGCACATCGATATACGCTTCGGCAATAGGAAACTGCACGCCCTGATTCATACCAATGGGCCGGTCGAACACCTGGCGCTCGCTCGCGTACTTCGAGGCGCGATCGACGAACCAGTAACCGTCGCCGATACACTCAGCGGCAATCAACGCACGCTCGGCATTCAGACCGTCGAGGATGTACTTGAAGCCCTTGCCTTCCTCGCCGATCAGGTTCTCTTCGGGAATCTCGAGATTGTCGAAGAATAGTTCGTTGGTTTCGTGATTGACCATGTTCGGAATCGGCCGCACGGTCAGACCGTTGCCGATCGCCTGATGCAGGTCGACCAGAAAACATGACAGGCCTTCTGATTTCTTCTTTACATCGGCGAGCGGCGTGGTGCGGGCCAGCAGAATCATCAGGTCCGAATGCTGCACGCGGGAGATCCACACCTTCTGGCCGTTGACCACATAGCGGCCGTCTTTCTTCAGCGCCAGGGTTTTCAACTTGGTGGTGTCCGTGCCCGTGGTCGGTTCGGTCACGGCCATCGACTGCAGACGCAGTTCGCCGCTGGCGATCTTCGGCAGGTACGCCCGCTTTTGCGCTTCGGAGCCGTTGCGCAGCAGCGTATTCATGTTGTACATCTGGCCGTGGCAAAACCCGGAATTGCCGCCGTTGCGATTGATCTCTTCCATGATCACGGAAGCTTCGGTCAGTCCGAGCCCAGAGCCGCCGTATTCCTGTGGAATCAGCGCGGCCATCCAGCCAGCACGCGTCAAGGCATCGACGAACGCTTCCGGATAAACCCGCTCGTGGTCGATGCGGCGCCAGTATTCGTCAGGGTATTCTTTCGACAGATCGCGCAATGCGTCGCGCAGTTCCCGATGCGGATCAGAGGGGCTGGGTTTGCTCATTTGAAGGGTTCCGGTCACAAGATCCAGCGGCGCACTTAAGCAGCCGCGTCGATCAGTCCGCCCGCGCTGGCGAGCTGGGTCAAATGGTGTTCGGCAGCGCCAAACAGGATGTCGATCACGCTGAGGCGACGCAGGTAATGCCCCACCTTGCATTCCTCGGTCATGCCAATGCCGCCGTGCAGTTGCACGCCCTGCTGGCCGACAAAACGGCCGGCCTGGCCGATCTGCACCTTGGCAGCTGACATGCTGCGTTCGCGTTCCGCGACATCCTGCTCCGCGCTCATCATGGTGGCGAACAGCGCCATGCTGCGCGCCTGCTCGACCATGACCAGCATGTCCACGGCACGATGCTGTAACGCCTGAAACGAACCTATCGCGACGCCAAACTGCTTGCGCACCTTGAGGTATGCAACGGTTTCCTCATACGCGGCCGCCATCGAGCCGACCGCTTCGGCGCACAGCGCGGCAATCGCCTGCGCGACGACCGTTTCGATCAGCGGCAGCGCCTCGCCTGCCACGCCAATCACATCGTCGTCGGTCACGCGCACGCCCGACAGATCGATATCCGCGGCACGCAGTCTGTCTTGCATCAGATAGCCGCGGCGTGTGAGACCCGGCGCGTTCGCGTCAACCAGAAACAGCGCGATGCCGGCGCGGTCGCGGCGCGCACCCGAGACGCGTGCCGACACGATCAGCCGGTCCGCACTGCCGCCGTGAATGACGACGCGCTTTGCACCGTCCAGTAACCAACCCTTTGCATCGCGTCGCGCGCTGGCGGCCACATCAGCGAGGTCGTAGCGCGACTGCGGCTCGGCGTGTGCGAAGGCCATCAGCAATGAACCGTCGGCGATGTGCGGCAGAATCGCTTCGCGCTGGGCAACACTGCCGCCAAGCCGGATACAGCTGCCGCCGAGCACCACCGTCGCCAGATAGGGCTCGGCAACCAGCCCGCGGCCGAACGCCTCCATCACAATCATCGTTTCGACCGGGCCGCAGCCGCTGCCGCCGAACGCTTCGTCGAACGTCAGGCCCAGCAAGCCCATGCTCGCGTAGCGGGCCCACTGTGCGCGACTAAAGCCTTCCGGCTCCGCCAGGTACCGCGCACGCTGTTCAAAGCTGTACTCGTCCTTCACGAGCCGCTCGACGCTGTCCTTGAGCATGCGTTGCTCGTCGGTGAGATCAAAATCCATGGCCGATGCTTCTCCTCGTTTCGATTGGCGCTCAAAGCCCGAGAACGGACTTGGCGAGGATGTTTTTCTGGATCTCGTTCGATCCGCCCACAATCGAAACGTGACGCGCGAAATAATGATTCGGCGCGATGGTCAGCGCCCAGTCCGGCTCGCGGATCGGCTCGCCCAGGCCACGCAGGAAGTCGAGATCGAGCGGTAGCGCGTCGGGGCCGGCCACTTCCAGAAGAAGTTCGGCCGAGCGTTGCTGCAACTCCGAACCCTTGATCTTCAGGATCGACGTCTTCGGGTCCGGCACATGGCTGCCCCGTGCCGAGCTTTCGGCGATCACCCGCATCTGGGTGATTTCCAGCGCCTTGAGTTCGACTTCGATCGCCGCCACGCGCTCGCGGAACTGCGGCTGATCCCACAGCACGCCATCGCCGCACGGCGTGCGTTTCGCGAGGTCTTTGGCGTGCCGGATTCGCATCTTCGACACCCCCACGCGGGCGATTCCGCTGCGCTCGTTACCGAGCAGATACTTGGCGTAGTCCCAACCCTTGTTTTCTTCGCCGATCCGGTTCGCCACCGGTACGCGCACGTTATCGAAGAACACCTCGTTGGTTTCGTGATGGCCGTCGATGGTGATGATGGGGCGCACGGTCAAACCGGGCGTCTTCATATCGATCAGCAAATACGTGATGCCTTGCTGCTTCTTCGCACTCGCGTCGGTCCTCACAAGGCAGAACATCCAGTCCGCGTGATGCGCCGTGGAGGTCCACAGCTTCTGGCCATTGATCACATAATGGTCGCCTTCGCGAACGGCCTGGGTGCGCAGCGCGGCCAGATCCGAGCCGGCGCCTGGCTCCGAAAAGCCCTGACAGAACCAGTATTCGAGACTCGC
Organism: Paraburkholderia elongata; assembly: GCF_013177735.1. Lineage (GTDB taxonomy): Bacteria > Pseudomonadota > Gammaproteobacteria > Burkholderiales > Burkholderiaceae > Paraburkholderia > Paraburkholderia elongata. Next base: position 37,320 of record NZ_WOEZ01000027.1, on the reverse strand, counting down.
GATTTGCGGCAGAAAAGCGCGTTTCTGCTCGTCGCTGCCGAACGCAATCAGCACCGGCCCGATCATGTTGACGTTGAACGACAGCGGCTCCGGCGCGGGCGCCATATGCAGCTCTTCCTTGAAGATGTACTGCTGCACCGCGCTCCAGCCCGTTCCGCCCCATGCCTTGTCCCACGCGGGCGTCGCCCAGCCGCGCTGGTACAGAATGCGCTGCCAGCGGCGCAGGTCGGCGGCGGAGTAGCGCTGACCCAGCGCTGCCTTGCGACGGATGTCTTCCGGCAACACTTCCTTGAAAAAGGCTCTCACCTCGTCGCGGAAGGCCAGCTCTTCATCGGTGTATCGCAGATCCATAAGTGTCTCGTCTCGATTCGTTGCGGCAGCGCGCTCGGCCGTCCATTCTTTTTGTCCCGCTCATCGGTCTCTCAGGCCAACGTCCCCGCCTGCTTCAGTTCGTTGATGGCGTGCGCGTCGAGCCAGACCGACAGCGCGGCATCCAGCGCCGCCGGATCAGGTGCTTCCGGCGGCGTCGGCGGCGCGGGCACAGTCGCCGAAAAACGCGGCGCGGGCGCCGGCTGCACGATTCCATCCACTTCAATAAACGTTCCGCGCGCTTTCAGATGCGGATGCTCAGGCGCTTCGCACCACGACAGGACCGGCGCGAAACACGCATCGGAATGCTCGAGCAGGGTGGTCCACTGGGCGCGGCTGCGAGTCTTGAACTTCAGCGCGAACAAGGCGCGCGCGGCCGGCCAGTTGTGCTGATCGAGCTGGGCGCCCAGCGTGTCCGGCGCGATCTCGAGCAAACCCAGCAGTTGCAGATAGAACTTGTCTTCGATCGGACCCACCGTTATCCACTTGCCGTCGGCGCATTCGTAGACATCGTAGAAATGCGAGCCTGAATCGGTGATATTGGTGCCGCGCTGGTCGCGCCAGATACCCGCCGCCTGCATGCCGAAAAAGGTCGTGGCGAGATTCGCCGTGCCGTCGACGATCGCCGCATCCACTACCTGACCCCTGCCGCCATCGCGGGCATGAAGAATGGCGGCCAGCAGGCCCATCGCCAGATACAGCGAACCGCCCGCGTAGTCGCCAATCAGATTCAGCGGAATCGAGGGCGGCTGGTCGAAGCGGCCGATCGCGTTCAGCACACCCGTGATGGCGATGTAGTTCAGATCGTGACCCGCATACTGCGCAAGCGGCCCCTCCTGCCCCCAGCCGGTAATGCGCCCGTAGACCAGCTTCGGATTGCGCTTAAGACACACTTGCGGCCCGAGTCCCAGACGCTCGGTCACGCCAGGGCGAAAGCCTTCGATCAAGGCGTCGGCATTTTCCACCAGCGTCAGTACGAGTTCGATCGCGGCCGGATCCTTCAGATCGAGCGCAATCGTCTTGCGATTGCGCAGCAGCAGGTTGTAACGCAAAGGACGCTCGATACCCAGCTTGACCGGTTGCCGCCGGTCGATGCGCAGCACCGTCGCGCCGAGATCCGCGAGCAGCATTGCGCACATCGGGCCCGGTCCGATGCCGGCCAGTTCGATGATCTTGACGCCTGCGAGCGGCCCCATACTCAGCTCTTCCTCGCGTGAGCACGCATGGCGTCCCACTGTTCGTCGCTCCAGTCCTGCATGGCGCGGAAGGTGGGGCCGCCTACGCCCTGCATCCACCGGCCGCCGTCGATCACGATCATGTCGCCGGTGATGTAGCCGGAGCCATCCGAGGCCAGGTACGCGTACAGATCGGCCAGTTCGGCATGCTCGCCGAAGCGCCGCAACGGTACGCTGCGATCCTGCGGTTCGACCTGTGAGCCCGGTGGATAGAGTTGTTCCCAAGCCCCTTCGGTCGGAAAGAGACCCGGCGCCACGGCGTTCAGGCGTATCCCCTTCGGCCCCCATTCGACCGCGAGACTGCGCGTCATCGCGAGCACGCCGGCCTTGGCCGCCGCCGACGGGGCAGTGAAAGCCGAACCCGTTATGGTCGGTGTGGAAACCGTGCTGATCACGTTGCCTTTGCGGCCGGCCTCGATCCAGCGCTTGCCCGCCGCGATCGTGCAATAAAAACTGCCGTGCAGCACGATGTCGAGCACCGCATCCACCGCGCGCGCCGAGAGCGTTTCGGTACGCGCGATGAAGTTGGCGGCGGCGTTGTTGAGCAGCAGGTCAAGCGGGCTGGACTGCCAGATGGTGTCCATCATCGCTTCGACCGACTCGGCGCTGCGCACGTCGGCGGTGATCGTCGTGACCTGCGCACCGCTGATAGCGGCGCGAAATTCGTCGGCGGTGGCCTCGAGCACTTCCTTGCGGCGCCCGCAAATCACCAGCTCCGCGCCGAGTTCGAGATAGCGCCGGCCAATACTCTTACCGAGACCGGTGCCGCCGCCGGTGATCAGAATCTTTTTGTTCTTGAGCAGATCGGGTGTGAACATGGTCGGTGTACTTCCGTAAAATCCAGTGGCCGGAAACAAGGGGCGACACAACGAACGCAAAGGCGAAACGGCGCACCCGCCGGGACGCTCAGGTGCCGCTCAGGTGCCGGTAAAAACGGGGTTGCGCTTCTCCATGAACGCGGCCACAGCTTCTGTGTGGTCGCCAGTCTGACGCGTCAACGGGTTCAAATCGACTTCCAGCCGCCACGCGTCTTCGATCGAGTTGCCTGCGTTGACGAGGCTCGCCTTCAACAGCGCCAGCGTAACGGGCGGATAGCTGGCGAAGCGCGCAGCCTGCTGGATTGCCGCGTCGAGCGCGCCGCCCGCCTCGGTGGTCTGGTTGACCAGGCCGATGCGCAACGCCGTCGCCGCATCGATCACCTGCGCTTTCAACATCAATTCGCGCGCCTTGCCACCGCCGACCTTCTGCGGCAACGTCCAAAGCAGCCCGGTGTCAGGCAGCAAGCCCACCATGGCGAAGGCGCAGCAATATTTAGCCTCATTGCTGCTCACGGCGAGATCGCACGCGGCAGCCAGCGATAGCCCGGCGCCGAAGCAGGTGCCCTCGACCGCAGCGACGACCGGCTTGGTGCCGGTGTAGATCAACCGGAACAGACGCACGCCCACGGCAATGCGTTCGCGCAGTTCAAGCAGCGTAGGCGTGAGAGCCTGCATTTCGGACAGGTCGCCGCCTGCGCAGAAATGGCCGCCCGCGCCGGTCAGTACGATCGCGCGCGTCGCGGCGTCTTCATGCATGAGGTGCTGGAAGACGTCGATCAGCGCAACGCGCATCTTCATCGAGAACGCATTGCGGCGTTGCGGATAGTTCATTGTGACGACCGCCACATCGCCCTCGTGGCGCACCTGCACGATGTCTTTCAGATCGTCCGTGCCCGGCTGGTCGCCCGCGCCGCTTGCGCCGCCCAGTGCTTCATTTAGCTCGATACTCATAGGAGCCTCCGCAAGCTTCATTGACCGGTAAAGACCGGCGTGCTCTTGTCGAAAAACGCCTGGCATGCGGCCTGGTGGTCTTTGGACTGGCGCAGCACTGGCTGATAGTCGACCTCGGCACGCAACGCCGCATCCATCGTGGTGGCGCCGTCGGTCAGCGCCGCCTTGAGCAGCGCCACGCCAAGCGGCGGATGAGCGGCTAGGCCGCGGGCCACTTCGACCGCGGCAGCGAGTGCCGCGCCCGGCTCGACGACCTCGTTCGCGAGACCCATCTCACCGGCCCTGACGCCATCGATCTCCGCCGCGAGCGACAGCATCTCTCTGGCACGCGCCATGCCGATTTTTTCGGGGAGCGTCCACAGAATGCCGGTGTCGGGAATCAGCCCGACCCGCAGAAAAGCCGCGCAAAAGCGCGCATTCGAGGCCGCCACCACGTAATCGGTGGCCACCGCCAGCGACAGGCCCGCGCCAAACGCCACGCCTTCGACGGCGGCCACGACCGGCTTCGCGCCCGCCAGCATGTCGCGCACCACGACGCACGATTCGGCCAGAATCTCGCGGCTTTGCATGATGGTCCGCTGCGTCATTTCAGAGATATCGGCGCCGGCGCAGAAATGCTCGCCCGCACCGGTGAGCACGATCGCGCGCGAGTCGGGATCGGCCGTCAGCAGGCAGTGCATCGTGTCGCGCAGCGACTGACGCATCTGCCGCCCCATCGCATTGCGGCGGCCGGGATTGTTCAGCGTGACAATCGCCACCGAGCCATCCCGGGTCACTTCGATCGACGCGGACGCGTTGCTCTTATCCGGATGCTTTTCGCTCATGATGTGCGTCCCCTAGTCGGCCACGAATACCGGTTTGCGCTTTTCCATGAAGGCGCTGACGGCCTCGCGATGTTCACGGCTACGGCGCAGGATGGGCTGCAGATTGACCTCGGTTTCGATCGCTTCGTCGAGCGTGCGGATACCGGTCGCCAGCGCCGCCTTGAGATGCGCCGTGGCCACCGCCGGCAGCGCGGCATACAGGCGGGCGACGTCCAGCGCCGCACCAAGCGTCTGCCCGGGCTCGACGACCTGATTGGCGAAGCCGATCTGCAAGGCTTCCGTGCCGTTGAATTCGCGGGCGCTCAGCATCAGCTCGCGCGCCCGTCCGCCGCCGATGCGTTGCGCGAGAGACCAGTAAAGGCCTGTATCCGGCATCAATCCGACCTTGACGAACGCGCTCGAATAGCGCGCTGCTGATGAGCTGACCACCATGTCGCATGCGGCGGCGAGCGAAAGGCCCGCGCCAAACGCAAAACCCTCGACCGCCGCGACGATGGCCTTCGGCCCTGACACCATCAGCTTGAAGATCTCGAGCGGCAGCTGGTTGCGCTCACGGTATTCGAGCACCTTGCGCGGCTTCATCTCCGAGATGTCGCCGCCCGCGCAGAACGTGTTGCCGGCACCTGTCAGCACGATCGCCCGGCACCCCTCATCTTGGTGCATCAGGTGATGCAGACGGTCGTACAACGTCTCGCGCATTTTCAGCGAAAACGCGTTGCGCCGTTCGGGGTAGTTCAGGGTGACGATTGCGATCGCCCCGTCATGCTGGACCTGCACGATCTGTGTCGCGTCGCCGGTGACCTGTTCGCTCATCTGTCTGTCTCCTGTTGACCCGGACTGCTGGGTCGGTGCGCTGCTGACTCCATGGCGCAGGGCACGGGCCCGCTGGCGCCGGTCACAACGTTTCTTCGGTGCCGAGAATCACGGTAGCCTGACTCGACAATACGCCGCCATTGCCATGCGCGACGGCAAGCCGCGCGCCCGGCACCTGGCGCTCTCCAGCACGACCTGTCAGCTGCCGCAGCGCTTCTTCGATCAGAAACAAGCCGTACATGCCTGGATGCACGCATGACAAGCCACCGCCGTTCGTGTTGACCGCCAGACGGCCGCCAGGCGCGATCCCACCATCGGAGACGAAACGGCCGCCCTCGCCCTTCGGACAAAAGCCAAGATCCTCGAGGAAGAGAATCGTGTTGATCGTAAATGCGTCGTACAGCATCGCGACATCGATCTCGCTGGCGCTGACGCCCGCCATCTCATAGGCGCGTCGCCCTGATTCTTTGGCCGCCGTCACGGTCAGGTCGGGCATGTTCGCGATCTCGCGATGCGATGTGGCTGAAGCTGCGCCCAGCAGATACACCGGCTTGTCAGTCAGGTCGCGCGCCCGTTCGGCGCGCACCATCACGACCGCCGCCGCGCCATCGGTTACGAGGCAACAGTCGCGCACGGAAAGCGGGTCGGATACGAGGCGCGCGCCTAGCACATCGTCGACCGACAACGGGGTACGCACGAAGGCTTCAGGGTTGAGTTGGGCCCACTTGCGCGCTGCGACCGCCACCTCGGCAAGATCCCTGCGGGTTGTGCCGTACTGGTGCATATGGCGGGCTGCGGCGAGCGCATACGACGACACAGGGTTCATCGGCTTATAGGGGCTCTCCCACGGCGAAGGGCGGGATGATTGCACCAGGTTGCCCGACGCGCTGCGCTGATTGCTGCCATAAGCAATCAGCGCGACGTCGATCTGGCCGGTGACCAGTGCCATAGCGGCCGTGTGCGCGTAGATTTCGAATGCCGAGCCGCCGCTGCGGTTGTTGTCGGTGAACCTGGGGTGGATGCCGAGATACTCAGCGAATGTCAGGCCCGACAACATGTCGTCGGGCGTGCAGACGAACAGGCCTTCGACATCGCCGGGCGACATTCCGACCTGCGCCAGCGCATCGACCGATGCCCGCGCCGCCAGATCCAGCGACGACATCCCCGGCGCCTCGCCGATTCCGAATGTCGTGCCTGCCACCAGCGCGGTACGTCCACGTAAGTTGAATTCCATGCGATCTGTCTCTCGTCGATGCAGCCGCTGCCTTGCGCGCATGCTGCCGGTTAGCTGCCCTTAGGCTGGCTCGAAGACGAGCAGCGGCGCGTCGTTCCTATATACGATCTTCGCCTGAACGGGCATGCCAATGCGCACCGCATCCGGCTCGACCCCTTCGACGCAACTGATCATCCGCACCCCTTCGTCGAGGTCGATCAGCGCGACGTTGTAACTCGGCGTGGGTGCCTTCTGCCTCACCACCGTGGTCGAGTAAACCGTGCCGCGTCCGCAGGCTTCGATCCATTCGAGATCGAGCGCGCCCGTGACCGGCTCGGCCACCCGTGGATAGAACACGTGACGGCCGCTGCTGCGACTGCGTTGGATCATCAAGCGGCCTTCGGCCAGAAACCTCTGATAGTCGACTTCGGGACAAACAGACTCCATTTCCCGCTCCTCCAATGAATTCCGCCACGGGCCTTGATGCCGAACCCAGCCGTCACACCAGTTTTCAATCGCAAAAAATCAAATATCCGAACGATGTTCCACATTCTAAACACGCTGAAACCGTCATGTCAATCTCGGCGAACGGCCCTGGCGCGCCGCCTGACAAGGCTCTCACTACAACTGAACCGCGCCCGCGACGCACTACGGGCAAACCCCTGCCCGTTCGATATCGCGCTTGACGAGCCCCAGGTCATCGTTTACGTTATCGAACATTGTTCAGTATTTTGAAGCAACTAGCATCCGGGAAACGGCTTGAGCGCGCGTTGCATCAATACGCGCCTTCGAAAGCTTTTTACGTGTCGGGCCTCGCGCCATTCGTAAGAGACTTACAACGTGACTTATCAACTGACAGACGATCAGATTCAGATCCGCGATCTGATACGGCGCGTCGCAACGGAACGGGTCGCGCCGCGCGCGGACGCAATCGACCGCAGCGCCGAGTATCCGCACGACATGTATGCGTTGCTCAAGGAACTGGGCCTTTTCACGCTGCCGTTTCCCGAAGCGTACGGCGGCGCCGGCAGCGTGATGTCCGCCTGCATCGCTGTCGAGGAATTCGGGCGGGTTTGCTACAACACGGGTTATCTGCTGGTCGTTCAATGGACGCCGTTCGGCGCGATTCTGGAAGGCGGCACCGAAGAGCAGAAGGCGCGCCTGCTGCCTGGGCTTGCGTCAGGCGAACTGCGTGGCGCACTTTCCATCACCGAATCGCAGAGCGGCTCGGACGTCTCGGGCATCCGCACCACCGCACGCCGCCACCACCAGGACGGCTACGTGCTGAACGGCTCGAAGATCTGGTGCACCAATTCGCACATCGCCGATTTCATGCTGGTAGCGGCGAAAACGCTCGATGAAGAGGGCAAGCCTCTCGGCATCAACCTGTTCATCGTCGATCGCGAGACACCCGGCCTCACGATCGGCCGCGAGGAAGACAAGATGGGCGCGCGCGGTGTCGCTTCCTGCCCGCTCTTCTTCGACGACGCCATTATCAGCGCCGACAACCGGCTCGGCCCCGAAGGCGGGCAAGGCTTCAAGGTGGCGATGGAAGCGCTCAACACCAGCCGTCCGATCGTGGCGGCACGCGCGGTGGGCATCGCGCAGGGCGCGATCGATCACACCATCCGTTTCATTCAGGACCGCGTCGCGTTCGGGCAAACCATCAGCAACTTCCAGGGCGTGCGCTGGATGGTGGCCGACATGGTCACGCAGACCGAGGCCGCGCGCCAGCTCGTTTATCGCACGGCATCTCTGGTGGACGCCGGCGTGACCGGGCGCGAGCTGGCCCCGATGGCGGCGATGGCGAAGCTGTTCGCCTCCGACGTCGCGATGAAAGTCGCCACCGACGCCGTGCAGTTGTTCGGTGCAGCGGGGATCTCGAACGAATACCCGATCAACCGCTATTTCCGCGACGCCAAGGTGGTTCAGATCATCGAGGGAACCAACCAAATCCAGCGAAACATCGTCGCGGACAGCGTCCTCGGACGCGTCAAGAAAAACTGAACCACGCGTCCTGACCCTAACGGCGCGCGACAACGAGAGAAAGAGGACAGGCAAATGGAAGAGATCGAAACAGTTGGCTTGGGGATTCATTGGGAAGATCTGCCCGTCGGCCGCAGATTCAGGACCGTTGGTCGTACGGTGACCGAAGCGGATGTCGTCAATTTCGTTTCAGTAACGGGCATGCTCGAAGTGCTGTTCACCAACACTGAATTTCTGAAGGAGACATCCGCCATCAAAGGCCGCGTTGCACCGGGCGCACTGGTGTTTACGTTTATCGAAGGACTGCTCACGCAGGCGACGATGCAAGGCGTGGGCTTTGCATTCCTGAACATGGAACTCGATATCAAGGGTCCGACCTTCGTGGGCGACACGGTTCATGCCGAATGCGAGGTGATCGAATGCCGCGCCAGCAATGGACGCCCAGGACTGGGACTGGTGCGCACGCGCAACCGGGTGTTCAAGCAGAACGGCTCGGAAGTCATGGTCTATACCCCCCTGCGGCTGGTGAAGGGTAAAAATTACAAGGCCTGACCATGCACACCCCACAGCAACCTCTGGATCTGCCGACTGGCCCGCTGACCGGCGTGCGCGTGATCGATCTGACAATTAATGTGCTGGGGCCCGTCGCCACGCAGTTGCTGGGCGACATGGGCGCGGACGTCATCAAGATCGAGCCGCCGGAGGGCGACCAGAACCGCAAGAACGGCCCTGGCCGCAACCCCGATATGGCGGTGTTCTACACGATCATGAACCGCAACAAGCGGAGCGTGTCTCTGAACCTGAAGCTGGCCGAGTGTCGAGAAGCAGTGCTGCGCCTCGCCGAGACCGCGGACGTCTTCATTCACAGCATGCGGCCCAGCGCGGCGAAGCGTCTCGGGATCGATTACGAAAGCGTCAAGGCACGCAATCCACGCATCATTTATGCGTCGGGACCGGGCTACCGTCCGGACGGCCCCTACAAGGATCGCCCCGCTTTCGACGATGTCATCCAGGGCGAAACCGGCATCGCCGCCATGAATCGTGATGCGGATGGCTCGCCGCGTTATTTCCCCACCGTGATCGTCGACAAGTTCTGCGGCTATGTGCTGGCCTCGTCAGTGAGCATGGCGCTGTACCACCGCGAACGCACGGGTCTCGGCCAGTGCGTGCAAGTGCCGATGTTCGAAACGATGCTGCAGTTCAACCTGTTCGAACATCTGTGGGAAGGCGCGCTGGGGTCGGCCGACGGCAAGGGCCTCGGTTATACGCGGATGTTCTCGTCCCACCGCCGGCCCTATGCGACCAAGGACGGCCATATCTGCCTGCTGGCGGTCAACAACGATCAATGGCGGCGCGTGCTATGCGCGATCGACGCAGCCCATCTGCTCGAAGACCCCCGCTTTGGCCGCATGGCTGACCGCATGCGCAATATCAACGAGCTATACCGCGTCGTCAGCGACGCAATCCGGACCCGCACCACGGCCGAGTGGAACGCTATCTTCGCGGCGGCCGATGTGCCGCACGGTCCGGTGCGCGAGCTGAACGACCTGATGCAGGACGAGTACATCAAGGCGACGGGGTTCTTCCAGCACTACGAGCACCCGACGGAAGGCGACATGGTCATGACGTCGATCCCTGTGCACTTCTCCGAGTCGCCGGGCAATGTGCGCTACCTGCCGCCGAACCTGGGCGAGCACAGCATCGAAATCCTCCTTGAGGCCGGATATACCCCAAGCGAGGCCGCAAAGCTGAGTGGCCGCATGCCGGTCGAAACGACAACCACTCCTGAAACTATCACCAAGGCTTGACGGGCGCCGAAGCGCCCCGCTACATCCTGCGAGGAATCCGAAAATGAAAGGTCTGAAGAACAAGGTCGTGGTAGTCACGGGTGGTGCGGGCGGCATCGGCACCGCCATCTGCAAACGCTTTGGCGAAGAAGGCTCCATCGTCGCGCTGTTCGACCTGAATACCGAAAGTGCCGGGCGGGTGGTGACCGAGATCGAATCCGCCGGCGGCAAGGCTCGCGCGTATCGTGTCGACATCACCGACCACGCAGGCGTGAATTCGGCTGTCGCGCAAGTCGAAGCAGAACTCGGTCCGATCGAGATGCTCGTCAACAACGCGGGCTGGGACATGGGCGCCTTTTTCCTCCAGACCGAGAAGCCGTTCTGGGACAAGGTGGTCGCCATCAATCTGTACGGCCCGCTCAATATGCATCACGCCGTCCTCAAACGCATGGCTGAACGCGGCCGCGGGAAGGTCGTGAATATCTCGTCGGATGCGGGCCGCGTCGGTTCGTCGATGGAGGCGGTGTACTCGTTCTGCAAGGGCGGCATCATCGCCTTTTCGAAGACCATGGCGCGCGAAATGGCGAGGCAACAGATTCCCATCAACGTCGTATGTCCCGGCCCCACTGCCACCGCGCTGCTCGACAACCTGGCGCAGGGTGAAAAAGGCGAACGCATCAAGGCCGCGCTGGTGAAAGCCGTGCCGTTCGGGCGCATGGGCGAACCGGGCGATATCGCCGGAACGGTCGCCTTCCTCTCCAGCGACGATGCCGCTTTCATCACCGGTCAGGTGATCAGCATCTCCGGCGGTCTGACGATGGCAGGCTGACCGCCGCATTCCGCTTATTCAACCCGCAACCGGAACATCCACATGGAATTTCAGGACATTCTCTATCGCGAAGCCAACGGCGTCGCGACGATCACCCTCAACCGCCCGAAGGTCTACAACGCGTTCAACGCCAATACCTGCGAGGAACTGATCAAGGCATTCGGCAAAGCGGGGTGGAACAAGGATATCGGCGTCGTCGTGTTGACCGGCGCGGGTGAAAAAGCCTTCTGCACGGGTGGCGACCAGTCCGGCGATGGTTATGGCGGCCGCGGCACGGTCGGGCTGCCCATCGAAGAACTGCAGAGCATTATTCGCGACATTCCCAAACCGGTTATCGCACGCGTGAACGGCTATGCGATCGGTGGGGGCAATGTGCTCGTCACGATCTGCGACCTCGCTATCGCATCAGACACAGCGATTTTCGGCCAGGTCGGCCCCAAGGTCGGATCGGTCGACCCGGGCTTCGGCACGGCGTACCTTGCACGCATCATCGGCGAAAAGCGCGCGCGAGAGATCTGGTATCTGTGCCGCAAATACAGCGCGAAAGAAGCGCTCGAATGGGGCTTGATCAACGCGGCTGTGCCGCCGGACCAGCTCGATGCCGAAACGAAGAAATGGTGTGACGAGATCTTGCAGATGAGCCCGACCGCCATCGCGCTTGCCAAGCGGTCGTTCAATATCGATAGCGAAAACATCCGCGGTATCGGTGCTTTCGCGATGCAGGCGCTGGCGCTTTACTACGACACCGACGAATCGAAGGAAGGCGGCAATGCGTTCCGTGAGAAGCGCAAGCCGGAGTTTCGCAAATATGTGAAGTAAGGGTTGTTCGACGTATTGAGGGCGGTGGTCAGCGACGCCGCCTTCATGCGTGGCCGATCCGGAACCGAACGCCTGCGCGACAGGCAGCCGTGTGCAGCGTGGTGTTTGACCGGCGTCAACGGCGGTCAAACATTGGCATACACCGCCTCAGCCTTGCGGTTATGCAACCAGGGTGCGTGCTTCCTCCTGAATCCGCCGGGCATATCGGTTCAGGTGATACTCCATGTTGCCGAACAAGACATCGACGATCAGCATGCGCCGGTAGTGATGGCCGACCTTGTACTCATCGGTAATGCCATAACCGCCGTGCAGTTGAATGCCCTGCTGGGTGACGAATTTCCCGCTCCGGATAGTTTGGGCTTTGCAACCCGACACCTCCACACTGCGCGTTTCGCCATCCGCGGTCAGCGCGCGTAGCGCCCGATGCAACGTTGCCCTCGCCTGCATGGCATCGATTGCCATATCGGCAATCCGGTGCTGCAGTGCCTGAAAGCTGCCAATGGGAACGCCGAACTGCTTACGCGTCTTCAGGTATTCCGCTGTAAGGTCGACCGTATCGTCGATATCACCTACCAGCTCGGCACAACTCGCGACGATGGCTTCGTCGACGGCTGCCTGCAGGCCCGCAAGCACCGAACCGGGTGTGCCCAATACCGCTGTTGCATCAACGCTCACGTTGGCGAGGAGCAGATCGGCGGCAGGTGTGCCGTCGAGCAGGCGATACGGCTCAAGTGTCACACCAGGCGCACGCGGATCGACGATGAAGAGCGCGAGGCCGGAATCATCGCGCACGCCGCCAGCGACACGTGCAACGACGATCAGGCGATCCGCCGCCGGCGCGCCGACCACCAGGGTCTTGTGGCCATCGAGACGCCATGCACCATCCGCCATGAGCCGTGCTGTCGCGGCCACATGCGACACGACGCCTCTCGCTTCACGCTCGCTGTGCGCGACGGCAATCACCGTTTCGCCCGAGATGATCTCTGCCAGCAACGCGTCGCGTTGTTTGCCGCTCGCGCTACGGGTCACCAGCGCTGTGGGGAAGACGCCGCACATGACATAAGGCTCCAGTACCAGAGCACGCCCAAGCTGCTCCGCGATGAGCGCGCTTTCCACCGGCGTAAAGCCGGGACCACCGAATGCTTCGGGTACCGCGACGCCGAGCCAACCCATCTCGCCAAATGTGCGCCACATGTCGCGCGAAAAACCGTTTCCATGCGCCACCAGTTTGCGGCGATGCTTAAACGTATAGTCCTTTTGCACGAAGCGCTGTACGCTGTCCTGCAACATTTGCTGTTCGCCGCTCAGATCAAAGTTCATGCCGCGTCCTTTCCTGCCAGCCAGAGAAGTAATGTCGCGCCGATAAAGTCACCCGCGCTAGTGCATCCAGTCAGCCGTCACAGCCCGAACAGCCCCTTGGCGATGATGTTGCGCTGGATTTCGGCCGTACCGCCATAGATCGTGCAGGCGCGCCGGTAGAACACTTCAGCAGCAAGACCCGGCGCGTAATCCGGTCCCACGAAGGTTTGCCCCCGCAGCGCGTGTTCTTCGTTCGGATCGGCATAGAACACCGCGCCGTAATCGCCGATGACTTCAAGCAGCATCTCAGCAAACTTCTGATGCAACTCGGAACCACGCACCTTGAGCATCGAGCCGATGGCCATGCCGCCGCTACGCTCGTCCAGACCCTGATGCAGGATTTTCTGCACCGCCATGTCGATGGCAAGCACTTCGAGTTCGTATTGAGCGAGCCTCGCCGCGAACGTCAGATCTTCAATCTGAGGCACGCCGCCTGCGCGCTCACGCATCGCGTAGTGACGAATCTTGCGCAGATAGCGCTTCAGTGCCGGCGCTTCGGCGCCCAGGAAAGCGCGCTCATTGAACAGCAGGAACTTCGTGTAACCCCAGCCCTTGTTTTCTTCACCGATCAGGTTTTCCGCCGGCACGCGCACGTTGTCGTAGAACACTTCGGCGAGTTGGTTGCAACCGTCGAGGGTCGCAATCGGCCGGACAGTCACGCCCGGTGACTTCATATCGAGGAGCAGAAAGGAAATGCCCTTCTGCGGCTTGGCCTCTGAATCGGTGCGGACCAGCACGAAGTTCCACTGACCGTAGCCGCCAAAGCTGGTCCAGATTTTCTGACCGTTGACGACGTAGTGATCGCCGTCGCGAACGGCCGTCGTGCGCAGCGATGCAAGGTCGGAACCCGAGCCGGGCTCGGAAAAGCCCTGGGTCCAAAACACCTCGCCACGCTGGATCGGCGGCAGGAAACGACGCTTCTGCTCTTCGTTACCGAATTCGCAGATCACCGGCCCGACCAGCGACACACCCGCCTGATTCTGCGCAGGTGCGCCCGCCAGATAACACTCTTCCTCAAAGATATAGCGTTGGGCGGCAGTCCATTCCGTACCGCCGACGTCGGCCGGCCAGTGCGGCACGGACCAGCCGCGCGTTTCGTACAGGATACGGGTCCAGCGCAACGCATCGTCGTCACCCGCTAGAAAGCCTTGCTGGCCGCGCCAGGCGAGATCAGAAGGCAAATGCGCCTTCAGAAAATCCTGCACCTCTTTGCGGAAGGCTTTGTCCGCGGGATCGACGTGAAAATCCATCGTGTGGCTTCCTGTGGTTCAGTTCGTCAGGACTGGCTAGCCGCGCTCGCAGAGCGTGCGCTTCGCGCCACCAGCGTGCGCGGCGTCGGGACGGCCTCATACAGCTCAGCCACCACGTCGCGCCTCCGCGTGAGGACGTTGGCCTGACTGATGGCCCCCTTTGCGCTCAATTCACCGTTGTCGAGCGTCGGTGGCTCGCTTTCGAGCGCGATCCGCACAATCCGGCTCGAGCTGCCGCCTGAACGTGTCGCCAGCGTATCGAGCCCGTTCTGGAAATGCGCACGCACGCCCGCGCTGATGACGATCTGCTCCGCGTCCAGCGTTGGGTCAGACAGGTCGTCACACAATGCGCGGCACGCTTCCAGATCAGGAAACACCAGTGCAGTGAGAAAATCGCGATCATGACCGGCGATCACGACGTCACGCGCGTACGGTGACAACACGTTCAAGGCAGCGAGACGCAGTTCGGCCACGTTCACCCAGGTGCCAGAGGACAGTTTGAAGTTTTCGGCGAGGCGACCGTCGAAGCGCAGGCCCTTCTCCGGATGCTGCGGATCGATGAACGTGCCGGCGTCGCCTGAACAGAAATAGCCCTCCTCATCAAACGACGCGCGGGTCCGCTCAGGATCCTTCCAGTACCCTGGCGTCACACAATCGCCTGCATAGCGAATCTCCAGCTTCGCGCCCACCGGTACCACCTTGACCTTGACGCCGGGCACCGGAAGCCCGGCAATCGCTTCCCGCCTCGGGTCCCACGCTGCCGACATCGGCGTCGGGCCAGCTTCGGTGCCGCCCAGCCCTGACATGATCAGCACGCGCTGGCCGATCGTCTCCACAGCAAGCTCGTCGAACGCGGCCCAGATGTATTCCGGGAGACTGGCGCCGCCGTAGTAGATCAACGCCAGCTTGCTGAAGAAGTTCCGCCGCAACGCATCGTCGGCGCGCAGATGCGGAATCAGCGCCGCCAGCCCTTGAGGCGTATTCAGGTAGATGACCGGCGCGATTTCCCGCAATGCTTCAACCGTCGGACCAATCTGCTCAGGAGTGGGCTTGCCGGGATCCATGTAGTACGTCCCGCCGCCGTAGAGCACCATGCCGAAGTTATGCGTGCCGCCAAAGGTGTGATGCCACGGAAGCCAGTCGACCAGCATGGGTGGTGCATCCTGAAGAAAGGCGAAGGTCTGTGCGACCTGCTGCCGGTTGCTGCACAACATACGCTGCGAGTAAATTACGCCCTTCGGCGCTCCGGTCGTACCGGACGTGAACATGATCTTGCCCACCGTATCGGGGCCGACGTTGGCGAACGCCTCATCGACCGCAGCGGTAACGGGCGTCGCAAGCCAGTCGGAAAAGCGTGAGGCGGCGCGTCCTTCCGGCAGCGTGCCGCTCACCAGGCATTCGACCTCGCCGAACACTTCGCGCAGCGCCCGGCCGTAAAGCGCGCCATCGTCCGCAAACACCAGGCCCGGCGTGCACACCGCTGCGAGATGTTTCAGCTTGGAGAAGTCCTCGGACAGCAACGAATACGCTGACGTAACCGGGACATAGGGCACGCCGACATGCAGCGCGGCCAGCGCGAGAAGCGCATGTTCGAAACCGCGATCCGAGAGGATCATCAGCGGCTTGTCCGGCGACAGACCCCGGGCGAGCAACGCCTCGCCCAGCGCCCGTGCGCCGTCGAGCGCCTGCCGGTACGTCAAATACTCCCAGCTGGCGCCAGCGGCTGAGCGTCGCGCAAGCAGTGGCCGCTCAGGTGCGAGCGCGGCCCAATGCACCAACCGCTCAGTCAGACGTGTCGGATAGGGCTCCAGTGCTTCCTCCAGCTCGTAGACCACGCTCCCGTCAGGACGCTGTTCAATGGTTGCCTTTGTCCCGCCAAGGCGGAGCGGTCGAAATGGCATGTCCATCCAAGGGTCGTGTGAAGGTCGTCCTGCATTCATCTCCGCCATCCCGTCGTTAGCTTGTCCTGCTCGTGGGCTCACTACTCTATGCGCCATTTTCGAACTTCGTCGCGCCGCCCCTGATGCCCGCTACTCCTGAACAGTCGCGACCCGTTCACCCAGCACATCCTTGCAAGCCTTAAGCGCGATGCTCACTGCAGGAAAGCCGACGTACGGAATGGCATGCAGGACCACCTCTTCCAGTTCCTTCTCCGTCAAACCGTTCGCAAGTCCGATGCGGACATGATTGCTGAACTCCCAAGGCGTACGTTGTGCGATCAGCATGCCCAGCGTGACGAGGCTTCGCGAGCGGCGATCGAGGCCCGGCCGCGCCCATGCATCGCCAAACGCATTTTCAAGGGCGAGCGACGCCGCGTCGGCACCGAAGCCGCCGGATGCGGCGGCGGCATCCATTGCACCCAGAAATTCCTCCCCCAACATTTCACGAACCACCTGACGTCCCTTCTCACGACTTTCTGACACGATCTGCTCCTTGTTCGTCACCAAAAGTTGTACTCAACTCTCCCTTCAAGCTGCGCGCGCCGTTTCGCTACCAGCCTTGTCCATCATCGCGGCAAGCCGCGAGTGAATCAGATCGCGCGCCTGCGCAACCATGCGGGTCACGAGTTCCTCGCAGGTCGGAATATCGTGAATCAGGCCAATGGCCAGGCTCGCGGGAAACGTTCCATCGTCGGTGTCGCCGGTTTCGTAGACGCGCTTGCCGCGCTCGCCGCTCACGAGCGGCTTCAGGTCTGCGAAGGTCGTGCCCTGCTGGCTCTCCAGCTCGAGCACCTGTTCCGCCACGGCGTTACGGAAAATGCGCGACGTATTCTTAAGCGAGCGGAAAATCAGCGCGGTCTTGCGTTCAT
Organism: Paraburkholderia elongata; assembly: GCF_013177735.1. Lineage (GTDB taxonomy): Bacteria > Pseudomonadota > Gammaproteobacteria > Burkholderiales > Burkholderiaceae > Paraburkholderia > Paraburkholderia elongata. The sequence goes on along the minus strand of NZ_WOEZ01000027.1, from coordinate 20,258 downwards.
CATGCTCCGTCAACTGGCGCTTGACGTTGTCGTGGATCGGGGCTTCGCGCGTCGCCATGAAGCGCGTGCCCATATTGATGCCGTCCGCGCCGAGCGCGAGCGCCGCGACCATCCCGCGCGCATCGGCAATGCCGCCCGACGCGAGCATCGGAATGTGAAGCTGCGCCGCCGCAGCCGGCAGTAAGACAAGGTTCGGCACGTCGTCTTCGCCAGGGTGTCCCGCACATTCGAAACCGTCGACGCTGACTGCGTCGCAGCCAATCGCTTCCGCTTTCAAGGCATGACGCACTGACGTGCACTTGTGGATCACCTTGATACCGGCGGCCTTGAAAGCAGGCATATAGGGCTCAGGATTGCGTCCCGCCGTCTCGACGATTTTGACCCCGCTCTCGACAATGGCCTGCACATACTCGTCATACGGAACCGGCTTGATGGTCGGCAGGATAGTCAGGTTGACGGCAAAGGGTTCGCCTGTCATCGACCTTACGCGCCTGATCTCGGCGCGTAAGGCGTCGGGCGTCGGCTGTGTCAGCGCGGTGATGGTGCCGAGCGCGCCGGCATTCGATACCGCCGATGCCAGTTCGGCACGCCCCACCCACATCATGCCGCCCTGCACAATCGGATAGCGAATTCCCAGTAGCTCAGTGATGCGTGTCTTCATGCTCTAGCCTCCGTGAAGCGATCTCTTCCTCGCACGCCTACTGCTATCGGGCACAGAAAATCTGCCGAGGAAACACACGCCCAAACGTTCCTATTTACGAACGATGTACAATTATATACACTTTTCATCACCCTACCAACACTCGCCATGACGCGACCGGCCGTGACATGGCGATTCAACTTGGCTGTTGCTCTGCGGAGCATGGCTCGCGCCGGGAAACGTCAGGTCACGCACGGATTCAGGGAGGCTTAGTGAACAAGCGAGACGACATCGGCAACCCGCCAGTCTCTGCCAGGCCATCGCAGGCAGAAGCGGAAGAAGCAGTTCGAACACTCATCAGATGGGCTGGGGACGATCCATTGCGGGAAGGACTCCTGCAAACGCCTGGGCGAGTCACGCGTGCCTATACGGAGTTTTTTTCGGGTTATCTTTCGGACCCCATGGAGATCCTGGCCACGACGTTCTCCGAGGTCGATGGCTACGACGAGATGGTCGTGTTGAAGGACATCCGTTTCGAAAGCTATTGTGAGCATCACATGGTGCCGATCATTGGACGCGCCCATGTCGCGTATTTGCCAGAGCATCGGGTGGTGGGTATTTCAAAGCTGGCACGGCTCGTCGATACGTACGCGAAGCGGTTACAGATTCAGGAAAAGATGACCGTGCAGATCGCGGATGCGCTAGACACGGTATTGCAGCCCAAAGGCGTCGGCGTGATTCTGGAGGCTGCGCATCAATGCATGAGCACGCGTGGCGTACACAAGCCCGGAACCTCGTTGGTGACAAGCCGGATGCTCGGCGCGTTTCGCGAAGACCCGTCGACTCGCCGGGAGCTTCTGTCGATCATTGGCAATAGCACGACGGCGCCGCTACCCAACACCTGAATGACGATGTCGACCTGACGGGTCGACGCCGTGATTAAACACCATGGGATGCCGCGCCAACTGGTGCTCACGATGGTATCCGGAAGCCAGGTCGACAAATTCATCTGGATTGCCAACAAATGTGCCGTGTTCGTCGATCGCGTCAGCGACGATAGGCCGACAGCGTCAACTGCCGATCCATCCGGTCGACACCGCGGCAGTAGCGCTGAATGCAGTCGAGAATCGCCTGTCGGTCCAGCAACTCCGGCAGCCTCTACGCCAGTTCCGGCGTCATGGTCCCGCGCTCAACTGAGCACCGCGATGAAGAATACGGCTGCGCCGATCAGCGCACCGAGAAAGCAATATCCCTCGTTCTGGCTGTCTTCAGCACGCTGCCCGCGTCGCACGAGGCAACTGATCACACCGAAGAACGCCGCACCGCCCAGCACGACGAAAGCCATGGCAACGTCGAAGATCGCCGAGCGGCCGAGTTCCTCCATCCGCCAGTCGCGTATCAGCAGATAGACGGCTGCCGCGACGATAGACAGGAGTAGGAGCGGGAACATCACACGCCGCTCGTCACTGGAAAATTTGTGTGTAAGGCGAGTCATGGGTGTTCTCCTCCGAGGGTCTCTGCTGGACTCAACGTGCCGCCATTGAGTTGCCTGCTTCGCAAGCGAAGCACGCTGACCTTGCGAATCAGCGAGGTCAATCGCGAGGGTGCAGCGACTGCGGTTGTGGGACTCGCCTTGCAAACGTCTTCGCATGGTGGCCCCGCGTCGACACACTGGGCTTCAGAATGAAGCGAGTAATCGGCGAGCGAGCCGCATAAATCGCTATACAGGAGATACATCGTTTGTCTCCAATCGGGCGGGGCCTGGTGGATGCTCATGAGGCACCTCTTGACGTTCATCGTAGGCGAGGACGTTCTGATATGCAACTATCCGTTCAATTATTCGCGTCAGTGTTTTCACTACCTGTTTGAGTGCCGCCACGCGCGCAAAAACCACCTCAGCCCCCGCTCCGGCGCGGACCAGGATGCATCTCACGTCGATGCTGGACGCCGCGCCCTCAGAGACAGCGCAACGATATTCGCACCACGTTGGCACATAAAAAATCCCCGGCACCGTACTACCGGTTCCGGGGACGAACGGACACCATGCATAGGCTTCACATGCTGTTCACCACACGAATAACGTCGCCCGGCCTATCGCGGCAGGCGTGGCCGGTTATTCCGGCATCTTTCAGGAGACCTGGAACCCTCCGTCGACGGCGAGCAACTGCCCGGTGACATAATCGGCAGCAGGAGACGCGAAGAACAGCACGGCGCTTGCGATGTCAGCGGCCACGCCAATGCGGCCCAAGGGCATGCGCCCCGGTTGCGTGATCGGCCCGTGTGCCTGATGCACTTTCGTCGATGCCGCGGCGCCTTCGGTTGCAACGCCGCCCGGAAGCACGGCATTGACACGGATCCGGTCCGCCGCGAATTCGAGCGCGGCGACCTTCGTCAGATTGTTCACTCCGGCCTTTGACGCGCCGTAATCGCCATTGTCAAAAATCACTGGCTGCAGAGAGGCGACCGAAGAAATATTGATGATCGAACCGCCAGCCTTGCCTGCCCGCATCCGCTTGACAGCCTCGCGCATGCACAGGAACGTTCCACGCAGATTGACCCGCAATACCCGGTCCCATTTCTCCGCCGACGTATCGACGAAGCTCGTCTTCGGATAGATTCCCGCGTTGTTCACCAGCACGTCGAGCCGGCCGAGTCTAGCGTGCACTGTCTCGAACATCGCAACGATCGACACTTCGTCACCGATATCGACGCCCACCGCGATCGCCTTACCCGATGCCTTTTCGATCTGCCCGACCGTTTGCTGAGCCCCTTCTTCATTCAGATCAGCCGCGACGACGAGCGCGCCTGCCGACGCCAGCAACAGCGCCGTTTCTCGCCCGATACCAGACCCTGCTCCGGTCACCAGCGCAACTCGCCCGTCCAGATTAAACAGGCTCGCCACATTCAATGTATTCACTGCTCCTCCTATTGCCCGCAACGCGAACGGTTATTTTGTGAACGTCATTCACGAAAGTAAACGCCTCATTCGATGTTGTCAATACAGAGGAAATCCCGGTGGGCGCACGACGGGCATGAGTTGGCCCGGCCTGGATGCACAGGTCTGGGATATGTCGCCTGTACCCGACCCAGGGGAGGAAGGGAGCCCGCGAGTCGATGCAGCGTGGACAAGGCGCAACCCGATGCTTGCGCTATGCACGGTCCCGGTGGCGACTAGAACCGTATATCGGCAGCGGTTCGTTCGGTCCGGACGAACCGCTCACGGTTGCGCGGTGTCCGACAGATCGCGAATGATATCGAGCATCGCGCGATGATAGGGTTTATGCGGACGATCGGTCCAGATCAGAGAAACTTCAGTACTGAATGTCGGCGATAGATCTTCGATATCGACGAAGGTCACGCCCTGCACTGGGAGATGCCTCGCCGAATCCAGCATCAGCCCGACGCCGAGCTCATTCGCCACGAGATTGAGCATCGTGTAAGGATGACGGGCTTGCTGCGTGACTTTGGGGGACACGTCGGCATCGCGCCGGGCAGCCTCGAGCGCGGCGAACACGGGCTGGGAGATCTGCTGCGGAAACATGATGAGTGGATACGCAGCGAGATCCGTCAGGCTGACTCGGGTCTGCTGTGCGAGCGGCCAGTTCGCGGGCACGGCGGCGACCATGCCTAAACGTTCGATGACGACGCTTTCCAGTTCCGCGACCTGGGCGACGCTGGTAACCACGACGCCAAGATCAATGCTCCCATTCTTCACACTGGCCGCGGTCAGCGCGCTGCCCCGCTCGAGCAGACGGACATCGACGCCGGGCCACTGCTTGTGAAGCGCGTGCATGGCGAGCGGCATGATGCGCATCGCACACATCGGCACGAACGCGATACTGAGGCTGGCCAGTTCATCCGCCGCCTGACGTACCCTTCGCTCGGCCAGATCCGCCTGGGCCAGCAGCGGCTTCGCCTCTGCCATCAACGCCGCGCCAGCGGCGGTCAGCGAGACCCCGCGTGGCGTACGCTCGAGCAATTTGATGCCGAGCGATTCCTCCAGACGCATGATGGACTGGCTGAGCGGCGGCTGGGCCATGCCAAGCCGTGCTGCCGCGCGACCAAAATGCTGGGTCTCGGCGACCGCGACGAAATGCCGGAGGTGACGCAATTCCATGGCGCGATATCGAGTCGATATGGGGAGTTGACGAAAGAATATCGCTTTTGCGGTTTCGCGGCGAGGTGCGATTGTGTCGTGGCACCGGCAGATGCCCCGCTCGGACAACGACGCTTCAACGTCTGCCGGGATGAGCCATCTCTCCCAGCGAGCGCACCCATATAATGCAACAAATAGTTGCATTATTGCAGCCCTCGAACTAGGATAGTAATGAGCGATGAGTTCATATACGAACATCGCGACGCCTGACGTAACACAGACCGGTGGCCTGCGGCAACGCAGAACTATGCAAACAGGAGACAGGATCGGCCCGCTTCGGCGAGTTTCCAGAACTCATTGAATCCGATTGTCTGACAGAAGAGCAGTCGCACTTTTCAGCGAGTCTCTACCGGTTCGCCAGCGACCACCTGCAATGGTCTCCCCAGCCAATCCGCGAGCCTGACCGATCCTTCGATGGCATGACCACGCTGATGAGGCGTGCAGCGAGAGACGAAATTGGTTGAAGGAGAACGACATGCATACCGGTGAGAGGTCCCTGCGCGTATTGGTTGAAAAGTGGTTTTGGACCGATTCGGCAATGACAGTGCGCGTGATGGAATGCAGCCGCACTCCATCGGATCGCAGGCGCTACGTGCGCGTTGGTACATTTGGACCCCAAGGATATCTGGCCATCGTCTTCTTCCGACACGATGACGGATCGTGGAACGTTTTCCCACCAAACACGAACATGCCAGCGATGCGTGCTTGCCGGCTTGCGGCGTGAGCGGTTCATCGCCCACCTCAATACCGGCTACGATACCTGTTGCGCGTGAGTCAGGAGAGCGGCGTCGGCATTTACCACGCGAGGCCTTGCCGCTTTCTGCGGTAGCGGCAAGTCGTTTTGCGAGTCCGAGTAAAACCCTAACGAAAGGAAATCATGGCCGCCGGGGATACGGTGAAATACATACCGTCTGCGATTATGTCGTCGACCTGAGCTCATTTGCGACACTGCACGCCAGACAATGGAAGTTTGCGTCGCACCGGGATAGAGCCAAAGCGGGCAACACCTTCAGCGATCGCCGAGCGGATCGTGTGGAAGGTTTGACTCGTTGCAAGCACGGCCGGCTCGTCGTCAGAATTGCTCCAAACAAGCAGGAAACGCGTGCGCTGCTGATTGTCACGCACCTGCAATTCACCACGAGGGAGCGGCGAATTTCCAGTTTTCGGGGAATCGACTAAAATAGCCAACCTCAAATGAAAGTGGCGGCCGCGCGCTGCGGCGTTACGCCTATCGAATATCTTGAGAGATTCGTTGAAACAGGAGCAACAAGAGAGACCGTTAGCTTCCCGGCCTGCGCGAACGGACTGATCGCTAGAATTTAGATGCCGGGCATGGAGATAAACTGCGGAAGAGCCTTAACACGCTCGATCCAACTCAGTACGTTTGGGTAGAGCGAAAGGTCGATACCGCCCTCACCAGCCAAAGCCGTGTATGGAAAACAGGCAATATCCGCGATGGTCGGATGGCCAAGTTCCAGCCATTCCCTATCCGCCAGATGATCATTCAAGATGCCAAAGACGCGTTCGGCGCCGGCTTGGAGCTTTTCCAGATCCAACGGATATTAAGTATCTTGACGAGTCGCGCACCAGCAGAATTCATAATTTCTCCGCCGCCCGTTGCCAGCCACTGCGCTACGCGGCCAGCACTTGCCGCATCCTCTGGAAACCACTGGCCACTGCCGTCATATTTCTTCGCCAGGTAGATGAGGATGGCCTGTGCGTCACGCAAACGCAGGTCTTCGTCCTCCAGGATTGGAATTTCGCCAAAGGGATTCAGTTTGAGATAGCTCTCGTTCTTGTGCTCTTTGCTGACGAAGTCGACCGGCTGCTTTTCGTACTCTACCCCGAGGATGTTGAGGAAAAGCCGAATCTTGTAGCAGCTACCGGACAGCTCAAAGTCGTACAGTCGGATCATGTGAAGCTCCTTTGTTTAACAGCAACCTGAAGTTTCGAGGTGATCCATTCGCTCATCGCAGAAGTTCGGCATGAAACCCGATGTGATCCTCGATGAAAGTTGAGATGAAGTAATACCCGTGGTCGTAGCCTACATGTCGACGCAACGTCAGCGGCTGTCCCGCGGCCTTGCAGGCGGCTTCGAACACATCCGGGTTCAACTGCTCCGCGAGGAACTGATCCGCCAGCCCCTGATCGACCAGAATCCCCTCAGCGAACTTGCGCTTTGCGTGGGCGACCAGCTCGCTCGAGTCGTACTGCCGCCACGCTTCACGATCTTCGCCCAGATACCCGCTGAACGCCTTCACGCCCCACGGACACTGTGAAGGCGCGGCAATCGGTGCGAACGCCGACACCGACCGATAGATCCCGGGGTTGCGCAGCGCCAGCATCAACGCGCCATGTCCCCCCATCGAATGCCCGAAGATGCCCAGACGCGCACCGTCCACCGGCAGATTCGCGAGCACTGTTTCGCGCAGTTCATCGCGCACATACGAGTACATCCGATAGTGCTTTGCCCACGGCTGCTGCGTCGCGTTGACGTAAAAGCCCGCCCCCACACCGAAGTCCCACGCCGCGCTTTCGCCCGGCACGCCCGCACCGCGCGGACTGGTGTCCGGCGCGATCAGCGCGATGCCGTGCTGTGCCGCGAAGCGCTGTGCGCCCGCCTTGACCGGAAAGGTTTCTTCCGTACAGGTCAGACCCGCGAGATAGAACAGCGCGGGCACATTCGCATTGGTCTGCAAGGCCTGCGGCGGCAGATACACCGAGAAGCGCATCGGCAGACCGATGGTCTGCGAGTCATGCCGGTAGATCCGCTGCTCGCCGCCATGGCAGGCATGCGACGACAAGAGTTCAAGCATCGCGAGGCTCCTTTCTGTCTTAGCCCAGTGCCGTATTAGTACAGCACGACCGAGCGGATCGACTCGCCCTTCTTCATCAGATCGAAGCCTTCGTTGATGCGCTCAAGCGGCAGACGGTGCGTGATCAGGTCGTCGATGTTGATCTTGCCTTCCATGTACCAGTCGACGATCTTCGGCACGTCCGTGCGGCCGCGTGCGCCGCCGAATGCCGAGCCTTTCCACTCGCGGCCCGTCACCAGCTGGAACGGACGCGTGCTGATCTCCTCGCCCGCTGCCGCCACGCCGATGATGAACGACTGCCCCCAGCCCTTGTGCGTGCACTCCAGCGCCTGGCGCATTACCCTGGTGTTGCCGATGCACTCGAACGAATAGTCCGCGCCGCCATCGGTGAGTTGCACGATGTGGTCAACCACGTTTTCGACTTCGTTCGGGTTGATGAAGTGCGTCATGCCGAACTTCTTTGCGAGTTCGACGCGGCCCGGATTGATGTCGACGCCGATGATCCTGTCCGCGCCGACCATCTTCGCGCCCTGGATCACATTCAGGCCGATGCCGCCGAGACCGAACACCACCACGTTCGCGCCCGCTTCCACTTTCGCCGAATACACGACCGCGCCGACGCCCGTCGTCACGCCGCAGCCGATGTAGCAGATCTTGTCGAACGGCGCGTCTTCACGCACCTTCGCGACCGCGATTTCGGGCACCACGATGTAGTTCGAAAACGTCGACGTGCCCATGTAGTGAAACAGCGGCTTGCCATCCAGAGAGAAACGCGACGTTGCATCAGGCATCAAACCCTTGCCCTGCGTCGCGCGGATCGCCTGGCAGAGATTGGTCTTGCGCGACAGGCAGAATTTGCACTGGCGGCATTCCGGCGTGTAGAGCGGAATCACGTGATCGCCCTTCTTCAGCGTGCCGACACCCGGGCCGACATCGACGATCACGCCCGCGCCTTCGTGACCGAGAATCGCCGGGAAGAGGCCTTCCGGGTCGGCGCCCGAGAGCGTGTAGTAGTCGGTGTGACAGATGCCCGTCGCCTTTACTTCGATCAGCACTTCACCGGCGCGCGGGCCTTCCAGATCCACTTCTTCGATCGTCAACGGGGCGCCGGCTTTCCAGGCGATTGCTGCTTTGGTTTTCATAAAAAATATCCTGAGCAATGTCAATTCAATCAATGAGTCACAACTCTAAGCCGGCCAAACTCTCGGCAAAGATTTGACACGGATTGCCGACAAGAATTGGAGATTCACTGTGTTCGTAGCGGCAGCAACTTCCAAACCGTGGAAAGAGCGCGTACGACCGGCGCGTCGCCCTTCAGAACATCGTTCTCCATGTGAAGCGCGACGTTACACAAATTCCTCACCTTCATGCGAAGATCCGCATCGTGTACCTCGCCGGCAAGTCGATTAATCAGTTCAGGATCGAGGGGGCGAACGTCTCCCCAATCGAAGTCGATGCCAGAAGAAAGATCCTCGCGCACCGCTTGTACCGTCACCGCAAACTCATCGCCGCTTAGACCGAGCGAGGGGGCGATCGTGACTCGCGCAATAGCAGTGACTTCCTCCGCTCCAAACTCGGCGTCGGCTAGCATCGAGATAATGACAATTCGAGCCATCGCCGCCGGGCTATCACATTCGTATGAACGCACGGTAAACAAGCTCCTTGAGAACAAGCAGATCCATAAAGAACACAGGACGAAAACTACGAACCCAAACTAGTCAACTCCGGGTGAACGTCAACCGCATAGGGCCTTGTTCGCAATTTCTCGAGAGGTAGATGACACAGGATCGTGTGGTAGTCACTCGCAACGCGTTCCGGCGGCCGAACCATCTCGCATACCTCACCGAGTTTGCGCGGGCATACAGCCTGAAAGATGCAACCGGACGTGTGGAGCACGGTAGTACGCGATTCGGCCGTTGTCCGGCTACCACCGCAGGATCGATCTCTATCTTCGATGTTCGGCATCGCCGCGAGCAGCATCTCCGTGTACGGGTGCTGATATTCGGAGAAGAGTGCTTCGCTCGGACCAATCTGAACCAGCGTTCCGCGATACATCACTGCTATCCGGTCCGACAGGTAACGCACCACGTTGAGATCATGCGAGATGAAGAGATAGCTGACGCGGCGCTCTGCTTGCAAATCGACAAGTAGATTCAGGATGGCCGCCTGCACCGAGACATCCAACGCCGACGTCGGTTCATCGCAAACGACGAGGTCGGGGTTCCCTGCGAACGCGCGCGCAATCGCTACCCGCTGCTTGAGTCCCCCCGAGAGCTGGGAGGGTCGCGCAAAAAAATGCCTCTCGCCCAGCCGCACCCCTTCGGCAAGCTCGGTGAAGCGGCGCTCGCGCGCACTGCCTTTGAGCCCCGCCAGACGCCCCAGTGCGCGTCCGACCATACCGTGCACGCTATGCGAGCGATTCAATGCGGAGGCCGGATTCTGGAACACCATCTGCACGGCCTTGATCTGGTCGCGGCGACGCTTTCGTGTAGGACAAACGAGTGGCTCGCCTCGCAACTGCAGTTCGCTTCGATCATCGAAGGACGACAGGCCAACCATCGACTTGGCAAGTGTCGATTTGCCACTACCCGATTCACCCACCAGTCCAAGCGTTTCGCCAGGCCACAAATCGAACGACACATTGTCAAGCGCATTGACGCGATGCCCCCCGTCACAAAAGTCTTTGAGAGGTTAATCGCGCGCAGCACCGGCGGTCCGCTGCGATCAATTTCCGTTGGTCCGGGGCCCGCCACCGGCGGCTTCAACAACATTGAGGCGGCGCGTTCGACGTAGTAGCAACGGCTTCCTCGACCAGCGCCTGCCCCAGTGGGTGTAGCGTCCCGGAAAACCATCTCCGGCGGTGTGGTCCGGCAGCGTTCGTCGGCGAGCGCGCAGCGATCAGCGAATACACAACCTGGCAAAGCGGCGCCTATGGGCGGCAGGAAGCCCTGAATTGTTTCAAGCCGGTTGCGGCCCTTGCGGAAGTCAGCACGAGGCAGGCATCGCAATAACCCAACCGTGTAGGGATGGTGCGGACTATCCAGCACATCCCGAGCCGGCCCTTCTTCAACGAGCGTTCCTGCGTACAGAACTCCGACGCGGTCGCACAACCGTGCGACGACGGCGAGATTGTGGCTGATGAACAGGACGGATGTACCGAACTCCTGCCGAAGGTGAGCGATCAGATCGATTACACCAGCCTCGACTGTTGCGTCGAGTCCGGTTGTCGGTTCGTCGAGGACTAGCAGCGACGGCTCCTTCGCCAGAGCCATTGCAATAATCACCCGTTGTTGCATCCCTCCGGAGAGTTGATGCGGATAGGCATCCATGACGCGTGACGGCATAGCGATCTGCACTCTTTCCAGCATCGAAAGCGCACGTTCCTTCGCCTGTCTGCGGCCTACCCCTGTGACTTCGAACACTTCGCTGAGAAGTCGCCCAACCTTGATAGCAGGGTTCAACGCGCGGCCCGGATCCTGGTAAACCATTGAGACAGCGTGCTGTCTCAAGTCCTGCAACGCCGCTGCATCGGCACGGAGCACGTCGGTCCCGTTGAGCATCACACGCCCAGCGTTGACGACCCCGTTGCGCGGCAGATATCGAACCGCAGCCAGCGCAGCAGTCGATTTGCCGCATCCAGACTCCCCAACAAGACCATATGCCTCGCCCTTACGTATCGTCAGGTCGAGTCCACGCAGTACCGCCAGCCGGCGTCCGCGTACGACATAGTCCACATGCAGGTTCTCGATGCGGAGTACCTCGGTATTGTCGGTTGTCGTTTTAGCAATCGTGACGATAAAGCTCCCTCGACACCATCCGCCATCAGGTTGACGCCGACAACCAGCGAGGCGGTCGCAAGCCCGTCAAATACGACTGTCCACCAATACCCGCCGGCCAGCAGACCATAACTCTCCGATACCGCGAGCCCCCAGTCAGGGGACGGCGGCTGGATTCCGAAGCCGAGGAAACTGAGTGACGCAACGGTAAAAATCGCATAGCCAAGTCTCACCGCCGCTTCGACAATGATCGGGGCGCTGACGTTCGGCAGTATCTCGATGAACATGATGTAGAGCGAGTTCTCGCCACGCATCTGGGCTGCGCTGACGTATTCGAGCGAGCGCTCCGAGAGAACTGCGGCGTGGACAGTGCGCGCAATGCTGGGCGCGAATACGACACCGATCACAATCACAACAGTGACATTTGACGGTCCGATGGCAACGAGTGCCAGCAGGGCAACCACAACGACAGGCAGTGCCAGGAGAGCTTCGATAACACGGCTCATCATGACCTCGACGATCCCGCCGAAATAGGCTGTCGTTAGTCCACCGACCGTCCCGAGCATGACGCCCAGGAGCGTCGCAAGTGGAGCGACGATCAGGACGTCGCGAGCACCGACAATGACACGCGAAAACACATCGCGCCCAAGTTGGTCGGTGCCGAACCAGTGTTGCGGCGAGATCGGAGAAAGCACATTCAGCATATCGGTGGCTAACGGATCATAGGGCGTCAGGTGACTGCCGAACGTCGCGCAGCAGACCCAAAAGGCAAGGATTAGCGCCCCCACGATAAGAGTCGGTGAGCGTAGCAACACGAAGCTTCTGGGTCGCCGGCTCAAGCTGTTGCGCCGGGTCGACAGGAGCGCTGTTGCTTGCGTAATTTGGGTCATGAGCGAGCTCCCGAGCGAATCCGAGGATTGAGGGCCACGTACAGAATGTCGGCGAGCAGCATCGATATCGTGTAGATCAGGCCAATGCAAAGTACACCCGCTTCGAGCATTGGAAAGTCCTTGGCACGCGCCGCGGTATAGATCAGCCCGCCGATCCCGTTATAGTGAAAGATGGTTTCGACGATGATTAAGCCTCCAATCAGGTAGCCAACCTGCGTTGCGACGACGCTGATGCTCGGCAACAGCGCATTGCGCAGCGCGTGACGCCAGATGACGGTTCTGAATGGGAGCCCCATCAGCACGGCAGTGCGGACATAATCCGAGTCGAGTACTTCGACCATTCCTGCTCTGGCCATTCTTGCGAGGTACCCGAACAACGAAAACACAAACGGCATGGCAGGAAGTAGAAGGTAATGAATCTGCGTCAATACGCCTGCGTCCGGTGGCCAGACGGCCGAGACCGGTAGCAGATTCAGCCAGACACCCAACACCAGGATCAGGCAGATTGACGAGACAAACTCAGGAATGACCGATGCTGTCAAACCACCGATCGAAATGAGACGATCGACCACTCGCCCGACCCGCAGTGCGGCCCACACACCACCGGCAATGCCAAGCGGTACGACAATGACGAGCGCCACCGCTGCAAGCTTGAGTGAGTTCACTAAAGCATCGCCGAGAAAATTGCTCACCGGCGCGCCGTACGAGTACGATTGCCCGAGATCGCCTTGAAGCAGTTTGCCGATCCAGGATACGTATTGCACGACGAGCGGGCGATCAACACCGAGTTGATGATTAAGTACGGCCACCGCTTGCGCGTCAGCGAGTGGGCCGAGCATGGTGCGGCCGACGTCCCCCGGCAAAACCTGAGCGCCGGCGAACACGATCAGGCTTAGCAGCCAGAGTGTGACGAGCGCGAGGAACAGCCGCCAGACTAGAACTTGAAGCATGTTGCGCATTGCATTCCCTCTTTTGGGTGTGTCGCCGCCCCCTCTCAGGAGAATGACGCACCGTTCAGGAACAACTGGTTGTTGGCCGTCGGGACCACCCCGCTAAGGTTCGGAGTCGTCGCAGTAATGAAATTTGAGAAATAGCCGTATATGACGGGTGTCTCATCCTGCAACAGTCGTTCGATCTTTCCGGCCACTGCGCGCTGGGCGCCAAGGTCAAGTGTTGCGATGTACTGCGCGACAAGTTGATCGTACTCGGGGCTCTTGAAGTGGGCCGCGTTCCAGCCCCCTGTAGAGGTCAATTCGGACACAAGCAGATTAGGAACGCCTCGATGCGAATAGTCGGTGATGCCCAGTGGCGAATCAAGCCAGTCGGATTGCCCGAAAACAGCCTTTCCGTAATAGCTATCCTGGCTTTCCACCTTCAAATTGATCGCGATGCCGATCTGTCGGGCAGAGTCCTGAATGACCTGGGCATAGGCAGGTATCTCGATGTATTGCTCGGTGGTTAGCGTTGTCGAAAAACCGTTTGCGAGGCCAGCTTCTGCCATCAACTGCCTGGCCTTCGCAAGATCCTGCTTACGCTGGGCAACACTGTGATCGCTCGACGGAAAGATCGGTGCAAACGGGTGGTCGTTGCCGATGTCAGCCATGCCGCCCAACAACCCCTTGATGATGCCCTCCCGATTCAGACTCAAGGCCAATGCCTGACGCACTCGTTTATCTTTGAACGGGCCGGCGTCACAGCGCATATGCACCTGATTGTTCCAACTCGACTTGACGGTGATCAGACGCACGGCGGGATTGTGGATCAGCGCCTGGCCGCCTTGGACCGGTACCTGAGCCACAATGTCCACCTGCCGCCCCTGCATGGCGAGCATCTGCGACTGGAAGTCGGCATAGAAGCTGAACGTGGTCCGGTCTACGAGCGCCTTCTTGCCCCAGTAATCTGGATTGCGAACGAACGATGCACTGACTTTTGGCGTGAATTTTTCCAGCTTGAACGGACCCGTACCAACGAACGTCTTCTCGTAGTTGCCCGAATAGCTTCGCGGCAAAATGATCGCGTTGTAGTTGTCCGACGAGACGTAATACGGGAAGTTTCCGTTCGGTCCGTCGAGATGGAAAACCACCGTGTAGTCGTCGACCTTCCTGGTATTGCCTTTCGATAGCGTTCCCGCGAACGCCGTAAGTGCGTTTGACGAATTTTTTGGGTCGGTCAGCCGGTCGAAGGTCGCAACGATGTCGTCCGCGGTCATCGAACTACCATCATGAAACTTGACGCCTCGGCGAATCTTGAACGTCCATGCGCTGCCATCGGTGTTCGGCGACCAGCTTTCGGCGAGTGCGGGCTCAAGGACCAATTGAGGATTGTCGTTGATCAGATATTCGCCCGTTTGCTGCAGCAGCGTCGCGGACGAGCCATCGGCCGAGAGGACCGGATCGATTGCCGCCGCCGGCGTTGTGAGTGCGATCCGGATCGTCCCACCGGGTTTACCGGCTGCTAGTGCCTTCGGGGACTCCGTGAGTCCGAATGCACCGAGCGCTGCACTAATGGCCGGGATACCCACACCGAACACGCTGCCAAAACGCAAGAAGTCTCGTCGACTGATGTGGGAGGCGGCGAATTCATCAATGACATGGTTTTGCTGCGACGTCAGGCCGCGTCGGATGACGTCGAGCCTTTGCTGGTTCACATGAAGCTTTTTCATGGTTAGAGTCCGAAGCGTTGATTAGGGAGGAAAACCAGGCGATCTATCCAGACAGATGAAATCGCCAGCATGGGTTGATCAATATGTCCGGTCAATCCAAAGACTAGTTAGCGAAAACACCTGACGCTGATGCACTCACGCGAGCGACTCGCCGATCATCACGTTGTCGGTCCGGGTACTCCTCCAATAGCAGCGTTTTGATACGTTCCAGGTCGAGCGCGAGTGGGCGGTCGTCATCGTAACTTTCCACCAGAGAGCGAACCCGGCGGAACAAGGCGTGCGTTGCGGACGCGAGTTCGTTTCGGTCGAAAAATTCTGCCGCCTGTGTCGCACAAACGAGTTCTATGCTGAGGATATAAGCGAAGTTCTCGACAATGCTCAACGCTTTCAAGCTGGCCGGGGTAGCATGGGCGAGATGATCTTCCTGCAACGCCGAACTAATCCCGTTATCGGGACTTGCGGGGGCTGCCAGACGCCGGTTCTCGCTGACCAGCGCGCTTGCCGTATATTGAG
Organism: Paraburkholderia elongata; assembly: GCF_013177735.1. Taxonomy (GTDB): domain Bacteria; phylum Pseudomonadota; class Gammaproteobacteria; order Burkholderiales; family Burkholderiaceae; genus Paraburkholderia; species Paraburkholderia elongata. Next base: position 4,805 of record NZ_WOEZ01000027.1, on the reverse strand, counting down.
CGATCATCAGCCCGGAACGCACCCCTTCCTCCGCAACGAGGAAAGCCGGTAGGCCACTGACAAGCGGATTCACCATCCGATCGAGTCTCCGTTCCGCAAGCGCCGCGACTTCCGCAATGGCAATGGCGAGTGTGTCCATCGCAATACCCACCCCCGCGGCGACTGCGTTGGCCTCCATCCTGACAATCGGAGTTCCGGATGTGCCAAAAACCACGGGGTTATCGGTCACGGAATCAAGCTCCCGCTGCACGACGCTTGACGTATGTAAACGCGTCTCGTGCGGCACCGTGCACGTGCGGAATCGCTCGCACCGATAGCGCATCCTGCGTCCGACTACCACCCGCATTGAGCAACCGTTTGCTGTCTCCAAGGTACGCGCGCAGGACGGCAGCCGTGTCATTCAGGCCCGGCGATCGGTGGAGTTCCTTCGATTCCTCGGCATAGTTAGCGAGTTGGCCGGACAATGCCTCAAAGGAGAGGGCCGCAATCGCATCCGCCCAGTCGAGCAGGTGTTCGCCACGGGCCAGCGCCAAAGAAGCCAGTCCAGTCGCACACGGCGAACCGTTGACGAGACTCAGGCCCTCCTTGGCATCAAGAACGAGGGGCGTCCTACCGAGACGGGTGAATGCCTCAGACGCAGGCAACACCTCATCGCCGATCCGGGCGAAACCTTCGCCGATCAGCACCGCACTGATATGGGCCATATGAACGAGATAGCCGACGGATCCCTTCGAGGGGACGACCGGCGTACAGCCCTCGTTTAGCAGCAAAAGGAGATGATCGACCACCTCAATGCGCACACCCGAATATCCGTGGGCAAAGTTGTTGACCTGCGCCGCGATAATTGCGCGTGTTTCCGCGATGCCAAGCGGCGCGCCAACAGCGGCTGAATGACTCATGACGACATTGCGCGACATCTGACGCTGCTTGTCGCGGTCAATCCGCACATTCTGGAATGCGCCAACGCCAGTGTTTAATCCGTAGCTTCGGATATCACGAGCGACAACCGCGTCAACGATCTTTCGCGCAGCGATCACGCGGGCACGGGCCGACTCCGACAGTTTCAAACGCGCACCATCCGCGATTTCCGCTATCTCGCTCCACGTAAGCGAGTTTTCCAAAGTTATAGTTCGCATCAGTGACCCATAGATGGAGGCGGACGAGGCATGTTCGACCGTGCCGGCACGGTTGCGCAATTACGACTTCAAAGCCCGGCAACCCAAGAAAACTGCCTGAACAAGCGATTTACGAGGCAGCGCCAGCGTCTGTACCGCCGGTCCAGACAACGGGAAACCAGTCTTCTCGCAGTCGGTCGCCGTCGGCCATGCCGTGCCCGGGAAACGGCGGCGAGGTTTTACCTGGTCGGCTCGCATAGCGGGCGTCATCCCCGATCCAGCGCAGAGAAATCACGCGTCTGCGAGCCGTCGTCGTGTTTCCGCGCGCGCCATGAGCGGTGCGAAAATTGAACAGCACAGCGTCGCCTGGCTCCATTTCCCACTCTAGGACACGCGTTCCTTCCTCGTTGTCGGGATCAGGTACGTCCCGGTATTTGTCTTCCCCGCCGTAGAAGCTGCTGTCATCAACCCAATGGACCGGGCGAATCATTTTGCTCCAGCGATGCGAGCCCGCGACCAGGCGGAGGGTCGCTTCCTTGACCGGGTCGACCGGTATCCAGAAGCTAACCGATTGTTCGCCGCTTAAAAAATAGTAAGGAATGTCCTGATGCCAGGGCGTCGCCTTTTGCGTGCCCGCTTCCTTGACCAGGACATGGTCGTGGAAGAACTGCGCGGTCTTCGAACCCATTACTTTTGCGGCGACCGCCGCTGCCGGCGAGTTCATAACGGCATCCCGAAATTCGGGTATGCGCTGCCAGTTGCAGTAGTCGTCAAAGAACTTGCCCGGCTTGCCGCTAGCAATGTCAGATCCGTAGATGCCGGGCTCCTTCATATTGCGTTCGATACCTGCTGCAAGCGTTGGTACCCAATCGGCAAAGATGCCTCGCAAGCAGATTGCACCGTCGCGTGCGAACGCCGAAACCTGATCTTCAGTGATAGAGAAATTAGAGGTTGAGGTAGTCATGTGAGGTGTCTCCGTGTTGGCATGACTGATCATCAGTAGCGATTATTCGCGTGTAAAATAATAAGATCGTATTTTTCAAATAGGAAAATCTTATGAGACTGACCCTGCGTCAGATGCGATACGCGCTTGCCGCCGGTCGTCACGAAAACCTGACATTGGCGGGCAACGAACTGAATGTCTCGCAGCCGTCTATCTCAGTCGCGATAACCCAGATCGAAGACGTGATGGGTCAGCCGCTGTTCGTGCGGCAACGCGGCGCTGGTGTCAGCCTGACTCCGTTCGGTCGCGCCGTGTTGACCCGGGCCGCGCGAATCGTCGCCGAAATGGAAGAGCTTGAGGGCCTTGCCTTTGACGAGGACGCGCTTGTCGGCGAGGTGAACGTCGGCTGCTTCGAAGACCTTGCTCCGTATTGCGCGCCCGCCCTACTGCACCGCCTGAAGGAACGCCATCCGCACATCCGTGCGACTGTGCGTGAAGAATCGTTTCATGCACTCGGTCGAAGGCTGGTCGAAGGCGCAATCGACATTGCGCTGACCTATAACATCGCCCTTCCGCCCGACGTCGAGGTCGAGGTACTCCGTACGTTGGAGCCATACGCGTTATTGCCGGCCGATCATCCGCTGACTCGCGGCAAATCCGTCAGCCTTGCTGAACTGGCGCGCTACTCGCTGGTGTTGAGCGACCAGGAAGACAGCTGGAAATACATTTTGAGCTTGTTCCAACTCCACGACCTGTCTCCGTCTGTATTAGGGAAAATGCGTTCTTTCGAGATGCAGCGAAGCATGGTGGCGAACGGTTTCGGCGTGGCGATCGCCTACACAAGTCCGTTCGGTGATTACGCGTACGATGGAAAACCGCTGGTTCATAGGCCGATCACCGATCGTTTGCCACTACAGCAAGTGCTGGTTGCCTACGACGCCAGGCGACCACTCTCCCGTGCAGCTCGTGGTTTCATTTCAGAAGCCCAAGAGTGGTTCTCGGCGCGTTGTCAAGTTGATGAGTTTGAGACAAGGCGATGACAGGTGATCCCGTTGTTCAAAAAATCCGTCGATGGATTTTGGGCGAGTTCACAGAATTCGCGCGACGCGACGAAGCGTTCGCCGCGCAGTGTGACGTACATCTCGTCAAGATGCCAAGTACCACTCGGCTTGCGGCGCGCCGCTTTCACCCAGTGAGCGAAGCCGCCGCCGAACTTATTGCACCAGCAATGGATCAACTCATACGTCACGATTATGCCGCGCTCAAAAAGCAACTCCTCGATGTCACGCAAGCTCAACTGGAAGCGGGAGTACCAGCGCATCACGCAACCAACGACGCCGGCTGGAAAACGCTGGCCTTGATGGAGCGTTTTCGGTTTCTTCATCATGCAGTCTTACGCGACCAACTCCGCAACCTGACAAAGCCATCATAGCCGACTGCCTTATCGTGACGGAACCCTCGTTTCCTACCGCCCACCCTGGATTCACTCGCCCAGATAAGCCGCCCGAACCTTCGGATCATCGAGCATCTGCTTCGCGTCACCGGACATCGTGACCAGACCCGAGTCCATCACGTAGCCGCGATTCGCCGCCTGCAAGGCGAGACGCGCATTCTGCTCGACCAGCAGCACAGTCATGCCTTCCGCTGAGATCGACCGCACCACTTCGAAGATCTTCTCGACCATGATCGGCGACAGACCCATCGACGGCTCATCCAGCAACAACAGCTTCGGCTTGCTGATGATCGCGCGCGCCATTGCCAGCATCTGCTGCTCGCCGCCGGACAACGTGCCCGCGTACTGCGTCGCGCGTTCCTTCAGGCGCGGGAAGAAGCCGAACATGCGATCGACGTCCGCCTTGATGCCGTCCGTGTCGTTACGCAGATAAGCGCCCATCTGCATGTTTTCGACGATCGACATGCGCGCGAAAATACCGCGGCCTTCCGGCACCATAGCCAGACCGCGCTTGAGAAGTTCGTGCGCCGGGATGCCGTTGATCGACTGGCCCATGTACTCGATGTCGCCTGCCGAGTACGGCTTCAGACCCGTGATCGCCTTCATCGTCGTGGTCTTGCCCGCGCCGTTCGCGCCGATCAGCGTCACCAGTTCGCCCTGCGCGACTTCGAGGTCGATGCCCTTGACTGCCTGGATGCCGCCGTAATTAACCTGCAGGCCCTTGATTTTCAACATTGCCGTAGCCATTAGTGGACCCCCGCACCCAGATAAGCTTCGATCACCTTCGGATCCTTCTGCACGTCTGAAGGCAGACCTTGCGCAATCACCTTGCCGTAGTCGAGCACCGTCATCTGGTTGCACAGACCCATCACCAGTTTCACGTCGTGCTCGATCAGGAGAATCGTCTTGCCGTCGCTGCGGATCTTGTCGAGCAGCTTGGTCAGTTCGACCTTTTCCGTTGCGTTCATGCCGGCAGCCGGTTCATCCAGTGCGAGCAGCTTCGGATCCGTTGCCAGCGCGCGGGCGATTTCCAGGCGGCGCTGGTGACCGTACGACAGATTGCGCGACGTGTAGTCCGCGTACTGCGCAATGCCGACGTATTCCAGCAGTTCGACTGCGCGTTCCTTGATCTCGCGCTCTTCCTTGCGCTCGGCCGGCGTCTGGAATACCGCGCCGATCAGGCCGTGCTTCGTGCGCACGTGGCGCCCCACCATCACGTTTTCCAACGCGGTCATGCCGCCGAACAAACGGATGTTCTGGAACGTACGCGCAATACCCGCCTTCGCCACCTGAT